>NZ_JAJPGQ010000001.1:0-1029334 GCF_054189285.1 Streptomyces sp. MAI_2237 | reverse complement strand
TATGCGCGGCGGCGGCCCCTCACCGCCTGCGCCGGCCCGTCAGCCGCTCTGCTGGCCCGACGGGCGGCGGACCAGTGCGGTCAAGCGTTCCGCCGTGCGGCTCTTGAAGGCGTTCCAGCGGTCCGAGGCGTCCCAGAGCGCGCGGACCGCCGACCGCGGCGCCAGCACCGCACGCCACCCGGGTCGTCCGGGCTCGCCCGTGCCCGCAGCGCCGTCCGCAGCCCGCGGACGTCGTCGGCCAGCCCTGGAGCGGCGTGCGGCCGCGGCGCGAACAGGACCTGCTCCACCGCGCTCGGCCACCCCGGTGCACCGACTCCGCGGCCGCCGGTTCCAGCTCCCCGAGCCGTACGATCCGCGCCGCCGCCTTCCGCGGCGTCAGGGCGTCGTCCGGCACGATGCCGTAGTCCCAGGCCGTGTCGGTGAGCTCGCGCCAGACGGCCAGCACATGCCGGCGGCCATCTCGGCGTGCGTACCGCGCCTCCGCCTCGACCGTCGTCGAGGCGCCCGTCAGCGTGACCTCACCGGGAGCGAGGCCGTCCGCCGCCCGCTCGTCGCGGCCGCGGGCCGACACCCGTGCCGGACGCCGAGTGCTGGGCCGAGGCGAGCCGCACCGTGCGCCGGCGGATGCGCCACAGCATGGGCAGCAGCGGCACGACGAGCGCGAGCAGACCGAGCAGCGTCCACCCAGCGATCTCGTACCAGGCCGGACCGCCGCCACCGGGGATGGCCGTGTCCGCCGGAAGGGCGTTGCCGCATTCCTGGAGCTTCTTCTGCTGCACCCCGCAGCTCGTGGTCGCCGACGGCGCCGCGGACACGGACGCTCCCGCCGACTGCGAGGTCCGCGGCAGATCCGGAAGGCTGCTGCCCGGCGTGTCCGACTGGGTGTAGGAGGGCGTCACACCCCGGTTGGGGGTCGGCTCGAAGCGGGTCCAGCCCACGCCCTCGAAGTACAGCTCGGGCCAGGCGTGGGCGTCCTTCAGGCCCACCGACACCGAACGGTCCGACTGCGGGGTGCCGGGCGCGAAGCCGACCGCGACCCGGGCCGGGATGCCCAGGCTGCGGGCCATCGCCGCCATCGCGAAGGAGAAGTGGACGCAGAAGCCCTCCTTGTCCTTCAGGAACTTCGCTATCGCCTGCGAGCCGGTGCCGACCTGCACCTGGGTGCTGTACTGGAAGCCGCCGTTGACCGCGAACCAGTCCTGGAGCTTGACCGCCTGTTCGTAGTGGCTCGTCGAGCCCTCGGTGACCTTGCGGGCGGTCGTCCGCACCACGTCGGGCAGCGACTTCGGCAGCTGGGTGTACTCGTCCTTCAGCGCCTTGGGCGGCTCCGGCGCGTCGGCCAGCTGCTCCGCCGTCGGCTGCACGTCGAGGCTCTTGACCAGGTACGTCTTGCCCCGGGTGGTCTCGCCGTGGTCGCCGACGAGCGTCATGCCCACCGGTTCGTAGCGCCACTTGCCGCCGACCTGCACACCGCTGGGCGGGTAGGGCATCGGCAGCCAGTCCTGGGCGTACCAGTCGGCCGCCGAGACACGGGTCTCGATCTCCGCGCGCTTGACGTCCGGGCCGAGGCCCGTCGGGGTGGGGAGCTTGTCCGGCACGCCGGTGACGTGCCGCTTGGACGGCTTCCAGGTGCTGCCGTCGAAGTCGTCCAGGGACACGATCCGCAGGTACAGGTCGGCGACGTCGCCGTTGGTCTTCAGGGACAGGACCTGGCGTCCTCGTCCACGTTCAGGCTGTCGCGCAGCGAGACCAGGGGGGTTGACCGCGGAGATCGTGCCCCCGCTGCCGTTGCCGGCGCCCACGCCCGTCCCGGCGCCGTCCAGCAGACCGCCGCTCATCGACGGCAGGACGGCCGGCACCACGAGAAGCGAGCCCGAGGGCGAGCACCCCCGATGCGCCGCCCGGTACGGACCGGCGCCACCGCGCCCGGTTCCCCGCCCGGGGTGCGCGGCGCCCCGCCGAACACCCGCCCCCACTGCGACAGCCGGTCCCGGCCCTCCGCGAGGAGCAGCATCAGATAGCCGGCCGCCGCCACCAGGAACCACAGCCAGTCGGTGCCGCCGTCGGACAGCCCGGCGGCGACGGAGTACAGCGCGAGCAGCGGCAGCCCGGCGGGGGCCGCGCTGCGGAAGGTCACCGCCAGGGTGTCCACCGCGAGCCCGATGATCATGACACCGCCGAGCAGCATCAGCCGGATGCCGTGCGACTCCAGCGGCGCCGGTATCGCGTACCGCGCGATGTCGTCGCCGCCCTGCTGCAGCAGATCGGCGAAGTGCCGGAAGGCCTCGGGGCCGGGGACGATCCCGAGGAACGCCTGCTGCCGGGAAGAAGACGAGGGTGAGCATCAGCAGGGTGACGAGCGCCTGCGCCGCCACCGTCAGCGGCCGCGCCAGCGGCACCCGCCGGGTCGCCGCGCCCACACCGCTCTGCACGCCTAGCATGAGGGCCGCCTGCAGGATCCAGGTGGCGGGCGTCACCAGAGGCAGCAGGGCGCAGGACGCCATCAGCGTGGCCGCCCAGGCGCACAGTGCCAGTCGTGCCCGCCCGCTCATGAGCCCGCCCCCTCAGCATCGGCCGCGTTCGCAGCGGTCGCCGCGTTGGCCGCGGCCACGCCCAGGCCCGCGCGCTCGCGGTCCGCCTGCCGCCACAGCTCGCTCAGCGCGGTGCCGCGCGGCACGCTCAGGGCCGTCCAGCCCGCCTCCCGCAGCATCCGCAGCCGCTCCGCACGCCGGTTCATCGGCCCGGGCACATCGGTGGGTTCCCGCACCCACGTGTCACCGTCCAGCAGGAAGGCCAGCGCACCCCCGCTGCGCTGGCGCATCTTGGCGGCGATCGTGGCCTGTTCCTCGTCGAGGTCGCCGAAGAAGGCCACCAGCAGCCCCTCGTTGCCGCCGCGCAGTACGTCGTACGCCCGGGACAGGCCCGCGCCGTCCGAGTGGTCGACGACCGCGAGGGTGTCCATCATCAGCCCGGCCGCGTCGGCGGTCTCCTGGCTCGCCCCCGCGAACCCGTCGGCGCCCTCGCCGGGCACCGAGTTGCCCGTGTCGGTCAACAGCCGTACCGAGAAGCCCCGTTCCAGCATGTGGACCAGGACGGACGCCGCGCCCGAGACGGCCCACTCGAAGGCCGAGTCGGGGCCCGCGCCCCGGAAGCCGATGCCTCGGGTGTCCAGCAGCACCGTGCACCGGGCGCGCTGCGGCTGCTCCTCCCGGCGCACCATCAGCTCGCCGTAGCGGGCGGTGGAGCGCCAGTGCACCCGGCGCAGATCGTCGCCGTAGCGGTAGCCGCGCGGGATGACGTCGTCCTCGCCTGCCAGTGCGAGCGAGCGCTGCCGCCCGTCGCCGTACCCCTTGGACTCCCCGCTGAGGCGCACCGGAGGCAGCGCCTCCACGCGCGGGATCACCGTCAGGGTGTCGTACGAGGAGAAGGAGCGGGTCAGCTCGCACATGCCGAACGGGTCGGTCAGGCGCAGCTGGAGCGGGCCCAGGGGATAGCGGCCGCGCAGGTCGGAGCGGACGCGGTAAGAGACCTCGCGGCGGCCGCCCGGCTCGACGCGGTCCAGCACGAAGCGCGGGCGCGGGCCGAGGACGTAGGGCACCCGGTCCTGGAGCATCAGCAGGCCCGTGGGCAGCCGGGAGACGTTGTCCATCCGCAGATGGACGCGGGCCTCGCTGCCGGCGGGCACGCGCGCGGGGGAGAGCCGGCGGCTGCCGGCCACCCGGTAGCGCGTGCGGTAGAGGAAGACCGCGCAGACCAGGGGCAGCGCGGCGAGCAGCAGGCCGACCCGCAGCAGGTCGCTCTGGCCGAGCACGTAGGCGCAGATCGCGGCCGCGATGCCGGCCGCCAGGAAGGAGCGTCCGCGGGTGGTCAGACCCGCCAGGGCGGTGCGGATGCCGCCCTTCTCACCGCGGTCGGCGTCCGCGGGCCCGCCCGCCCCGGTGGTCATCACAGCCTCCGCGGCGGCTGCTGGCCGTAGGCCGGCGTGCCGCGCCCGAGGCCGCCGAAGCCGCCCTGCTGCGGCGTCGCGGGCACCGGCGTGCGCTGCAGGATCTCCTGGACGACCTGCTCGGAGGTGCGGCGGTTGAGCTGGGCCTGCGCGGTGGGCAGCAGCCGGTGGGCCAGGACGGCGACGGCGAGCGCCTGGATGTCGTCCGGCAGGGCGTACTCCCGGCCGCTCAGGGCCGCGGAGGCCTTCGCCGCGCGCAGCAGGTGCAGCGTGGCGCGCGGGGAGGCGCCGAGTCTGAGGTCGGGGTGGGTACGGGTGGCCGTGACCAGGTCGACCGCGTAGCGCCGGACCGTTTCGGCGACGTGCACCGAGCGGACCGCCTCGATCAGCTTGACCATGTCGTGCGCGTGCGCGACCGGCTGCAGGTCCTCCAGGGGGGACACGCCGCCGTGCACGTCGAGCATCTGCAGCTCGGCCTCCACGCTCGGGTAGCCGACCGAGACGCGGGCCATGAAACGGTCGCGCTGGGCCTCGGGCAGCGGGTAGGTGCCCTCCATCTCCACCGGGTTCTGCGTGGCCACCACCATGAAGGGGCTCGGCAGCTCGTAGGTCTGCCCGTCGATGGTGACCTGGCGCTCCTCCATGGACTCCAGCAGCGCGGACTGGGTCTTGGGCGAGGCGCGGTTGATCTCGTCGCCGATCACGATCTGCGCGAAGATCGCTCCGGGCTTGAACTCGAAGTCGCGGCGCTGCTGGTCCCAGATCGACACGCCCGTGATGTCCGAGGGCAGCAGGTCCGGGGTGAACTGGATGCGCCGCACGGAACAGTCGATGGACCTCGCCAGTGCCTTGGCGAGCATGGTCTTGCCCACGCCGGGGACGTCCTCGATCAGAAGATGTCCCTCGGCGAGCAGTACGGTCAGCGAAAGCCGTACGACCTCGGGCTTGCCCTCGATCACTCCTTCCACCGAACTGCGGACGCGCTCCACAGTGGCAGTCAGATCACTAAGGCTCGCTCGATCGTCATAGGTCGTCACCCGGCCCTCCTCGGCCCGTTCTTTCATGGGCCGATGCTCAGCTGCTCGCCCCGGCCCACCCCGAATCACGGACACCACGCGGGAAACGTCCCGCGCGGCGCCACACCCCGCATTCTTGCTGCCGTTACCGATTCGTGTCACTCGACTGTGGACAAGTGGCCGCGATATGTCGGGTTTTACGGTGCTTGGGCTCCAGCATGCGCGCGTTGCGCGAGGAACGAGAAGGGCCGGGGACCGATCACGCAGGGTCGATCTCGCGCAGCAGGCCGGTCCTCACGTCGAAGACGAAGCCGCGCACGTCGTCGGTGTGCAGCAGGAACGGCGAGGTGCGCACCCGCTGCATGGACTGGCGGACGTCCTGGTCGACGTCGGCGAAGGCCTCCGCCGCCCAGGCGGGGCGCTGGCCGACCTCCTCCTCCAGCTCGGTGCGGAAGTCCTCGGTGATCGTCTCCATGCCGCAGCCGGTGTGGTGGATGAGGACGATGCTGCGGGTGCCGAGCTTGCGCTGGCTGATGGTGAGGGAGCGGATCACGTCGTCGGTGACCACGCCGCCGGCGTTGCGGATCGTGTGGCAGTCGCCGAGCTGCAGACCCAGCGCCTTGTGCAGGTCGATACGGGCGTCCATGCAGGCCACGACCGCCACGTGCAGCACGGGACGGGCGTCCATCCCGGGGTCGGTGAACGCCTCGGCGTAGTGTTCGTTCGCCTCGACCAGGCGGTCGGTGACCGTGCCGCCTCGTATGGCGCCTTCGGTTTCGGTGGAAACGGATGCGGAAGTCGTCATACTCATGACGTTACTGGTCACCGCCGATCTGGTCTGCGGGTGGGAGAGGGAAAAGAGCGTCATCACGGTCCTCGTGTGAGGTAACCCACACAGGTGGCGGGCGGAAAGCCGTACGGGTGATTTTCCCCGATATGCCGCTTCACATGCACCTCGGGGCGCGACGCGCAGGCCGGTTGATTGACCGCGAGACACCGTGGACTAAAGTGACGCGAAGCGGGAGGCGAGGCTCTCCCTGCTGGACTGACATCCCGGAGACCCGGCGATTTTCCGGGCTCTCCCCACGTGCGCGGCGCGTACGTACGGCTCGGCCTCCTCCCGCTCACGGCCGGCTGACGCTTCCGGCGCCGGCAGGCCTCCCCTTCACGAGCGGGCGGGGACCCGGCGGTGCGTATCGCCCAGCCGGATCTGAGAGGGCCCCTTGAGCGAGAGTCGACACGTCCCGGTGATGCTCCAGCGGTGCCTGGACCTGCTGGCGCCCGCGCTGGAGCGGCCGGGAGCGGTGGTCGTCGACTGCACCCTCGGACTCGGCGGTCACAGCGAGGCTCTTCTGCGGCGCTTCCCGGAGGCCCGGCTCGTCGCCCTCGACCGCGACAAGGAAGCGCTGCGCCTGTCCGGCGAGCGGCTCGCGCCCTTCGGCGAGCGCGCCACCCTGGTGCACGCCGTCTACGACGAACTGCCCGGCGTGCTGGACCGGCTCGGCATCGCGCGCGTGCAGGGCGTGCTGTTCGATCTCGGCGTCTCCTCCATGCAGCTCGACGAGGCCGGCCGCGGCTTCGCCTACGCCCAGGACGCCCCCCTCGACATGCGCATGGACCAGACGACCGGCATCAGCGCCGCCGAGGTCCTCAACACCTACCCGCCCGGCGAACTCGTCCGGATTCTGCGCGCGTACGGCGAGGAGAAGCAGGCCAAGCGGATCGTGTCCGCCATCGTGCGCGAGCGCGAGAAGGAGCCGTTCGACAACAGCGCACGGCTCGTCGAGCTCATCCGGGACGCCCTGCCGCAGGCCGCCAAGCGCACCGGCGGCAACCCGGCCAAGCGGACCTTCCAGGCCCTGCGGATCGAGGTCAACGGTGAGCTGTCCGTGCTGGAACGGGCGATCCCGGCCGCGGTGAAGGCGCTCGCCGTCGGCGGGCGGATCGCCGTGCTGTCGTACCACTCGCTGGAGGACCGGCTGGTCAAGCAGGTCTTCGCGGCCGGTGCGGCCACCACCGCGCCGCCCGGGCTGCCGGTGGTCCCCGAGCGGTACCAGCCCCGGCTCAAGCTGCTCACGCGCGGTGCCGAACTTCCCACCGAGGAAGAGGTCGCCGAGAACCGGCGTGCGGCACCGGCGCGGCTGCGCGGGGCCGAGCGCATCAGGGAGGACGCCGAACAATGAGGGGCGTGAGTGAGTTGGGAAACCGTACTCACTGGAGGCCGAGTGAGTAGGAAACCCGAACTGAGGGGGCGGGCCGCTCGTCTCGCCCGGCTCTTCCCCGGCCCGGGAAGCTCCGGGCAGGCGGCCCGCACGCCCTTCGTGCTCCTCGTCGTGCTTCTCCTCGGCGGCGGTCTGATCGGGCTGCTGGTGCTGAACTCCGCGCTCAGCGAGGGCTCGTTCAAGCAGGACGACCTGCAGAGGGACACCAAGAACCTCACCGACGAGGAACAGGCGCTCCAGCGGGACATCGACGCCTACTCCGCGCCCGACGCCCTCCAGCGCCGCGCCAGGGAGCTCGGCATGGTCCCCGGCGGCGACCCCGCCTTCCTCGGCCCCGACGGCAAGGTCAAGGGCGTCCCCTCGGCCGCCGCCCAGCGGTCCGCCGCCCAGATCCCGCTGGTCCTGCGCCCGCCGGAGGCCGTCGCCCAGTCGCCCGCCGACACCGTCCCGCAGGCCGGCACCCCCACGGCCTCCCTGACCCCCACGACCCCCGGCAGGTGACGGAAGTGTCCGACAGGGAACCGCCGCGCCGCCGCGTGCCCGGCCCCGCGCGTCCCGTCCGCCCCGCCGCCGGCCGGCAGCGCCCGGGCCCCGGCGCCCGCCCGGCGGCCCGCCGCCCCGCACCGGCCCGCCCGGCCGCCCCCAAGCCGCTGCGCCTGGGCAGCCCCCGTCCCCGGCTGCGCTTGGTCGGCCTGGCCCTCGCCCTCGTCCTGATCGCCTTCGTCGTACGGCTGTTGCAGGTCCAGGCCGTGGACGCGAGCACCTACGCCGCCCAGGCCGACCAGAACCGCTACGTCGGCCAGGTCCTGCCCGCCGAGCGCGGCGGCATCACCGACCGTGCCGGCGTGGCGCTCGCGACCAGCGTGGACGCCTACGACATCACCGCCGACCCCACGATGTTCACCCGCGAGCAGCTGAAGATCGACGACGGTCCCGAGCAGGCGGCCGCGCTGCTCGCGCCCATCCTCGGCGTGGACCAGGACACCCTGGTCAACAAGCTCCGGCCGAAGAACAAGGCGCTGCGCTACACCCTGCTCGCCCAGCGGCAGACGCCGCAGGTGTGGACGCAGATCAAGGACCTGAAGGCCGCGCTGGCGAAGAAGTCGGACACCGCCGACGTGCTGGCCGGCGTCCTCTCCACCCCCAGCAGCAAGCGGGTCTACCCCAACGGCGCCCTCGCCGCCGGGATACTGGGCTGGGTCAACGCCGACGGCAAGGGCGGCGGCGGCATCGAGCAGGAGCTCAACAAGGAAATGTCCGGCAAGGACGGCAAGATCCGCTACGCCCAGTCCGGCGGACGGCTGGTCCCCACCGCGGGCTCCACGGAGACCCCCGCCGTGCCCGGCAGCGACGTCGAGCTCACCATCGACCGCGACATCCAGTGGGCGGCCCAGAGCGCCATCAGCGAGCAGGTGAAGAAGTCCGGGGCGGACCGCGGTTACGTGATAGTGCAGGACACCCGCACCGGCGAGATCCTCGCGATGGCCAACTCGCCCGGCTTCGACCCCAACGACCTGTCCAAGGCGAACCCGAACGCCCTGCACAACTGGGCCGTCGAGGACGCCTACGAGCCCGGCTCCACCGCCAAGATCATGTCGATGGCCGCCGTGCTGCAGGAGAACGTGGCCACGCCGCTGACGCACGTCGTCGTGCCCAACCGGCTGCACCGCGGCGACCGCCTCTTCAAGGACGACATCGACCACAAGACCTGGGACCTCACGCTCAACGGCGTCCTCGCCAAGTCCAGCAACATCGGCACCATCCTGGCCACCGGCCAGCTCGGCAAGACGCAGGCCGAGGCCAACAGGGTCCTCTACAAGTACCTGCGCGGCTTCGGCCTCGGCAACTACAGCGGACTGGACTTCCCCGGCGAGACCAAGGGCATCCTCGCCCCGCCCGACAAGTGGTCGACCTCGCAGCAGTACACGATTCCTTTCGGCCAGGGCATGTCGCTCAACGCGCTTCAGGCGGCGTCGGTCTACTCGACGATCGCCAACGGCGGCGTCCGCGTCGCCCCCACCCTCGTACGCGGCACCAAGGGACCCGACGGACGGTTCGTACCGGCCGCGAAGCCCCGGAAGACAAGGGTCGTGAGCGCGAAGACGGCGAAGACGCTCGCCCAGATGCTGGAGTCGGTCGTGGACGACCAGGAGGGAACGGGCGCCAAGGCGCGCATCCCCGGCTACCGGGTGGCGGGCAAGACGGGTACGGCCAACCGCGTGGATCCGGCCACCGGCAAGTACCGCGGATACACGTCCTCGTTCGCCGGCTTCGCCCCTGCGGACAACCCGCGCGTGACCGTCTACTGCGCCATCCAGAACGCCACCAAGGGCAACTACTTCGGCGGCCAGATCTGCGGCCCCATCTTCAAGGAGGTGATGGAGTTCGCACTGAAGACCCTCCAGGTCCCGCCCACGGGCGCCCAGCCCGCGCGCCTGCCCGTCACCTTCACTCCCTGATCAGCGCAACCAGTCAGGAACGCTCCGTGACCATGATCACTCCCGACTCCGGCAAGCCGGACACCCCCCGCCCCTCGCTTCGCCCGCAGGCGGGTACGCCCGGTACGCTCACCGCCGTGCCACACGCTGATCAGTCCCAAACCACCCAGAAGGGCGTTTCCGTGACATACCCGGGGCCGCCACGACCGGTTCAGGTCTCCGCCACACCACTGACGGAACTCGCCGATCAGCTGGGTGCCGCCGCGCCGCAGAGCACCGCCGAGGTCACGGGCATCACCCATGACTCGCGTGCCGTCCGCCCCGGCGACCTGTACGCCGCCCTGCCGGGCGCCCGCCTGCACGGCGCCGACTTCGTGACCCAGGCCGCGGGCCTCGGCGCGGTCGCGGTGCTCACGGACCCGACCGGAGCCGAGCGCGCCGCCGCCACGGGCCTGCCGGTCCTGACCGTCGACGACCCGCGGGCCCTGATGGGCGAGCTGGCGGCGACGATCTACGGCCACCCGGGCCGGGACCTGCTCCAGATCGGCATCACCGGCACCTCCGGCAAGACCACCACCGCCTACCTCGTCGAGGGTGGTCTGAAGACCAAGAACAACACCGGCCTGATCGGCACGGTGGAGACGCGCATCGGCGACGAGCGCATCAAGTCCGAGCGCACCACCCCCGAAGCCACCGACCTGCAGGCCCTGTTCGCCGTGATGCGCGAGCGCGGGGTCGAGGCGGTCGCCATGGAGGTCTCCAGCCACGCGCTGGTCCTCGGCCGGGTCGACGGCTGCGTCTTCGACATCGGCGTGTTCACCAACCTCAGCCCGGAACACATGGAGTTCCACTCCGACATGGAGGACTACTTCCGGGCCAAGGCGCAGCTGTTCACGCCCCGCCGCAGCAGGCTCGGCGTGGTCAACGTCGACGACGAGTACGGCCGCCGGCTGACCAGGGAGGCCACCGTCCCGGTCGTCACCTACTCCGCCGAGGGCCACCCGGACGCCGACTGGCGGGCCGAGGACGTCCGGATCGGCCCGATGGACTCGACGTTCACCGTCGTCGGCCCCGCGGGCGAGCGGATCGAGGCCACCTCGCCCCTGCCGGGCGGGTTCAACGTGGCCAACACCCTCGCCGCGATCGCCGCCCTCGCCGCGGCCGGCCTCGACCCGCAGGCCGCCGCCGACGGCATCGCCGCCGTGCCGGGCGTGCCGGGCCGGCTGGAGCGCGTGGACGCCGGACAGCCGTATCTCGCGGTCGTCGACTACGCCCACAAGACGGACGCCGTCGAATCGGTCCTGCGCGCCCTGCGCAAGGTCACCGAGGGCAGGCTGCACGTCGTGCTCGGCTGCGGCGGCGACCGCGACAAGACCAAGCGGGCGCCGATGGGCGCCGCCGCGGCCCGCCTCGCCGACACCGCCGTACTGACCTCCGACAACCCCCGCTCCGAGGACCCCCTCGCCATCCTTGCAACCATGCTCGAGGGCGCCGCGTCCGTACCAGCACACGAACGCGGTGAGGTGCAGGTCTTCGAGGACCGGGCCGCCGCGATCGCCGCAGCCGTCGCCCGCGCGCAGCCCGGTGACACCGTGCTCGTCGCGGGCAAGGGCCACGAGCAGGGCCAGGACATCGCCGGTGTGGTCCGTCCCTTCGACGACCGCCAGGTGCTTCGAGAAGCCATCCAGCAGACCCAGGGATGAACTTGTGATCGCCCTCTCTCTCGCCGAGATCGCAGAAGTCGTCGGCGGGCAGACGCACGACATACCGGATCCGGCCGTCCAGGTCACCGCTCCGGTCGTCCGGGACTCCCGCCAGGTGGAGCCCGGCAGCCTGTTCGTCGCCTTCGTCGGCGAACGCGTCGACGGCCACGACTACGCCCGGCAGGTCGTGGAGGCGGGCGCGGTCGCCGTCCTCGCGTCCCGGCCCGTCGGCGTCCCCGCGATCGTCGTCGACGACGTCCAGAGCGCCCTCGGCGCCCTCGCGCGGCATGTCGTACGACGGCTCGGCGCGACCCTCGTGGCCCTCACCGGCTCGGCGGGCAAGACCAGCACCAAGGACCTGATCGCCCAGGTCCTCCAGCGCAAGGCGCCGACGGTGTTCACGCCCGGCTCGCTCAACAACGAGATCGGCCTGCCGCTCACCGCCCTGTCCGCCACCGAGGAGACGAAGTTCCTCGTGCTGGAGATGGGCGCCCGCGGCATCGGCCACATCCGCTACCTCACCGAGCTGACCCCGCCGCGGATCGGCCTCGTGCTCAACGTCGGCAGCGCCCACATCGGGGAGTTCGGCGGACGCGAGCAGATCGCGCAGGCCAAGGGCGAACTCGTGGAGGCCCTGCCGGAGGACGGCGCCGCGATCCTCAACGCGGACGACCCCTTCGTACGGGCCATGGCGTCCCGCACGAAGGCCAGGGTGGTCTTCTTCGGTGAGAGCGACGAAGCGGACGTACGCGCCGAGAACGTGCGACTCACGGACACGGGACAGCCCGCGTTCAGGCTCCACACACCCTCCGGTGCAAGCGACGTGACCATGCGCCTGTACGGTGAGCACCACGTGTCGAACGCGCTCGCCGCGGCCGCCGTCGCCCATGAGCTGGGCATGTCCGCGGAAGAGATCGCCACCGCGCTCTCCGAGGCGGACTCCCTCTCCCGCTGGCGTATGGAGGTCACCGAGCGACCGGACGGCGTGACCATCGTCAACGACGCCTACAACGCGAACCCCGAGTCCATGCGAGCCGCCCTGCGCGCGCTCGCGGCCATGGGCAAAGGACGCCGGACCTGGGCGGTGCTCGGCAAGATGGCCGAGCTCGGGGACGAGGCGCTCGCCGAGCACGACGCGGTCGGACGGCTCGCCGTCCGGCTCAATGTCGGCAAGCTCGTCGCGGTCGGGGGCAGGGAAGCGTCCTGGCTGCAACTGGGCGCATATAACGAGGGTTCGTGGGGTGAGGAGTCGGTGCACGTGTCCGACGCACAGGCGGCGATCGACCTGTTGCGCAGCGAGTTGCGCCCGGGGGACGTCGTGCTCGTGAAGGCGTCCCGGTCGGTGGGGCTCGAGAGCGTGGCGCAGGCGCTGCTCGAGACCGGTGCCGCGGGTGGGGCTGATGCCCGATGATGAAGCAGATCCTGTTCTCGGGCGTCATCGGTCTCTTTCTGACGCTGGTCGGCACCCCGCTGCTGATCAAGCTGCTGGCGCGCAAGGGCTACGGCCAGTACATCCGTGACGACGGCCCGCGCGAGCACGCCAGCAAGCGCGGTACGCCGACGATGGGCGGTATCGCCTTCATCCTGGCCACCGTCGCCGCCTACTTCCTGTCCAAGGTGATCACCGGTCAGCCGCCCACCTACTCGGGCCTGTTGGTGCTCGGCCTGATGTGCGGCATGGGTCTGGTCGGCTTCCTGGACGACTACATCAAGATCGTCAAGCGGCGTTCGCTGGGCCTGCGGGCCAAGGCGAAGATGGCCGGCCAGCTCATCGTCGGCATCAGCTTCGCGGTGCTCGCGCTGCAGTTCTCCGACGCCCGCGGCAACACCCCGGCGTCCACCAAGCTGTCGTTCATCACGGACTTCGGCTGGACCATCGGCCCGGTGCTGTTCGTGGTCTGGGCGCTGTTCATGATCCTCGCGATGTCGAACGGCGTGAACCTGACGGACGGTCTGGACGGCCTGGCCACCGGCGCCTCCGTGCTCGTCTTCGGTGCCTACACCTTCATCGGCGTCTGGCAGTTCCAGGAGTCCTGCGCCAACGCGCAGACCCTCACCAACCCGGGCGCCTGCTACGAGGTGCGCGACCCGCTGGACCTCGCGGTCATCGCCTCCGCGCTGATGGGCGCCTGTCTCGGCTTCCTGTGGTGGAACACCTCGCCGGCCAAGATCTTCATGGGCGACACCGGTTCGCTCGCCCTCGGCGGTGTCCTGACCGGTCTGGCCATCTGCTCCCGCACGGAGCTGCTGGTTGCCATCATGGGCGGTCTGTTCGTCCTCATCACCATGTCGGTCGTCATCCAGGTCGGCTCCTTCCGGCTCACCGGCAAGCGCGTCTTCCGGATGGCGCCCCTGCAGCACCACTTCGAACTCAAGGGCTGGTCCGAGGTCCTGGTCGTGGTCCGCTTCTGGATCATCCAGGGCATCTGCGTCATCGTCGGACTGGGCCTCTTCTACGCGGGATGGGCAGCGGACAAGTGACCTCCTCGGTGCCTGAAGGATCCTCGGAGTTCCAGGGCAAGCACGTCACCGTCGCCGGGCTCGGCGTCTCCGGCATCCCGGCGGCCAAGGTGCTGCACGCGCGCGGCGCGATCGTCACGGTCGTCAACGACGGCGACGACGCACGCGCGCGGGAACAGGCCGCCGAACTCGAGGCGCTGGGCGTCACCGTGCGCCTCGGCGACGGCGCGACCCTGCCCGAGGGCACCGAACTGGTCGTCACCGCGCCCGGCTGGAAGCCGGACAAGCCGCTGTTCGAGGCGGCCCGCGCGGCCGGCGTCGACATCTGGGGCGACGTCGAACTCGCCTGGCGGCTCAGGGGCCCCGACGCGGCCCCCTGGCTCGCCGTCACCGGCACCAACGGCAAGACCACCACCGTGCAGATGCTGGCGTCGATCCTGAAGGCGGCGGGCCTGCGCACGGCGGCCGTCGGCAACATCGGCGTCTCGCTGCTGGACGCGGTGCTCGGCGAGGAGCGGTACGACGTCCTGGCCGTGGAGTTGTCGAGCTACCAGCTCCACTGGGCGCCGTCCCTGCGGGCCCACTCGGCGGCGGTGCTCAACCTCGCCCCCGACCACCTCGACTGGCACGGCTCGATGGAGGCGTACGCGCGCGACAAGGGCCGCATCTACGAGAGCAATCGGGTCGCCTGCGTCTACAACGTCGCCGACAAGGCCACCGAGGACCTGGTCCGCGAGGCCGACGTCGAGGAGGGCTGCCGGGCGATCGGCTTCACCCTCGGCACCCCCGGACCCTCCCAACTCGGCGTCGTCGAAGGCATCCTGGTCGACCGCGCCTTCGTGGAGAACCGGCACAAGAACGCCCAGGAGCTCGCCGAGGTCTCCGACGTGAACCCGCCGGCCCCGCACAACATCGCCAACGCCCTTGCGGCGGCGGCCCTCGCGCGCGCCTTCGGGGTGCCCGCCAAGGCCGTACGCGACGGCCTGAGGAACTTCACGCCGGACGCGCACCGCATCGCGCACGTGGCCGACGTCGACGGGGTCGCCTACGTGGACGACTCCAAGGCCACCAACACGCACGCCGCGGAAGCCTCGTTGGCGGCCTACGAGTCCATCGTGTGGATCGCGGGCGGGCTCGCCAAGGGCGCGACCTTCGACGAGCTGGTCGCCAAGTCGGCAAAGCGACTTCGCGGCGCCGTGCTCATCGGCGCGGACCGCGCTCTCATCCGCGAAGCGCTCGCGCGACACGCGCCGGAAGTGCCCGTCGTCGACCTCGACCGGACCGACACTGGTGCGATGCTCGCGGCTGTCCAGGAGGCGAAGCGGCTCGCGGCCGAAGGCGACACGGTGCTGCTGGCCCCCGCCTGTGCCTCGATGGACATGTTCGCCAACTACAACAAGCGCGGTGACGCGTTCGCGGAGGCGGTTCGCGAACTCGGCGCCTGACCGACGTAGCGGAGGCGTCTGATGCCCAGTAGCCGTACCGGACGGCCGCCCGTGCAACGGGCCGTCCGACGCCCCGCCGGTCCCCGGCCGCCCCGCGACAACCCGGTGCTGCGCGCGTACCTCAACGCCAAGCGCGCCTGGGACCGGCCGCTGACCGCCTACTACCTGATCGCCGGCGGCAGTTTCCTGATCACCGTGCTCGGTCTGGTGATGGTCTACTCGGCCTCCCAGATCACCGCGCTGCAGATGTCCCTGCCGGGCTCCTACTTCTTCCGCAAGCAGCTCCTCGCGGCCGTCATCGGCGGCGTCCTGCTGCTGGTCGCCTCCCGGATGCCGGTCAAGCTGCACCGCGCGCTGGCCTATCCGATCCTCGCGGGCGCCGTCTTCCTGATGGCCCTGGTGCAGGTGCCGGGGATAGGGATGTCGGTCAACGGCAACCAGAACTGGATCTCGCTCGGCGGCTCCTTCCAGATCCAGCCCAGCGAGTTCGGCAAGCTCGCCCTGGTCCTGTGGAGCGCCGACCTGCTGGCCCGCAAGCAGGACAAGAACCTGCTCAACCAGTGGAAGCACATGCTGGTGCCACTCGTGCCCGTCGCCTTTCTGCTGCTCGGCCTGATCATGCTCGGCGGCGACATGGGTACGGCGATCATCCTCACGGCGATCCTGTTCGGCCTGCTGTGGCTGGCCGGGGCGCCCACCCGCCTCTTCGTCGGCGTGCTGTCGGTCGCCGCCACCCTCGGTGTGATCCTGATCAAGACCAGCCCCAACCGCATGGCCCGCCTGGCCTGCATCGGCGCCACGGAACCCAAGTCCGGGGTCGCCGACTGCTGGCAGGCCGTGCACGGGATCTACGCGCTCGCATCCGGCGGAATCTTCGGTTCCGGGCTCGGTGCGAGTGTGGAGAAATGGGGGCAACTCCCCGAGGCGCACACGGACTTCATCTTCGCCGTCACCGGTGAGGAACTGGGCCTGGCGGGGACGCTGTCGGTACTCGCCCTCTTCGCGGCTCTAGGCTATGCGGGTATCCGCGTGGCCGGACGCACGGAGGACCCCTTCGTCAGGTATGCCGCGGGAGGCGTGACCACCTGGATCACCGCTCAGGCGGTGATCAACATCGGTGCGGTGCTCGGCCTGCTGCCGATCGCCGGAGTCCCCCTCCCGCTGTTCTCCTACGGGGGATCCGCCCTGCTGCCGACCATGTTCGCCATCGGGCTGCTGATCGCGTTCGCGCGTGACGAGCCCGCTGCGCGGGCGGCGCTTTCCTTGCGGCAACCCCGCTTTGGTAGAAAGCGGGCGGGAGGCGCCGTGCGGGACCGGGGGCCTCGGAGATGGAACACGATGCGACGGCGTGCCTCGGCGGCGCGTTCGTCCGGAGAGCGGTGAATTTCGGTGCATGTCGTACTCGCCGGTGGGGGGACCGCCGGCCACATCGAGCCCGCGCTCGCCCTCGCGGACGCCCTGCGCAGGCAGGACCCGACCGTGGGGATCACGGCCCTGGGCACGGAGCGCGGCCTGGAGACCAAGCTCGTACCACAGCGGGGCTACGAGCTGGCGCTGATCCCCGCCGTACCCCTGCCGCGCAAGCCCACCCCCGAGCTGATCACCGTTCCGGGCCGGCTGCGCGGCACGATCAAGGCGACCGAGCAGATCCTCGAGCGCA
Source organism: Streptomyces sp. MAI_2237 (assembly GCF_054189285.1). NCBI lineage: Bacteria > Bacillati > Actinomycetota > Actinomycetes > Kitasatosporales > Streptomycetaceae > Streptomyces > Streptomyces sp. MAI_2237. The sequence continues at coordinate 1,012,444 of NZ_JAJPGQ010000001.1, read as the reverse complement.
CCAAGGCGGACGCCGTGGTCGGCTTCGGCGGGTACGTCGCGCTGCCCGGCTACCTCGCCGCCAAGCGCCTCGGCGTGCCGATCGTGATCCACGAGGCCAACGCCCGCCCCGGCCTGGCCAACAAGATCGGGTCCCGGTACGCCGCCCAGGTGGCCGTCGCCACCCCGGACAGCAAGCTGCGCAACTCCCGCTACATCGGGATCCCGCTGCGCCACACCATCGCCACCCTGGACCGGGCCGCGGCCCGGCCCGAGGCTCGGCACATGTTCGGCCTCGACCCCAACCTGCCCACCCTGCTGGTCTCCGGCGGCTCGCAGGGCGCCCGCCGCCTCAACGAGGTCGTCCAGCAGGTCGCGCCGTGGCTGCAGCAGGCCGGCATCCAGATCCTGCACGCGGTCGGCCCGAAGAACGAACTGCCGCAGGTGCAGCAGATGCCAGGGATGCCCCCCTACATCCCGGTAAGTTACCTGGACCGGATGGACCTCGCGTACGCCGCTGCCGACATGATGCTCTGCCGCGCGGGCGCGATGACCGTCGCCGAACTCTCCGCCGTCGGGCTCCCGGCCGCCTACGTCCCGCTGCCCATCGGCAACGGCGAACAGCGGCTGAACGCCCAGCCGGTGGTCAAGGCCGGCGGTGGACTGCTGGTCGACGACGCGGAGCTGACGCCCGACTGGGTGCGGGCGAACGTCCTGCCCGTGCTCGCCGACCCGCACCGGCTGTACGAGATGTCCCGCGCCGCGGCCGAGTTCGGCCGCCGGGACGCCGACGACCTGCTCGTCGGCATGGTGTACGAGGCGATCGCCGCCCACCGTGCACAGCACTAGGACCGCATGAGCGAAGGGCAGGGAGCGTGGCCGGACCGACCACCGCCGAGCGTGGTGAACGTCAGCAGGAGTCGTCCGGCCCGCCCCTTGCCCGGCGGTTGAGGCGACTGAAGCCGCCCCGCGTTCGTACGATCATCATTCTTGCCGTGGTGCTGGTTCTTCTCGGCGCGGGCACCGTCTGGGTGTTGTACGGCTCCTCGTGGACCCGCGTGGAGCGGGTGTCCGTCTCCGGCACCCAGGTCCTGACGCCCACGCAGGTGCGCGAGGCGGCCGAGGTCCCCGTCGGGGCGCCGCTGATCTCCGTCGACACCGGCGGGATCGAGGCGAGGCTGCGCGCGAAACTGCCGCGGATCCACACGGTGGACGTGGTCCGTTCCTGGCCCCACGGAATCGGCCTGAAAGTGGTTGAGCGCACTCCGGTTCTGATTGTCCAAAAGGGCGGAAAGTTCGTCGAAGTGGACGATGAAGGTGTCCGTTTCGCCACGGTTTCCCGGGCACCGAAAAGCGTGCCGGCACTGGAATTGAGGCTCGCCCGGGGTTCCGCCGCCGCGAGCCTGCGGCGCTTCGGCGAGGCCCGTCTGGTGCGTGAGGCGGTGCGCGTCGCCGACGCCGTTCCGGCGGCCGTGGCACGCGAGACCGCGACCGTCGAAGTGCGTTCCTACGACGACATCCTGCTGCTGTTGAGCGGGGGCCGGACCGTGGCGTGGGGGAGTTCCGAGAGGGGCGCCCTGAAGGCCCGTACGCTCACCGCTCTCATGAAAGCGGCTCCGGATGCGCGGCACTTCGACGTCTCCGTTCCCACCGCCCCGGCGTCATCGGGGAGTTGACGCACATCCGCGCAGGCCAGCACCCTGGTTGGGCAGCGCTATGGCTGATCACATAGGGTGAAAAGAAAAACGGGAGGTTCGGCGTGTTCGTTGAACGTGCGCCACTTGTCGACTTAGTGTCCTGTTCGGAAGACTCCAGCGAACAGTCACACTGGTAACCCTAAACTTCAACGTTAGGGTTCGGGTCGGCGCTATGGACCGTCCCAATCGGCATCAGTCGTCGGATCGCACTCACCCGCGAAACGGCGACACGTAACTCGAGGCGAGAGGCCTTCGACGTGGCAGCACCGCAGAACTACCTCGCAGTCATCAAAGTCATCGGTGTCGGCGGCGGTGGTGTCAATGCCATCAACCGGATGATCGAGGTCGGTCTCAAGGGCGTCGAGTTCATCGCCATCAACACCGACGCGCAGGCGCTGTTGATGAGCGACGCCGACGTCAAGCTCGACGTCGGTCGCGAACTCACCCGCGGACTCGGCGCCGGAGCCAACCCGGCCGTCGGCCGCAAGGCCGCCGAGGACCACCGCGAGGAGATCGAGGAGGTCCTCAAGGGGGCCGACATGGTCTTCGTGACCGCCGGTGAAGGCGGCGGCACCGGCACCGGCGGCGCGCCCGTCGTCGCCAACATCGCCCGCTCCCTGGGCGCCCTCACCATCGGCGTGGTCACCCGCCCGTTCACCTTCGAGGGACGGCGCCGGGCCAACCAGGCCGAGGACGGCATCGCCGAACTCCGCGAAGAGGTCGACACCCTCATCGTCATCCCGAACGACCGGCTGCTGTCCATCTCGGACCGCCAGGTCTCGGTGCTCGACGCCTTCAAGTCGGCCGACCAGGTCCTGCTCTCCGGTGTCCAGGGCATCACCGACCTCATCACCACCCCCGGCCTCATCAACCTCGACTTCGCCGACGTCAAGTCGGTCATGTCCGAGGCCGGTTCGGCCCTCATGGGCATCGGCTCGGCCCGCGGCGACGACCGCGCGGTGGCCGCGGCCGAGATGGCCATCTCCTCGCCGCTGCTGGAGGCGTCCATCGACGGCGCCCGCGGTGTGCTGCTCTCCATCTCCGGCGGAAGCGATCTCGGCCTGTTCGAGATCAACGAGGCCGCCCAGCTGGTGAGCGAGGCCGCCCACCCCGAGGCCAACATCATCTTCGGCGCGGTCATCGACGACGCGCTCGGCGACGAGGTCCGGGTCACCGTGATCGCGGCCGGCTTCGACGGCGGCCAGCCGCCGGCCCGCCGGGAGACCGTCATGGGCTCGTCCTCGTCCTCCGCCCGCCGCGAGGAGCCCACTCCGGTACGGCAGCCCGAGTCCCGCCCGAGCTTCGGCTCGCTCGGCAGTGTCACGCCGAAGGAGGACCCGGAGCCCGCTCCCGAGCCGGTCGCCGACCTCCCGGTCGCCCCGCCGGTCCCGCCGTCGCGGTCGTACACCGACAGCGCCGCCGAGGAGCTGGACGTACCGGACTTCCTCAAGTGATCCTTCTGACGTGACAAAGCAGCGCGACACCGTGAGCGGCGCGCACTTCGCCTTCACCGACCGGTGGGGCGGGGTGAGCGCCGTTCCGTACGAGGAGCTCAACCTCGGCGGAGCGGTCGGCGACGACCCCGACGCCGTACGCACCAACCGGGAGCTGGCGGCGGGGTCCCTCGGCCTCGACCCGGCGAACGTGGTCTGGATGAACCAGGTGCACGGTGCGGAGGTGGCCGTGGTCGACGGACCGTGGGGCGACAGCCCCGTGCCCGAGGTCGACGCGATCGTCACCACGCGGCGCGGACTCGCCCTCGCCGTCCTCACCGCCGACTGCACGCCCGTTCTGCTCGCCGACCCGGTCGCCGGGGTCGTCGCCGCGGCGCACGCGGGCCGGCCCGGCATGGTCGCCGGTGTCGTCCCGGCCGCGCTACGCGCGATGACCGAACTCGGCGCCGACCCCGCCCGGATCGTCGCCCGCACCGGACCCGCCGTCTGCGGCCGGTGCTACGAGGTGCCCGAGCAGATGCGCGCCGAGGTGGCCGCGGTCGAGCCGGCGGCGTACGCCGAGACGAGCTGGGGCACGCCCGCGGTCGACGTGACCGCCGGAGTGCACGCGCAGCTCGACCGGCTCGGGGTGCGCGACCGGTGGCAGTCACCGGCGTGCACGCGGGAGTCGGCCGATCACTTCTCGTACCGACGCGACCGCACCACGGGGCGACTCGCGGGATATGTCTGGCTGGACTGAGGGACATGACGGACCGTAAGGACGAACTCGCCGCGAACCTGGCGAAGGTGGAGCGTCGTATCGCCGACGCCTGCGCGGCCGCCGGCCGGGCGCGGGACGAGGTGACCCTGATCGTGGTCACCAAGACCTACCCGGCGAGTGATGTGCGGATCCTGGCGGAGCTCGGCGTGCGGCACGTCGCCGAGAACCGGGACCAGGACGCCGCCCCCAAGGCCGCCGCCTGCTCGGATCTGCCGTTGACTTGGCACTTTGTTGGCCAGTTGCAGACCAACAAGGTTCGATCCGTGGTCGGTTATGCCGATATGGTGCAGTCCGTCGACCGCGCCCGGCTGGTGACCGCACTGTCCCGGGAGGCGGAGCGGCAGGGGCGGGAACTGGGCTGTCTGATCCAGGTCGCCCTGGACGCGGGGGAGAGCGGGCGCGGGGAGCGCGGGGGTGTGGGACCGGGCGGAACAGAAGAGTTGGGCGATCTCGTGGCGCGGGCGCCCGGGCTGCGGCTGGCGGGTCTGATGACCGTCGCGCCGCTCACCGGACCTTACGCGGGACGCGAACAGGCGGCGTTCGAGCGGTTGATGGATTTGTCGACCGACCTGCGCCGGGCCCATCCGGCTGCGAACATGGTCTCGGCAGGAATGAGCGCGGACCTCGAGCAGGCCGTGGCGGCCGGAGCGACACATGTACGCGTCGGCACCGCGGTACTCGGAGTCCGCGCACGGCTCGGGTAACGTCGCCAGGAAGTCGGACCACAGCAGAAAATATGGTCAATGCCGCCGAAAGGCGGGCACAACGGCCTCGTGGATCGCGGGCACTTGGCAGTCGTCAGTCGATCCACCACAGAGCGGAGGACTCAGAGCATGGCCGGCGCGATGCGCAAGATGGCGGTCTACCTCGGCCTCGTGGAGGACGATGGGTACGACGGCAGGGGATTCGACCCCGATGACGACTTCGAGCCCGAACTCGACCCCGAACCGGAGCGCGATCACCGACGGCACGAGCCGTCGCACCAGTCTCACGCCGCACATCAGTCCCAAAGGGACGAAGAGGTGCGAATCGTGCAGCCCTCCGTGCCGCGTGAACCGGTCGCCCGTTCCGCTTCGCTACCCGCGGAATCCGGCCGTCCGGCGCGCATCGCGCCCGTGGCGTCCATCACACAAGAACGCGCAAGTCTGGAGAAGAACGTACCGGTGATCATGCCCAAGGTCGTGTCCGAACGAGAGCCTTACCGGATCACCACGCTTCACCCGCGGACCTACAACGAGGCCCGTACCATCGGGGAACACTTCCGTGAGGGCACCCCGGTGATCATGAATCTGACTGAGATGGATGACACAGACGCGAAGCGACTTGTCGACTTTGCGGCCGGTTTGGTGTTTGGTCTTCACGGCAGCATCGAGCGGGTGACGCAGAAGGTGTTCCTGTTGTCGCCTGCTAACGTCGATGTCACGGCGGAGGACAAGGCCCGTATCGCAGAGGGCGGGTTCTTCAACCAGAGCTGAGACGCACGACCGGAAACAGCAGTACGAGCAGTACCCAGCAGCACGGAAACAGGGGAGAGGGAAGCACCAGCAATGAGCGTGGTCCTGCAGGTCATTTACATCGCGCTGATGTGCTTCCTGATCGTGCTCATCTTCCGGTTGGTCATGGACTACGTCTTCCAGTTCGCCCGCTCATGGCAGCCCGGCAAGGCGATGGTGGTCGTTCTGGAGGCCACCTACACTGTCACCGACCCACCGCTCAAGCTTCTGCGGCGGTTCATCCCGCCGCTGCGCCTCGGGGGCGTGGCGCTCGACCTGTCCTTCTTCGTACTGATGATCATCGTCTACATCCTGATCTCGATCGTGAGCCGGCTGTGACCGATGTGACCTACCGTCTTGCCGAATGCCGACGACTACGTTGAGGTGAAGAGATGCCGTTGACCCCCGAGGACGTGCGGAACAAGCAGTTCACGACCGTCCGCCTCCGAGAAGGCTATGACGAGGACGAGGTCGATGCCTTCCTCGACGAGGTCGAAGCCGAACTGACCCGCCTGCTCCGCGAGAACGAGGACCTGCGCGCCAAACTGGCCGCGGCGACGCGTGCTGCTGCCCAGAACCAGCAGAACATGCGCAAGCCCCCGGAGGGTCCCGGCGGTCCGCAGGACCAGCAGCAGGGCGGTATGCCCCAGCAGGGCGGCATGCCTCAGCAGGGCGGTATGCCTCAGCAGGGAATGCGAGGCCCGGGTGCCCCGGTGCCGGCCGGCATATCGGGCCCGCCGCAGCAGCAGATGGGTGGCCCCATGGGTGGTCCGCCCCAGCTGCCGAGCGGTGCGCCGCAGCTGCCCGCCGGTCCCGGCGGACAGGGCGGCCCGCAGGGTCCGGGCCCGATGGGCCAGGGTCCGATGGGTCAGGGCCCCATGGGTCAGGGCCAGATGGGTCAGGGCCCCATGGGTCAGGGCCAGATGGGCGGCCCCATGGGCCAGCCCCCCATGCAGCAGCAGATGGGTGGCCCGATGGGCGGCCCCATGGGCGGTCCGATGGGCGGCCCCGGTCAGGGCCCCGGTGGCGACAGCGCCGCGCGTGTCCTGTCGCTGGCCCAGCAGACCGCCGACCAGGCGATCGCCGAGGCCCGTTCCGAGGCCAACAAGATCGTCGGCGAGGCGCGTTCGCGTGCCGAGGGCCTCGAGCGTGACGCCCGTGCCAAGGCCGACGCGCTGGAGCGGGACGCGCAGGAGAAGCACCGCGTCGCGATGGGCTCCCTGGAGTCCGCCCGCGCCACGCTGGAGCGCAAGGTCGAGGACCTGCGCGGCTTCGAGCGCGAGTACCGGACGCGTCTGAAGTCGTACCTGGAGTCGCAGCTGCGTCAGCTGGAGACCCAGGCCGACGACTCCCTCGCCCCGCCGCGCACTCCGGCCACGGCCTCTCTCCCGCCGTCCCCGGCGCCCTCCATGGCACCGGCCGGCGCGAGCGCCCCGTCCTACGGCGGCAACCAGAGCATGGGCGGTGCGCCGAGCCCCGCTGCCCCGTCCTACGGCGGCCAGCAGCAGATGTCCCCGGCGATGACCCAGCCGATGGCTCCGGTCCGCCCGCAGGGCCCGTCCCCGATGGGTCAGGCGCCGTCGCCGATGCGCGGCTTCCTGATCGACGAGGACGACAACTGACGGCCGCGGCACGGTGAGTAGTACGCCGTAGGCGTCGGCAGCGTTCAAAAGGGGCGAGCCCCGGACTCCGGTCCGGGGCTCGCCCCTTTTACGCGGGTTGACTCGTCCGAGCGAAAGGGGCGCGGGGAGCCGAGTGATCGGCTCCCCGCGCCCCTTCGGCCGCCGTCGGCGAGGATCACACCTTCCGGAGGCGGAACGTCAGGGACAGCCCCTCGTCGGTGAAGGCGGAGCCGTACGTGTCGTCCGCCTCACCCTGCCCGAAGTCCGTGGCCAGGACCTCGTCGGCGATCAGACCCGTGTGCTCGCTCAGCGCCGCGACGACCGCGGGGTCCGTGGACGTCCAGCGCAGGGCGATCCGGTCGGCCACGTCCAGCCCGCTGTTCTTGCGGGCCTCCTGGATCAGCCGGATCGCGTCACGTGCCAGACCCGCCTGCCGCAGCTCCTCGGTGATCTCCAGGTCGAGGGCCACCGTCGCACCGGAGTCGGACGCCACCGACCAGCCCTCGCGCGGGGTCTCGGTGATGATCACCTCGTCGGGGGCGAGCGAGATCGTCTCGCCGTCGACCTCCACCGACGCCGTGCCCTCGCGCAGAGCCAGCGACAGCGCGGCCGCGTCCGCGTTCGCGACGGCCTTGGCCACGTCCTGCACCCGCTTGCCGAACCGCTTGCCCAGCGCCCGGAAGTTGGCCTTCGCGGTGGTGTCCACCAGCGAACCGCCGACCTCGGACAGCGACGCCAGCGAGGAGACGTTCAGCTCCTCGGTGATCTGGGCGTGCAGCTCGGTGTCGAGGGACTCGAACCCGGCCGCCGCGACCAGCGCCCGCGACAGCGGCTGGCGCGTCTTGACGCCCGACTCCGCGCGCGTGGCGCGGCCGAGCTCGACCAGCCGCCGGACGAGCAGCATCTGCTTCGACAGCTCGGGGTCGATCGCCGTCAGGTCCGCCTCGGGCCAGGAGGCCAGGTGCACCGACTCCGGCGCGCCCGGGGTCACCGGCACGACCAGGTCCTGCCAGACGCGCTCGGTGATGAACGGCGTCAGCGGGGCCATCAGCTTGGTGACCGTCTCCACGACCTCGTGCAGGGTGCGCAGCGCCGCCTTGTCGCCCTGCCAGAAGCGGCGGCGCGAGCGGCGGACGTACCAGTTGGACAGGTCGTCGACGAACGCCGACAGGAGCTTGCCGGCGCGCTGGGTGTCGTAGGCCTCCAGAGCCTGGGTCACCTGGTCGGTCAGCGCGTGCAGTTCGGACAGCAGCCAGCGGTCCAGGACGGGGCGGTCGGCCGGGGCCGGGTCCGCCTCACTGGGCGCCCAGTCGGAGGTGCGGGCGTACAGGGCCTGGAAGGCGACCGTGTTCCAGTAGGTGAGGAGCGTCTTGCGGACGACCTCCTGGATGGTGCCGTGGCCCACACGCCGCGCGGTCCACGGCGAGCCGCCCGCCGCCATGAACCAGCGCACGGCGTCCGCGCCGTGCTGGTCCATCAGCGGGATCGGCTGCAGGATGTTGCCCAGGTGCTTGGACATCTTGCGGCCGTCCTCGGCCAGGATGTGACCGAGGCAGACGACGTTCTCGTACGACGACTTGTCGAAGACCAGCGTGCCGATGGCCATGAGGGTGTAGAACCACCCGCGGGTCTGGTCGATGGCCTCGGAGATGAACTGCGCCGGGTAACGGCTCTCGAACAACTCCTTGTTCTTGTACGGGTAGCCCCACTGCGCGAACGGCATGGACCCTGAGTCGTACCAGGCGTCGATGACCTCGGGCACGCGCGTGGCCGTCTTGCTGCACGTGGGGCAGGCGAAGGCGACGTCGTCGATGTACGGGCGGTGCGGGTCCAGTTCGGACTGGTCGGTGCCGGTCAGCTCGGTGAGCTCGGCGCGGGAGCCGACGACCGTGAGGTGGTCGTCCTCGCAGCGCCAGATCGGCAGCGGGGTGCCCCAGTAGCGGTTGCGGGACAGGGCCCAGTCGATGTTGTTGTTCAGCCAGTCGCCGTATCGGCCGTGCTTGACGGTGTCCGGGAACCAGTTGGTGTTCTCGTTCTCCTGCAGGAGCCGGTCCTTGATGGCGGTGGTGCGGATGTACCAGGACGGCTGCGCGTAGTAGAGGAGCGCGGTGTGGCAGCGCCAGCAGTGCGGGTAGCTGTGCTCGTACGGGATGTGCTTGAAGAGGAGGCCGCGCTGCTGGAGGTCCTCGGTGAGCTTTTCGTCCGCCTTCTTGAAGAAGACGCCGCCGACGAGCGGGACGTCCTCCTCGAAGGTGCCGTCCGGGCGGACCGGGTTCACCACGGGCAGGCCGTAGGCGCGGCAGACCTTGAGGTCGTCCTCACCGAAGGCGGGGGACTGGTGGACCAGACCCGTGCCGTCCTCGGTCGTGACGTACTCCGCGTTGACCACGTAGTGCGCCGGCTCCGGGAACTCCACGAGCTCGAAAGGACGTTGATACGTCCAGCGCTCCATCTCGGCGCCGGTGAAGGACCGGCCGGTTGTCTCCCAGCCCTCGCCGAGGGCCTTCTCGACGAGCGGCTCGGCGACGACGAGCTTCTCCTCGCCGTTCGTTGCGACGACGTAGGTGACGTCGGGGTGGGCGGCGACGGCCGTGTTGGACACCAGGGTCCAGGGGGTCGTCGTCCACACCAGGAGCGCGGCCTCGCCGGCGAGCGGACCGGAGGTGAGCGGGAAACGGACGTACACGGACGGGTCGACGACCGTCTCGTAGCCCTGCGCCAGTTCGTGGTCCGACAGGCCGGTGCCGCAGCGCGGGCACCAGGGGGCGACGCGGTGGTCCTGGACCAGCAGGCCCTTGTCGAAGATCGTCTTCAGCGACCACCAGACCGATTCGATGTACTCGGGGTCCATCGTGCGGTAGGCGTCGTCCAGGTCGACCCAGTAGCCCATGCGGGTCGTCAGCTCGGTGAAGGCGTCGGTGTGGCGGGTCACCGACTCGCGGCACTTGGCGTTGAACTCGGCGATGCCGTACTTCTCGATGTCCGGCTTGCCGCTGAAGCCCAGCTCCTTCTCGACCGCGAGCTCCACGGGCAGGCCGTGGCAGTCCCAGCCGGCCTTGCGGGCCACGTGGTGGCCGCGCATGGTGCGGAACCGGGGGAAGACGTCCTTGAAGACGCGGGCCTCGATGTGGTGGGCGCCGGGCATGCCGTTGGCGGTGGGCGGGCCCTCGTAGAACACCCACTCGGGGCGGCCCTCGGACTGCTCCAGGGTCTTGGCGAAGATCTTCTGCTCGCGCCAGAAGTCGAGCACGGCGTGCTCGAGGGCGGGCAGGTCGACCTGGGCGGGCACCTGGCGGTACGTCGGCGTTGTCATCAGCGAGCTTCCTCCGGCGGACTTGCTGCCTTCCGTCCGGAGGGACGAGAGCCGAATGCTTCCCTACGCCGGTTTCGGCGCGCTCCCGCGGTACCACCCTCCTTGGCCCGCCGGCGCGGGGTATGCGCCGATGAGCCCCCTCATTGGGGTCGCGATGCCGGTTCTACGGCCGCGGCTGCGGCTTTCTTCCGGCGGCTCCGGGGTGATCTTCACGTCGCGCTCGCCCCCGGGCTTCCACCGTCCCCGGGTCGCTCTGGGCTGCGTACGCCGCTACTCGTCCCCATCCACGCTTTTCGCTCCGCCCAGTGTACGGCGCCGCGCGGACAGCGGCCGACCGGTTTTCGCAGCCCTGGTGACAGGGGTGCCGGGGGAGCGGAGATGACCCGAATGGAGCGGTACGCCTGTTCGCATTCCGGGACGCACGGTCCGGCGGATTATGCCGCGAGGAGGTGGGCACAACGGATGCAGGCTCGCGGAGCGGCATGCGCGAGCCGGGCGAATCGGGCGGTGTGCCCCGTTGCCGCGGGACTCAAGTCGATTTATCGTCCCAGCACGATTCGCGTGCAAGATCACAATATGTGAAGGGGCCGCGGCCATGGTGGCGAAGAAGACCGCCGTACAGCATTCGGCGCCCGGCAGGTCCACACAGGCCCCGGGCGGTGCGGCCAAGGATGTGAGCGGGAAGAAGAGCGCGCGGGGCGGGGCCGGCGAGCGCGCGGGCGGGGCGGCGAAGGCGGAGCAGAGCGCGGAGCCGGTGAAGAGGGTGCGGGGGGCCACTGCGGCGAAGGGTTCCGGGCCGCCACCGGAGGCCGAGCCGGCGCCCACGGGCAAGCCCACGAGCAAGCGGGCCGCGGGGAAGGCCACGGGGGCCGCGAAGGCTGCGGGAGCCGCGAAGACGGCGGGTGCCGCTAAGGCGACGGGAGCTGCGAAGACGGCGGGCGCTGCCAGGACCGCGGGGGCCGCGAAGGCGGCGGTCGCTAAGTCGGGGGCCAGGACGGCGGCGGTCGGTAAGGCGGACACCCCGAAAGCTGCGGGTACCGCGAAGGCGGCGCCCGGTGAGGCCGGTGCCGGTCGGTCGGGGGTGGGTAGGAAGGCCGCCGGGAGGAAGCCGGCGGCCAAGAAGGCCGTGCCGAAGAAGGAGACGGCGACGAAAGCGGTGGCCGGGGAGGCGGCCGGCAAGGGCGCCGCCGAGAAGGCCGCTCCGCCGAAGCGAGCCGCCAAGAGGACGGCGGCGCGTGCGGGAGGGGGCGCCGGGAAGGCGGCGGCCCCCGCGAGTGCGGGCGAGAAGAACGAGAGCACGGCCAAGAAGGCGGGCGCGGCGCAGGCCGCGGAGCAGACGGGAGCCACGACAGTGGTTGCGAAGAAGACTCCTGGCACGGCCACGGCGGCGAAGAGCGCCGTACCCAAGGCACGCCTCGCCGCGGCGGTGGAGCCGGGCGAGCTGGCGGTACGCCCCGGAGAGGACCCCTGGACGACGGAGGAGGTCGAGGAGGCGCGCGCCGAGCTGCAGTCCGAGCAGCAGCGGCTGAGCGACGAGATCTCCTCCTCCGAGGCCGCCCTGCAGGGCCTGATGCGGGACTCCGGGGACGGCGCCGGCGACGACCAGGCGGACACCGGCACGAAGAACATCACACGCGAGCACGAGATGGCGCTCGCCGCCAACGCGCGCGAGATGCTCACGCAGACCGAGCACGCCCTGCAGCGGCTGGACTCGGGCACGTACGGCCTGTGCGAGAACTGCGGCAACCCGATCGGCAAGGCCCGCATGCAGGCCTTCCCGCGGGCCACCCTGTGCGTGGAGTGCAAGCAGAAGCAGGAACGCCGGTACTGAGTGCTCACGCGCGCGTGTCGTACCCTCGTCCTCAGTCAGGTACCTAGGTCGAGGGACTCACGTGGCAGAGGCGGAGCGCATCATCGGTACGCCGGATACCCCAGAGGCGGCGGGGTCCGCATCGCGGCAGGACACGGTCGCGCGCCCCGAGGGCAGGCGCAGGATCGCCGTGCTGTTCGCGGTCGCCGCCTTCGCCTACCTCCTCGACCTCGGCAGCAAGCTGCTCGTGGTCGCCAAGCTGGAGCATCACGCCCCGATCGAGGTCGTCGGGGACTGGCTGAAGCTGGAGGCGATCCGCAACGCGGGCGCGGCCTTCGGTTTCGGGGAGGCCTTCACCGTGATCTTCACGGTGATCGCGGCGGCGGTGATCGTGGTGATCGTCCGCCTCGCCCGCAAGCTCTACAGCCTGCCCTGGGCGATCGCGCTCGGCCTGCTGCTCGGCGGTGCGCTGGGCAACCTCACCGACCGGATCTTCCGCTCGCCGGGCGTCTTCGAGGGTGCCGTCGTCGACTTCATCGCGCCCAAGGGCTTCGCCGTCTTCAACCTGGCCGACTCGGCGATCGTCTGCGGCGGTGTGCTGATCGTGCTCCTGTCCTTCCGGGGCCTCGACCCGGACGGCACCGTCCACAAGGACTGAGCCCCGGTTTTCCACAGGCACGGTCGGGGCGGCCGGCGGTGTCCGGCATACTCGACGGGTGAGCACGATTCCCGAGATCCGAACCCTGCCCGTGCCCGACGGCCTGGAGGGCGAGCGCGTCGACGCCGCCATCTCCCGCATGTTCGGCTTCTCCCGCACCAAGGCGGCCGAGCTCGCCGCGGCGGGAAAGGTCATGGTCGACGGATCGGTGGTCGGGAAGTCGGAGCGGGTGCACGGCGGCGCCTGGCTCGAGGTCGAGATGCCGCAGGCGCCCGCGCCCGTGCAGGTCGTCGCGGAGCCCGTCGAGGGCATGGAGATCGTGCACGACGACGACGACGTGGTGGTGATCGTCAAGCCGGTGGGCGTGGCCGCGCACCCGTCGCCGGGCTGGACCGGGCCGACGGTCATCGGGGGCCTCGCCGCGGCCGGCTACCGCATCTCCACATCCGGCGCCGCCGAGCGCCAGGGCATCGTGCACCGCCTCGACGTCGGCACCTCCGGTCTGATGGTCGTCGCCAAGTCCGAGTACGCGTACACCTCGCTCAAGCGCCAGTTCAAGGAACGCACGGTCGACAAGCGTTACCACACGCTCGTGCAGGGCCACCCGGACCCGACCAGCGGCACCATCGACGCGCCCATCGGCCGCCACCCCCAGCACGACTACAAGTGGGCGGTCACAGCCGAGGGCAAGCCCTCCGTGACCCACTACGACCTCATCGAGGCGTTCCGCTCCGCCTCCCTGCTCGACGTGAAGCTGGAGACCGGCCGCACCCACCAGATCCGGGTCCACATGGCCGCCCACCGCCACCCCTGCGTCGGCGACCTCACCTACGGCGCCGACCCGACCCTGGCGAAGCGGCTGCACCTGACGCGGCAGTGGCTGCACGCCGTCCGGCTCGGCTTCGAGCACCCCGGCGACGGACAGTGGGTGGAGTTCTCCAGCGACTACCCGGCCGACCTGCAGAAGGCGCTGGACCAGGTCCGCGAGGAGACCTACGGATGAGCGGCACGCCCGCGTACGCGGTGCGCGTCGCCGAGGACCCCGCCGACCTGGAGGCCTGCTTCGCCGTCCGCAAGGAGGTCTTCGTCGGCGAGCAGGGCGTGCCCGAGGACATCGAGTACGACGCGTACGACGCCGTGGCCGTACACGTGCTGGCCGTGCGGGAGGACGGGTTCACGCTCGGCACCGGGCGGCTGCTGCACGGGGAGGCGGCCGCGGCCAAGGTCGGCGGCGACCTGTCCGTGGGGTCGCTGGGGCGGCTCGCGGTCGCCCGGGAGGCGCGCGGCCTGGGAATCGGCGTCGCGCTGGTCCGGGCCATCGAGGACGCGGCCCGCGCGCGGGGGCTGACGGCCGTGGACCTGCACGCGCAGACGCACGCCCTGGGGTTCTACGAGCGCCTCGGGTACGAGGCGTACGGGCCGGAGTACCTGGAGGCGGGCATCGCGCACCGGGCGATGCGGCGCGCTCTGTAGCAGGGGGCCGAAAGCGCAGGTCGGGTCGGCGTCGTGGCAGGCTGGAGGTCTGCCCGTCGGACGTCGATCTTCCGGAGCGCTGACCGTGGATCAGTTGGCCCTGCTGTTCGTGCTGTTGCTCGGGGCCGTGCTGAGCGTGCCGGTGGGGGACCGGTTCGGGCTGCCCGCGCCGGTCCTGATGACCCTGCTCGGGATCGTCCTCGCCGTCGCCGACTTCGTGCCCGACGTCAATGTCCCGCCGGATCTGATCCTGCCCCTGCTGCTGCCCCCGTTGCTGTACGCGGCCGTGCGGCGGACCTCGTGGCGGCAGTTCGCGGCGAACATCCGGCCGATCTTCCTGCTGGCGGTGGCGCTGGTCTTCGTCACCACCGTGTGCGTGGCCGCGGTCGCGCACGCCGTCGTGCCGGGGCTGCCCGTCGCCGCCGCCGTCGCCCTGGGCGCCCTGGTCGCGCCGCCCGACCCGGTCGCCGCCACGGCGGTCGCGGGCCAGCTCGGGCTGCCGCGCCGGCTGGTGTCCATCCTGGAGGGCGAGGGCCTGTTCAACGACGTGACGGCGATCGTGCTGTACCACGTGGCGGTGGCCGCCGCCGTCAGCGGGGAGTTCCACGCGGGGCGGGCCGCGCTCGACCTCGTGCTGTCCGCCGTGGTCGCGGTCGCGGTGGGCGTGGCCCTGGGCTGGGGCGCCAACCGGCTCCTCGACCTGCTGGGCGACGCGACCCTGCAGGTCGGCCTGACGCTGCTGGTGCCGTACGCCTCGTACGTCCTGGCCGAGGAGATGCACGGCTCCGGCGTGCTCGCCGTGCTGACCACCGCGCTGTTCCTCGCCGAGTACGCCACCGACCCCGACGACGTGATGACACGGCTCGCCGGGCACACCTTCTGGGACATCGTCGACACGCTCGTCACGGGCGTCGCCTTCGGGCTGATCGGCCTGGAGCTGCACAACGCCATCCGGACGGCGTCCGGGCGGTGGGGCGAGCTACTGGCCTGGTCGGCGTTGATCCTCGGCGTGGTCGTCCTGGTCCGCCTGGTGTACCTGCTGCCTGCGACCTGGCTGACCCAGCGGCTGCACGCCAAGCGGGACCACGACGAGGACATCCCGGCGGGCTGGCGGGAGACCGTCGTCATGTGGTGGTCCGGCATGCGGGGCGTGGCCTCGGTCGCCCTGGCCCTGGCGATCCCGCTGAAGACGGACGACGGGTCGGCCTTCCCCGACCGGGACGAGATCATCTTCATCGCCTTCGGCGTGATCATGGGCACGCTGGTGCTGCAGGGGCTGACCCTGCCCTGGCTCGTGAAGAAGCTCGGCGTGCAGTCCGACACCGAGCGCGAGAAGAAGTTCGAGCGGGAGCTCGCCGTGCGGGCGGCCAAGGCGGCCAAGCGGCGGCTGCGGGAGATCGAGGAGGTCGAGGAGCTGCCGGAGGAGCTGTCCGAGCAGATGCTGCGGCGGGCCTTCGAGATCGGCGTGCGGATCAGCCCGGACCTGGGGGAGGAGGAGCGGCGCGAGGCGCACGAGATGCGGGTGCGCCGGCTGAAGCGGATGCGGCGGATCCAGGGCGAGCTGCTGAGCGCCGCCCGGCACGAGGTGCTGGCGGCGCGGAACGAGCCGGGCGCCGATCCGGAGGTCGTGGACCGGGTGCTGCGCCATCTCGACGTACGCAGCCTGCGGTGAGCGCAATGCGGTTGCGGGACGGGGGCGTCCCGTGCCTAGGGTCGGATCATGGCTCGCAACGTGGTGATCAGCGGTGGCGGTACGGGAATCGGGCTCGCGGCGGCCCGGCTCTTCGCGGCGGACGGTGACCGGGTCCTGCTGCTCGGACGGCGCGAGGAGGTGCTGAAGCGGGCCGACGTGCCCGGCGCCTCGACGTACGCCGCCGATCTCGGCGACCCGGCCGCCGTGCGCGGTGTCGCGGACTTCGTGGCGCGGGAGTTCGGGACGGTGGACGTCCTGGTCCACGGTGCCGGGGGCAACGGACAGCTGGAGCCGCCGGCCGAGAGCGCGGATCCGCTCGACGGGGTCGCCCACGCCTGGACCGTCAACTTCCGCATCAACACCCTGACCGCCGTGCTCCTGACCGAGGCCCTCAAGGACCGGCTCGCCTCTCCCGGCGGACGGGTGCTGTTCGTCAGCTCCATCGCCGCCTACCGGGGATCGGGCAGCGGGGCGTACGCAGGCGCCAAGGCGGCGCTGCATCCGTACGCCCATGATCTGGCGCGGGAGCTGGGGCCGCGCGGGATCACCGCGAACGTGGTGGCGCCGGGGTACATCGAGGACACCGAGTTCTTCGGGCCGCGGATCGACCCGGCCCGGCGCGAGCGGCTCGTCGCCGAGACCTCGAACGGGCGCGCCGGCACCCCCGGCGACGTCGCCGCGACCCTGCACTGGCTCGCGTCACCGGGGGCCGGACATGTGACCTCGCAGATCCTCCAGGTCAACGGGGGCGCCGAGCGCGGGCACTGAGCGGCGCCCCCGTGCGCCGCGCGGCCTCAGCCGCGCCCCGTGCGCGGGGTCTCGAAGGCGCGATGGCGGTGGCCGTCCTGGTGCGGCAGCAGACCCGGCGGCAGCACCGCCTCCGCCGTGTTGACGCGGGGCAGGGCGTGCGGGTGGCGTTCGTTCAGCCAGCGGACCATCTGCTCGCGGACCGTGACCCGCACCGTCCAGATGTCGTCCGCGTCCTTGGCCGTCACCAGGGCGCGGACCTGGATGGTGTTCGGCGTCGAGTCGGTGACCGTGAGGCCGTAGTCGCGTCCGTCCCAGGCGGGGCACTGGCGCAGGATGTCGCGGAGTTTGTCGCGCATCTCCTCGACCGGCGCCGAGTGGTCCAGGTGCCAGTAGACGATGCCGGTCATCTGCGGGGTGCCGCGCGACCAGTTCTCGAACGGCTTCGAGGTGAAGTACGACACGGGCATGGTGATCCGCCGCTCGTCCCAGGTCCGCACGGTCAGGAAGGTCAGCGTGATCTCCTCGACGGTGCCCCACTCGCCGTCTACCACGACCGTGTCGCCCAGGCGCACCATGTCGCCGAAGGCGATCTGCAGCCCGGCGAACATGTTGCTCAGCGTCGACTGGGCGGCGACACCGGCGACGATGCCGAGGATGCCGGCCGAGGCCAGCAGGGAGGCACCGGCCGCGCGCATCGCGGGGAACGTCAGCAGCATCGCGGCCACGGCCACCACACCGACGATCGCGGTGACCACCCGCATGATCAGCGACACCTGGGTGCGCACCCGGCGGACCCGGGCGGCGTCGTGGTGGGCACGGGCGTAGCGGGTGTACGAGGTCTCGACGATCGCCGCGGCGATCCGGATCACCAGCCAGGCAGCGGCCCCGATGAGGACCAGGGTCAGGAACTGGCCGACGGCCACCCGGTGCTCCCGCGTCAGCCGGGCCTGGTCGTAGGAGCCTCTGAGCAGGGCGGCGCACAGCACGAGCTGGTAGGGGAACCTGCCGCGCCGCAGCAGTCCCCACAGTTGTGTCTCGCTGTCACGTTCGTCGGCCTTGCGCAGCAGCAGGTCGGTGGCCCAGCCGATGAGCAGCGTGAGCAGGACCGACCCGCCGATCACGATCAGAGGGCGGAGTACGTTCTCCATGCCTGCGAACCTAACCGGCCTCGCGGGGTCATGAACATGTGACTTCCGGCGGTAAACGGGTACGGCCGCCGGACGGCGCCGGTTCTCCCGGCTGGCACCATGGCCTCATGAACATCATGCTCTTTCACTCGACCTACGGCCTCAGGCCCGCGGTGCGCGAGGCCGCGGACCGGTTGCGCGGCGCCGGACACGAGGTGTGGACCCCGGACCTCTTCGACGGGCGCACGTTCGAGACGGTCGAGGAGGGCATGGCCCACAAGGACGAGATCGGCAAGGACGAGCTGCTGAAGCGGGCGGTGCTGGCCGCCGCGCCCTACTCGGAGCGGGGCCTGGTGTACGCGGGCTTCTCGCTGGGCGCCTCGATCGCGCAGACCCTCGCGCTCGGCGACGACAAGGCCCGCGGCCTGCTGCTCCTGCACGGCACGTCGGACATCGCGCCGAACGCCGCGGTGGACGAGCTGCCGGTCCAGCTGCACGTGGCCGAGCCGGATCCGTTCGAGACGGACGACTGGCTGAGCGCCTGGTACCTGCAGATGGGCAGGGCGGGCGCGGACGTGGAGATCTACCGGTACGCGGGCGCCGGTCACCTCTACACCGATCCCGGGCTGCCGGACTGGGACGAGGAGGCCGCCGAGGCCACCTGGCGGGTGGCACTCGGCTTCCTCGAAACGCTCTAGCCGGCGGTCTCAGCCCGGGAAGCACTCCTTGGGGTTGTGCACCAGCGACTCGAAGTGCCCGGACCACACCCAGGTCTGCGGCTTGGAGTTGTAGAGCCGGAACCAGAGTGCCCCCGAGGGGGTCTTGGTGGTCGAGCACTGGATCCGCAGGGTCGTCTTGAACGGCTCCGTGCGGAACCTGGTCGACGAGGACGTGGGCTTGGCGTAGAGGGGCGCGCCGTGGATGTCCAGCACCGTCAGGTTCACGTACGCCGGTGCCGCCGAGGCTTCCTGAGCCTGGGCGGTGGCGGTGATCCCGGCGAGGGCCAGGGCGGCGCCGAGCACCGCGGTCTTCCTCAGGACACTCTGGGGGGTGGCCATGTGACTCCAATCTCTACGGAACTGACGGGCCACCAGCTCGGCGGCCCGCCAGTTTGTTCGATGGAATCAAGATCCGCTCGGTTGCTCCGGGCGCCGGATTTTCTTACACCGGGTCGTAGGTCCGCTCGACCTTCTGCGTGCCGGAGCGGGTGCGGTAGGAACGCACCCAGGTCGAGGTCGCGTTCCTGTCCGTGCGGTCGGACAGGACGTAGTAGTCCATCTGCGCGCGGTCGGCGGTGATGTCCAGGACGCCGTAGCCGTGGCGGTCGGTGTCCACCCAGTGGACGTGCCGGTTGGCGGCCCTGATGACCGGCGCTGCGATGGCGGAGACGGTGCCCTCGGGGACCTTCACGATGTCGTCGAGGTTGTCGGAGGTCACCGAGGTGACGACGAACTCCGTGGCGGCCGAGGCCGACAGCGGGTAGGTGCCGGCGTCCACCGGCACGTCGTTGGCCCACGCCATGTGGATGTCTCCGGTGAGAAAGACGGTGTTGCGGATGGCGTTGGACCGCAGATGGGCGAGGAGTTCGCGGCGGTCGTCGGTGTAGCCGTCCCACTGGTCGGTGTTGACGGCGAGGCCCTCCTGGGGCAGGCCGAGCAGCTTGGCGATCGGCTTGAGCAGGTCCGCGGAGAGCGAGCCGACGACGAACGGCGCGATCATCACCGAGTTGCCGACCAGCCGCCAGGTGGTGTCGGACGCCTTCAGCCCGGCCTTCAGCCAGTCGAGTTGGGCGCGGCCCGTGATCGTGCGGTCCGGGTCGTCCACCGAGCCGGAGCCGGAGGACGCCTGCTGCGAGCGGAAGGAGCGCAGGTCCAGCAGCGACAGGTCGGCGAGCTTGCCGAAGCGCAGCCTGCGGTAGGTGGTGCCGGCGATCGCCGGGCGGACCGGCATCCACTCGAAGTAGGCCTGCTTGGCGGCTGCCTTGCGGTCGGTCCAGGTGCCCTCGGCACCCTCGGTGTGGTTGACCGCGCCGCCGGACCAGGCGTTGTCGGCGAACTCGTGGTCGTCCCAGATCGCGACGACCGGCGCCTTCAGGTGCAGGGCCTGCAGGTCCGGGTCGG
The DNA here is from genome assembly GCF_054189285.1 of Streptomyces sp. MAI_2237. Lineage (NCBI taxonomy): Bacteria > Bacillati > Actinomycetota > Actinomycetes > Kitasatosporales > Streptomycetaceae > Streptomyces > Streptomyces sp. MAI_2237. The sequence goes on along the minus strand of NZ_JAJPGQ010000001.1, from coordinate 992,496 downwards.
TCTTGTACTTGCCGTGCCGGGTGCGGTAGTCGGCGAGCGTGAGGATCTCGTTGGCCGGCGCGTGCGGGCGGACGACCGTGCCGCGGGCCGCGTACTCGCCGGACTTGTACTCGTAGATGTAGTCGCCGAGATGCAGCCAGGCGTCGAGGTCGCCCCGGTCCGCGAGATGGCGGTACGAGGCGAAGTAACCGCCCTCCCAGTTGGCGCAGGAGACCACGCCGAAGCGCAGGGAGGTCACGGCAGCGTCCGCCGCCGGCGCGGTGCGGGTGCGCGCCACCGGGGAGTCCGTGCCGCCGGCCGAGAAGCGGAAGTAGTAGTCGGTGGCCGGGCGCAGACCTCGTATGTCCGCCTTGACGGTGTGGTCGGAGGCGGCGGTCGCCGTGACGGAGCCCTTGGCGACGATGTTCGTCAGCGCCCGGTCCGTGGCGACGACCCAGCCGACCTCGGTGTCCGGGCCGAGCCCGGAGCCGGGCGTCGCCTCGGCGGTGGGCGTGACGCGGGTCCACAGCAGGACGCCGTCGGGCAGCGGGTCGCCGGAGGCGACGCCGTGCAGGAACTGCGGGGTCTCGGCGGCGGCCCGGGCGGGCAGGGCGGCGGCGAGCGGGCCGGCCAGGACAGCGGTCGCCGCCGCGGCCTTGACGACCGTGCGGCGGCGGGGCGAGAGCGAGTTGAGGGGCTGGGACGCCTCGGAGGTTCTGTATCGACTGGTCACGGGCGATCAGGTTACTGATCGGTACGCGCGAGAGCGGGCGAACTCCGAAAGTTCGCCCGCTCTTCACGCGGAGGTGAGATTCCCCGTGGGGGTCAGCCCTTGAGGGCCGCGCCGACCGCCTGGTTGAACGAGGCGACCGTCCACCCCTGGTTGGGGTCGGAACTCGTGAGCTGCTTGCCGTTCATGACGAAGCCCGGCGTGCCGGTCACGCCGTCCTTGTTGTTGTCGAAGGTCTTCGACATGGCCACCGCCCAGGCGTCGTAGGTGCCCTTCTTGACCGCGTTCTGGAACTGGGTGTTGTTCTTCAGCGCGGGAACGGTGTTCGCGATCTTGATGAGGTAGCTGTCGTCCTTGAACTTGTCGGTGGTCTCGTCCGGGTGCCACTTCGCCGAGTACATCGCGGACTTGTACTGGAGGAACGCCTCGTCGCTGACGTTCAACGCGGCGCCCAGGGCGCTCAGCGCGTTCTTGGAGCCCTGGCCGTTGTCCTTGTTGTCGATGAAGGTGGCGCCGATGTACTGGATCTTGTACTTGCCGCCGTCGACGTCCTTCTTCACGGTCGGACCGACGGTCTGCTCGAAGGAGGCGCAGATCGGGCAGCGCGGGTCCTCGTAGACCTTGAGGGTCTTGGCGTTCGACTTGCCGATGACCACGGTGGTGCCCTTGGTGCCCGTGGTGTGGGCCGGAGCGACGACCTTGGCGTCCTTCAGGCCCTCCCAGTAGCTGGGCTTGTTGGCCTGGACGACGGCGTAGCCTATGCCGCCGGCCGCCGCCAGCACGGCGACGATCGAGCAGGCCACGATGACCTGCCGCTTGACCTTGGCCCTCTTGGCCTGGCGCTCGCGCTCGACCCGCAGCCGCTCTCGGGCCGCCGTCTTCGCCGTCTGGCTGTTCCGCTTGCTCATGTTCGTCTACTCCATGTGGGACGCGCACACGTCGTACGCGGGATACGTGTGGGGGACTGATCGTGCTCAGGGGGTCGCTCGGGCGACCGGGACGGATCGCTCAGACCAGAGCGACCGAGCACGGCGGTCCACGCCGTCCCAGGGAGTGCGCGAGAAGCCGGTCGCGGACGACGACGGCGGGCGGGCGGGGGCGCCGGATGCGCCGCACCGCAGAGGCGGGCCGGACGGCCACCGCGGCGACGGCCAGCAGAAGCGGACGGAACGTCGTCGCGGCGACCGCGCGCACCAGCTGGGTCAGCGCCCGCTCGCCGCGGCGCAGCCAGGCGGCCGCGAGGAGGCCGACGCCGACGTGCGCGCCGAGCAGCAGCCAGGCGGTCGCCGGGTCGGCGTGGGCGAGCAGGGCCGCCAGGCGGTCGGTGCCGGTGTCGGTCACTCGGGCCAGCGGGGTGCCGACCTGGGTGCTGCTGCCGCACAGCAGGTCCCAGCCGACGGAGCGCAGGGGGCCGGCGACGGGGCCGCCCGCGCGGCCGTAGCAGACGTGCTGGCCGGTGGTGAAGACGGTGTCGGCGGCCAGCTCCAGCGGGATCAGCAGGCCGGCGATCCGCGCGAAGCCGCGCTCGCGGCTGGCCAGGGCGTAGGCGGCCGCGAACACGGCGGCGGCGACCGCGGCCACCGTGTTCACGGGCAGCGGGACCTGCGACAGCAGCACGTGCGACGCGGAGCTGAGCGTCACGACGAGTGCCGTGAACAGCGCCGCGCGTACGGCTCTGAGCTGGATCCCGGATATGTCCATAGCGGGGAGAGTGTTTCACGTGCCGCGGTAAGGGACCCCTAAAGGTTCCCTGTGAGCGGCCGGTCGGTTACAGACCCGGAATCCGTCCGTTGCGGAAGAGGTCGACGAAGATCTGGTGGTCGGCACGCGCGCGTGCGCCGTAGTCGTGCGCGAAGTCGACCAGGAGGTCCGCGAAGCCCGCCTCGTCGGCGGCGATCGCCGCGTCGATGGCCCGCTCCGTGGAGAACGGCACCAGGGACTCGCCGGAGGTGTCGTCGGCCGCCGCGTGCATGGTGGCGGTCGCACGGCCGAGGTCGGCGACGACGGCCGCGATCTCCTCCGGGTCGTCGATGTCGCCCCAGTACAGGTCGACCGCGTACGGCGAGACCTCGGCGACCAGCTGCCCCGCGCCGTCCAGCTCGGTCCAGCCCAGCCACGGGTCGGCGTGCGCCTGCAGGGCGCGCTGCGAGATCACCGTGCGGTGGCCCTCGTGCATGAAGTAGTCCCGGATCGCCGGGTCGGTGATGTGCCGGGAGACGGCCGGGGTCTGCGCCTGCTTGATGTAGATCACCACGTCGTTCTCCAGGGCGTCGCTGTGCCCCTCGAGAAGGATGTTGTACGACGGCAGACCGGCCGAGCCGATGCCGATTCCCCGGCGCCCGACCACGTCCTTGACGCGGTAGGAGTCCGGGCGGGCCAGCGAGGAGTCCGGCAGCGTCTCCAGGTAGCCGTCGAAGGCCGCGAGGACCTTGTAGCGGGTGGCCGCGTCCAGCTCGATGGAACCGCCGCCCGGGGCGAAACGGCGCTCGAAGTCGCGGATCTCCGTCATGGAGTCCAGCAGCTCGAAGCGGGTCAGCGAGCGGGCGGCGCGCAGCGCGCCCAGCAGCGGCCCCTCGGCGGTGTCCAGCGTGAAGGGCGGCACCTCGTCCCGCTTGGCGCCGGTCGCGAGCGCGTGGACGCGCTCGCGGTACGCGCCCGCGTACACCCGCACCAGCTCGGTGATCTGGTCGTCGCTGAGGGCCTTCGCGTACCCGATCAGCGCCACGGAGGCGGAGAAGCGCTTCAGGTCCCAGGTGAAGGGCCCGACGTAGGCCTCGTCGAAGTCGTTGACGTTGAAGACCAGGCGGCCGTTGGAGTCCATGTACGTGCCGAAGTTCTCCGCGTGCAGATCGCCGTGGATCCACACCCGCGAGGTGCGCTCGTCCAGGTACGGGCCGCCCCGCTTCTCGGCGTCCAGGTCGTGGTAGAAGAGGCACGCCGTGCCGCGGTAGAACGCGAACGCGGACGCCGCCATCTTGCGGAACTTCACGCGGAACGCGGCCGGGTCGGCGGCCAGGAGCTGGCCGAAGGCGGTGTCGAAGACGGCGAGGATCTCGTCGCCGCGCTGCTCGTCGTTGAGCTGGGGTACCGACATCGCGAGGTGCCTCCTGGTGCATGGATGTGTACGACAGCGTTTCTGTCGTCTCCAACGGTCGAGGGCGCGCGGAAGTGCCCGCGGCCCCCGCTGTGAAGGTACGCGGGGGAGCCCCTCGAGTGTCAGTGCCGAGGCATAGACTTCGACGCTGACCCCGGAACTGTCCCCGCGCCCGTCACCGACTGTTTTCCATGGAGGCCACACCGTGTCAAAGCCGCCGTTCACGCACCTGCACGTCCACACCCAGTACTCGCTGCTGGACGGTGCCGCGCGGCTCAAGGACATGTTCAACGCCTGCAACGAGATGGGCATGACGCACATCGCCATGTCCGACCACGGCAACCTCCACGGGGCGTACGACTTCTTCCATTCCGCGAAGAGTGCCGGGGTCACCCCGATCATCGGCATCGAGGCCTATGTCGCCCCGGAGTCCCGGCGCAACAAGCGCAAGATCCAGTGGGGCCAGCCGCACCAGAAGCGGGACGACGTGTCCGGTTCCGGTGGTTACACCCACAAGACCATGTGGGCGGTGAACGCGACGGGTCTGCACAACCTCTTCCGCCTCTCTTCGGACGCCTACGCCGAGGGCTGGCTGCAGAAGTGGCCCCGCATGGACAAGGAGACCATCTCGCAGTGGTCCGAGGGGATCGTCGCCTCCACCGGCTGCCCCTCCGGCGAGGTGCAGACCCGCCTCAGGCTCGGCCAGTTCGACGAGGCCCTCAAGGCGGCCGCCGACTACCAGGACATCTTCGGCAAGGACCGCTACTTCCTGGAGCTGATGGACCACGGCATCGACATCGAGCACCGGGTCCGTGACGGTCTGCTGGACATCGGCAAGAAGCTCGGCATCCCCCCGCTGGTCACCAACGACTCGCACTACACGTACGCGCACGAGGCGACCGCCCACGACGCCCTGCTGTGCATCCAGACCGGCAAGAACCTCTCCGACCCCGACCGCTTCAAGTTCGACGGCACCGGCTACTACCTGAAGTCCACGGACGAGATGTACGCCATCGACTCCTCGGACGCCTGGCAGGAGGGCTGCCGCAACACCCTCCTGATCGCCGAGATGGTCGACACCGCCGGCATGTTCGAGGCCAAGAACCTCATGCCGAAGTTCGACATCCCCGAGGGCTACACCGAGGTCACCTGGTTCAAGGAGGAGGTCCGCCGCGGCATGGAGCGCCGCTTCCCCGGCGGCATCCCCGAGGACCGCCAGAAGCAGGCCGACTACGAGATGGACGTCATCATCTCGATGGGCTTCCCCGGCTACTTCCTCGTCGTCGCCGACTTCATCATGTGGGCCAAGAACAACGGCATCGCGGTCGGCCCCGGCCGAGGCTCCGCGGCCGGCTCGATCGTCGCCTACGCCATGGGCATCACCGACCTCGACCCCATCCCGCACGGCCTGATCTTCGAGCGCTTCCTCAACCCCGAGCGCATCTCCATGCCCGACGTCGACATCGACTTCGACGAGCGTCGGCGCGTCGAGGTCATCCGGTACGTGACCGAGAAGTACGGCGCCGACAAGGTCGCCATGATCGGCACCTACGGCAAGATCAAGGCCAAGAACGCGATCAAGGACTCCGCGCGCGTGCTGGGCTACCCGTACGCGATGGGCGACCGCATCACCAAGGCCATGCCCGCCGACGTCCTCGGCAAGGGCATCGACCTCAACGGCATCACCGACCCCTCGCACCCCCGCTACTCGGAGGCGGGCGAGGTCCGGGCGATGTACGAGAACGAACCGGACGTGAAGAAGGTCATCGACACCGCCAAGGGTGTCGAGGGCCTGGTCCGGCAGATGGGCGTGCACGCCGCCGGCGTGATCATGTCCAGCGAGACCATCACCGAGCACGTGCCGGTCTGGGTCAGGCACACCGACGGCGTGACCATCACGCAGTGGGACTACCCGAGCTGCGAGTCGCTCGGCCTGCTGAAGATGGACTTCCTCGGCCTGCGCAACCTGACGATCATGGACGACGCCGTCAAGATGGTGAAGTCCAACAAGGGCATCGACCTGGAGCTGCTGAGCCTCCCGCTGGACGACCCCACGACCTTCGAACTGCTCCAGCGGGGCGAGACCCTCGGCGTCTTCCAGTTCGACGGCGGTCCCATGCGCTCGCTGCTGCGCCTGATGAAGCCGGACAACTTCGAAGACATCTCCGCCGTCTCCGCGCTCTACCGTCCCGGCCCGATGGGCATGGACTCGCACACCAACTACGCCCTGCGCAAGAACAAGCTCCAGGAGATCACCCCGATCCACCCCGAGCTGGAGGAGCCGCTCAGGGAGGTCCTGGACGTCACCTACGGCCTGATCGTCTACCAGGAGCAGGTGCAGAAGGCCGCCCAGATCATCGCCGGCTACTCGCTCGGCGAGGCCGACATCCTCCGCCGCGTCATGGGCAAGAAGAAGCCCGACGAACTGGCGAAGAACTTCACCATCTTCCAGGCCGGCGCCCAGAAGAACGGCTACAGCGACGAGGCCATCCAGGCGCTGTGGGACGTGCTGGTGCCCTTCGCCGGCTACGCCTTCAACAAGGCCCACTCGGCCGCGTACGGCCTGGTGTCGTACTGGACCGCCTACCTGAAGGCCAACCACCCCGCCGAGTACATGGCCGCCCTGCTGACCTCCGTCAAGGACGACAAGGACAAGTCGGCGATCTACCTCAACGAGTGCCGCCGCATGGGCATCAGGGTGCTCCCGCCGAACGTCAACGAGTCGGTGCACAACTTCGCCGCGCAGGGCGACGACGTGATCCTCTTCGGCCTGGAGGCCGTCCGCAACGTCGGCACGAACGTCGTCGAGTCGATCATCAAGTCCCGCAAGGCCAAGGGGAAGTACGCCTCCTTCCCCGACTACCTCGACAAGGTCGACGCCACCGCCTGCAACAAGCGCACCACCGAGTCGCTGATCAAGGCCGGCGCCTTCGACACCCTCGGCCACACCCGCAAGGGACTCACGGCCCAGTACGAGCCGATGATCGACAACGTGGTCGCGGTCAAGCGCAAGGAGGCCGAGGGCCAGTTCGACCTCTTCGGCGGGATGGGCGAGGAGGAGACCAGCGAGCCCGGCTTCGGCCTCGACGTGCAGTTCACCGACGAGGAGTGGGACAAGACCTATCTGCTCGCCCAGGAGCGGGAGATGCTCGGTCTGTACGTCTCCGACCACCCGCTCTTCGGCCTGGAGCACGTCCTGTCCGACAAGGCCGACGCGGGCATCGCCCAGCTCACCGGGGGCGAGCACGCGGACGGCGCGGTCGTCACCATCGGCGGGATCATCTCCGGCCTGCAGCGCAAGATGACCAAGCAGGGCAACGCCTGGGCGATCGCCACCGTCGAGGACCTCGCCGGCTCCATCGAGTGCATGTTCTTCCCGGCGACCTACCAGCTGGTGTCGACCCAACTCGTCGAGGACGCCGTGGTGTTCGTCAAGGGCCGGCTCGACAAGCGCGAGGACGTGCCCCGGCTGGTCGCGATGGAGCTCCAGGTCCCCGACCTGTCCAACGCGGGCACCAACGCGCCCGTGATCCTCACCATCCCGGCCACCCGGGTCACCCCGCCGATGGTCAGCCGCCTCGGCGAGATCCTCACCCACCACAAGGGCGAGAGCGAGGTCCGCATCAAGCTCCAGGGCCCGACGAAGACGACCGTGCTGCGGCTGGACCGGCACCGGGTCAAGCCCGACCCGGCGCTCTTCGGCGACCTCAAGGTGCTGCTCGGCCCGTCCTGCCTGGCCGGCTGATCACGGCATGGACGCGCAAGGGGCGCACCCCGTACGGAGTGCGCCCCTCGACGTGTGCTTGGGTCTCAACAACCCTTTATGCAGATGTCAGTTGTGACCGAAGCTCTTCTGCCGCCCCTTGCGGGCCATGTGGCCCGGGGTGACCTGCTGGACGTCCTGCTCGGCCGGCGACTCCATCGAGATCTGCTCGGCCGCCTGCCGACCACGCCCGGTCTGCGGCTGCTTGCGGTTCTGCTTCTTGTTCTTGGCCATGGTGATCTGCCTCCTGTGGGGGATCTAGGGGCCAGGGCCGGGACCAGATTCACATAGGCTGACAACAAGCGCATGTCGGATAATTACCGTCTGTGACACGGCTTGTCGGGGAGCGAGGACGGGGACCGCACTCCGAAACGCCACGCCGAAGATCGAGTTCGGGCCGTTAACACCTGCGTAGTCGGGCAGACTCGAAGGAAGCCCGAAGCAAACCTCCCGGAAAGAGGGTGGATCGCGTGGACCGCTGCATCGTCCTGGTGGACGCCGGGTATCTGCTGGGGGCCGCCGCCAGTCTCCTTGCCGGGGAGCCCTCCCGCTCCCGCATCACCGTCGACCACACCGCCCTCGTCCAGGGCCTGCGCGAACGCGCCGAGTCCGACACGGAACGGCCGCTGCTGCGCATCTACTGGTTCGACGGCGCCCCCGACCGGGTGCCCCAGCCCGAACACCGCCGGCTGCGGGTGATGCCCCGCGTCACCGTCCGGCTCGGCGCCCTGACCCGCAGCGACGGACGCTGGGCCCAGAAGGGCGTGGACGCGGCCATGCACGCCGAGCTCACCGAGCTGGCCCGCAACCGCGCCTGCTCCGACGTCGTCCTCGTCACCGGCGACGGCGATCTGCTGCCGGGCATGATGGCGGCCAAGGAGCACGGGGTCGCCGTGCACCTGTGGGCGGTGCAGGCCCGCCGACGGGGACTACAACCAGTCGGAGGACCTGGTCGCCGAGGCCGACGAGCGGCGGGTGCTCGACCGGACGTGGATCACCAAGGCCGTACGGCCCAAGGAACTCGGCGGGATCTGCGCGCCGCCGCCCGTGCCCCGGCCCGAGATCGCCGCCATCCTCTCCGCGCCGCTGCCGGACTCCGCGCTCACCGCCGCCGAGCGCCCCGCCGAAGAGCGCCGGCACGCACCGGCGGCCACCGTCACCGACAACGGCACGCAGGAGCGGATGCCCGCGCCCAAGGGCGTGCCCACCCCCAAGGACCTCGCCGCCCTGCGGCCCCCCGGCGTCCAGCCGAGCCCGCAACCGGCCAACGCGACCCTGCGCTGGTCCTCCGACAAAGGCTGGGTCGACCGGCCCGTCGCCGAGCCCGCGGAGGCCGCCTCGATGCCGACGCTGGCCCAGCTGACCACGGCGGAGCAGCGGTGGGCCGACCGCGAGGAGGACATCACGACCGTCGGCGGTGACCCGTTCGAGGTCGGTCAGGTGTTCGCGCGGCGCTGGATCGAGCGGCTGGGGGACCAGAGCCATCTGCAGAAGCTGTCGGGCATGTACCCGCGCATCCCGCACCGCATCGACGGCGAGCTGCTGCGGTACGCGGCCCGCTTCGGGCTGCTGGCCCACAAGGACGACCAGATCGACGAGCACGACCGCTACGCCATCCGGGCGGGGTTCTGGCGGGAGATCGACCTCCGCACGACGGCCGAGCACGCGCCCGGCGGCGAGTGAACCCGGCGCGGCGGCCCGGGGGTGACGGGCGGCCCCAAGGGCGGGTAAAGGGCCCCGACCCCGTACCCTCGTCCTTTGTGAGTACGCGCGCGGCACAGGCACATCGGCACGGTGGCGATGTGGTGTGCGCGCTGCGCGGGCTGACCAAGACCTATCCGGCCGTCCGGGGACGCAGGGGCGCCCCCGGCGTGCCCGCGGTGCGGGCCACGGACGACGTGCGGCTGGACGTGCGCCGCGGTGAGATCTTCGGGCTCCTCGGCCCGAACGGGGCGGGCAAGTCCACCCTGGTGCGGCAGCTGACCGGGCTGATGCGGCCCGACGCCGGCAGCGTCGAGATCCTCGGGCACGACATCGTGCGGCATCCCGAGCGGGCCTCCCGGATCCTCGCCTACCTCGGGCAGGAGTCGACCGCCCTCGACGAGCTGACGGTGTCGCTGGCCGCCGAGACGACCGGGCGGCTGCGCGGCCTGGAGGCGCGGCGGGCGCGGGCCGAGCGGGACGCCGTCCTGGAGGAGCTCGGGCTCACGTCCATCGCCGGACGGGCCCTGAAGAAGCTGTCCGGCGGGCAGCGGCGGCTGGCGTGCTTCGCCGCCGCGCTGGTCGGCGAGCGGCCGCTGCTGGTGCTGGACGAGCCGACCACCGGGATGGACCCCGTCGCGCGGCGGGCCGTGTGGGCGGCCGTGGACCGGCGGCGGGCCGAACGCGGGACGACCGTCCTGCTGGTCACCCACAACGTCATCGAGGCGGAGACGGTCCTGGACCGGGTCGCCGTGCTCGACCAGGGCCGGGTGATCGCCTGCGACACCCCCAGCGGGCTGAAGGAGCGGGTCGCCGACGAGGTCCGGGTCGAGCTGGTGTGGCGCGAGACGGCGCCGCTGCACGTCCCGGAGGTCGCCGCGCTGCGCGAGCGGGCCGTCGAGGCCGGGCGGCGCTGGACGCTGCGGCTCGCGCCCGAGGAGGCCCGCGCTGCCGTCGCCACCGTCACCGGCGGGGCAGCCTTCGCCGCCCTGGACGACTTCACGCTCGCGACGCCCAGCCTGGAGGACGTCTACCTGGCGCTGGGCGGCGCCGCGCGAGGGCTGGTGAAGGCGTGAGCGGGAGACCGGCCGTGTCCGTACAGGAACGAGAGAGCGCGTCCGTGGGGGACGGCGTGCGCGCCGCAGGGAAGGAGCGCAGCTCGTCGTGAGTGTCGTACCCGCCGGGATTCTGCCCGGCGCCGTCGCCGACGAGGACGACGCCGCGCGCGGGGCCGCCGAGCTCGGACCGCGCGCACGGATGTGGCCGTCGCTCGTCGCCATTTACCGGGCGCAGCTGTCGCGGGCCCGGGTCGCGCGGATCCCGCTGCTGTTCGTGGCGACGTTCCAGTCGGTCGGCATCCTGGTGATGATGCGCGGGGTCGTGGACTCGGGCGGCCACGACGCCCGGTTCGTGGTCGCCGGGTCCTCCGTGCTGGTCGTGGCCTACGTCGGCCTGAACCTGCTCGCCCAGTACTTCGGGCAGCTGCGGGGCAGCGGCGGGCTCGACCACTACGCGACGCTGCCGGTGCCGCCCGCGGCGGTCGTACTGGGGGCGGCGGGGGCCTACGCCTCCTTCACCGTGCCCGGGACCGTGGTGACCGCTGTCTTCGGCGGGGTGCTGTTCGGGCTGCCGCTGTCGCACCTGTGGGTGCTGGCGGCGGTGATCCCGCTCGCGGGTGCCGCCCTGTCCGGGCTGGGAGCGGCCCTCGGGCTGCTCGCCCCTCGGCCCGAGCTGGCCACGCTGCTGGGGCAGCTGGGGATGTCGGCCGCGCTGCTGCTGGGGGTGCTGCCCGCCGACCGGATGCCCGAGGCCGTACGGTTCACGCGGGACCTGCTGCCGTCGACGTACGGCGTCGAGGCCTTCGCGCGGACCTTCGGGCCGCATCCCGACTGGGCGTTCGTGGCCGGTGACCTCGCCGTGTGCGCCGGTGTGGGCGTCGCCTCGCTGGCCGTGGCCACCTGGGCGTACCGCCGGGCGGCCGTCCGGTGACGCGCCGCACAGGCGGGCCTGGCACGATGTCAGGGTGACCGCACCGTTGACTCCTCCTCCGCCGCCGCACGAACAGTCCGCGCAGAACGCGTGGCAGCCCCCGGCCGCCGGGCATGCGGCGCCCGCGCCGCAGGACGCCGCCTGGCACGGTACGTACGGACAGGACGGGCCCGGAATGAAGACGGAAGTGCGCGAGGCCGCCGTCGTCACGGTGGCGGTGGCGCTCGGCGGTGTGCTGCTCGGGCTGCTGTGGTGGTGGCTGGCGCCGCACGTGCCGCTGGTCGGCGACATCGTCGACAAGAGCTGGGTGGTCTACCTCGCGGACAGTGAGGGGGAGCAGGCCATCGGGGTGGACGGAACGTTCACGCTGCTCGCGCTCGCCTTCGGCGTCGTCAGCGCTCTGGCGGTCTTCCTGTGGCGCCGGCGCGGCGGAGTGCCGCTGGTCGTGGCCCTGGGCGTCGGAGGGCTGCTCGCCTCCCTGCTGGCCTGGCGGATCGGCGTGTGGCTCGGCCCCCAGCAGGACGTCATCGCCCACGCCCGGCAGGTCGGCAAGGGAGTGACGTTCTCGGCTCCGCTCAAGCTGGGCGCGAAGGGCGCGCTGCTGACCTGGTCGCTGGCCGCGCTGATCGTGCACGTCGGCCTGACCGCGCTGTTCGGCCCCCGGGACCCGGAGCCGTACCCGCAGGGCCCCCTCCCGAAGGACCCGTACGGGGCCCCGCTGTCGTAGAAGACCCCGGGACCCCGCTGTCGTAGGGACTTACGCCGGACGGTGGCCGTGGTTCGAGCGGCCCTTCTTCATGCGCCACTTGCGTTTGCGGGTTTTCTTCGACATGTCCCTCGTTCTTAACCGAGCGGGGGACGGGCGTCGAGGGGTCACGCACGCCCGACGGGGGCCACCACCGCTTCGGTGAGCTTCGCCAGGTCCTCGGGGGAGAGTTCGACCTCCAGGCCGCGGCGCCCCGCCGAGACGCAGATCGTTGCGTGGGCGGAGGCGGAGGAGTCCAGGACCGTGGGCAGCCTCTTGCGCTGGCCGAGCGGCGAGATGCCGCCGCGGACGTAGCCCGTGGTGCGCTCGGCGAGGGCCGGGTCCGCCATCGCCGCCCGTTTGCCGCCCACCGCGGCCGCCAGCGCCTTGAGGTCCAGGCTGCCCGCCACCGGGACCACCGCCACGGTCAGGGTCCCGTCCACGTCGGCCACCAGCGTCTTGAAGACACGGTCGGGGGAGACGCCCATGGCCTCCGCGGCCTCCTCGCCGTAGGAGGGGTGGGCGGGGTCGTGCTCGTAGGCGTGGACCGTGAACGCCACGCCCGCGGCGGTCAGCGCCACCGTCGCCGGCGTGCCGCCCTGCTGCTGCTTCTTCGACTTCTTCGCCATCCCGGCCCTCGCAGTGACGTCAGTTGAGGCTCGTGCGGCCGCGGGTCAGGTCCGCCGCCGGCAGTGACGGCAGGTTACGGATGATGGCCGTCTCGGAGCGAAGGAGTTTCAGTTCGTCGCGCAGCCGGGACGCGGTGTCCGGCGCCTGGAGGAGGCGCTGCTTGGTGGGCGTGTCCAGCATCATGGCCGCCGCGACCAGGTAGGAGACCACGGAGGGCTCGTCGGGGAGTTCCGCGCCGGTCGACAGGGAGCGTTCGCGCGCGCCCGCCAGCCGCTTCTGGTACTGGCGGAAGGCCCGCAGCACGCCCTCGGCGAGCGCGCCCGCCTCCTCGCCCGGCTCCTCGGTGAGCCCCTCCAGCTCGGCGGTGAGGAACGGGCCCGAGGTGTCCACCGACAGCAGCCGCACCCGGGTCGTGCCGGTGGCCAGCACCTCGAAGGTGCCGTCCTCCCGCTCCCGGATCGTCGCGGCGTCCGCCACGCAGCCCACGGCGTGGAAGGAGGCCGTCGGGTCGGCGCCGAAGCCGGCCGCCGGGCCGATGTCGGGCACGGACGTGGGATCCGGCATGCCGGGGGCGCTCGGGGCCACCTCGTGGCCGTCGCGGATCGCCACGACGGCGAACCGGCGCGACTCCTCCTCGGGGGTCTTCAGCAGCTCACGCATCATGGCGCGATAGCGCTCCTCGAAGACGTTGAGCGGCAGTACCAGCCCGGGGAACAGCACCGAGTTCAGGGGGAAGAGGGGAAGACGGACGGTGGTCACGGCGCAAGAGCCTAATGGTCGCCGGAGCCGGCGCGTCCGCCGCGCTCGCTTCGTGGATCGCGCGGCACCGTCACGGACCCGGCCGGGCACCGTCCGACGACGTCGGAACGCACCTTCAGGAACAGGGCCAGCGGGTCGTCCGACAGGTGGTCCCAGGGGAAGGACGTGGCGTACGGGCCGATGAGGCGCAGCTGGCCGAGGGCGTCCGGCCAGCGCTCCAGGCCGACGAGGACGTACGTCAGCTTGTTGCGGATCTCGGCCGGCCACGGGGTGGCCGCCGGGAAGCGGGCCGAGAACGCGATCGCCCGGTCGGCGGCAGCGTGCAGCCGCTCCGGCGGTACGGCCGTGCCGGCGCCGCCGGTGAGGCACGCGAGGGCCGCCCGTGACGGCAGTGCCTGGAGGAGCGAGTCGGCGGGCGCGTCCTGCGCGGCCCGATCGGCGAAGTCGAAGCACTCGGCGTACGAGCCCTGCCAGGAGGTGGCCAGATAGCGCAGGGCGGCCACATGGCAGCCGTAGTGGTGCGGGGCGCGGCGCAGCGCCGCCTCCCACAGTTCGCCGAAGTACTTGTGGCCGGCGCCGGCGCCGCGCGCGTGGTCCAGCGCGATCCGCCAGGGCACCGGGTCGGGGTCGGCGGCCCGTGCGGCGGCCGTGATCAGGGAGCTCACCTCACGCAGCAGCTCGGCGCGGGCCGGGGAGTCCCAGGCCCGGTCCACCGCGAGCTGGGCCCGCAGCAGCAGCACGTCCGGGTCCCGCGGCGCGTCGGCGTACCACCGCTCCAGCCACTCGACCCGGGCCCGGGCGAAGGCCGACAGCCGTCCGGCGTACCGGTCGCGGTACTCCCACTCGGCATGCGCGCGGGTGCCCGCGAGCAGTGCGGCCGCCGGTGCGTACTCGCCGTGGGCCGCCGCGACGAGCGCCGGTCCGAGGCGGTCGTCGGGCGCGTCGAGCAGCACCTCGCCGTCGGCGGGCAGGCCGGAGCCGGCGGGCGGCCCTGAGCCGTCCGCGAGCGGCGCGGTGGGGGAGTGCGGCGCGGAGCGGGTGGTCCGGGCCGCGCGGTTGAACAGCGGTGCCATGGTGTCGACCATTGAAAGGCCGCAGGTCAGGCGGGCGCCAGCCGGAGGGGACAAGTCATGGAAAGTTGTACGCCGGGCGGTCAAGAGCCTGTAAAAGTCGAATGTTGAACGAGTGGCCGAAGCGTGCGCGTCCTGTGATGATCAGTTGCGGCGCAGCATGCGCGTCGCCCCGGCCGCCACCGTCGTCGCCAGCACCCAGCCCAGGAGGACCATCACCGCGGCCAGCCACTGCCAGCCGCCGCTCAGCTGCCAGACGCCGACCTGGCCCAGGTCGATGACCGGTAGCAGCAGGTCTAGGGCGAACAGGGCCGGGTTCCACGGCGGATGCGCCGCCCCCGGCTGCAGCGGCGGGTGGCTCGCGTGCGCGAAGGCCAGTGAGCCCGCCGCCCACAGCACCGCCATCCACACCGCGGCCCGCCCCGGCCGGTACCCGTAGGCCACCGTCCAGTCCTGCGCGTACCCCCACAGCTTCGCGGCGATCGGCAGGCTCTCGCGCCGCCGCCGCTGCTTGGCCAGCAGCACCTCGCGCGCGTCCTCGTCCTCGCCGCCGGCCCGCAGCACGGCGGCCAGGCGCTCGTACGGCTCCGGGTTGTACTCGGCGGTCGCCGCGGCCACCCAATCCAGCCGCTCCGCCAGCGGGAAGGGCCCGAGCGGTACGAGGTTCTCGTACTGGAAGCCGCCCATGTGCAGGTTGCCCGGGCCCGGCCAGGCGCTCGCCCGGTCGACCAGGTTGACCACCCGCGCGCCCGACAGGGCGACCTTGCCGCGCTGCGGCCGCTCGCCGAGGAAGCGCAGCTCCGGCGTCTGCACCCGGCGCAGCGACAGCTCCTGGTCGTCGGTGAGGACGAACCGCGCCCGCTCCAGGTCGACCGCGTCCCCGAACCGCCCGTCGTCCAGCCGCACCCCGCCCCGGCACTCGAACCGCTGGATCCGGGTCCCGCGCGCCGGAGTCGCCCCGCTCGGCGTGGACGCCCCGACGCCCGCCGGGGTCAGGTACAGGGTGCGCCCGACGGTCAGCTGGGGCGCGTTGAGCGCGTGCCGGGTGCCGGAGCTGGTCAGCCGGGCGCCGCGCAGGCTCAGGCTGACGCCCACCTTGGCGCTGCGCAGGCTCAGCTCGCCCTCCGCCTCCAGCAGCTCGGCCTGCAGGTCCTGGCCGACCGTCATGCCGTCCGCGGCGATCGAGCGGCCGGCGCGGTCGGGGTGGACGATCGCCTGGCTGAGCATCAGGTCGGTGCCGATGTGGGCGTCGGTGAGCCGCACGCCGCCCGGGAACCGGCAGCGCGGCAGGTGCAGATCGCCCTCGGTGTGCACCCGGGCCGCCTCCAGGCGCGGCACCGAGCAGTCCACCAGCCGCACGGTGGTGAAGCGGGCCTCCGGCAGCAGCAGCTCCCGCTCGAAGCGGCAGCCGCGCATCTCCACGTACGGCACCACGATCCCGCCGGAGAGCTCCAGGGAGCCGCTGATCAGCACCCCGCGCAGTTTCAGCGCGGAGACGCGGCCCGCGAGGGCCGGCGGGCCGTCCAGCAGCAGCCAGGCCACGATGCGCGCCCGCACGGTCCGCTCGGGCCCCCAGGAATGCCGGCCGTGCGGATCGTCGACGGCCGCGTCACCGCTGCTGAGGTCGTACGTGCTGCCGTTGCGGAAGGCCTGCCACATGCCGGCCTCGGCCGCGCTCAGGTCGTCCGGCAGGTCTCCGGCGTGGATGCCGGCCCCCTCGGTCACAACTCCTCCACTCCTGTGTTCGCACAACTGTTCATGCCCGGTGCGTCACACCCGAATCACCAGACGTGACGGCGATCTTCCGGGTTCCGGGGCGGTTCTGTATCAGCCATTGATACGCGCGGACGACGGCTGACCCGGGTCTGAGAGAATTGACCCCGTGATCTCCCGAATCGATCTGCGCGGCGACGCCCTTCCCGAGGGCCCCGCCCTGCGCGACCTGCTGCCCCGAGCCGACTTCGACGTCTCGGCCGCCCTGGAGAAGGTGCGTCCGATCTGCGAGGCCGTGCATCATCGGGGCGACGCGGCGCTGATCGACTTCGCCGAGAAGTTCGACGGCGTCCGGCTGGAGCAGGTGCGGGTGCCCGCCGAGGCCCTCGCCAAGGCCCTCGACGAACTCGACCCGGCGGTCCGCGCGGCCCTGGAGGAGTCCATCCGGCGCGCCCGGCTAGTCCACCGCGAGCAGCGCCGTACGACCCGCACGACCCAGGTGGTGCCGGGCGGCTCCGTGACCGAGAAGTGGGTGCCCGTCGAGCGCGTCGGCCTGTACGCGCCGGGCGGCCGGTCGGTCTACCCGTCCTCCGTGATCATGAACGTCGTCCCGGCCCAGGAGGCCGGCGTCGAGTCGATCGCCCTCGCCTCCCCGGCGCAGGCCGAGTTCGGGGGCCTGCCGCACCCGACGATCCTCGCCGCCTGCGCCCTGCTCGGCGTCGACGAGGTGTACGCCGCCGGCGGCGCCACGGCCGTCGCGATGTTCGCCCACGGAACCGAGTCCTGCCTGCCCGCCAACATGGTGACCGGCCCCGGCAACATCTGGGTCGCCGCCGCCAAGCGCTACTTCACCGGCAAGATCGGCATCGACGCCGAGGCCGGGCCGACCGAGATCGCGATCCTCGCCGACGACACGGCCGACCCGGTGCACGTCGCCTCGGACCTGATCAGCCAGGCCGAGCACGACCCGCTCGCCGCCGCCGTCCTCGTCACCGACTCCCTCGCCCTCGCGGACGCCGTCGAGAAGGAGCTCGAGCCGCAGGTCGCGGCCACCAAGCACATCGAGGACCGGATCCGCCCGGCGCTCGCGGGCCGGCAGTCCGCGATCGTCCTCGTCGACGGCGTCGACGAGGGCCTGCGGGTGGTCGACGCCTACGGTGCCGAGCACCTGGAGATCCAGACCGCCGACGCCGCCGCGGTGGCCGACCGGGTGAAGAACGCGGGCGCGATCTTCATCGGCCCCTGGGCCCCGGTCTCGCTCGGCGACTACGCGGCCGGCTCCAACCACGTGCTGCCGACCGGCGGGTGCGCCTGCCACTCCTCGGGCCTGTCCGTGCAGTCCTTCCTGCGTGGCATCCACATCGTCGACTACACCGAGGACGCGCTGGCCGAGGTCGCGCACCACGTGGTCACGCTGGCGGAGGCGGAGGACCTCCCGGCGCACGGCGCGGCGATCAAGGCCCGGTTCGGATGGAAGGTTCCCCAGAGCAAGTGACCGGCATCGACGACCTTCCCGTACGGGACGAGCTGCGCGGCAAGTCCCCTTACGGCGCGCCCCAGTTGGACGTCCCCGTACGGCTGAACACCAACGAGAACCCCTACCCGCTGCCCGAGCCGCTGGTCGAGCGCATCGCCGAGCGCGTCCGTGAGGCCGCCCGGAACCTCAACCGCTACCCGGACCGGGACGCGGTGGAGCTGCGCACGCGGCTCGCCGCGTACCTGACGGACACCTCCGGCCACGAGGTCGGCCCGGCCAACGTCTGGGCGGCCAACGGCTCCAACGAGGTCATCCAGCAGCTGCTGCAGACCTTCGGCGGACCGGGCCGCACGGCGATCGGCTTCGAGCCGTCGTACTCGATGCACGCGCTCATCGCGCGCGGCACCGGCACCGGCTGGATCTCCGGTCCCCGCAACGAGGACTTCACCATCGACCTCGCGGCGGCCGAGAAGGCCATGGCCGAGCACCGGCCGGACGTCGTCTTCGTCACCACCCCCAACAACCCCACCGGCAACGCCGTCCCTCCCGAGACGGTCCTCGCCCTGTACGAGGCCGCGCAGGCGGCCAAGCCGTCCATGGTGATCGTGGACGAGGCGTACATCGAGTTCAGCCACGGCCGCTCGCTGCTGCCGCTGATCGAGGGCCGGCCCAACCTGGTCGTCTCCCGGACGATGTCGAAGGCGTTCGGCGCGGCGGGCCTGCGCCTGGGCTACCTCGCCGCGCACCCGGCGGTCGTCGACGCCGTCCAGCTCGTACGGCTGCCGTACCACCTCTCCTCGGTCACGCAGGCGACCGCGCTCGCCGCCCTGGAGCACACCGACACGCTGCTGAAGTACGTCGAGCAGCTCAAGGCGGAGCGGGACCGGCTGGTCGCCGAACTGCGCGCCGCCGGCTACGAGGTCGTGGAGTCCGATGCCAACTTCGTGCAGTTCGGGCGGTTCGAGGACTCCCACGCGGCCTGGCAGGAGATCCTCGACCGGGGTGTGCTGGTCCGCGACAACGGCATTCCGGGGTGGCTGCGGGTGTCCGCCGGTACCCCGGAGGAGAACGACGCGTTCCTCGACGCGGTCCGTGCAATGAAGAAGGAGCAGAGTTCATGAGCCGCGTGGGACGCGTGGAGCGAGTCACCAAGGAGACGTCGGTGCTCGTCGAGATCGATCTCGACGGCAGCGGCAAGGTCGACGTGTCGACGGGCGTCGGCTTCTACGACCACATGCTCGACCAGCTCGGCCGGCACGGTCTGTTCGACCTCACCGTGAAGACCGAGGGCGATCTGCACATCGACTCCCACCACACCATCGAGGACACCGCCCTCGCGCTCGGCGCCGCCTTCAAGCAGGCGCTCGGCGACAAGGTGGGCATCTACCGCTTCGGCAACTGCACGGTCCCGCTGGACGAGTCCCTCGCCCAGGTCACCGTCGACCTGTCCGGCCGCCCCTACCTCGTGCACACCGAGCCCGAGAACATGGCGCCGATGATCGGCGAGTACGACACCACGATGACGCGGCACATCCTGGAGTCCTTCGTGGCCCAGGCCCAGATCGCGCTGCACGTGCACGTGCCGTACGGCCGCAACGCGCACCACATCGTGGAGTGCCAGTTCAAGGCGCTGGCACGGGCTCTGCGCTACGCCTCCGAGCGCGACCCGCGCGCGGCCGGCATCCTCCCCTCCACGAAGGGCGCGCTGTGAACGGCCTGTCGACCCTCCTGATCGTCGTCGGCCTCTTCCTGGTCGGCGGCATCATCTCCTTCGTCAAGCAGGGCATGCCCAAGCAGCTCGTCGTGCTGCTGTCGATCGGCGCCGCGATGTGCCTGGTCGCGGGGATCATGAGGCTGGAGGTGTGGAATTGAGCGCCCCCAAGAAGGTCGTCGTCTTCGACTACGGCTTCGGCAACGTCCGTTCCGCCGAGCGCGCCCTCGCGCGCGCGGGCGCGGACGTCGAGATCACGCGTGACTTCGACCGGGCCATGAACGCCGACGGCCTGCTGGTGCCCGGTGTCGGCGCCTTCGCCGCCTGCATGAAGGGCCTGAAGGAGGCCCGCGGCGACTGGATCATCGACCGGCGGCTGTCCGGCGGGCGCCCGGTGATGGGCATCTGCGTCGGCATGCAGATCCTCTTCGCGCGCGGCATCGAGCACGGCGTGGAGACCGAGGGGATGGACGAGTGGCCCGGCACGGTCGAGCCGCTGCAGGCCGAGATCGTGCCCCACATGGGCTGGAACACCGTCGAGACACCGGCCGGCTCCGAGCTGTTCGACGGCCTGGACGCGGACGCCCGCTTCTACTTCGTGCACTCCTACGCCGTCCACGACTGGGCGCTGGAGACGCACAACCCGACCCTGCTCGCCCCCAAGGTGACCTGGGCGACGCACGGCAAGCCGTTCGTGGCCGCCGTCGAGAACGGCGCCCTGTGGGCCACGCAGTTCCACCCCGAGAAGTCCGGCGACGCCGGAGCCCAGCTCCTCACCAACTGGATCGGAACACTGTGAGCAAGCTCGAACTCCTCCCCGCCGTCGACGTGCGCGACGGCCAGGCCGTCCGCCTCGTGCACGGCGAGTCCGGCACGGAGACCTCGTACGGCTCCCCGCTGGAGGCCGCCCTCGCCTGGCAGCGGTCGGGTGCCGAGTGGCTGCACCTGGTCGACCTGGACGCCGCGTTCGGCACCGGCGACAACAGGGCGCTGATCGCCGAGGTGACCGGGGCCATGGACATCAAGGTGGAGCTGTCCGGCGGCATCCGCGACGACGACACCCTCGCCGCCGCCCTCGCCACCGGCTGCACCCGGGTCAACCTCGGCACGGCCGCCCTGGAGACCCCGGAGTGGGTCGCCAAGGTCATCGCCGAGCACGGCGACAAGATCGCGGTGGGCCTGGATGTACGCGGCACGACCCTGCGCGGCCGCGGCTGGACCCGCGACGGCGGCGACCTGTACGAGACGCTGGAGCGCCTCAATCGGGAGGGCTGCGCCCGGTACGTGGTGACGGACATCGCCAAGGACGGCACGCTGCAGGGCCCGAACCTGGAGCTGCTGCGGAACGTCTGCGCCGCGACGGACCGCCCGGTCGTGGCCTCCGGCGGCGTGTCCTCGCTCGACGACCTGCGCGCCATCGCCGAACTGGTCCCCCTCGGTGTCGAGGGCTCCATCGTCGGGAAGGCCCTGTACGCGAAGGCGTTCACCCTGGAAGAGGCCTTGGAGGTTGTGTCGTCATGAGCGATGCCGTACGGCGTGTGCAGAGCGGAACTCCCTGGGAGGAGTCCTTCGGTTTCGCGCGTGCCGTCGCGGCGGGCGACCGCGTGCTGGTGGCGGGCACGACGTCCTTCAAGGGCGATGTGCTGTACGGGGAGGGCGACCCGTACGAGCAGGCCAAGGTGGCCTTCACCAGCGCGATCGAGGCGATCGGCGAGTTCGGGCTCGGGGTCGGATCGGTGATCCGGACCCGGATGTTCCTGACCCACGCGCGGGACGTCGACGCCGTCGGCCGCGCTCACAAGGAGCTCTTCGACACGGTGCGGCCGGTGTCGACCCTGCTGGTCGTGGAGGGCTTCGTCGACCCGCGCATCCTGGTCGAAGTGGAACTAGAGGCATTCAGAGGAGCCGTGGATTCATGACCCTGGCGGTCCGAGTCATCCCCTGCCTGGACGTGGACAACGGCCGGGTCGTCAAGGGCGTCAACTTCCAGAACCTGCGCGACGCGGGCGACCCGGTCGAGATGGCCAAGGTGTACGACGCCGAGGGCGCCGACGAGCTGACGTTCCTGGACATCACCGCGTCGTCCGGCAACCGCGAGACGACGTACGACGTGGTGCGCCGCACGGCCGAGCAGGTGTTCATCCCGCTGACCGTGGGCGGCGGCGTGCGCACCGCCGAGGACGTGGACAAGCTGCTGCGGGCCGGCGCCGACAAGGTGGGCGTCAACACCGCCGCGATCACCCGTCCCGACCTGATCCGCGAGATCGCCGAGCGGTTCGGCCGGCAGGTGCTCGTGCTCTCCGTCGACGCGCGCCGCACGCCGGAGGGCACCTTCGAGGTCACCACCCACGGCGGCCGGCGCGGCACCGGCATCGACGCCGTCGAGTGGGCGCACCGGGCGGCCGAGCTGGGCGCCGGCGAGATCCTGCTGAACTCGATGGACGCGGACGGCACCAAGGACGGCTACGACCTGGAGATGATCGCGGCCGTCCGCAAGCACGTCACCGTCCCGCTGATCGCCTCGGGCGGCGCCGGCAGGCTGGCAGACTTCCCGCCGGCCGTCGCGGCGGGCGCGGACGCGGTGCTGGCCGCGTCGGTGTTCCACTTCGGGGACCTGCGGATCGGCGAGGTGAAGCAGACGCTGAAGGAGGCGGGCCACCCCGTGCGCTGAGGCGCCGCGGCCCGTCGTGAGCCCCGGTCACCTGGTGACCGGGGCTCCTTCATGGGCAGATGCGAAAGAGAAGTTGCGCAAAATATATTGTGCAATTTCTCTTTCCTTTCTAGCGTGGGGGCATGGCAGACAGGGAGAGAGACCGCCGTATCCAGGACGTGGGCACCCTCAAGGCCCTCGCCCACCCTCTGCGGATGCAGCTGTACCGGTGCCTGACCATCGCGCGCGCGGCGACGGCCTCACATCTGGCCGAGCAGGTCGACGAGGCCGTCTCCCTGGTCAGCTACCACCTGCGCAAACTCGCCGAGCACGGCCTCGTCGAGGAGGCCGAGCCCCGGAGTGCGGACGGCCGGGAGCGCTGGTGGCAGCCCGCCTCCGACGGCGTCAGCGTCCGCGACGAGGACTTCCGCGACGCCCCCGAGAAGGCCGCCGCGCACACCGCGGCCAGCCGCCTGTTCTTCGAGCAGCGCGCCGACATGTACCGCCGCTTCCTCGACGAGCGTGCCCACTGGAGCGCCGCCTGGGCCACCGCCCACGACTCCTCGGAGTGGCTGCTCAAACTCACCCCGGAGGAACTGACCGCTCTGTCCAAGGAGATGCACGCCCTCGTCCGCAGGTACGAGGAGCGCGGCCGCGCCGCCGACGCGGCGGGCGACACCGAGGGCCGCGAGAACGTCGCGGTGCACACGTACGGCTTCCCCTTCCGCGTCTGAGAGGACGGACCGCGTGCCCACCACGCTCGCCCCCACGGCCGACCCGCTCGCCGGCCCGGCCCACCGCGACGCCAACGTCCTGCGCTGGCTCGGCGCGTACGTCTCGTCCGCGATCGGCGACAACGTCTACTACATCGCCCTGTCCTGGGCCGCCGTCCAGTCCGGCACCCCGGCCCAGGCCGGCCTGGTCACCGCGGCCGGCGCGCTGCCGCGCGCCCTGCTGATGCTCGGCGGAGGCGTGATCGCCGACCGCTACGGACCGCGCCCGACCGTCCTGGTCTGCACCGCGGCACGCACCGTCCTCGTCCTGACCGCGGCGGCCCTGCTGCTCGCCGCCAGCCCCGGGCTGTGGCTGCTGGGCGCGGTCGCCGTGGTCTTCGGTCTCGTCGACGCCGTCTTCCTGCCCGCCGCGGGCGCCCTGCCCGCCCGGATAACCGGGCGCGGCCAGCTCGCCCGCGTCCAGGGCATGCGCGGCCTGGCCGTCCGGCTCGCCAACGTCCTCGGCGGCCCGCTGGGCGGCCTCGGCGTCGCCCTCGGCGGCACGGCGGGGGCGTTCGGGCTGGCCGCGCTGCTGGTCGGGGCGTCCCTGCCGCTGCTGCTGACCGTCCGGGTGGGCACGCCGGCCCCGGACGACGTTCCCGAACGGGCCTCGGTCCTGGCCGAACTGCGCGCCGGGCTGCGTCATGTCCGACAGGACAAGGTGCTGCGCCCGCTGGTGGTCGCCGCGGCCCTGAGCGACCTCGGGTTCGTCGGCCCGATGAACCTCGGCCTGACCCTGCTCGCCCAGGACCGCGGCTGGGGCTCCTCCGGCATGGGCTGGGTGCTGGCCGGATTCGGCACCGGCGCCGGAGCCGCCTCGCTGCTGCTCACCTGGCGCGGCCGGGTGCCCCGGGCCGGCCTCGTGACCGCGGTCACGAACCTTCTGAGCGCCGTGGCCATCGGCTCGCTCGCCCAGACCTCGACCGTCGCCGCGGGGACCTTCGTGGCCGTGTGCATCGGGCTGCTCGCCGGGCTGGCGGGAGCCGTGACCGGGGCGCTCATACAGAGCGCGGCGGGTCCGGCCTACGTCGGCCGGGTCACCGCCGCCTCCACGCTCGTCGGCTTCGGCGTCGCACCGCTCACCTTCCCCGTGGTCGGCTGGGCGGCCGACCTGTGGGGTACCGGGCCCGTCTTCGCGGTGTGCGCCGCGGTCTGCGCTCTCGGCGGTGTGGTGGCGCTGTGCTCCGGCTCCCTGCGCCGCGCCGAGCTGCCCCGGTGACCGGACCGGCGCAGAGGCCGATCCGGTGACCGGACCGGCTCAGAGGCCGAGCTGCTTGGCCTCGTGCAGCTTGCTGATGGCGTCCTTGTCGCCGTCCAGCTCCACCGTGGCGGTGCTCTGCCGCCCCATGGAGAACAGCAGAAGCTCCGACGGCTCCCCGGTCGCCGTCACCACGGGCGTGCCGCGGTGCGCGACCACCGTCTGCCCGTCGGGCCGGCGCAGCACCAGCCCGGTGGGGATGTTGCGGCCCATCAGACGGGCGGTGCGCTCCAGCCGCGACCAGAGGGCGTCCTGGAAGACCTGGTCGAGCTCGCGCGGCGTCCAGTCCGGCTGTGCCCGGCGGACGTCCTCGGTGTGGACGTAGAACTCGACCGTGTTCGACATCTCGTCGACCTGCTTGAGCTGGAACGGCGAGAAGCGCGGCGGGCCGGTGCGGATGAGCTGGATCAGCTCCTCGTACGGCTTCGCGGCGAACTCCGCCATCACCCGTTCCAGGCGGGGCGCGAGCTGCTTGATCAGGATGCCGCCGGCGGCGTCCGGGCGGCGCTCGCGCACCACCACGTGCGCGGCGAGGTCACGGGTGCGCCAGCCCTCGCAGAGGGTCGGGGCGTCCGGGCCCTCCGCCTCCAACAGGTCGGCGAGAAGAAGTCGTTCACGCTTGGCGAATGTCGACATGCAGCCAGCCTACGACCGGACCACGGGTCCGCGTAGTGGACACCACGCCGTCACTGTCCGTGGCGCACGGCACAATGGCCCCATGACCGGTACGCCTCCGCACAGCCCCCTCGACCCGGAGATCGCCGCGCGCCTGAAGCGCAGCCCCGACGGCCTCCTCCCCGCCATCGCCCAGCAGTACGACACCGGTGAGGTGCTGATGCTCGGCTGGATGGACGACGAGGCGCTGCACCGCACCCTCACCACCGGCCGCTGCACCTACTGGTCGCGCAGCCGCCGGGAGTACTGGGTGAAGGGCGACACCTCCGGGCACTTCCAGTGGGTCAAGTCGGTCGCCCTGGACTGCGACGCCGACACCGTGCTGGTCAAGGTCGACCAGGTCGGCGCCGCCTGCCACACCGGCGCCCGCACCTGCTTCGACGCGGACGTCCTCCTCGAGGGCGCCGACTCCGGTGTCCCGGCCGCGGGTCAGTAAGGTCATCCGCCATGGACCTCGAGACCTTCCGCAAGCTCGCCGCCGACCGCCGTGTCATCCCGGTCACGCGCAAGCTCCTCGCCGACGGCGACACCCCGGTCGCGCTCTACCGCAAGCTCGCCGCCGAGCGGCCCGGCACCTTCCTGCTGGAGTCCGCCGAGAACGGCCGCTCCTGGTCCCGCTACTCCTTCGTCGGCGTCCGCTCGGCCGCCACCCTCACCGCCCGCGACGGCCAGGCCCACTGGCTGGGCACCCCGCCCGTCGGCGTCCCCGTCGACGGCGACCCGCTCGCCGCCCTGCGCGCCACCATCGAGGCGCTGCACACCCCGCACCAGGAGGACCTGCCGCCCTTCACCGGCGGCATGGTCGGCTACCTCGGCTACGACATCGTGCGCCGCCTGGAGCGGATCGGCCCCGGCGAGCGCGACGACCTGCGGCTGCCCGAGCTGACCATGCTGCTCACCAGCGACCTCGCCGTGATGGACCACTGGGAGGGCTCGGTCCTGCTGATCGCCAACGCGATCAACCACAACGACCTCGACACGGGCGTGGACGAGGCCCACGCGGACGCCGTGGCCCGGCTCGACGCGATGGAGGCGGACCTGTCCCGGGCCGTCCCGCAGCCGCCCGCCGTGCTGCCGCCCTCCGAACTCCCCGAGTACACGGCCCTGTGGGGCGGCCCCGACTTCCAGGACGCGGTCGAGGACATCAAGGAGCGCATCCGCGCGGGCGAGGCCTTCCAGGTCGTCCCCTCGCAGCGCTTCGAAACGCCGTGCACGGCGAGCGCGTTGGACGTCTACCGGGTCCTGCGGGCGACCAACCCCTCCCCGTACATGTACCTGTTCCGCTTCGACGGCTTCGACATCGTCGGCTCGTCCCCCGAGGCCCTGGTCAAGGTCGAGGCCGGACGCGCCATGGTCCATCCGATCGCCGGCACCCGGCACCGCGGGGCCACCCCGCAGGAGGACCAGGCCCTCGCCGACGAGCTGCTCGCCGACCCCAAGGAGCGCGCCGAGCACCTGATGCTGGTCGACCTCGGCCGCAACGACCTGGGGCGGGTCTGCGAGCCGGGCTCCGTCGAGGTGGTCGACTTCATGTCGGTCGAGCGGTACTCGCACGTGATGCACATCGTCTCGACCGTCACCGGCAGAGTGGCCGCCGGCCACACCGCCTTCGACGTCCTGACGGCGTGCTTCCCGGCGGGCACCCTCTCGGGTGCCCCCAAGCCCCGCGCGATGCAGATCATCGACGAACTGGAGCCGTCCCGGCGCGGGTTGTACGGCGGCTGCGTCGGCTACCTGGACTTCGCGGGCGACTCCGACACCGCCATCGCCATCCGCACGGCCCTGCTGCGGGACGGCACCGCGTACGTGCAGGCCGGAGCCGGCATCGTGGCCGACTCCGACCCGGTCGCGGAGGACCAGGAGTGCCGCAACAAGGCGGCCGCGGTCCTCCGCGCGGTGCACACCGCGAACAGGCTGGGCGGGTAGGGCCGTTCAGCCGGTGAAGGCGGCGGTCCCGTTCGGCACGCCGCGGCCGGACGGCCCGTCGTAGCCGATGGTGCCGGTGCACAGGTAGGTGCCGCCGCAGCTGCCGTTGGAGCCGCCCGCCAGCGCGTAGGTCGCCGCGATCAGCGGGGCCGAGGCGCTGGTGCCACCGAAGACCATCCAGCCGGTGGCCTGCCGGTAGCTGTCGTACACCGCGACGCCGGTGTTGGGGTCGGCGACCGCGGAGACGTCGGCGACGGTCCGCTCGGCGCAGCCGCTGTCGGTCTGCCAGGCCGGCTTGGCGTCGTAGCCGGAGCAGCCGGAGCCGGCCCCGCTCCACACCGTGTCGGTCCAGCCGCGGGAGTTCGACGCGGTCTTCAGCGAGGTGCCGCCCACCGCCGTCACGTACCGGGAGGAGGCGGGGTACTCCACGCCGTAGCCGTTGTCGCCGGAGGAGACGGTGATGGCGACGCCCGGGTGGTCGAAGTAGCTGGAGTCGTACGTCGCGTCGCCGGCGGACTCGGAGCCGCCGTAGCTGTTGGAGACGAACTTGGCGCCGAGCCGGACCGCGGTGTTCAAAACGGTTCTGCGCAACGTACTTCCTCCGAGAGGCTGGTGAACCATGGGGAGACATGCGGGTGCGCCGATCGGTCCGCGAGCCGGTTCGCCCGTGGACCGGCGTGAACCTAAATGTGGCTGGAACACGTCAACAAGAAGATCGTTGAAGCCGTGACCATCCTTTGCCCCTCCTGGGCGTGCCATCCGGCCCGCCTGAGGTGTCCATGGCGGAACCATGATCCGGCCATGGGTTGACAGCCCCGGGTGACGCGTCCGACCGAAGGCAGGCGATAGTGGAGTACGTGACTGCCGTACCGCACCCCCGTTCCCAAGCCGCAGGACCCGCCCGGGCCGGCCGCGTCTCCCTCGCCGTGGCTCTGTCCGCCGGCGCGCTCGGCGCGGCTGTGACGCTGCTGGCCACCCGGCAGCGCTGGGCGGAGGGCACCGCGACCGTGGCCGGCGCCCCCTTCTCGCTGACCGCGAAGGGCAGCGACGTCACGGGCGTCCCCGCGGCGCTCGCCATAGTGGGGCTCGCCGCGCTCGTCGCCGTCTTCGCGGTCCGCGGGGCCGGCCGCGCGGTGGTCGCGGCCCTGCTCGCGCTCTGCGGCGCCGGCACCGTCGCCGCCGCCCTGCTGGGCGTCTCCGACAGCTCCGCGCTCGACGAGGAGGCCGCGCGGGCCGCGGGCGACACCTCGGCGACCGTGCACGCCCTCTCCCACACCGCCTGGCCCTACGTCGCGGCCGTCGGCGGCGCGCTGATCCTGCTGGCCGGGCTGCTGGCCCTGCGCTACGGGCGTCACTGGCCGGCGATGTCCGGCCGCTACGAGCGCAGCGGGGCGCCCCGGCCGCGCCGGACGGCCGCCAAGGGCGTCGACCCCGACCGGCCCGAGGAGCTGTGGAAGGCGCTGGACCGCGGCGAGGACCCCACGGGGGCGTAGCGTTCCCCGCACGCCCCGCCGCGCCGGGGCCGCCGCGCCCCACCGGGGCCGACCCCGCTGGAGCCACCCCCGAGACGCGCACGTGTGCGCGTGCGGGACAATGAGGTGGAGCATCCGGCTCAGACACGTAAACAGCAACGAGGAGCAAGTCATGGCGGGCAGCAGCCACGGTCACACCCCGGCCGCCTGGACCGGTGTCATCATCGCCTTCATCGGTTTCTGCGTTTCGGGTGCCTTCATGGTGATGGCTCAGCCCGTGGGCTTCTGGGCCGGCATGGCGCTCGTGGTGATCGGCGGCATCGTCGGCTGGGTCATGAGCGCCATGGGCCTCGGCCAGCCCAAGGACACCCACGCGAAGTTCCAGGAGGAGCTGGCCGCCAGCCAGGCCACCGCGGCCGCGAAGGGCTGACGCGCGCGAGAGTCCGTCCACCGGACCCAGGGAGGGGCGATCCGCATCCGGATCGCCCCTCGCGCGTGCGTGGCGGCCCGACGGGGGGAGAATGCGAGACGTGAACGCCGAGAGCCAGACCGTCACACCGTCCCGCACCGGATCGCCGGTCGCGCGCCTCGCCGTGCCCGCCGGAATCATGGCGGCCGTCGCCGGAGCCTTCGCCTACGTGGGCGCGGTGAACCCCGACGAGCCCGGCCACTACCCCGTCTGCCCCCTCTACGCGGTCACCGGCCTGTACTGCCCCGGCTGCGGCGGCCTGCGCAGCGCGCACGCCTTCGTCCACGGGGACCTCGCGGCCGCGCTGCACGACAACGCCCTGGCCACCGTCGGCTACCCGCTCTTCGCCGTCCTGTGGACCGTATGGGTGGTGCGCGCGGCGCGCGGGCGCCCGCCGCGGCTCACCCCCGGGCCGGCGCACCTGTGGGCGCTGGGGGCGTTGCTGCTGGTCTTCACCGTTGTCCGGAACCTGCCGTTCGGTGGCTGGCTGCGTCCTTGATCAACCGGTGGGCGTCCAGATAGAGGGACCGGCGTCAACCGGATGCGAGGCCTACGCCCTGCTGCGGATACCATCGCAGTGACCACCGGGTTTCCGCCGGTCCGAAGCTTCAACTGTCAACCGTCTGGAAGGGGGCCGCTCGCGTGAGTGTGCTCGACGAGATCATCGACGGAGTACGTGCCGACCTCGCGGAGCGGCAGGCGCGCGTCAGCCTCGACGAGCTCAAGGAGCGCGCGGCGAAGGCACCCGCGGCCAAGGACGGGGTGGCCGCCCTGCGGGGCGACGGCGTCAAGGTGATCTGCGAGGTCAAGCGCTCCAGCCCCTCCAAGGGCGCGCTGGCCGCGATCGCCGACCCGGCCGGCCTCGCCGCGGACTACGAGGCGGGCGGCGCGGCCGTCATCTCCGTCCTCACCGAACAGCGCCGCTTCGGCGGCTCGCTGGCCGACCTCGAGGCCGTCCGCGCGCGGGTGGACATCCCGGTCCTGCGCAAGGACTTCATCGTCACGTCGTACCAGCTCTGGGAGGCCCGCGCGTACGGCGCCGACCTCGCGCTGCTGATCGTCGCGGCCCTCGAACAGCCCGCCCTGGAATCCCTCATCGAGCGCGCCGTCTCCATCGGCCTCACCCCGCTCGTCGAGGTGCACGACGAGGACGAGGTCGAGCGGGCGGTGGACGCGGGCGCCAAGATCATCGGCGTCAACGCGCGCAACCTCAAGACCCTGGAGGTCGACCGCGGCACCTTCGAGCGGGTGGCCCCGGAGATCCCCGACCACCTCGTCAAGGTCGCCGAGTCCGGCGTCCGCGGTCCCCACGACCTCATCGCCTACGCCAACGCCGGCGCCGACGCCGTCCTGGTCGGCGAGTCCCTGGTCACCGGCAAGGACCCGAAGACCGCGGTGTCCGACCTGGTGGCGGCGGGCGAGCACCCGGCTCTGCGCCACGGACGCGGCTGAACCTTCGGTAGGCTGACGCCGATGACTCTCACCGTGACGACCGTGGACCGGTACGCCCGCCTGGCGCGCGGCTGCCGCCCTCGTGGCTGCCGCGCCCCGGCCCGCCGCGTGCACGGCCGCCGTGTCCGCTACGTCATCGGTGACGAACCCGGGCAGGTCAACGGCCGCCGATGGCAGCGCGCCCTCTAGGGGCGCGGGGAACTGCGCGACACGCCACGGACGGCCTTTCGCCGTCGAACAAGCCCCGCCCCCACGGCGATCAGGTTTTTCCAAACTCACCGTGAGGTTCAGTCATGCCCAGCGAGTTCTTCATCCCCGACCCCGAGGGTCAGGTACCGAGCGCCGAAGGCTACTTCGGCGCCTTCGGCGGCAAGTTCATCCCGGAGGCCCTCGTCGCCGCCGTCGACGAGGTGGCCGTCGAGTACGACAAGGCCAAGCACGACCCCGAGTTCGCTCGCGAACTCGACGACCTGCTGGTCAACTACACCGGCCGGCCCAGCTCCCTGACCGAGGTGCCGAGATTCGCCGAGCACGCCGGCGGAGCGCGGGTCTTCCTCAAGCGGGAGGACCTCAACCACACCGGCTCCCACAAGATCAACAACGTGCTCGGCCAGGCCCTGCTCACCAAGCGCATGGGCAAGACCCGGGTCATCGCCGAGACCGGCGCCGGTCAGCACGGCGTGGCCACCGCCACCGCCTGCGCCCTGTTCGGCCTCGAGTGCACGATCTACATGGGTGAGATCGACACCCAGCGCCAGGCTCTGAACGTGGCCCGTATGCGCATGCTCGGCGCCGAGGTCATCGCCGTGAAGTCGGGTTCGCGCACCCTCAAGGACGCCATCAACGAGGCGTTCCGCGACTGGGTCGCCAACGTCGACCGCACCCACTACCTCTTCGGTACGGTCGCGGGCCCGCACCCCTTCCCGGCCATGGTCCGCGACTTCCACCGGGTCATCGGCGTGGAGGCCCGCCGCCAGCTGCTGGAGCGCACCGGCCGCCTCCCGGACGCCGCGATCGCCTGCGTCGGCGGCGGCTCCAACGCCATCGGCCTGTTCCACGCCTTCATCCCGGACGCGGGCGTCCGCCTCATCGGCTGCGAACCGGCCGGCCACGGCGTCGAGACCGGCGAGCACGCGGCCACCCTCACCGCGGGCGAGCCCGGCATCCTGCACGGCTCCCGGTCCTACGTCCTGCAGGACGAGGAGGGCCAGATCACCGAGCCGTACTCGATCTCGGCCGGCCTGGACTACCCGGGCATCGGCCCGGAGCACTCGTACCTCAAGGACAGCGGCCGCGGCGAGTACCGCGCGGTCACCGACGACGCGGCGATGCAGGCCCTGCGCCTGCTGTCGCGCACCGAGGGCATCATCCCGGCCATCGAGAGCGCCCACGCCCTCGCGGGCGCCCTGGAGGTCGGCAAGGAGCTGGGCAAGGACGGCCTGATCGTCGTCAACCTCTCCGGCCGCGGCGACAAGGACATGGACACCGCCGCGCGCTACTTCGGCCTGTACGACACCGACGCCGAGGTCGCGGCCAACGCCGCCGACACCGCGGAGATCGAGGGGGACGCCAAGTGAGCGGGAACATCCAGCTGCTGTCCGACACCCTCGCCGGTGCCAAGGCCGAGGGCCGCGCCGCGCTCATCGCCTACCTCCCGGCCGGGTTCCCGACCGTGGACGGCGGCATCGAGGCGATCAAGGCCGCCCTCGACGGCGGTGCGGACGTGGTCGAGGTCGGCCTGCCGCACAGCGACCCCGTCCTCGACGGTCCCGTCATCCAGACCGCCGACGACATCGCCCTGCGCGGCGGCGTCAAGATCGCGCACGTCATGCGCACGGTCAGGGAGGCCCACCAGGCCACCGGCAAGCCGATCCTGGTCATGACGTACTGGAATCCCATCGACCGCTACGGCGTCGAGCGCTTCACCGCCGAACTCGCGGAGGCGGGCGGTGCCGGGTGCATCCTGCCCGACCTGCCCGTCCAGGAGTCGGCGCTGTGGCGGGAGCACGCCGAGAAACACGGCCTCGCCACGGTCTTCGTGGTCGCGCCCAGCAGCAAGGACGCGCGGCTCGCCGAGATCACCGCGGCCGGCAGCGGCTTCGTGTACGCCGCCTCGCTCATGGGCGTCACCGGCACCCGCGAGTCCGTGGGCGCGCAGGCCCACGATCTGGTCGAACGCACCCGCGCCACCGGCAGCGGCCTGCCCGTCTGCGTCGGGCTCGGCGTCTCCAACGCCCAGCAGGCCGCCGAGGTGGCCGGCTTCGCCGACGGCGTGATCGTCGGGTCCGCCTTCGTGAAGCGGATGCTCGACGCGCCGGACGAGGCGGCCGGCCTGGAGGCCGTGCGCGCACTCGCCGGCGAGCTCGCGCAGGGCGTACGCCGGCAGGCGTAATCCGTCCGGAACAGAACGCAAGGGATCGTTCGGTCACCCGAACGGGTGGACCTGGGACCGGGGAGGCGCGCTGCGCCTCCCCGGTTCGTTCCCTGGGTGTGAGCGAGAAGAACCATAAGGGAAAGCGCGCCGCCCGGGAGCGGCTGGCGGCCGAGCGCGAGAAGCAGAAGACCGCCGAGAAGCGGCGGCGGGCCCTGATCGTCGGCGCGAGCGTGGTCTGCGTGCTCGGCCTCGCGGCGGTGATCGGCGTGGTTGCCGCCAACGCGGGCAAGGACAAGGGCTCCAAGAGTTCCGGCCCGGCCACCGCCCCGTCGGGGGCCCAGGGCAAGGACGGCCTGGCGGTCCCGGTCGGCAAGGACGGCGCCAAGTCCACGCTCACCGTCTGGGAGGACTTCCGCTGCCCGGCCTGCAAGGCCTTCGAGACGGCTTACCGCCCCACGCTCCACGAACTGGCCGACTCCGGACAGCTCAGGATCGAGTACCACCTGGTCAGGCTCATCGACGGCAACCTCGGCGGCACCGGCTCCCTGCGCGCGGGCAACGCCGCGGCCTGCGCCCAGGACGCGGGCAGGTTCCGCGACTACCACGACGTGCTCTACGACAACCAGCCCGAGGAGACCAACGACGCCTTCGGCGACAACACCAAGCTCATCGCGCTGGCCGGCAAGGTGGGCGGGCTCGACACGACGGCCTTCCGCGCCTGCGTCGACAAGGGCACGCACGACGCCTGGGTGGACAAGTCGAACGCCGCGTTCAAGTCGAGCGGCTTCACCGGCACCCCGACCGTGCTGCTGAACGGCAAGAACATCTACCAGGACCAGTCGATGACCCCGGCGAAGCTGAAGCAGCTGGTCCAGCAGGCCGACAAGGGGTAAGGCGCGGCGGGCGTATTCACACCCGCCCGTTATGGACCCGTAGCCGGGCTGCCTGCCGTGGGCCCGGTCCGGCACGGTAGCGTCGACCCTGCCATGGAAGAACTTGCCTACATTCCGAGCCCGTCACGCGGGGTGCTGTATCTCGGCCCCATTCCGCTGCGCGGCTATGCCTTCTGCATCATCATCGGCGTCTTCGTCGCGGTCTGGCTCGGCAACAAGCGCTGGATCGCCCGCGGCGGGCGGGCCGGAACGGTGGCCGACATCGCTGTCTGGGCGGTGCCCTTCGGCCTCGTCGGCGGCCGGCTCTACCACGTCATCACGGACTACGAGCTGTACTTCAGCCAGGGCCGCGACTGGGTGGACGCCTTCAAGGTGTGGCAGGGCGGCCTCGGCATCTGGGGCGCGATCGCGCTCGGCGCGCTGGGCGCCTGGATCGGCTGCCGCCGGCGGGGCATTCCGATGCCCGCGTACGCCGACGCGGTCGCCCCCGGCATCGCCCTCGCGCAGGCCTGCGGCCGCTGGGGCAACTGGTTCAACCAGGAGCTGTACGGCAAGGAGACGCACGTTCCCTGGGCGCTGCACATCACGTCCTCGACGGACGGCCGCGTGCCCGGGTACTACCACCCCACCTTCCTTTACGAGTCCCTGTGGTGCATCGGCGTGGCACTGCTGGTCATCTGGGCCGACAAGCGCTTCAACATGGGGCACGGGCGGGCGTTCGCCTTGTACGTCGCCGCGTACTGCGTGGGCCGGGCCTGGATCGAGTACATGCGGGTCGACGACGCGCACCACATCCTGGGGCTGCGGCTGAACGACTGGACCGCGGGGATCGTGTTCCTGCTGGCGGTGGCGTACATCGTGATCTCGGCGAAGAAGCGGCCGGGGCGGGAAGCGGTGGTCGAGCCGGGTGCCTCCGGTGGTGAGGAGGCCTCCGGCGGTGAGGCCGACGTCGAGGTGAAGGACGAGGCGTCCGACGAGGTCAAGGACGAAGACGAGACCGAGGCCAAGGACGACGCCGAGTCGGCCAAGAAGAGCTGAGCCGTTCGTTCGACGGCGGGTTCCGGTGGGTTTGGCAACGCCGGGGCCCGCCGTCGTGGTTCTCGCCGTCGCGGCGCAAGGACATGGGTCAGCGGCGGTTCGTCAGGGACAGGGTGCGGTGGGCTGCCGCCACCACCGCCGCGTCGATGAAGCGGCCGTCCGGGAGGGCCTGGGCGCCCTTTTCGCGGGTTGCCGCCTTCACGATCGTCTCCGCCTCCTCGATCTCCCGCTGGGTGGGGAGGTAGGCGCGTTCGATGATCGGGAGCTGGCGGGGGTGGATGGCGGCGCGGCCCAGGAAGCCGAGGCCGCGGCCGCGGGTGCACGAGGCGGCCAGGCCCTCCAGGTCGCGGATGTCGGGGTGGACCGACTGGGGCGGCGGGGGCAGTCGTGCCGCCCGCGCCGCGACGATCACCCGGGAACGGGACCAGTCGAGACCCGCGTCCTCGCGTACGCCGAGGTCGGCGCGGAGATCCGACTCGCCGAGGGAGATGCCGCGCAGGGACGGGTGGGCGGCGGCGATGGCGTAGGCGTGCTCCACGCCCAGGGCCGTCTCCAGCAGGGCGTACAGGCCGGGGGCCGCCCCGGAGACCGAGGCGCGGGCGATGGCCGTGGCGATGCGGGGGACGTCACCTTGGGCAGCCGTAGACCCGCGAGGCCGGGGAGCGGCGCGATCGCCTCCAGGTCCCGGGCCGCGAGGGGGCCGTCCAGGGCGTTCACGCGGACGTGGACCGGGACGGGCTGGCGGCAGGACAGCAGGTCGGCGGTGGCCTCCCGGGCGTAGGCCTTGCGCTCCGGGGCGACCGCGTCCTCCAGGTCGACGATGACGACGTCGGCGCCGGAGACCAGCGCCTTGGCGACCACGCGGGGCCGGTCGCCCGGCACGTACAGCCAGGTCAGCGTGGTCGGTGGCGTCATACCGCGCCCTCCTCGCGCAGGGCCGCCAACTCGGCCGTCGTCAGGCCCAGTTCGGTGAGGACCTCCGTCGTGTCGGCGCCGTGGGCGCGGCCCGCCCAGCGGATGGCGCCGGGTGTCTCGGAGAGCCGGAAGAGGACGTTCTGCATGC
This sequence comes from Streptomyces sp. MAI_2237, assembly GCF_054189285.1. Taxonomy (NCBI): domain Bacteria; kingdom Bacillati; phylum Actinomycetota; class Actinomycetes; order Kitasatosporales; family Streptomycetaceae; genus Streptomyces; species Streptomyces sp. MAI_2237. The sequence goes on along the minus strand of NZ_JAJPGQ010000001.1, from coordinate 957,092 downwards.
GCAGCGGGCCCAGGTCGGGGTCGTCGAGGGTGGTGACGGTGTCGAGGGCCTGGTACTGCGGGTCGGTCAGCACGTCCCGTACGTCCTGGATGGGGGCGACCGCCGCCTCCGCCTTCTCGAAGGCCGCCAGCACCTCGGTGCGGGTGCGGGCGGCGATCCAGGCGCCGACCGCCTGGTCGAGGAGGTCGGCGTGCGCGGCGCGGCCGGCGCCCGTCGCGAACCACGGCTCGTCGATCAGGTCGGGTCTGCCGACCAGCGTCATCAGCCGTTCCGCGATCGACTGGGCCGAGGTGGAGACGGCGACCCAGGTGCCGTCGGCCGTGCGGTAGGCGTTGCGTGGGGCGTTGTTGGCGGAGCGGTTGCCGGTGCGCCGCTGGACGTAGCCGAGCTGGTCGTACCAGGTCGGCTGGGGACCGAGGACGGTCAGGATCGGTTCGATGATCGCCATGTCGACGACCTGGCCCTCGCCGGTGCGCTCGCGGGCGGCCAGGGCCGTCATGACGGCGTACGCCGTCGCCAGACCCGCGATGTTGTCGGCGAGGCCGAAGGGCGGCAGCGTCGGCGGGGCGTCGGGCTCGCCGGTGATCGCGGCGAAGCCGCTCATCGCTTCGGCGAGGGTGCCGAAGCCGGGACGGTGGGCGTAGGGCCCGAACTGGCCGAAGCCGGTGACGCGGGTGAGGACCAGACGGGGGTTGGCGGCGGAGAGTTCCGGCCAGCCGAGGTCCCATTTCTCCAGGGTGCCGGGGCGGAAGTTCTCGATCAGTACGTCGGCCTCGGCCGCCAGCCGCAGCAGCGTGGCGCGGCCGCCCCTCTTGGACAGGTCGAGGGTGATCGTGCGCTTGTTGCGGCCGAGGATCTTCCACCACAGGCCGATGCCGTCCTTCGACGGGCCGTGCCCGCGTGACGGGTCGGGCTTCCCGGGGTGCTCGACCTTGATCACCTCCGCGCCGAAGTCGCCGAGCATGGTGGCGGCGAGGGGACCGGCGAAGAGGGTGGCGAGGTCGAGGACCCGCAGACCGGTGAGCGGGGCGGTGCGGGGGGCGGGGGCTGTGGTCATGACGTGTACTGGGCCTCGATCTCTGAGCGGTACGGCATCGACGCGGAGGCGCCCGGCCGCTGGACGGAGAGGGCCGCCGCGGCGGCTGCCCACCGCAGGGCCTCGCGGATCGGCCGCTCCTCGCCGAGGGCCGTGGCGAGCGCGCCGACGAAGGTGTCGCCCGCGCCTGTGGAGTCCACGGCGGTCACCTGCGGCGCGGGAACGGCGAGCGGTTCGGCGCCGCGCGCGACGTACAGGCTGCCCGCCGCGCCGAGCGTGACGACCACCGCCGGGACGCTGTCCAGCAGGGCGATGGCCGCCTCGACGGCGTCGGTCCTGCCGGTGAGGGTGATCGCCTCGTACTCGTTGGGCACCAACAGGTCCACGGCGGCGAGGAGTTCGGTCGGCAAAGGCTGGGCGGGCGCGGGGGTGAGGACGGTGCGGACGCCGTGGGCTCGGGCGGCCCGCGCGCCCGCGACGACCGCCGGCATCGGGACCTCCAGCTGGAGGAGCAGGGTGTCGGCGGAGGCGATCAGGGCTTCGTCGCCGGGGCCGAGGTGGTCGACGGTGCCGTTAGCCCCGGGGATCACGACGATCGCGTTGCCGCCCTCGTCGTCCACGACGATGTGGGCGGTGCCGGAGGGCCCCTCGATGGTGCGGAGCAGGTCGGTGTCGACACCGCAGTGTTCGAGGGTGGCGCGCAGGCGGGGGCCGTAGGAGTCGGTGCCGACGGCGCCGATCATCGAGACGGTGGCGCCCGCGTGGGCCGCGGCGATGGCCTGGTTGGCGCCCTTGCCGCCGGGGATCGTGCGGAACTCCCGTCCCGTCACGGTCTCTCCGCGCTGCGGCGCCTTCTCGACGTAGGTGACGAGGTCCATGTTCGTGCTGCCCAGCACGACGATGTGGGTCATGGGCGGGATGCCTCCCGATGGGTCAGGTGGGCCAGGGTGTCGAAGCCGACGCCGTGGAAGTCGCCGACGGAGGTGGCGAGCCGGTTCTTCAGGGGGGCCGTCCAGTGGTGGGGGAGCGCGGTGGGGGTGCCGGCGAGGAGGGCGGCGATGCCGCCGGCGGTGGCGCCGTTGCTGTCGGTGTCCCAGCCGCCGCCCACCGCGCGGGAGACGGAGCCCGTGAAGTCGCCGTCGGCGTGGGTGAGGGCGGCGGCGATCAGGGCGGTGTTGGGGACGGCGTGGACCCAGTGGTGGGTGGCGTCGTAGGTGGCGTGGAGTTCGTCCACGACGGTGTCGAAGTCGGCGTGTTCGTGGGCGAGTCGGACGGCGTGGCGGATCGCCTCGGACAGCCGTGAGCGGGGTGGGATCACGGTGAGGCCGGTGCGCAGGCAGCTGTGGACGTCGTGGGTGCCGGTCGCCGCGCAGGCGATGGTGGCGGCCGTGAACATGGCCGCGTAGACGCCGTTGGCGGTGTGGGTGAGGGTGGCGTCGGTGTGGGCCTGTTCCGCCGCGGCGGCCGGGTCGCCGGGGTTGGTCCAGCCGTGGACGTCGGCGCGGATGAGGGCGCCGATCCACTCCCGGAAGGGGTTGCGGTGGCGGGCGGTGTGCGGGGGTTCGATGCCGCTGAGCAGGTTGCGGTAGGCGATGCGCTCGGCCGTGAAGGTGCGGCCGGCCGGGAGCTCGTCGAGCCAGAGCCGTGCCACGTCGTCGAGGGTGAAGCGGCGTCCGTGGCGTTGCAGCAACAACAGGTTCAGCAGGGGGTAGTTGAGGTCGTCGTCCTCCGGCATGCCGTCGATGTTCTCGGCGAGTGAGGTGGGGGCGGAGCGGCGGTTCCAGGGGTGGGCGCGCAGGAGGTCCTCGGGGACGGCCTCGGCCGTGAAGTAGGTGCCGAGCGGCCAGTTGCCGGTGGACCGGGCCAGCGCGCGGACGGCTTCGAGGGGGAGTTTCTCCACGGGCTTGCCCAGGAGGCAGCCGACCGCACGTCCCAGCCAGGCGGCTTCCAGGCCGGCCGGTGTGGGGGTCAGGTCGCTCACCGGCATCGGCCAGTTCGGGCACAGCGCCTTGATCCGCGCGAGGTCCGTCGGCTCGGACTCCGCCAACCGGTCCGGCAGATCGGCGAGTTCGTCGAGCAGGTCCTCCGCGAGTTGCCGCAGGTAGCGCGAGGGCCGGCCGGCCGACGCGCCCGCCGCGGCCGGGGCGTCCGGGCCGCCCGCCGCCCGCCACCGCGCCGCGATCGCCGCGGGCTCCCGGCCGTCCAGCCGTGCCTGGCGCAGTTCGTGGCCGAGCAGGTCCTCCGGCTGGACCCAGGTCAGTCGGAGCATCTCCGGCCCCCGATCTCGGTGAACGCCGACTCGTGGGCCCGGCGGCGGCGCACGTCCCGTTCGAAGACCTCCCGTGCGACGTCGGTGAGGGTGGCGGCCGGCTCCCACAGGTCCAGGCGGCTCGCCTCCGCCACCGTCTTCGACCAGTCCTGAGGCACAGGCGAGCCCAGGGCGCCGGTCAGCGCGCCCGCCATCGTCGCGATGGAGTCGCAGTCGCGACCGTAGTTGACGGCACCGAGGACCGCGTGCCGGTAGTCGCCGCCGGACACCAGCAACATGCCCAGCGCCACGGGGAGTTCCTCGATGGCGTGCAGACGGGAGGGGCGGCGAGCGCCGAGGGAGGGCCGTCGGTAGTCGGGGCCGACGGTGTCGTACGGGGTGACCGCCTCGCGGAGGGGGCCCAGGGCGGACTCGAAGTCCGTGTGGTGGGAGGCCACTTCGCAGACCTGCTCGATCGCCGCGCGGGTGCCGTCCTTCGCCAGCGACAGGGCGGCGGCGACGATCGAGTCCGGGGTCGCGTCCGGGGCGCAGGCGGCCGCCACCGCCGCCGCGAACACGCCCGCCGCCTCCCGGCCGTACGACGACTGGTGGGCGCCCGCGACGTCGATCGCCTCGGCGTAGGCGCCCTGCGGGTTGGCCGCGTTGACCAGGCCGACCGGGGCCATGTACATCGCCGCGCCGCAGTTGACGATGTTGCCCACGCCGGCCTCGCGGGGGTCCGCGTGGGCGTAGTGGAGGCGGGTCACCAGCCACTTCTCGGCGAGGAAGAGGCGGTGCAGGGGGAGGGCCTCCTGCTCCAGTTCCGGGATCCAGCGGGGGTTCGTCATCAGGTCCGGGACCAGGTGGTCGGCGATGGCGTAGGCGTCCAGGTGGTCGCGGACGGTCGCGTAGACCCGTACCAGGGCGTGGGTCATCAAGGTGTCGTCGGTGACGTGGCCGTCGCCCTTGTGGTACGGCGCCAGGGGGCGGGCCGTGCGCCAGGCGTCGCCGTTCCACGGGCCGACGACGCCGTGGACGCGGCCGCCGTGGCGTTCGAGGATCTGGGCGGGGGAGTAGCCCTCGACCGGGCCGCCCAACGCGTCGCCCACCGCCGCGCCCACCAGGGCTCCGGAGATGCTGTCCTCTAGGTTCTTTTCTGGGTGTTTGGGTGTCATGACCCGAATCATCCACCCGGCGGGGCCGGTTGTACGGCTTCCAGCAGTTCGGCGAGTTCCACCAGGTCGGTGCCGGTGAGGCGGGGCAGCGCGCAGCCGGAGAGCGTGCGGCAGGCGTCGCGCCAGCTCGCGGGGATCGACGCGCCGCCGCCCAGTGCGCCGGTCAGGGCGCCCGCCAGGGCCGGGGCGGAGTCGGCGACCCGGGACAGACAGGCCGCGGCCGGTACGGCCTCGGTGATACGGCCCCGGGCGGCGACGGTCAGGGCCAAGGCCACCGGGACCGTCTCGGCCGCCGCGATGCCGTAGCTGTAGACGTGGTCGACGATCTGGTGTTCCAGGAGGGGGACCAGGGCGAACGCCGATTCGGTGTCGTGGGCCAGCTTCAGGGCGTGGCGGGCGTTGCGGCCGATCTCGGTGCCCTCGGGGAGCTGGGCCAGGGCCGCCGAGACGCAGGTGTCCGCGTCCGCGCCGGTCAGGGCCAGGGAGACGGCCGCCGCCATCGCGCGGGCGCCGTGTACCCCGTCGCCGTCCTGGGTGTAGCGGGCGTCGAACTCGGCCAGGGCCGCGGCGAGTCGGGGGTCGCCGGGGTGGGCGACGGCGAGGACGCAGGCCCTGACGCAGGCCGCGTCGTCGAAGTAGTGGGGGTTGTCGTGGCCGGTGGCGGGTGGGCGCAGGCCGGCGGCGAGGTTGCCGAGGCCGGCGCGGACGGAGATGCGGGCACGGAGGGGGAGGACGGCGGACTCGACCTCGGGGGCGCGTTGTGCCGCGGCGGCGACCTCGCCGGCCAGGGCGTTCCAGGTGAGGTCGATGGCCGCTCTCGTACGGCGTTCCCGGCCGAGGTCGGCGAGGACGGTGTCGTCGCCGGCGCGCAGGAGGGCCTCCGCTGCGAAGGCCGCCCATTCCGCGTCGTCGGAGGGGCCGAGGTGGAGCGGTTCGGGGGGCTGGTTGAGGGCGAGGGGGACGGGGAGGGTGGTCGTGGCGTTGGTCTCGGCGAAGGTGTCGAGTTCACGGGTGAGGCGACGGGTCCAGTCGGGCATGCGGGCGGCTCTGTGGCGGGCGGCGGGCCAGCCTGCGGCGTCGCCCGCGGCGAGGCCCAGGAGGAGGCCGACGGTTCGCTGGGTGCCGGGGTACGCCTCGGCTTCGTCTTCGGCGGATCGGCACCCACCCGCACCACCCGTGCGGGCGTCCTCGGGTGCGGGTGGCCCCTGTGGATCGTCCCCGCCGTCGGCGACCGCGGGCTCGAGAAGCGTCGCGAGCGTCGGCTCGGTGGTGGTCGTGCCCTCGTCCCAGGGGAGGGGTGGTGTCATGGGGTGGCCTCCGTGAGGGTCGTCGTCAGCAGGTCGGCCACCTGCAGGACGTGGTGTCCTGCCATCGCCGGCAGGCAGGTCCCCCGGGCCGGGCCGATCGCGGACGCCCACTCCCGCGGGATCTCCGCCTCGCCCCGTGTCGCTCCGGCCAGCGCGCCCGCGACCGCGGCCGTGGTGTCGGCGTCGCGGCCCATGTTCACGGCGGTCAGGACCGCGTCGCGGAAGTCGCCGTCGGCCGCCGCGTACGCGCCGAAGGCCAGCGCCACGGCCTCCGGGGCCAGGTCGGTCCAGGGGTAGCCGCCGATGACGACCGCCGAGCGGACCGCCCGTTCGCCGCGGTGGGCCACCGTGACCGCGCGGCGCAGGGAGCGGGCCGTCCAGGAGTCGTCGGGGACGACCGCGAGGGCCGAGGCGACCACGGCGGTCGGCGCAGCGCCCGCCATCGCCGCGGCCACTCCGGCCGCCACCGCCTGGCCGCCGTAGATGCCCTCGCCCTCGTGGCTCACCGAGCCGTCGATCGCCGCCAGCCGGGCCGCCTCGGCGGGGCGGCCCGCCGCGAAGACGCCGAAGGGGGCCGCGCGCATGGCCAGGCCGTCGCTCCAGGCGTGCCGGTGCTGGGCCGAGATGGGGGCCGCGAGACCGCGGCGGAGGTTCTGCAGGGTGCCGCGTTCGCTGAAGCCCGCCCCGCGAAAGGGGCCCTCCGCGCGGTCCGCGATCCACTCGTGCCAGGCCGCCTCCACATGGGCCGGGGTGAGGGCCGAGCCGTGGCGGGCCAGCAGCAGGCCGGAGAAGATCGCGTACTCCGTGTCGTCCGTGCCGGCCGGCTCGTCCGCGACGTAACCGGTGATACGGCCCCAACGGGCCCTGATCTGCGACGGTCTCAGGTTCTCGGCGGGGGCCCCGAGGGCGTCCCCGACCGCCAGACCGAGCAGTGCGCCGCGTGCGCGTTCGCGGATCGATGGCATACGGGGCCTCTCCGGGAGGGGGGCCGTACAGGGCGCGGGCCCCTTAGTCCGTCAAGGGCGCGAAACCCTTTGCGGATAAGTCCCACCATCGGCGGTTGACCTCAGCCTCGAAGGGCCTCATGTCACCCGGTCGACACCACGAAAGCGCAGGTTAGCCCAGCCTTTCCTTGCTGGCGGACGGGAATGCGAAGGCGTAGGTTCCGTGTTGTCGAAGAGTAGACATTGTCCAAAGTTAGCTTTGGCTTAGCTTCCCTGGGGGACCCCCGCTATGGCGATCATCGAGACCGAGGCCACGCTCCACGAGGCGCACCGTGACAACCACACGCACCGGGACGTCAACGGGGGCTGGCTGCGGCCGGCCGTGTTCGGGGCCATGGACGGGCTGGTCTCCAACCTGGCGCTGATGACCGGTGTCGCCGGCGGGGCCGTGAGTCCGAACACCCTCGTGCTGACCGGCCTCGCCGGACTCGCCGCGGGTGCCTTCTCGATGGCCGCCGGAGAGTACACCTCCGTCGCCTCGCAGCGCGAGCTCGTCGAGGCCGAGCTGGCCGTGGAGCGTGCCGAGCTGCGCAAGCACCCGGCCGATGAGGAGGCCGAACTGGCGGCCCTGTACGAGGCCCGGGGCGTCGAGCCCGCGCTGGCCCGCGAGGTCGCCCGGCAGCTGTCACAGGACCCCGAGCAGGCCCTGGAGATCCACGCCCGCGAGGAGCTCGGGATCGACCCGAGCGACCTGCCCTCGCCGCTCGTCGCCGCCGTCTCCTCGTTCGGCTCCTTCGCGCTGGGCGCCCTACTGCCCGTACTGCCGTACCTGCTCGGTGCGACCGCGCTGTGGCCGGCCCTGCTGCTCGCGCTGTTCGGGCTGTTCGCCTGCGGTGCGGTGGTGGCCCGGGTGACCGCGCGCAGCTGGTGGTACAGCGGTCTGCGCCAGCTCGCTCTCGGTGGTGCCGCGGCGGGTGTGACGTACGCCCTGGGCAGCTTCTTCGGAACGGCCGTAGGATAAGGCGTCTGGTACTTATGCGTCGGGCCGCATAAGTAGCCGTTACTCGCTGGTTTCGAATGGTTGACCACCGGGCATGAGCCGTACGCGCTGCAGGCAATGAGGCCTGCCGCGCATCCGCGGGAAGGGCGACGCAGCTCTCCCCGCCTTTCGGGTCGGCGGACATCGATCTGTCCCGTTCGGCCCCCATAGCTTCCACCGCAGGCGCGGCACCCGCGCCGCAGCCGCGCGGTGTCCGCATGTTGGAACGGGATATCCCGGTTCCCGAGAATCGCTCCATCATGTAACCTGCACGAAATTTTGCACTCCGCAGAGGGCCAACGTCGTCCCTCGGCAATATGCATGCCACTTGAGACGACGACGGGAGAGCCGATGCGTACGCCGCGCCAGCCGTCCCAGCATTCCGCGAATGGCCAGAACTGGTCCTTCATGGATGCTCGCCCTGCTGCGCAGGGTATGTACGACCCCCGCTTCGAGCACGACGCGTGCGGCGTCGGCTTCGTGGCCACCCTCACCGGCGAGGCGTCCCACACCCTGGTCGAACAGGCCCTGACCGTCCTGCGCAACCTGGAGCACCGCGGTGCCACCGGCTCGGAGCCGGACTCCGGCGACGGCGCCGGCATCCTCTCCCAGGTGCCCGACGCCTTCTTCCGCGACGTGGCCGGATTCGACCTGCCCGAGGCGGGGCGCTACGCCGTCGGCATCGCCTTCCTCCCCGAGGACGGGACCGCCGAGGCCGTCTCACGCATCGAGACGATCGCCGCCGACGAGGGCCTCACCGTGCTGGGCTGGCGCGAGGTCCCGGTCGCCCCCGAACTGCTGGGTGCCACCGCCCGTTCGACGATGCCCGCCTTCCGGCAGATCTTCGTCACGGACGGCGCGTCGCAGGGCATCACCCTCGACCGCAAGGCGTTCGCGCTGCGCAAGCGCGCCGAGCGCGAGGTCGGCGTCTACTTCCCGTCGCTGTCGGCCCGCACCATCGTCTACAAGGGCATGCTGACCACCGGCCAGCTGGAGCCCTTCTTCCCGGACCTGTCCGACCGCCGTTTCGCCTCGGCCATCGCCCTGGTCCACTCGCGCTTCTCCACGAACACCTTCCCGTCGTGGCCGCTCGCGCACCCCTACCGGTTCGTCGCCCACAACGGTGAGATCAACACCGTCAAGGGCAACCGCAACTGGATGGTCGCCCGCGAGTCGCAGCTGGTCTCCGACCTGTTCGGGGACAAGGGCCTGGAGCGGATCTTCCCGATCTGCACGCCGGACGCCTCCGACTCCGCCTCCTTCGACGAGGTGCTCGAACTCCTGCACCTGGGCGGCCGTTCGCTGCCGCACTCCGTGCTGATGATGATCCCGGAGGCGTGGGAGAACCACGACTCCATGGACCCGGCCCGGCGCGCCTTCTACCAGTTCCACTCCACGATGATGGAGCCCTGGGACGGCCCGGCCTGTGTCACCTTCACCGACGGCACCCAGGTCGGCGCGGTCCTCGACCGCAACGGCCTGCGCCCCGGCCGCTACTGGGTCACCGACGACGGCCTCGTCGTCCTCGGTTCCGAGGTCGGCGTCCTCGACATCGACCCGGCCAAGGTCGTCCGCAAGGGCCGCCTGCAGCCCGGCCGCATGTTCCTCGTCGACACCGCCGAGCACCGCATCATCGAGGACGACGAGATCAAGGCCGGCCTCGCCGCCGAGCACCCGTACGCCGAGTGGCTGGAGGCCGGGGAGATCGAGCTCTCCGACCTGCCCGAGCGCGAGCACATCGTGCACACGCACGCCTCGGTCACCCGCCGCCAGCAGACCTTCGGCTACACCGAGGAGGAGCTGCGCGTCATCCTGGCGCCGATGGCCAAGGCCGGTGCCGAGCCCATCGGTTCCATGGGTACGGACTCGCCGATCGCCGCGCTGTCCTCGCGCCCGCGTCTGCTCTTCGACTACTTCACCCAGCTGTTCGCGCAGGTCACCAACCCGCCGCTGGACGCGATCCGCGAGGAGCTCGTCACCTCGCTGCGCTCCTCCCTGGGCCCGCAGGGCAACCTGCTCGACCCGACGGCCGCCTCCTGCCGCTCGGTCACCCTGCCCTTCCCGGTGATCGACAACGACGAGCTGGCCAAGCTCATCCACATCAACGCCGACGGCGACATGCCCGGCTTCAAGGCCGCGACGCTCTCCGGCCTGTACCGGGTCTCCGGCGGCGGCGACGCCCTCGCCGCCCGCATCGAGGAGATCTGCGCCGAGGCCGACGCGGCCATCGACAACGGCGCCCGCCTGATCGTCCTGTCGGACCGCCACTCCGACGCCGAGCACGCGCCGATCCCCTCGCTGCTGCTGACCGCGGCCGTCCACCACCACCTCATCCGCACCAAGCAGCGCACCCACGTGGGCCTGCTGGTCGAGGCCGGCGACGTCCGCGAGGTCCACCACGTCGCCCTGCTCATCGGCTACGGCGCCGCGGCCGTGAACCCGTACCTGGCGATGGAGTCGGTCGAGGACCTGGTCCGCGCCGGCACCTTCCTGTCGGACATCGAGGCCGAGCAGGCCATCCGCAACCTGATCTACGCCCTCGGCAAGGGCGTGCTGAAGGTCATGTCCAAGATGGGCATCTCGACCGTCGCCTCCTACCGCGGCGCGCAGGTCTTCGAGGCCGTCGGCCTCGACGACGCCTTCGTCGGGAAGTACTTCAACGGCACCGCCACCAAGATCGGCGGCGTCGGCATCGACGTCATCGCCAAGGAGGTCGCCGCCCGCCACGCCAAGGCCTACCCTGCCTCCGGCATCGCTCCCGCGCACCGCGCGCTGGACATCGGCGGCGAGTACCAGTGGCGCCGCGAGGGCGAGCCGCACCTGTTCGACCCGGAGACGGTCTTCCGCCTCCAGCACTCCACGCGCACCGGCCGCTACGACATCTTCAAGAAGTACACCGAGCGCGTGAACGAGCAGTCCGAGCGCCTGATGACGCTGCGCGGCCTGTTCGGCTTCAAGTCGGACCGGCAGCCGATCTCCATCGACGAGGTCGAGCCCGTCTCCGAGATCGTCAAGCGCTTCTCCACCGGCGCCATGTCGTACGGCTCCATCTCGCGCGAGGCGCACGAGACCCTCGCCATCGCCATGAACCAGCTGGGCGGCAAGTCCAACACCGGTGAGGGCGGCGAGGACCCGGACCGCCTCTACGACCCGGCCCGCCGGTCCGCCATCAAGCAGGTCGCCTCCGGCCGCTTCGGCGTCACCAGCGAGTACCTGGTCAACGCGGACGACATCCAGATCAAGATGGCCCAGGGCGCCAAGCCCGGCGAGGGCGGCCAGCTGCCCGGCCACAAGGTCTACCCGTGGGTCGCCAAGACGCGGCACTCGACGCCGGGCGTGGGCCTGATCTCGCCGCCGCCGCACCACGACATCTACTCCATCGAGGACCTGGCCCAGCTGATCCACGACCTGAAGAACGCGAACCCGCAGGCGCGGATTCACGTCAAGCTGGTCTCCGAGGTCGGCGTCGGCACGGTCGCGGCGGGTGTGTCCAAGGCGCACGCGGACGTCGTGCTGATCTCCGGCCACGACGGCGGCACCGGCGCCTCCCCGCTGACCTCGCTGAAGCACGCGGGCGGCCCCTGGGAGCTCGGTCTCGCCGAGACCCAGCAGACCCTGCTGCTCAACGGCCTGCGCGACCGCATCGTGGTGCAGACCGACGGCCAGCTCAAGACCGGCCGTGACGTCGTCATCGCCGCGCTGCTCGGCGCCGAGGAGTTCGGTTTCGCGACCGCGCCGCTCGTCGTCTCCGGCTGCGTCATGATGCGCGTCTGCCACCTGGACACCTGCCCGGTCGGCATCGCCACCCAGAACCCGGTCCTGCGCGACCGCTTCTCCGGCAAGGCCGAGTACGTCGTCAACTTCTTCCAGTACATCGCCCAGGAGGTCCGCGAGATCCTCGCCGAGCTCGGCTTCCGCACCATCGAGGAAGCCGTCGGCCACGCCGAGGCGCTGGACGTGACCCGCGCGGTGAACCACTGGAAGGCACAGGGCCTGGACCTGGCGCCGCTGTTCCACGTGCCCGAGCTGTCCGAGGGCGCGGTGCGCCACCAGCTGATCGAGCAGGACCACGGCCTGGCGAAGGCGCTCGACAACGAGCTCATCAGGCTCGCCGCCGACGCGCTGGCCGCGGACTCCGCGACCGACGCCCAGCCGGTGCGCGCCCAGGTCGCGATCCGCAACATCAACCGCACGGTCGGCACCATGCTCGGCCACGAGGTGACGAAGAAGTTCGGCGGGGCCGGTCTCCCCGACGACACCATCGACATCACCTTCACCGGCTCCGCGGGCCAGTCCTTCGGCGCCTTCCTTCCGCGCGGTGTCACGCTGCGCCTGGAGGGCGACGCCAACGACTACGTCGGCAAGGGCCTGTCCGGCGGCCGGGTCATCGTGCGCCCGGACCGGGCCGCCGACCACCTCGCCGAGTACTCGACGATCGCGGGCAACACCATCGCCTACGGCGCGACCGGCGGCGAGCTGTTCCTGCGCGGCCGTACCGGTGAGCGGTTCTGCGTCCGCAACTCCGGCGCGACGGTCGTCTCCGAGGGCGTGGGCGACCACGGCTGCGAGTACATGACCGGCGGTCACGCGGTGGTGCTCGGCCCGACGGGCCGCAACTTCGCGGCCGGCATGTCCGGCGGCATCGCCTACGTCATCGACCTCGACCGCGACAACGTCAACGTCGGCAACGTCGGCTCCGTCGAGGCGCTGGACGACACCGACAAGCAGTGGCTGCACGACGTCGTGCGCCGGCACCAGGAGGAGACCGGCTCCACGGTCGCCGAGAAGCTGCTGGCCGAGTGGGACACCGCCGTGGACCGCTTCAGCAAGATCATCCCCAGCACGTACAAGGCAGTGCTCGCCGCCAAGGACGCCGCCGAGCAGGCGGGACTCTCCGAGTCCGAGATCACCGAGAAGATGATGGAGGCGGCGATCAATGGCTGACCCGAAGGGCTTTTTGAACCACGGCCGCGAGGTCGCCAAGTCCCGTCCCGTCGAGGAGCGCGTCAAGGACTGGAACGAGGTCTACGTCCCCGGCTCCCTGCTGCCGATCATCAGCAAGCAGGCCGGCCGGTGCATGGACTGCGGCATCCCGTTCTGCCACAACGGCTGTCCGCTGGGGAACCTGATCCCCGAGTGGAACGACTACGCCTACCGCGAGGACTGGACGGCGGCCTCCGAGCGCCTGCACGCCACGAACAACTTCCCGGAGTTCACGGGCCGTCTGTGCCCGGCCCCGTGCGAGTCGGCGTGCGTGCTCGGCATCAACCAGCCGGCCGTCACCATCAAGAACGTCGAGGTCTCGATCATCGACAAGGCGTGGGACGCCGGCACGGTCGCCGCGCAGATCCCCGAGCGCCTGTCGGGCAAGACGGTCGCCGTCATCGGCTCGGGCCCGGCCGGCCTGGCCGCCGCCCAGCAGCTGACCCGGGCGGGCCACACGGTCGCCGTGTACGAGCGGGCCGACCGCATCGGCGGCCTGCTGCGCTACGGCATCCCCGAGTTCAAGATGGAGAAGCGGCACATCAACCGCCGCATCGAGCAGATGCGCGCGGAGGGCACCCGCTTCCGTACCGGTGTCGAGATCGGCCGCGACCTCAAGGCGACCGACCTGAAGAAGCGGTACGACGCGGTCGTCATCGCCGCCGGCGCCACCACCGCCCGTGATCTCCCCGTCCCCGGGCGGGAGTTGAAGGGCGTCTACCAGGCGATGGAGTACCTGCCGCTGGCCAACAAGGTCCAGGAGGGCGACTACGTCACCGCCCCGATCTCGGCCGAGGGCAAGCACGTCGTGGTCATCGGCGGCGGCGACACCGGTGCCGACTGCGTGGGCACCGCCCACCGCCAGGGCGCGGCCTCCGTCACGCAGCTGGAGATCATGCCCCGCCCGGGCGAGGAGCGGAACAACGTCACCCAGCCGTGGCCGACCTTCCCGATGCTGTACAAGGTGACCTCCGCGCACGAGGAGGGCGGCGAGCGGGTCTACTCCGTCTCCACGACCCACTTCGAGGGCGACGAGGACGGCAACGTCCAGTGGCTGCACCTCACCGAGGTGGAGTTCGTGGAGGGCAGGCTGACCCCGAAGCCGGGCACCGAGCGCAAGATCCCCGCCCAGCTGGTGACGCTGGCCATGGGCTTCACCGGCACCGACCGGGAGAACGGCCTGGTCGAGCAGTTCGGCCTGGAGCTCGACGAGCGCGGCAACATCGCCCGCGACGCCGACTTCCAGACCAACGTGCCGGGCGTCTTCGTCGCCGGTGACGCCGGCCGCGGCCAGTCGCTCATCGTGTGGGCGATCGCCGAGGGCCGCTCCGCCGCCCGCGGCTGCGATCGGTTCCTGACCGGTGCCAGCGACCTGCCGGCCCCGATCCGCCCGACGGACCGCTCCCTGATGGTCTGACGGCCGGTCATCAAGCGTCCCGTACAAAGGCGTACGGAACACAGATGGCGCCTGCCCAGTCCCCGACCGGACTGAGGGCAGGCGCCATCGCCTTTCTCATCCCGAACTCGCCTTCAGGGCCGAGGAGGTGCCGCGGGAGAAGTGGGGGCCCTGAGCCGGGCGCTCAGATCGTCAGCTCCGCGACCTTCGCCATCGCCAGGATCACCAGCAGCGCCAGCAGGGCGAGGCAGGCGCCCGCCTGGACGAGGGTGCGGCGGCTGTCGCGCGGGGCGTAGGCGTAGGCCAGGGTCACCAGGCCGCCCGCCAGCAGACCGCCGAGGTGGCCCTGCCAGGAGGTGACCCAGGCGGAGATCACCAGCCACAGCAGCAGGCCCGCCATGAAGCGGTTGACGGCGTCCATGTCGGCACCCAGGCGGCGGGCCATGACGTAGTACGCGGCCCCGAGCCCGAAGATCGCGCCGGACGCGCCCAGCGTGGGCGTGGTCGGCGCGATCAGCAGCACGAGGACCGAACCGCCCAGCGCCGACAGCAGGTACAGGGCGAGGTAGCGGACCCGGCCGAGCTGCATCTCGACCACCCGGCCGATGTTCCACAGCGACACCATGTTCATCACGATGTGCAGGATGCCGAAGGTGCCTCCGGTGGGCGGCAGATGCAGGAACGCGCCGGTCAGCAGGCGGTACCACTCGCCGTGGGCGACCCCCTCGGGAAGGTAGCCGGGCGGCACGGTGCCCAGCATGTCGAACCGGTCCACGACCGAGGGCCGCACCATCTCCGCCAGATACGCCAGGACGTTCAGCGCGATGAGGATGTACGTCACCGTCGGCGCCGAGGTGATCTGGCCGCCGAATGCCGTCCGGGCCTGTCGTACCGACCGGGCCCCCTCCCGCACGCACTCCGGGCATTGGTGGCCGACGGCCGCCTCCCGCATGCAGTCGGGGCAGATGTACCGGTCGCAGCGGGTGCAGCGGACGTGGGACTCCACCTTGGGATGGCGGTAGCAGGTGGTGACGGTGGACTCGGACTCCACGGCCGGCTCCTCGAAGCGCGATGGGACGGATGGTGAGCCGGTGGGGTCGGCGGCGAACAAAATAACGAACAGCTGTGGAGGGTGGGAGAGTAGGGGCCATGGTTGCGATCAGTCTGAAGAAGGTCGAGGAGACCGCCCCCGCCCTGGTCAGCCTCTACAAGAGCGCCGGGGTGTCGCTGCAGAAGCACGGGCTGGGCGGGCTGCGGGCCGCGGTGTACCTCGTGGTCGACTACTCCGGGTCGATGAAGCCGTACTACAAGGACGGCAGCGTGCAGGCCCTCGCCGACCGGGTGCTCGGCCTGTCCGCGCACCTCGACGACGACGGCCGGGTCCCCGTCGTCTTCTTCTCCACGGACGTCGACGCCGAGACCGACATCGCGCTCGACCGCCACCAGGGCCGGATCGACGAGATCGTCGCCGGGCTCGGGCACATGGGCAAGACCAGCTACCACCTGGCCATGGACGCGGTCATCGACCACTACCTCGACAGCGGCTCGACCGACCCCGCCCTGGTCGTCTTCCAGACCGACGGCGGCCCGATCAACAAGCTCGCCGCCGAGCGGTATCTGTGCAAGGCGGCCAGGCTGCCGCTGTTCTGGCAGTTCGTGGGCTTCGGGGACCCGGGCAGCAAGCAGTTCGACTTCCTGCGCCGGCTCGACGAGCTGGCGGTGCCGCACAAGCGGGTGGTGGACAACGCCGGGTTCTTCCACGCGGGGGCCGATCCGCGGAAGGTGTCGGACGCGGAGCTGTACGACCGTCTCGTGGCCGAGTTCCCGCAGTGGCTGGCGGCCGTACGGGACCGGGGGATTCTGCCGCGGGCCTGACCGCACCGTTGGCCCGGCCGGGTCCGGCGTGCCACTCTGAGGATGATCCGACGGGGAGGCGACGAACGTATGGACGGCGCACGTGCGGACAACGACAGGGCTTCCGCCGGCCGGGGGCCCGCGGGCAAGGGCGAGAAGGTCGCCGACTGGGCCGACGGGCGGCTCGGCCTCTACGCGCTGGCCAAGGCCAACATGCGCAAGGTCTTTCCGGACCACTGGTCCTTCATGCTCGGCGAGATCTGCCTGTACAGCTTCATCATCCTGATCCTCACCGGGATCTACCTGACCCTGTTCTTCGAGCCCAGCGGCGTCGAGGTCGTCTACCACGGCTCGTACGTGCCGCTCAACGGCGTCAGCATGACGCGGGCCTACGAGTCCACACTCGACATCAGCTTCGACGTGCGCGGCGGACTGCTGATCCGGCAGATCCACCACTGGGCGGCGCTGGTCTTCGTCACCGGCATGCTGGTGCACATGATGCGGGTGTTCTTCACCGGCGCCTTCCGCAAGCCCCGCGAGGTCAACTGGCTGTTCGGCTGGACCCTGCTGATGCTCGGCATCATCACCGGCCTGACCGGCTACTCGCTGCCCGACGACCTGCTCTCCGGCACCGGCATCCGCTTCGCCGACGGCGCGATCCTGTCGATCCCGATCGTCGGCACGTATCTGTCGATGTTCCTGTTCGGCGGGGAGTTCCCGGGCCACGACATCATCTCGCGGCTCTTCCCGGTCCACGTCCTGCTGCTGCCCGGGCTGATGCTGGGACTCGTGGTCGCCCACCTGATCCTGGTCTTCTACCACAAGCACACCCAGTACCCGGGGCCCGGACGCGACCAGAGGACCGTGGTCGGCATGCCCTTCCTGCCGGTCTACATGGCCAAGGCCGGCGGCTTCTTCTTCCTGGTCTTCGGCGTGCTGGCGGTCATGGGCGGCATCGCGAGCATCAACCCCGTGTGGGCCTTCGGCCCCTACCGCCCGGACCTCGTCACCACGGGCGCCCAGCCCGACTGGTACCTCGGCTTCTCCGAGGGCCTGATCCGGGTGATGCCGGGATGGGAGATCAACGCCTGGGGCCACACCCTGGTGCTGGGCGTCCTCATCCCCTTCTCGCTCTTCCCGCTGCTCCTGCTCGCCCTGGGCCTGTATCCCTTCGTCGAGGCGTGGATCACCGGTGACCGGCGCGAGCACCACATCCTGGACCGGCCGCGCAACACGCCCGTGCGCACCGGGCTGGGCGTGGCCTGGCTGGCGCTGTACGTGGTGCTGCTGATCGGCGGCGGCAACGACATCGTGGCCACGCATCTGCACCTGTCCATCAACGCGATCACCTGGTTCGTGCGGGTCGCCTTCTTCCTGGCGCCGGTCGTCGCGTTCGTCGTCACCAAACGGGTCTGCATGGGCCTGCAGCGCAAGGACCGGGACAAGGTGCTGCACGGCAGGGAGACCGGCACCATCACCCGGCTGCCGCAAGGCGAGTTCGTCGAGGTGCACGAGCCGCTGCCGCAGGACCAGATGTTCACCCTCACCCAGCACGAGCAGAACCCGCCCTACGAGATCGGGCCGCGTGTGGACGCCAACGGGGTGCGCCGGCCGGTGACCGTCTCCCAGCGGGTCCGGGCCCAGCTGTCCCGCGCCATGTTCGGGCCCGGGGCGCGGATCGAGAAGCCGACGCGGGAGGAGTACCGGGAGCTCACCAGCGGCGACCACCACCACTGACGACCAGCTCCCGGCACTCCCGGGGGCCGCCCCAGGCGGTGCGCAGCGCGCGGGCCTTGGTGAGCCACAGGGACAGATCGCACTCGGCTGTGTACCCGATCGCGCCGTGCAGCTGGAGGGCCGTGCGGGCGGTGGCGTACGCCGCCTCGCACGCGCCGACCTTGGCGGCGGCGATGTCGGCAGGGTCCAGGGTGAGCGCGGCCCCGAACAGCAGGGGGCGCGCGAACTCCAGCGCGATCTTCGCGTCCGCCAGCCGGTGCTTGACGGCCTGGAAGGAGCCGACGGGGACGCCGAACTGGGTGCGCTGCCCGACGTAGGCCACGGTCCGGTCGAGGAGGGCGAGACCGACACCGAGGGCCTGGGCGGCGGTGGTCAGGCGGGCGTGGTCGACGGCGGGGCCGAATCGGGCGCCCGCGCCGCCGAGGAGTTCACCGCCCTCGGGCAGGGGGGTGAGGCGGCGGGCGGGATCGAGGGAGCGGCTCACCGGGCCGTGACCGGCGGCGAGACGCACACCGTCGTGGGCCAGGGCGAGGCGGATGTCCGCCACTTCACCGTCCAGCGCGTACGACCCCTCGGACGCGACCGTCACCATCGTCTCCCCGCAGGCCAGCGCGGGGAGCAGATGCTTGGCGGGGCCGGTGTCCTCCAGACCGGCGAGCAGCACGGCCGCCGCGACGGTCTCCGCGAGCGGGCCCGGCACCGCGTGCCGGCCCAGCTCCACGAAGGCGACGACCAGTTCGACGGGCCGCGGGCCGACTCCGCCGTGCTCCTCGGGTACCGCGAGGCCGAAGACGCCCGCGTCGGCGATCCGGCGCCACAGCGCGCGCCCGCTCCCGTGCTCACCCCGGCTCCAGTCGCGTACCACCGACGGCGTGTCCGCGGCCGTCAGCAGGGCGTCCAGGGACGCGGCGAACGCGCGCTGCTCGGCGTCGAGGAGGAAGCGCATCAGCGGCGTCCCTTCGGCAGGCCCAGCAGGCGCTCGGCGACGATGTCGCGCTGGATCTCGTTCGTGCCCGCGTAGATCGGGCCGGCGAGGGAGAAGACGTACCCCTCGGACCAGGCGGTGTCCGCCAACTCGCCCTCCTCATCCAGCAGATCGAGTGCCGTCTCGTGCAGCGCGATGTCGTACTCGGACCAGAACACCTTGTTCATGCTGGACTCCGCTCCGAGGGAGGCGCCCTCCAGGAAGCGGCAGGCGGCGGCGTGGGTGAAGAGCTGGTAGGCGCGGGCGCCGATCAGGGCGTCGGCCACCCGGTCGCGCGCGTGCGGCGGGGCGCCCCGCTCCTGCCACAGCCCGAGGAGACGGCGGGCCGAGGCGAGATAGCGCCCGGGGGAGCGCAGCATCAGCCCCCGTTCGTTCCCGGCCGTCGCCATCGCGATCCGCCAGCCCTCGCCGGGCTCCCCGATCACGTCCTCGTCGGGCACGAACACCTCGTCCAGGAACAGCTCCGCGAAGGCGGGTCTGCCGTCGAGCCGTCCGATCGGGCGGACGGTGACCCCGGGGGCCCGCAGGTCGAACATCAGGTACGTCAGGCCCTGGTGCGGCTTCGGGGTGTCCGGGGCGCTGCGGAACAGCCCGAAGGCACGGTCGGCGAAGGCGGCCCGCGACGACCACGTCTTCTGCCCGCTCAGCCGCCAGCCGCCGTCCGCCCGCACGGCCCGGGACCGGAGGGAGGCCAGGTCCGAGCCCGCCTCCGGCTCCGACCACGCCTGCGCCCAGACCACCTCGCCGCTCGCCATCGACGGCAGCACCCGGGCCCGCTGCTCCGGCGTGCCGTGCGCGAAGAGGGTCGGCGCGAGCAGGCTGACGCCGTTCTGGCCGACCCGGCCGGGCGCGCCCGAGGCCCAGTACTCCTCCTCGAAGGCCAGCCAGCGGATCAGGCCCGCGTCCCGTCCGCCGTACTCCGCGGGCCAGTCGACGACCGACCAGCGGTCCGCGGCCAGTTCGGCCTCCCAGGCGCGGTGGGCCGCGAAGCCCTCCTCCGTCTCCAGGGACGGCAGGGGCTCGCGCGGCACATGGGCCGCCAGCCAGGCCCGCGCCTGGGCGCGGAAGGCCTCGTCGGCAGGCGAAGCGGTGAGGTCCACGGTCGTCACGCTCCTTCCCTAACAAGCATTTGGTAGATTAGCGTGGCCCTATGACAACGGTCGAGACTCCGGCCTACGTGCCCGGGCACGGGCTGCTGAAGGGCCGCACCGCCGTCATCACCGCCGCGGCCGGCGCCGGCATCGGCGGCGCGACCGCGCGGCGCTTCCTGGAGGAGGGCGCGCGCGTGCTGATCAGCGACGCGCACGCACGCCGGCTGAAGGAGCACGAGGCCGAGCTGGCCGCGGAGTTCGGTGCCGATGCGGTCGGCGCGGCCGTGTGCGACGTGACCGACGAGACGCAGGTGCGGGCGCTGTTCGACACCGCCGTGCGCCGGCACGGACGGCTGGACGTCGTCGTCAACAACGCCGGTCTGGGCGGCACCTCGGACCTCGCCGACATGACCGACGAGCAGTGGTCGAGGGTGCTGGACGTGACGCTGAACGGCACGTTCCGGTGCACCCGGGCCGCCCTGCGCATCCTGCGCGCCCAGGGCGCCGGCGGGGCCGTCGTCAACAACGCCTCCGTCGTGGGCTGGCGCGCCCAGGCCGGGCAGGCGCACTACGCCGCCGCCAAGGCCGGGGTGATGGCGCTGACCCGATGCGCGGCGATCGAGGCCGCCGAGTACGGCGTGCGGGTCAACGCGGTCTCGCCGAGCCTCGCCATGCACCCGCACCTGGTGAAGGTGACCACGCCCGAGCTGCTCGACGAGCTGACCTCCCGCGAGGCCTTCGGGCGGTACGCCGAGCCCTGGGAGGTGGCCAACGTGATCGTGTTCCTGGCGTCCGGCTACTCCTCGTACATGACCGGCGAGGTCGTCGCCGTCAGCAGCCAGCACGCCTAGGACGAGAATGTACCCGTGCCGACCAAGAAGAAGCCCCAGGTGACCGCCGCTGCCGAGCGGCGCCGCGAACTCCTCGGCACCGCCGCCGAGGTGTTCGCCGAACAGGGCTACAACGCGACGACCGTACGCAAGATCGCCGACCACGCGGGCATGCTCGCGGGCAGCCTCTACTACCACTTCGACTCCAAGGAATCGATGCTGGAGGAGATCCTGCGCACCTTCCTCGACGAGCTGTGGGCCGGCTACGACGCCGTCCTCGAAGCCGAGTCGGGGCCGCGGGAGACGCTGGAGGCCCTGGTCA
Source organism: Streptomyces sp. MAI_2237 (assembly GCF_054189285.1). Taxonomy (NCBI): domain Bacteria; kingdom Bacillati; phylum Actinomycetota; class Actinomycetes; order Kitasatosporales; family Streptomycetaceae; genus Streptomyces; species Streptomyces sp. MAI_2237. The sequence continues at coordinate 936,145 of NZ_JAJPGQ010000001.1, read as the reverse complement.
CGGAGTCGTTCCGGGAGATCGACCGGCATCGCGCCGCGGTCGCGATCTACCAGAAGGAGAGCCGGCAACTGGTGGCGCAGGAGCGGTTCGCGTTCCTCGCCGAGTCCCAGCGCAGGTTCGAGAAGGCGTGGCTGTCCACGCTGGAACGCGGAGTCGCCGCCCGGGTGTTCCGGGCCGACCTCGACGTCCGTCTGACCTACCGGTTCGTGCGCGACACCGTGTGGGTCGCCGCGTCCTGGTACCGGCCGGGCGGACAGCACAGCCCGGAGGAGATCGCCCGGCAGTACCTGTCGATGGTGCTGGACGGGATCGCCGTACGCACCTGACCCAATGGGGAGTCGCCATGGCCGAGGCCTACATCGTCGAAGCGGTCCGAACGCCCGTGGGGCGGCGCGGAGGGGGGCTGAGCGGCGTCCACCCGGCCGATCTCGGCGCGCACGTGCTCAAGGAGCTGATGACGCGCGCGGGCGTGGACCCGGCCGCCGTCGAGGACGTCGTCCTCGGCTGTCTGGACGCCGTCGGGCCGCAGGCCGGGGACATCGCGCGGACCTGCTGGCTGGCGGCCGGACTGCCCGAGGAGGTGCCGGGCGTCACCGTCGACCGGCAGTGCGGCTCCTCGCAGCAGGCCGTGCACTTCGCGGCGCAGGGCGTGCTGTCCGGCACCCAGGACCTGGTGGTCGCGGGCGGGGTGCAGAACATGTCGATGATCCCCATCGCCTTCGCCACCCGGCAGGCCGCCGAGCCCCTCGGACTCACCCAGGGCCCCTTCGCCGGCAGCGAGGGCTGGCGGGCCCGGTACGGCGACCAGCCCGTCAACCAGTTCGTGGGCGCCGAGATGATCGCCGCGAAGTGGGGGATCACCCGGCGCGACCAGGAGGAGTTCGCCCTGCGCTCGCACCGGCGGGCGCTGCGCGCCATCGACGAGGGCCGGTTCGAGCGGGAGATCGTGGCGCTCGGCGAGGCCGCCGTCGACGAGGGGCCGCGCCGGGACACCTCGCTCGAGAAGATGGCCGGGCTGAAGCCGGTCCTCGACGGCGGCACCATCACCGCCGCCTGCTCCTCCCAGGTCTCCGACGGCGCCGCCGCGATGCTGCTGGCCTCGGAGCGGGCGGTGCGCGAGCACGGACTGACGCCACGCGCGCGCGTGCACCACCTCTCCGTGCGCGGCGAGGACCCGATCCGGATGCTGTCCGCGCCCATCCCGGCCACCGTCCATGCCCTGAAGAAGACCGGCATGACCCTCGACGACATCGACCTCGTCGAGATCAACGAGGCCTTCGCGCCGGTCGTCCTGGCCTGGCTGAAGGAGACCGGCGCCGACCCGGACAAGGTCAACGTCAACGGCGGCGCGATCTCCCTCGGCCACCCCCTCGGCGCGACCGGCACCCGCCTGATGACGACCCTGCTGCACGAACTGGAGCGCACCGGCGGTCGGTTCGGCCTGCAGACCATGTGCGAGGGCGGCGGACAGGCCAACGTGACGATCATCGAGAGGCTGTGAGCCGCTCCCGCACCCCGTCGGCCTCCTTCATGATCCGCTCCACCACTTCGGCGCACGACGGCAGGTCGTCGATCACCCCGGCGACCTGCCCGGCCGCCATCACCCCGAGGTCCGTACGGCCGTCCACCATCGCGGCCTTCAGCAGCATCGGGGTGTTCGCGGCGAGCAGCACCTGACTCCAGGACAGCTCCTTGCCGTGCTTCAGGGCGAACCCGTCGCGCACCATCCGCCGCCAGGTCAGCCCGGACAGCTTCCGGAAGCCGGCCGCCCGCCGGACCGCGTGGAACAGCGCCCGCGCCCGCCCGGCCTCCTCCAGCTCGCCCACCAGCTCCGTCCGCAGCATCCGGTGCGGCAGCCCGTCCACGGCCCTGGTCACGGTGACGTCCTTGACGCTCGCCGCCAGATACCGCGCCTTCACGCCGTCGGGCACGGTCGAGTCGGAGGTGAGCAGGAACCGCGTGCCCATCGCGACCCCCGCCGCCCCGTACGCCAGCGCCGCGACCAGCCCCCGCCCGTCGAAGAAGCCCCCCGCCGCCACGACCGGTATCCGTACGGCGTCCACCACCTGCGGCAGCAGGACCGTCGTCGCCACCTCGCCGGTGTGTCCGCCGCCCTCGCCGCCCTGCACGATCACGGCGTCCGCTCCCCAGGCGGCGACCTTCTCCGCGTGCCGCCGCGCGCCGATGGAGGGGATGACGAGAACGCCCGCCTCCTTCAGCTCGGCGATCAGCACGGGGGAGGGCGCGAGGGCGAAGGAGGCGACCCGGACGCCCTCCTCGATCATGACGCGGACCCGGTCGCCCGCGTCCGCCGCGTCGGCCCGCAGATTCACCCCGAACGGCGCGTCCGTCCGGGAGCGGACCTCGCGCACCGCCTCCCGCAGCCGGTCGACGGTCATGGTCGCGGAGGCCAGGATGCCGAGCGCGCCCGCGTTCGCCGTGGCGGCGACCAGACGGGGGCCGGCCACCCAGCCCATGCCGGTCTGCACGATCGGATGCCGGACCCCGACCAGCCGGGTGAGCGCGGTGTCCATCGTCAGGAGACCTCCCTGGCGCGGGCGCCCGTCTGGTCCAGCACCTCGCGGACGAGTCGCAGCTCCTCGGCGGTGGGCTCGCGTGTGGGCGGTACCTCGTCCGGGACGGCCAGGGCGAACGAGGTCGCCTCCCTGACCTCCGCCACCGTGACCCCCGGATGCAGCGAGGCCAGCCGCATCGAGTGGTCCGGGGTGGCGAAGTCGAAGACGCCCAGGTCGGACACGACCCGCGGGATCCGGTGGAAACGCGCGCCGCCCGCGTGGTCGTACCCCACCCCGCACACCATGTCGACCTTCTCGACGAAGACCCGGCGCGAGTGCCGCGGGACCCAGTAACTGGTCGGATTGTTCAGGGTGTTCACGGGCGCTCCCCGCACCCCGAGCAGCTGGCGCTTGGGCCGCGCCCAGTCGCCGACGCAAGAGATGTTCTGGTTGCCGAACCGGTCGATCTGGCTCGCGCCCATCATCACGTGCCGCCGGCCGCCGGTGACGAACTCCAGGTGCCGCGGGTACGGCAGCCAGCCCTCCGGCGTCCCGTCCGGGCGGACCAGCATCGCCTCGCCGTCGGTCAGCAGCAGGTCCGGCGCGAAGGTGAGCCGCGCCAGCCGGGCGCCGAGCGCCGGGATCAGGCCCATCGGACTGGCCAGCACCTCGCCGTCGCCCCGCCAGGCCTCGGCGCACGCGATCACGCAGTACTCGGCACGGGTGACGGTCATGAACCCTCCCTCGCGGGCGAGTCGAGCAGGCGTCGGGCGTACTCCGGCCAGGGCGTGGTGGCGTACTCCCGTTGCGCGGCCTCGTCCCGGCCGTAGTCCGGCGCGCAGGAGGTGAAGTGCGCGCCGCCCGGGGCCTCGACGACACCGGTGACGGTGTGCCGTCCGATCAGCAGCGTCTGCGGCGCCGCCTCCTTGGTCAGCTCGGCGGTGTCCACGATCCGCTCGCACGACACGTACGCCTCGTCCGCCGCCTCGCAGAACAGGTCGTCGAAGTACGGGTCCGGGCCCAGGTACTGCCCGTTGCCCAGCCGGTCGGCGCGGTTGACGTGCACCAGGGCCGCGTCCAGGCGCAGGGCGGGCATCGCCACGAACGTCTCGCCGTCGCCGTAGGGCGAAGTGACCGTGCGCAGGCCGGGGTTGACCCGCATCACGTCCGAACCGAGTCCGGCGCGCACCGGCAGGAAGGGCAGCCGGTTCGCCGCCGCGCGCAGCCCCCACAGGAACATCGCCTCGTCGATCTCCATGAGGTCGAACGCCCCGCGCTCGCGGGCCGCGCGGTAGTGCGGTTCGAGGGGGATGGAGTCCAGGGTGACGAACGCGGCGACCAGCTTCCGGACCCGCCCGGCGGCCGCCAGCATGCCGACGTCGGGACCGCCGTAGGAGACGACCGTCAGATCCCTGACGTCGGACCGCAGCAGCGCCCTGACCAGGGCCATCGGTTTGCGGCGTGAGCCCCAGCCGCCGATGCCGAGGGTCATGCCGCTGCGCAGCCGCCCGACCGCCTCGTCCGCGGTCATGGTCTTGTCGCCCACTCAGCCGCCCTCCTTGCCGAACCTGTCCCGGACCCGGTCGGCGACCCCGACCGTGCTCGCCTCGTACGTGAAGCCCTGCTCGAAGCGGTAGCTGCGGCGCACGTCGACGGGGTCGATGCCGTTGATGGCGGCCTTCGCCAGCCGCAGCAGCTCCCCGTCCTTGGCGGCGATCTCCCGCGCCAACTCCATTGCAGTGGAGTGGAGTTCGCCGCGTGGCACCACCCGCCACACCGAGCCGTGCGCGTGCAGCTCCGCCGCGGTCGCGGTGCGCGAGGTGTAGTACAGGGCGCGCATCAGGTGCTGCGGGACCAGCCGGGACAGGTGCGTGGCGGCGCCCAGGGCACCCCGGTCCAGCTCGGGCAGCCCGAAGGTGGCGTCCTCGCTCGCCACGATCACGTCCGCGTTCCCGACGAGTCCGATGCCGCCGCCCAGGCAGAACCCGTGCACGGCCGCCACCACCGGCACCTCGCACTCGTAGACCGCGGCGAACGCCTCGAAGCAGCCCCGGTTCGCGCCCGCCAGCGCGCCCGGGCCTTCCGCCTGGATCTCCTTGACGTTCACGCCCGCGTTGAAGCCCCGCCCCTCGGCCGTGAGCACCACGCACCGCACCCGCGGGTCGCGCCCGGCCGTGCGCACGGCGTCCGCCAGGGCGAACCAGCCCCGCACCGGCAGGGCGTTCACCGGCGGGAAGTCGACCGTGACGACGGCGATCGCGTCGTCGTCCGGTCCCCTTGCATCTTCCGGCCCCTTTTCCGGGGACGAGGTGGAGACACCCATGGAAGCATCAGCTACCTTTCCACCAAACGTTTGTTAGGTGGAGGGTAGCGGCGAATGGAGTGGGACGGGAAGGTCGCGGTCGTCACCGGCGGCACGCGCGGCGTCGGCGCCGGGATCGCGCGGGCCTTCGCCGAGGCCGGCGCACAGGTCGTGGTCTGCGCCCGCAGGCCGCCCGAAGTGCCGGTCGAGGGAGCCGTGTTCATGCCGCTGGACCTGCGCGACGCGGACGCCGTGCAGGACTTCTTCGCCGCGCTCTCCCGCGTCGACGTCCTCGTCAACAACGCGGGCGGCACGCCCTACCGGCGGCTGACGGCAGGGGACGCCCGGCGGCACGCGCGGGTGATCGAGCTGAACCTCCTCGCCCCGCTGACGGCGTCCCTCGCCGCGTACGGGCAACTGCGGCGCAGCGGAGGGTCGGTGGTGATGATCGGCAGCGTGAGCGGCGGCCGGCCCTCGCCCGGCTCGGCCGCCTACGGGGCGGCCAAGGCGGGCCTGGAGAGCCTCGCCCGCTCGATGGCCGTGGAGTGGGCACCCGAGGTGCGCGTCAACACCCTCGTCGTCGGCATGGTCCGCACCGAACTGTCCCCTCTGCACTACGGCGGCGAGGAGGGCGTCGAGGCCGTCGCCCGGACGGTGCCGCTCGGCCGCCTGGCCACACCCGCCGACGTCGGTGCCGCGGCGGTCTTCCTGGCCTCCGACGCCGCCGCCTACATCACCGGCGCGAGCCTGCTGGTGCACGGGGGCGGGGAGCGGCCCGCCTTCCTCGACGCCGCGACCGCCAACAAGGAGACGTGAGATGAGCGGAATCTGTCAGGGCCGGGTCGTCGCCGTCACCGGGGCCGGACGCGGCCTCGGGCGGGCGCACGCGCTGGCGTTCGCGGCGGAGGGCGCGCGGGTCGTCGTCAACGACCTGGGAGTCGGCCTGGACGGCACGCCGGGCCCCGACAGTCCGGCGGGGCGGGTCGTCGACGAGATCCGGGCGGCGGGCGGTGAGGCGGTCGCCCACGCCGGCGACATCGCGACCACCGAGGGCGCGGCCTCGCTCGTCGCGACCGCCCTGGAGGCCTACGGCCGTCTCGACACCCTCGTCAACAACGCGGGGTTCCTGCGCGACCGGATGCTGGTCAACCTCGGCGAGGACGACTGGGACGCCGTGCTGCGCGTGCACCTCAAGGGGCACTTCCTGCCGCTCAGACATGCCGCCGCGCACTGGCGGGCGGAGGCGAAGGCGGGCCGGACCCCGGTGGCCAGGGTCGTCCACACCAGCAGCGGGGCGGGCCTGCTGGGGTCGGTCGGGCAGGGCAACTACAGCGCCGCGAAGGCCGGCATCGTCGGTCTGACGCTGGTCGCCGCGGCCGAACTCGCCCGCTACGGCGTCCAGGTCAACGCGATCGCCCCCGCCGCCCGCACCCGCATGACGGAACGGACGTTCGCCGCGACGATGGCCGCCCCCGACGCCGGTTTCGACGCCATGGCCCCCGAGAACGTCGCCCCCCTCGTCGTCTGGCTCGGCTCCGCCGCGAGCGCCGGCGTGACGGGCCGGGTGTTCGAGGCGGAGGGCGGCCGGATCACCGTGATGGAGGGCTGGCGGCCGGGTCCGAGCGCCGACAAGGGGGCGCGGTGGAGCCCGGCGGAGGCGGGGGAGACGGCGCTGAAGCTGCTCGCGGAGGCCGAGACGCCGGGGGCGGTGTACGGCGCGTGACGGGGGCCTGCCCTAGGTGTCGCACTCCAGCACGGTCCTGCACAGCCCGCACCGCGCCCGCACCCGCCCCTTCACCGGCACCCTGATCCGCTGGTGGCAGGTCGGGCAGGGGAACGACACCCGCAGGGGGCCGTGCCCGTCGGGGGTGAAGCTGTACGGGACCTCCGGATGAGGGGTGCCGGCCCGGTCCTGGGCGTGGCGGCGGTCGCGGGCGTAGCGGCGGCGGCCCGCCCAGCCGGCCGCCGTCAGCGGGGGCTGCTGCTCGTCGCGGCGGGCCCGGACCATGCCCAGGGTGTAGGCCTCGTAGGCCTGGGGGCTGGTGAACCACACGGACGGGTCCTCGCCGAAGACCAGGGCCCGCTTCGCCAGGACGTAGCCGAACTCCTCCGGGGTGAGGTAGCCCAGCTTCTGCGAGGAGGCGGCGTCCTCCCGGTAGGCGTCCAGCAGCAGCCAGCCCGCGCCCAGGTAGGTCGCCGCCGTGTCCGTGAGGATCTCGTTCTCGCGGATGCCCGGGAAGGACAGGTCCAGGCGGTGCAGATACACGTGCATGATCTCGTGGGCCAGGGCGGCCCCGATGTCCCGGCGGTGCGTGCGGAAACGGTCGTTCAGTTCCACGAAGTACTCGGGGCCCGCGGCGAGTTCGACGTTCGCCGCGTGCGTCATCTCGCGGAAGCCGACGATCATCCGGGCGTCCGGGAGACGGTAGTGGCGCACCAGCTCGCGGGCCACGCGCTGGGTGCCCAGATGGAGGTCGTCGGTGTCGCAGAAGGCCACGTCGGCCGGGAGCACGCTGGCCGAGAAGGTGTGGATGGTGTCGTAGGACAACCGCTTGTAGAGCGCGGTGATGGCGGCCCGCACCGTCTCCAGGTGTGGGTAGCCGTGCTCGACCGGTCCGCCGTTCGCCACGCCTGAACCCCCAAGACGCCCTGAACCCGATTCCACTCTACGGGCAGGAGAGCGGATTTTCGCTGGTCGGGTTCCCGGCGCCGGGCGGCGGGACCGGGCGCAGCCGTACGGCCTCCGCGGACGCCTCCTCCAGGTCCAGCAGCCACACCTCGTTCTCGCCCTCGCGCAGCACCGGCCCCGGCACGTACAGCGATCGCTGCGGGCCGGCCGACCAGTAGCGACCCAGGCAGAAGCCGTTCAGCCACGCGAAACCCCGGGTGCGGCCCGGCAGTTCGAGCAGCGCGTCCCCGGCGCCGCGCACCGTGACGGTGCCCCGGTACAGGCCGCGGGCGCCGTCCTCGGCGTACGGCCGGAAGGGCACGTCCCCGATGTCGTCCAGCGCGTCCAGCCGCAGGCCACGCGCGCGTACCCCGTGCAGGTACTGCCGCTCGTGCAGCAGCCCGCCGGTGATGCCCTTGGGCTCACCGCTGCGGGGCCCGTAGTTGACCCGGCCCAGGGACTCCACCCACAGCTCCACGCGCGCGTGCCCGGCGACGGGCTCCTTGAGCTGCTCGTCGCCCTCGGCGAGCACCCCGGCCCGCTCCCCGTCGACGTACACCACGGCGAGGTCGCGCAGACCGCGCGCGATCAGCGGGTGGGGCTGCCGGGGCCCCGGGATCGTCGCCGCGTACCGCACCAGGCCGCGGTCCACGTCCAGCTCCTCGAAGGAGGGCGGCACGGGCGCCGTCGTCTCCGGGCCGCCGCGGGCCTCCAGTACGGCGTCCAGGGACGCCCGGCCGGTCAGCCGCACCTCGGCCGGCGCGCCCAGCGCCGGGGGAGCGGGCGGCACCTCGGGCAGCGGGCCCCCGGCGTACGCGGCGAGCACCTCGCGGAACCGCCGGAACTTCTCGGTCGGGCGGCCGCACTCGTCGACGGGGGCGTCGTAGTCGTAGGAGGTCGTGTCCGGCTCCAGCGGACCGTCGTGCAGGGCGCCGCCGCCCCGGTTGGCGCCCGCCCAGCCGCCGAAGCTGGTGCCGCCGTGCGCCATGTAGAGGTTGACGGAGGCGCCGTACTCCAGGATCTCGCGCAGCGCGGCCGCCGCGTCCTGGGCGTCCCGGGTGACATGGGGGCCGCCCCAGTGGTCGAACCAGCCGCACCAGAACTCCATGCACATCAGCGGCCCCGCGGGACGCCGGCGGCGCAGGGCCGCGAACGCCTCGCGCGCCTGGGAGCCGAAGTTCACGGTGGCGAGGACGCCCGGAACCGAGCCGCCGGACAGCATGTGGTCCTCGGGGCCGTCGGAGGTGCACAGCGGAACCGTGACGCCGAGCTCGCGCAGCAGCTCGGTCAGCCGGCGCAGATACACGGCGTCCGAGCCGTAGCTGCCGTACTCGTTCTCGACCTGGACCATGATCACGGGCCCGCCGCGGTCGATCTGCCGGGACGTGATCTGCGGCAGCAGCGCCGTGAACCAGCGCCGCAGATGCTCCAGGAACCGCTCGTCCCGCGTACGCACGCGCGTGCCCAGCTCGCCCGTCAGCCAGTGCGGCAGCCCGCCGTTCTCCCACTCGGCGCAGATGTACGGCCCCGGCCGCACGACCGCCCACAACCCCGCCTCCCGGGCCGCGTCCAGGAACCGGCCGACGGCGGCCACGTCGTCGTGGACACCCGGCCCCGGCTCGTGCAGGTTCCACGGCACGTACGTCTCCACGCAGTTCAGGCCCATCGCCCGCAGCATCGCCAGCCGGTGACCCCAGTGCGCCTCGTGCACCCGGAAGTAGTGCAGCGCCCCGGAGAGCACCCGCACCGGCCGCCCGTCCAGCAGGAAGTCCGATTCCCCCACCGTGAACTCGCTCATGCGCCCCAGCCTCACCCCTGGCGGCGATCACGTCCATGGACAAAGATCGGCGCTGCTTGGACGAAAACGACGCCGGCGGGCAGGGGGAAAGGAGCAGCGCGCCGATGTACCACACCTGGATGCGGTTCTTCAGCCCCGGCCCCGCCCACCACCGCCTCGGCCTGGTCTGCCTGGGCGTCGGCCTGCAGTACGGCGCGCTGCCCACCGTCGGCCCCCGCACCCTCGGCCACCACGTCGCCGTCGTCATCAACGCCGGCACCGGCTGGTACCGCGCCCCCGACGGACGCCGTACGACCGTCACCGCGCCGGCACTGCTGTGGCTCACCCCCGGAGTGCCGCACCACTACGCGCCCGACCCCGACGGCGGCTGGGACGAGGGCTTCGTCGACTTCGCCGGACCCGCCACCGCCACGTACACCGAACTCGGCTACATCGAGCCGCACCGCCCCGTGGTGCCCCTCTCCGACGCCACCGGACCGCGCGCCGTCATCGGCCGCATGGCCCGCGCCGCCCGCCGCGGGAACCCTCTCCTGGAGGTCGAGACCGGCGCCGCCGTCCACGAACTCCTCGTGGCGCTGCGCCGTGCCCGCGCCGACCTCGCCCCGGACGGCGACGACGTCCTCAGGGCCCTCGCCCGCGACGCCTGTCTGCCGCTGAGCGTCGCCGACCACGCGGCCCGGCACGGCATGACCCCCGCCGAGCTGCGCACCGCCGTCCGGCGCGGCGCCGGATGCAGCCCCAAGGACTACCTGCTCGGCATCCGCCTCGGCCGCGCCAAGGAACTCCTCGCCGCCACCGAACTGCCCGTCGCCGCCGTCGCCCGCCGCGTCGGCTACGACGACCCGGCCTACTTCTCCCGCCTGTTCACCCGCCGCGTCGGCACCGCGCCGGTCCGCTTCCGCGCGCAGCAGTACCGCGCCGTCCCCGGCGGCTGGAGCGACCGGGTGCCCGACCCCGACGATCCGCCCATGATCGGGCCCGCGCCCGCCCCGTAGGCTGTGCGCCCATGACCACCAGCAACAACGCGGCCGGAGGCGTCGACCCGGCCGTCCTCGCCGAACTGGCCCGGCTGCGCGACAGCATCGACAACATCGACGCGGCCGTCGTGCACATGCTCGCCGAACGCTTCAAGGCCACCCAGCAGGTCGGCCACCTCAAGGCCGCCCACCATCTGCCGCCCGCCGACCCGGCCCGCGAGGCCCGCCAGATCGAGCGCCTGCGGGGCCTGGCCGAAAGCGCCAAGCTCGACCCGGCGTTCGCTGAGAAGTTCCTGAACTTCATCATCGCCGAGGTCATCCGCCACCACGAGCGCATCGCGGAGGACGCCGTCAACGGCAGCGCGAAAACGGCGAATTGACCTCGGCGGATGCGGCAAATGAGGTGACAGGGCGGTCGCCGGGGAGCATGCTGCGCTGTGCACTGATCGTCAGCTGACGGACACGCCCCGTCAGTGGTTCGGTCATAAGCTGGTTGTCCCACGCGGGAGGGACGTCGGGCCATGCCGGATGCCAAGATCCTGATCGTCGACGACCACGAGGACACGCTGTACGCGCTGGAGAGCGCCCTGGTCCCGCTGGGCTACCAGCTGGGCCGCGCCACCAGCGGCGACGAAGCCCTCAAGCAGGTGCTTCGCGGGCAGGTCGGCCTCCTGGTCCTCGACGTCCGCATGCCCCGGGTCGGCGGCCTGGAGGTGGTGCGCTACATGCGCCGCGTGGAACAGACCCAGCACATCCCGGTCGTCCTGGTCACCGGTTTCGGCCCCGACCACGAACTGACCTCCGCCGCCTTCGGCCTCGGGGTCGCCGACCTCGTCATGAAACCCGTGGACCCCTGGGTCCTGCGCACCAAGGTCCGCTACCTCTACGACGCCCGCCGCCGCCAGCTCGCCCTGGAACAGGAGATCCGGGAACTGCGCGCCCTGGTCAAGGAGCATCCCGGCGCCACCGGAACGGACGAGCCCGGCCCCCGCGCCGCCCTGCCCCACCCGGACACCCGGGTGCCCCCGCAGCGGGCGTCCGAGGCGCACGACGGGGAGCTCGAGCAGGACCGGACATAGGCCGCGTACCGATCCGCCTCTGTGCCGTGTCAGCGGCATCGGGCAGCATTACCCGCATGTCCGTACTGACGCGCGACGAAGCGCAGACCCGTGCCAGGCTCCTCGACGTCCACCGCTACTCGATCGAGCTCGATCTGACCACCGGCGACGAGACCTTCGACTCCCGCACCGTCATCCGCTTCAGCGCCCGCACGGACGCCACCACCTTCGTCGAGCTCAAGCCCGCCGAGCTGCGCGCCGCCACCCTCGACGGCATGCCCCTGGACCCGGCGAGCCTCGACGGCAACCGCCTGCCCCTGGAGAACCTCACCGCCGGCGAGCACGAGCTGCGCGTCGAGGCCGCCATGCGCTACTCCCGCACCGGCGAGGGCATGCACCGCTTCACCGACCCCACCGACGGCGAGACCTACGTCTACACCCAGCTGTTCCTGGACGACGTCCAGCGCGTCTTCGCCGCCTTCGACCAGCCCGACCTGAAGTCCGTCTTCGAACTGACCGTGACGGCCCCCGACGGCTGGACGATCCTCGCCAACGGCATCACCGAGCGCCTCGACGACGGCCGCTGGCAGGCCGCCCCCACGCCCCTGATCTCCACCTACCTCGTCGCCGTCGCCGCCGGCCCCTGGCACTCCGTGCGCACCGAGCACCGCGGGCTGCCCTTCGGCCTGCACTGCCGCCGCTCGCTCGCCCCCTACCTGGACCCGGACGCCGACGAGCTGTTCGAGATCACCCGGCAGTGCTTCGACCGCTACCACGAGAAGTTCGAGGAGCCCTACCCCTTCGACTCCTACGACCAGGCGTTCGTCCCCGAGTTCAACGCCGGCGCCATGGAGAACCCGGGCCTGGTCACCTTCCGCGACGAGTTCGTCTACCGCTCCGCCGTCACCGACACCGAGCGCCAGACCCGCGCCATGGTCGTCGCCCACGAGATGGCCCACATGTGGTTCGGCGACCTGGTCACCCTGCGCTGGTGGGACGACATCTGGCTGAACGAGTCCTTCGCCGAGTACATGGGCTACCAGACCCTCACCGAGGCCACCCGCTTCACCGACACCTGGACCGACTTCGGCGTCGCCCGCAAGGCCTGGGGCTACGACGCCGACCAGCGCCCCTCCACCCACCCCGTCGCCCCCGAGAACGTCGACGACACGGCCTCCGCCCTGCTCAACTTCGACGGCATCTCCTACGCCAAGGGCGCCTCCGTGCTGCGCCAGCTCGTCGCCTGGCTGGGCGAGAAGGACTTCCTGGCCGGCATCAACACCCACTTCGCCCGCCACCGGTTCGCCAACGCCGGCCTCGCCGACTTCATCGACTCCCTCGCCTCCGCCACCGAGCGCGACGTCCACGCCTGGGCCGACGCCTGGCTGCGCACCACCGGCGTCGACACCCTCAGGCCCGTGGTGACCCGCGCCGACGAGGGCACGTACACCCTTCGAATCGAGCACACCGGCAGCCGCCCGCACCGCGTCGCCGTCGGCCTCTACGACCAGGACGTCGCCGACGAGAGCCGCCACCTGGTGCTGCGCCGGCGCCTCGACCTCGACGTCCCGCTTCCCGAGCCCCACTCCCTCGGCAAGCGCCCCGCCCTGCTCGTGCTCAACGACGGCGACCTCACCTACGCCAAGATCCGCTTCGACGCGGAGTCCTTCGAGACGGTGCGGGCCAACCTGTGCGGCCTGCCCGACCCGCTCACCCGCGCGGTCGTCTGGAACGCCCTTCGCGACAGCGTCCGCGACGGCGAACTGGCGCCCACCGCCTACCTGGAGACGGCCCGCGCCCACCTCCCGCACGAGACCGACCTCGCCCTCGTCCAGGGCGTCCTCGCCTTCGCCACCGCCCAGGTCGCCGGCCGCTACATCGCCCCCGAGGGCCGCCCCGCCGCCCTGGCCACCCTCTCCTCCCTGTGCCGCGACCTGATCCGCCGCACCGAGGACGGCGACAACCCCGGCCTGCGCCTGATCGCCGTGCGCCACTTCATCGACGTCGCCGCCCAGCCCGACACGATCGCCGCCTGGCTCGCCGACGGCACCGTCCCCGGCGGCCCGGAACTCGACCCCGAGCTGCGCTGGCGGGTCCTGGCCCGCCTCGCCGTCCTCGGCGCCGTCGACGAGGCGGAGATCGCCACCGAACTCGACCGCGACCTGTCGGCCACCGGCCAGGAGGGCGCCGCCCGCTGCCGGGCCGCCCTGCCGGACGAGGCGGGCAAGGCCAAGGCGTGGGAGGCCATGTTCGGCGGCGACGACCTGTCCAACTACCTCTTCATCGCCACCGCCCAGGGCTTCTGGCAGCCCGAACAGGCCGACCTGGTCGGCCCGTACGTGGCCCGTTACTACGAGGACGCCGTCGCCGTCTCCGCCCGCCGCGGCCCCGCCATCGCCGACGCCGCCGGCCGCTCGGCCTTCCCGGTGCACGCCGTCGACACGGAGACGCTGCGGCTGGGCGAGGCGTGCCTGCGCGACGCCGACCTCATCCCGGCCCTGCGCCGCAAGCTCGTCGACCAACTCGACGACCTGCGCCGCGCGCTGCGGGTGAGGGAGGGCTAAAGGCACAGCCCAGAACTCCGGGGCTGTGCCAGGACGCCGGGGCCGTTGCGCCCGTCGCCATCGCGACGGACCGCAGCGGCCCCGACACGTCTTCCCCGCACGGCAGTACCCCCTTTCGGGTTCCGATCGTTGAACTTTTCGGGCACGCGCGCCCATCCGCGTACAAGCTGGAACTCCCTCTGCTCGCGCGTCCCGGAGGAACCCATGAGCACACCGAGCCTCGCCTCGGGCCCGGCCGGCCCGAACGCCCTGCGCCCCCTGCTCGCGACCGTGCTCGACGCCCTCGCCCTCGGCACACGGGAACGCGGCGGCCCGTTGCCCCCCGGAGGACCCGACGCCGTCGCCGCGCGCACGCGGGCCGCCGTGGGCGACGTACTGCCGCACGACGGCGACCCGGACGCCCTGCGCACCCTCGTGCACGCCCTCGCCGCGGGCGCCGCCGACCCGGCCGATCCCCTCTGCGCCGGCCATCTGCACTGTCCGCCGCTCGCCGTTGCCGTCGCCGCCGACCTCGCCGCGAGCGCGCTCAACCCGTCCCTGGACTCCTGGGACCAGGCGCCGGCGGCCTCGGAACTGGAAGCCCTCGTGACCCGGGCACTGGCGAGGGAGGTCTACCAGGGCACGCGCCCGGCGGAGGACGCCGACGCCCTGGTCACCACCGGCGGCACGGAGTCCAACCAGCTCGCCCTGCTCCTCGCCCGCGAGACCCTCGGCGCCGGGGTCCGCCTCGTCTGCGGGGCCGACGCCCACCACTCGCTGCCCCGTGCCGCCCGGCTGCTCGGCCTGCCCGAGCCGGTGATCGTGCCCGCCCCCGCCGGCACCCTCGACCCGGCCGCCCTGGACGAGGCCCTCAGCACCGTCCCCGGACCGTGGCTCGTCGCCGGCACCGCGGGCACCACCGACGCCGGCCTCGTCGACCCGCTGCCCGAGATCGCGGGCCTGTGCCGGGCGCACCACGCCCGGCTGCACGTCGACGCCGCCTACGGCGGGGGCCTGCTGTTCAGCGCTCGCCACCGCGACCTGCTCACCGGCCTGGCGGACGCCCACACCGTCACCCTCGACCTGCACAAGCTCGGCTGGCAGCCGGTCCCCGCCGGCTTCCTCGCCGTCCGCGACGCCCGCGACCTCGACGTCCTGCGCCAGCGCGCCGACTACCTCAACGCCCCCGACGACATCGAGGCGGGCCTTCCCGACCTCCTCGGCCGCTCCCTGCGCACCTCCCGCCGCCCGGACGTCCTGAAGACCGCCGTCACCCTCAAGGCCCTCGGGCGCACGGGCCTGGGCGCCCTGGTCGACCAAGTCTGCGCGCGCGCCCAGGAGTTCGCGGAGCTCGTCCACCGCGAACCCGGCTTCGAGCTCTACGACCGCCCCACCATCAGCACGGTCCTGTTCCGGCCCGCCCAGGCCCCCGACGACACGGTGGCGGCCGTCCGCAGGCGCCTCCTCGAGCGGGGCCGCGCCGTCCTCGGCCGGGCCCGCCTCGACGGCCGCCTCTGGCTCAAGGCGACGTTCCTCAACCCCCACACCCGACCGGCCGACCTGACCACCCTGCTCACGGCCGTCGCGGAAGCCCTCCGAGCAGGAGAAGCACGCCAAGAACGCGCGCAGGACCTCGTGGAAGGAAACACCCGCCGATGAGCACCGCCCCCACCCCCCACCCCCCGCACCACGAGCCCGACGCCCCCCGCGACCTGGTCGGCATCGGCATCGGCCCCTTCAACCTCTCCCTCGCCGCCCTCGCAGAGCCCCTCACAGGGCTCGACGCGGTCTTCTACGACCAGCGCCCCTCCTTCGACTGGCACCCGGGCCTGCTCATCGACGGCGCCCGCATCCAGGTCCCCTTCCTCGCCGACCTGGTGACCCTCGCCGACCCCACCAGCCCGTGGACCTTCCTCAACTACCTCAGGGACCGCGGCCGCCTGTTCCCCTTCTACTTCGCCGAGCGCTTCCACATCCAGCGCGCCGAATACGACGCCTACTGCCGCTGGGTCAGCGAGCGGCTGCCCGGCCTGCGCTTCGGCCACCAGGTCGACGCCGTGCGCTGGAACCCCGAACGCGACCTGTTCGAGGTGGACTTCACCCAGCTCGACAGTGACGGGGAGGCCGAAGCCCTGGGCCGCACCTACACGCGCAACGTCGTCCTGGGCATCGGCACCGAGCCGTACGTGCCCGACCCGCTCAGGCCGCTCGTCGAGGCGCCGGCCGTCCCGGTGTTCCACGCCGCCGACTACCTCGCCCACCGCGACACGATCCTCGCCGCCGGCCACGTCACGGTGATCGGCGCGGGCCAGTCCGGCGCCGAGATCTTCCTCGACCTGCTGCGCACCCGCCCCGCGGGCCGCGAACGGCTGCACTGGCTCGGCCGTACCGAGGCCTTCGCGCCGATGGAGTACTCCAAGCTCGGCCTCGAACACTTCACGCCCGACTACACCAGCTACTTCCACGCCCTGCCCGAGGGCGTCCGCGACCGCCTGGTCACCACCCAGTGGCAGCTGCACAAGGGCATCGACGCCGGCACCCTGGCCGCCATCCACGACGAGCTCTACCGCCGCACCCTGCACGGCGGCTGGCCCGACGCCGTCCTCACCCCCGGCGTCCGCGTCCGCACGGCGGGCCGGATCGCGACGACCAAGGTCGAACTCCACCTGGAGCACACCCAGCAGAGCACGCGGTCCCGCCTCACCACCGACGCCGTCGTGCTCGCCACCGGCTACCGTGAGCGCCCCCTCGACCGCATGCTCGCCGGCCTCGACCCCTACCTGCGCCGCGACAGCCGCGACCGCCCCCGGGTCGACGAGTCCTTCCGCCTGGTCTGCGATCCCTCCGTCACCGGCTCGGTGTACGTCCAGAACGCCGGACGCCACACCCACGGCGTCGGCACCCCCGACCTGGGCCTCGCCGCCTGGCGCAGCGCCGCCATCCTCAACACCCTGAGCGGCGAGGACGTCTACCCGCTGCCCGGGCGAACCGCCTTCACCACCTTCGGACTCGACGAACAGCGGCCGCCCGCGCCCGTCGTGCCCCAGGCACGACAGGCGCAGGTCCTCACCCCGCTGGTGGACGGCAGGCAGGAGAGCTTCCGGACGACGATCTAGAAGACCGGCGTGCCGTTCCTCGTCAGCTTCCAGTCCACCGACGCGAAGTCCTTCGGGTCCAGCACGCCCTTCGCCGTCACCCACTCCGCGATCCGCGTACGGATCTCCGTCGACTCCGACCACAGCTCCTGCGCGGTCGCCACGTACGGGAAGGCGCCGCCGCCGTTGGCCCGGTAGTTGTTGACCGCGAACACGAACTGCCGCGCGTCGTCCAGCGCGGCCCCGCCGAACGTGAGGTTCTTGATCCGCGAACCGGCCGGCTGGGCGATGTCGATGTCGTACGACAGCCCCGACACGTAGTCGTAGTTGTAGTCCGGGCGGTTGTTCGCGTTGGTCAGCTTCTCCACGTCGACGGCCGCGTCCGGTGCGGTCTGCACGAAGTACTCCGCCGAGTACTCCAGGTAGGCCCGGATCTGGGCGCCCGTCAGCAGCTTGGCGACCAGCGTGTTGTCGTACACGTACAAGGACGACAGGTCCCGGATGGTGACGTCGCCGGCCGGGATCTCGGACGTCCGCGAGAACGGCGAGGCCTGGGCGATCACCGGCAGCGAGGCGTACTGCGTGCCCGCCAGCGCCGCCTTGACCACGTCCTCCTGCACCTTGGTGATCAGGTCGATGATCGGTGCGTCCTGGTAACGGGCCTCGACGGTCGTCAGCGTCTCGGTCGCCCGACCGACGACCTGGTTGACGTACTCGACGACCTTCGCGTGCTCGTCCGCCAGCAGCTTGGTGATCTTCGGGTCGTCGGCGACCGTGTTGGAGTTCAGCACCTTCGACGACACCGACTCCACGGTCCACCGCCCCTTGGCGAAGACCAGCTCGACGTCGAACACCGACAGCCGCTCCGCGTACGCCAGCGGCTCCGACAGCACCACCGGCTTCCCGGTCTTGGTGTTGGTGACCTTCAACTCCGGGATCTCCACGTGCGCGTGGCCCACCAGGATCGCGTCGATGTCCGGCACCTGCTGCGCGACCAGCGCGGCCGAGTTCTCGACGTAGGGCACCTGGTCGCCGTAGGAGGACGTGCCGGACGAGCCGCTGTGCGCGGACACGATCACCACGTCCGCGCCCATCGACTTCAGCTTCGGCACCCACTTGGCGGCCTGCTCCTCCAGCCCCGGGAACTGGAGCTTGCCCTGCACATAGGCCTTGTCCCAGATCGCGATGCCCGGGTTCGTCAGACCGAGCACCGCGACCTTCACCGGCGGCGCCCCCGGCACCCGGAACTTCTTGATGAAGTAGGGCGGGAAGGCGGGCTTCTGGGTCTTGGCGTCCAGCGCGTTCGCCCCGAGCAGCGGGAAGCGCAGCTGCTCCTCGAACTTCCGCAGGGTCTCGATGCCGTAGTTGAACTCGTGGTTGCCCAGGGCCGCCGCGTCGTACCCGATCGCGTTCATGGCCTGCGCCATGGGGTGCACCGGGCCGCCCTCGGCGGTGATCGGGTCCACCTTCGCGTAGTAGTACGTCAGCGGGGTGCCCTGGATCGTGTCGCCCGCGTCCAGCAGCAGGGTGTTGCAGCGGCCCTTCTCCTCGCGCAGCCGGTTCACGAGCGTCGAGATGCGGGCCAGGCCCTGCGCGTTGCCGGCCTTGTCGGTGTACTCCGCGTCCTTGAAGTAGTCCCAGTTGAAGACGTGCCCGTGCAGGTCGGTGGTGCCCATGACGGTGAGCGAGTACCGCTTGGCGGGCCTCTTCCCCGGCGTCTCGGGCGCCGCCTGCGCCGACGGAGCCGCCGCCGCGCTCGCGATCGCCACCCCCGCTCCGGTCGCGGCCGACTTCTTCAGGAACTTCCGCCGGTTCAAGG
Source organism: Streptomyces sp. MAI_2237 (assembly GCF_054189285.1). Classification (NCBI taxonomy): domain Bacteria; kingdom Bacillati; phylum Actinomycetota; class Actinomycetes; order Kitasatosporales; family Streptomycetaceae; genus Streptomyces; species Streptomyces sp. MAI_2237. Next base: position 917,369 of record NZ_JAJPGQ010000001.1, on the reverse strand, counting down.
GCATGTCTGGATCTCCTCGGGAAACGGTCAACAACGCGCGTAGATTCTGACCCGAGCATGGCAACCGGCAACAGACCCGCCAGGTTGCGATCCGGTGACCTCTCTCGCGCCGACCCGCCCCGGCGCCCGGTCGGGGAGTGACAGAGTGGGGCGTATGACCACCCCCGCATCGGACGACCCGCGCCCTGCCCCCTACGGCACCCCGGACGCCCCCCGCATCGCCGTCCGCGGCGAGGCCCACCTCGAAGTCGACCCCGAGATCGCCCGCATCGGCGTCACCGTCGCCTCCCGCGGCAGGGACCGCCGGGCCGCCCTCGACGACCTCACCCGCCGCAACGCCGCGGCCCTGGAACTCATCAAGTCCTACGGCGAGGCCGTGGAGCACGTCGAGACCGGCGCCCTGTCCGTCAGTCCCGAACTGAAGGACAAGGGGCGCGGGGAGCGTGTCCACGCCTACCACGGGCGCGTCCACATCACCGCCGAGCTCACCGACTTCACCGCCCTCGGTGAACTGACCACCCGACTGGCCGACTTGGAACTGACCCGGGTGGACGGTCCGTGGTGGGCGCTGCGCCCCGGCTCCCCTGCCCACCGGGAGGCCCGGCAGCAGGCGGTGCGGGAGGCGGTCCAGCGGGCCAGGGAGTACGCCGAGGCGCTCGGCACCTCGCTCGTCGCCCTCGTGGAACTGGCGGACATCGGCGCCGAGGACGCCCAGCCCTACCGCGCCCGGATGCGCTCCATGGCCTACGGGGCGGGTGCCGAGGACGCGCCCGCCGCGCTCGACCTCGAACCCCAGCGGCAGACCGTCCAGGCTGCGGTGAACGCCCGGTTCACCATGGCTCCGCCGGCCCTCTAGGAAATCGCGGAATGCTCATAGGAGCACCCCCGCGCACAATTCATTACTTGTCAACAGCCTTTCACTCAGAGGTTGTTGAGTAGTCATTCACGACCAATTCCCTACCCGCCGGTAAGCCCTAGGGTCGAATCATGCGCCGAGCAAAGATCGTCTGCACTCTGGGACCCGCGACCGACTCGTACGACCAGATCAAGGCCCTGGTCGAAGCGGGAATGGACGTCGCCCGACTCAACCTCAGCCACGGCACGCACGCCGAGCACGAGGAGCGGTACCGGCGCGTCCGCAAGGCCGCCGACGAGACCGGCCGCAGCGTCGGCATCCTCGCCGACCTTCAGGGCCCGAAGATCCGGCTCGGCCGTTTCGCCGAGGGTCCCGTACTCCTTGAACGCGGCGACACCTTCACCATCACCGTGGAGGAGGGCGCCGAGGGCGACGGCCACTCCTGCGGGACCACCTACGCCGGCCTCGCCGCCGACGTCACTGCCGGTGAGCGCATCCTCGTCGACGACGGCAAGGTCTGCCTGGAGGTGACCGCCGTCGACGGCCCCCGCGTGCGCACCAGGGTCGTCGAGGGCGGAATGGTCTCCGACCACAAGGGCCTCAACCTCCCCGGCGTCGCCGTCTCCGTGCCCGCCCTGTCCGAGAAGGACGAGGAGGACCTGCGCTGGGCGCTGCGCACCGGCGCCGACCTCATCGCGCTGTCCTTCGTCCGCAGCGGCCGGGACATCGAGGACGTGCACCGCATCATGGACGAGGAGGGGCGCCGCCTGCCCGTCATCGCCAAGGTGGAGAAACCGCAGGCCGTGGACGCCATCGACGACATCGTCGCCGCCTTCGACGGGGTCATGGTCGCGCGCGGCGACCTGGGTGTCGAGATGCCCCTGGAGCAGGTCCCGATGGTCCAGAAGCGGGCCATCGCGCTCGCCCGGCGCAACGCCAAGCCGGTGATCGTGGCGACGCAGATGCTGGACTCGATGATCGACAACTCCCGCCCGACGCGTGCGGAGGCCTCGGACGTCGCCAACGCGGTCATCGACGGCACGGACGCGGTGATGCTCTCCGGCGAGACCAGTGTCGGCAAGTACGCCGTCGAGACGGTCCGGACGATGGCGCGGATCGTCGAGGCCGCGGAGGAGGACGTCCTCGCCAAGGGACTGTCGCCGCTGACCGAGAGCAGCAAGCCGCGCACCCAGGGCGGCGCGGTGGCCCGCGCGGCCGCCGAGATGGGCGACTTCCTGGGCGCCCGGTTCCTGGTCGCCTTCACCCAGTCCGGCGACACCGCCCGCCGCCTGTCCCGCTACCGCTCGCCGATCCCGCTGCTGGCCTTCACCCCGGAACCGGCCACCCGCTCCCAGCTCAGCCTGACCTGGGGCGCGGAGACCTTCCTCGGTCCCCACGCGGACTCCACGGACGCCATGGTCCACCAGGTGGACGAACTTCTGCTGAAATACGGCCGCTGCGAAAAGGGCGACATCGTGGTGGTCACCGCGGGTTCACCGCCCGGAATTCCGGGCGCGACGAACATGGTGCGGGTTCACCACATCGGAGAGGACGACCGGCCCAAGTGAAAAGCCGCCGAAAAGGCGACCTTGGAAGAGAAGGAAAAGTACCCCGGGTCGGATTCGAACCGACGCTGGATGGTGTTTGAGACCATTGCCTCTACCGCTGGGCTACCGGGGCTCCCTGTGAAACAAAGGTCGGCGGTCACCCGCCGTGCCCCCACCTTACCGCAGCTGGGTACGCTCTTGTCAGCAGTACCCCTGCCCTGAACAAGGAGCCCCCGTGACCTCCCCCGAGTCGCCCCAGCCCGTAGACGCGCCCGACGACGACAAGTCGCACGTGCCTCCGCTGACGACCCGTGTCGTCATCGCCGAGGACGAGGCCCTCATCCGGCTCGACCTCAAAGAGATGCTGGAGGAAGAGGGTTACAGCGTCGTCGGCGAGGCCGGCGACGGCGAGCAGGCCATCGAACTCGCCCGCGAGCACCAGCCCGACCTCGTCATCCTCGACGTGAAGATGCCCAAGCTCGACGGCATCTCCGCCGCCGAGAAGATCGCCGAGGAGCGGATCGCCCCGGTCCTGATGCTCACGGCCTTCTCGCAGCGGGACCTGGTCGAGCGGGCCCGGGACGCCGGCGCCATGGCCTACCTCGTCAAGCCCTTCAGCAAGAGCGACGTCGTCCCGGCGATCGAGATGGCCGTGTCCCGGTTCACCGAGCTGAAGGAGCTGGAGAAGGAGGTCGCCGACCTCACCCAGCGCCTGGAGACCCGCAAGCTCGTCGACCGCGCGAAGTCGATCCTGCAGACCGAGTACGGCCTGACCGAGCCGGCCGCGTTCCGGTGGATCCAGAAGACCTCCATGGACCGCCGGATGTCCATGCAGCAGGTCGCCGAGGCCGTCATCCAGGACGCCGACGAGAAGAAGGCCGGCAAGGCCTGACCTCCCGTACGACAGCAGTGAGGCCCGCGTCCCCGGAGAACCGGGGGCGCGGGCCTCGTCGTACCGCCCGAGGACTCAGTCCTCGCCGAGGTAGGCCTTGCGGACCGACTCGTCGTGCAGCAGGTTCTGCCCGGTGCCGGACAGGACGATGCTGCCGACCTCCATGACATGACCGTGGTCGGCGAGCGAGAGCGCCGCCTGGGCGTTCTGCTCGACCAGCAGGATGGTCGTGCCCTGGGACTTCAGCTCGGCGATCGTCGCCATGATCTTCTGCATCATGATCGGCGACAGACCCATGGAGGGCTCGTCGAGCATCAGCAGCTTCGGCTGGGACATCAGGGCCCTGCCCATGGCGAGCATCTGCTGCTCACCGCCGGAGAGGGTGCCCGCGGCCTGCTTGCGGCGCTCTCCCAGGATCGGGAAGAGGTCGTAGGCGCGCTGGATGTCCTTCTCGATGCCCGCCCGGTCGCTGCGCAGGAACGCGCCGAGACGCAGGTTGTCCTCGATCGTCATGCGCGGGAAGATGTGCCGCCCCTCGGGGGAGTGCGCGAGGCCGAGGGAGACGATCTGGTGGGCGGGGGTCTTCTTCAGCGACTTGCCGTTGAACCTGATCTGGCCGCCCACCGGCTTGAGCAGCCCGGACAGGGTGCGCAGCGTGGTGGTCTTGCCGGCGCCGTTGGTGCCGATCAGGGTGACGACCTCGCCCGCCTCGACCTTGAAGGAGATGCCCTTCACGGCCTCGATCTTGCCGTAGGCGACGCGGAGGTCCTCGACCTCCAGGAGTGCGGTCATCGGTCGTTCTCCTTGCCGGGCGCGGCGTCCCTCGGGGCGTCGGCGTGGACTTCGGCGGCGTCGACCTCTGCGGCCTCGTCGTCGCCGGGCGAGCCGTCGAAGGGCTCGCCGAGGTAGGCGGCGATCACCCGCTCGTCGCCCTGCACGGTGGCGCTGTCGCCCTCGACGAGCTTCTCGCCCTGCACGAGCACGGCGACGCGGTCGCAGAGGTTGAAGATGAACCGCATGTCGTGCTCGATGACGAGGACGGCGATGCCCATGTCACGGATGGCGAAGACGAGTTCCTCCGTGGCCCGCGTCTCCTGCGGGTTCATGCCGGCGGTCGGCTCGTCGAGCAGGAGCAGGCCCGGCTCGCTCGCGAGGGCGCGCGCGATCTCCAGCTTGCGCTGCTCGCCGTAGGGGAGGTTGCGGGCCAGGTGGTCGGCCTTGCTCGCGAGGCCGACGAACTCCAGCAGCTCCATGGCCCGCTCCCGCGAGGCGTTCTCCGCCCGGTGGAAGCCGGGGAGGCGCAGGACGGCGGACCAGAAACCTTCCTTCGTCCGGGTGTGGCGGCCGACGAGCACGTTCTCCAGGACCGTCATGTTGGCGAACAGACGGATGTTCTGGAAGGTGCGCGCGATACCGGCCGCGGTGACCTTGAAGGACTTCGGAGGCAGGACCGCGTCCTTGTAGCGGACCTCGCCCTCGGTGGGGATGTAGAGGCCGGTCAGGCAGTTGAAGAAGGTCGTCTTGCCGGCGCCGTTGGGGCCGATGAGGCCGACGATCTCGCCGCTGTTGACGGTCAGGTCGACATTGCGCACGGCGGTCAGACCGCCGAAGCGCATCGTCACGCCGCGGGCGTCGAGGACGACCTGGCCGGGGGCGGTGGCGCCCGGGGTGGTGCCCTGGGTGGTGGTGTCGGTGGTCATGTGTGGTCAGGCCCCTGTCTTGCTGAGGACTGTGGGCGCTTCGGCCTCTTCGTGGAACTCCAGCTGGCGGCGCCGGTTGGCGACGAGGCCCTCCGGGCGGAAGCGCATCAGCAGGATGAGCGCGACACCGAAGGCGAACAGCTGGTAGTCGCCGAGGAACTGGAGCTTGTTCGGGATCAGGTAGAGCAGGGAGGCGCCGATCAGCGGACCGCCGATGGTGCCCATGCCGCCGAGGACGACCGCGGCGAGCAGGAAGGCGGAGTTCGGCGGGATGGGCCCGGCGAACTGGTACTGCTCGGGGGTGACGGTGTAGGTCACGTGCGCCTGCACCGTACCGGCGAGACCCGCGAGGGAGGCGCCGACGGCGAACGCGATCAGCTTCACCCTGAAGCCGTTGATGCCCATGGCCAGCGCGGCGGTCTCGTCCTCGCGGATGGCGACCCAGGCGCGGCCGATACGGGAGTCGCCGCTGCGCCGGAAGACGAGGACGACGACGGCCGTGATCAGCAGCATCAGCAGGAAGTAGTTGGCGAACCGGCCGATGGTGAAGCCCGCGATGGTGTGCGGCGCGCCGAGGTCGAACCCGAGGATGGTGAGGTTCGGGATCGAGGAGATGCCGTTGGAGCCGTTGGTCAGGCTCGGACCGGAGGTGCCGTCGAGGTTGTTGGCGGTGATGCGGAAGATCTCACCGAAGCCGAGCGTCACGATGGCCAGGTAGTCGCCGCGCAGTCGCAGGGTCGGCGCGCCGATGAGGACACCGAAGACCAGCGAGGCCGCGGCGCCGACGAGGACGGCCGCCCAGAAGGGGAAGTGAACCCCGAACGGCGAGCTGGGGGAGCCGGAGACCAGGGCCGCGGCGTAGGCGCCGACACCGAGGAAGGCGACGTAACCGAGGTCGAGGAGGCCGGCGAGGCCGACGACGATGTTCAGGCCCAGGGCGACGGTGGCGAAGATCAGGATGTAGACGCCGATGGTCGCGTACTGGTCGTCGGTCTGCGTGAAGGGGAACAGGGCCGCCGCGATGAAGGCGCCCCAGACGGTGATCGTCTGGTGCCGCGAGGTGATCTCGGTGGCCTGGGCGACGAGACCGGACTTGTTCAGGGCGGCGAAGCCGAAGCCGGCCGTGATCAGGAAGCCGACGAACAGCTCGTCGTACTGGGTGCCGATGCCGTACGTGAAGACCAGCAGGCCGAGCGCCATGACGACGGCGATGACCAGGATCTCGACGTAGGTCGGGAGCTTGCCGACGGACCGCGGCGGACGCGCGGAGAAGGCGGCCTTGACGGTCTCCCACTTGTGCGAGGACCGGTTCTTGAACTGCTCCCACGCGTCGTCGTCGGGGTCGATCGGGTCGGGCGCGGGGTGCTCGAAGGGCAGCGCCAGGGCGCCGACGAAGGCCGCCAGCGTGGCGATCGCCACGATGTAGCCGCCCGGGTCGAGGTTGACGACGCCGCCGAGCTCGACGCTGATCGCGATGACCGTGTACCAGGCGGTGGCGAAGGCGGCCAGCGCGGCGAACTTCAGCGCCGCGTCACCGCCGGAGGGGACGACGTACTTCAGGCCCTTGACGCCGTAGCCGGCCAGCGCGAAGAGGGTGGTCAGCACGCCGCCGATGAGGACGAGGACCTGCAGGCCGCCCGGGTAGCCGTAGACCGTGAGGTCGCCGGGGAAGGCGGACGTCCAGGTCCACGACATGAAGGTGGAGATGATGGTCAGCACGCCGCCGCCGACGGCGAGCGCGCGACCGACGTGCGGCGGGATGCCGATGAGGCCGGCCGGGGCGGGAGCGGCGGGGGTGCCCGGGGTCTCGGGCGCGGTGGTCTGTGTGGTCATCGGTGTCACGCCCTGTCCGCGACGCGCTCGCCGAGCAGACCCTGTGGCCTGAAGAGGAGCACGAGGATGAGGAGTACGAACGCCCAGACGTCGGCCCAGGACTGGCTGCCGAACTTTTCCATGCCCGGGATGTTGGAGATGTAGGCGGAGGCCAGGGTCTCGGCGATACCGAGGACGATGCCGCCGATCATGGCTCCGTAGATGTTGCCGATGCCGCCGAGCACGGCCGCGGTGAACGCCTTGAGGCCCAGGATGAAGCCCATCCGGAAGTTGACCTCGCCGTACTTCAGGCCGTACGCGACACCGCCGATGGCGGCGAAGGTGGCGCCGAGGGCGAAGGCGATCACGATGATGCGGTCGGTGTTGACACCCATGAGCTTGGCGGTGTCGGGGTCCTGGGCGGTGGCCTGCATACCGCGTCCGGTGCGGGTCTTCATGACGAAGTAGGCGAGGACGGCCATGCTGACGGGCGCGGCGACCAGCAGGAAGATGTCGCCGGTCTGGATGGTGACGTCACCGATGTGGAACGGCCCGCCGTCGATCTGCGGGAACGTCACGGAGGACTTCGCGTCGGGGTACCAGGCCCAGACCGCCTGCTGCAGGGCGAGCGAGAGGCCGATGGCGGTGATGAGCGGGGCGAGACGGGGTGCGTTGCGCAGGGGACGGTAGGCGAACCGTTCCGCTCCGACGGCGACCGTGACGGCGACGATGATGGCGCCGACGATCATCAGCGGCAGGGCGACCGCCATGGAGGTGCCGTCCGGCAGGACGTACAGATAGACCGTCAGAGCGCCGAACGCTCCGGTCATGAAGATCTCGCCGTGGGCGAAGTTGATGAGCTGGACGATGCCATAGACCATCGTGTAGCCGATGGCGACCAGCCCGTACATGGATCCCAGTAGCAGGCCGTTGACCAGCTGCTGCGGCAGTTCGTTCACCGCATGTCCTCCGAGACTATTCGGATGATTTTCGACGGATGGAGCCGGATGCGAGAACGCGCGGGGCGCCAGTGGAACAGCGCCCCGCGCGGCTCGTGAGTGGTGCGGGAGTGGGGTCAGCCGGTGAAGGTACCGGACTTGACGGCCGCCCAGGCACCGTTCTTCACGGCGTAGACGGTGAGCTGCTTGTTGGTGGCGTCACCGAACTCGTCGAAGGAGACCTTGCCGGTCACTCCGTCGAAGGAGACGTTCTGCATGGCGGCGGTGACCTTGGCGCGGGCGTCCGAGGGCAGCTTGCCGTTGTTGGCGTCGACGACCGACTTCACGGCCTGGATGATCGCCCAGGTCGAGTCGTAGGAGTAGCCGCCGTAGGCGCCGTACTCGTCCGAGTAGCCGCCCGCCTTGTAGTCCGCGACGAACTTCTTGGCGGAGGGCAGGGTCTCGACCGGGGCGCCGACCGAGGTGGCGAGGTCGCCGGTGGCCTTCGCGCCGGCCAGCTTGATGAAGGTCGGGTCGAAGATGCCGTCGCCGCCCGCGAGCGGGATGTTGGCACCGGCCGCCTTGATCTGCTTGCTGAGCGGACCGGCCTGCGGGTACTCACCGCCGTAGTAGACGGCCTCGGCGCCGGAGTTCTTCACCTGGGTGGCGACCGAGGAGAAGTCCTTGGTGTCGGGGTTGATGTGCTGGGTGCCGACGACCGTACCGCCGAGCTTCTTGAACTCCTGCGTGAAGGTCGCGGCGAGGCCGGCGCCGTAGGTCTTCTTGTCGTCGATGACGAAGACCTTCTTCTTCTTGGCCGTGTTGTAGATGTACTCGGCGGCGAACGGGCCCTGGATGGCGTCCGTGGTCGCGGTGCGGAAGTACGACTTGAACGGGCGGACCTTCTTGGTCTGCCAGGCGTCGCCCTGGGTGAGCGCGGGGTTGGTGTTGGCCGGGGAGACCTCGACCAGCTTCGCGTCGTCGAACACCTTCTGCATGGACTGCGCCACGGAGGAGTTCAGCGGGCCGACGACGCCCAGGACGCTCTTGTCGGCGACGAAGGCGGAGGCGTTCTGCTGACCGGAGGAGGCCTGCGCCTGGTCGTCCTTGGCGACGAGCTTGAAGGTGACGCCGCTGACGGTCTTGTCCTTGTTGGCCGTCTTGACGGCGAGGTCCGCGGAGTTCTTGATACCCAGGCCCAGCGCGGACAGGTCGCCGGTCAGCGGGGCGTCGACTCCGATGGTGACGGTGGTGCCGCCGCTGCCGGAGCTGCTCTTGTCGCCGCTGTCGCGCGAGCCGCAGGCGGTGAGGGTGAGTGCTCCCGCCGCCAGCGCGGCGGTGATGGCGATGAGCGAACGTTGACGCACGATCAGTCCTTTCCCTGGCACGGCCCTTCCCCGTGGAAGTGACCGAGTCCCTGCGCCGTGCCGAAGTGCTTTTTCGGCTGCACGGTGACTGGCCGTGACTCTAAGCGGGTGGGGGAACTTGCGAGGAGGGTCTGGGGGAGGCTGTGACTCCTTCGTTATGACACGAGGTAATGCAGAGCGGTGCTCTGTGGGCAGTACAGCAGAATTCAGGCCGATTCGCCCAGTCCGCATTCTGAGAACCTGCAGGACTCGCAGGCATCTGTCATGTGCTTCGAGGCTTTTGGTAATTACCTGGAACGGTGCTTGCAGATGCCTTGCAGGGCGATGGAGAGGTTCTGCGCATAGCGCTGCCCGAGGATGTAACTGTGGACTTCTATTGCGCGCTTATTACGCAGAGTTACGTCCAGGAAAGGCAGTCCTGCGCTTTCTGGCGCTTTCCGGCAATCCGTGACGTGCATCGTGATCACGACGTTCCGGGCCCCGCCCGCCCGTGCGGTGAACGGGGCAAGCGGTTCCGAGGTCAGTGAGATCCCCGGGTAGGGCTGGCTGATCGAACGCACGGTGACCGGCGGGCCGGACTCGACACTCAGAGCGACGGCGAAGCTGAAGCTCCGGGGGCGCACGCCCTTGGGGGTGGCCACCGGTTCGACGTAGGTGACGTCCGTGACCTGGGACGGGTACGGCGGCGCCGCCGGTGCCGGAGCGTGCGCGTGCGGCCGGGTCAGGTACACCGAGCCGCCGGTCGCGAGCAGCACGGTTGCCGCGGCCGCGGCGAGGGCGCCACGGCGGTGCCGGTCGTACCACTGCCCGACCCGGCCGCGGCGGCGGGGGAGCAGGGGCGCGTCGTCCTCGGCGAGGTCCCTGGCCCGGGTGCCCTCGCCCGGCTCGACGGGGCCGACGCCGCTCATGACCAGGGCCCGTTGCTCGGCCCGCCGGTGCGGTACCAGTCGCGGCAGCCGGCCCGCGCCTCGCGGCCGATCAGCTCGTCGGCCGCGCGGGCGCCGTGCTTCTTCTTCTCCGCCCGGGCGGAGTCGACGACCTCGCGCAGGATGTCGTACTGCCCGTTGGACAGGCCCATCGTCTGGTAGTCGCCGTAGGTGTGGCTGTCGAGCACCTCGCGGGACCAGTGGGCGACGATGCGGGTGCACAGGTCCTCGGGCGAGGTGGTCGTCGCGGCCGGCGTGGGCGAGGCCGAACGTCCGGCAGACGGTCGGCCCGCGGAGCCCGAGTCCCCGCACCCCGCGCACAGGCCGCCCGTCACCAGCATCAGCGCCACCCCGAAGCCGAACGCGAACCCCGCCCGGGTGGCTCCTCCCGTTCTCATGGCACGACGCTATGGCCTGATCGCCGCGTCGGGCCAGAGGCGAGCCGCCGTCAGCCCGCGGTGCCCGACGGCACCCCGTCGCCCTGCCGCAGGTCCCGCAGCAGGCAGGTCAGCCGTGCGGTGCACACCCGCCGCCCCTCCTCGTCGCTGATCACGATCTCGTACGTCGCCGTCGAGCGCCCCTGGTGCACGGGCGTCGCCACCCCGGTCACCAGCCCGGAACGCACACCCCGGTGGTGGGTGCAGTTCAGATCGACACCGACCGCGATCTTGGAGCTGCCGCCGTGCAGCATCGAACCGACGGAACCGAGGGTCTCGGCGAGGACGGCTGAGGCGCCGCCGTGCAGCAGCCCGTACGGCTGGGTGTTGCCCTCCACCGGCATCGTCCCGACGACGCGGTCCGCCGAGGCCTCCACGATCTGCACGCCCATGCGCGTCCCGAGGTGTCCCGCGGAGAACAGGGCCGGCAGGTCCACGCCGAGGGCGGCGTACTCGTCGATGACCTCCTGCGGGAACCTCACGTGCTGCTGCTCGCCCATGGGCCGTGCTCCGTTCGTCCGTGATCAGCCGTGCAACCTGCTGAGCAAACGCTCAGTCGGTCGACGATTGTTCCAGACGCACGATGACGGACTTGCTGGCCGGGGTGTTGCTGGTGTCAGCGGTGTGATCCAGGGGGACCAGGACGTTGGTCTCCGGGTAGTAGGCGGCCGCGCACCCCCGCGCCGTCGGGTAGTGCACCACCCGGAAGCCCGGCGCGCGCCGCTCCACCCCGTCCCGCCACTCGCCGACGAGATCCACATACGCACCGTCGGCGACACCCAGCCGCCGCGCGTCCTCCGGGTTGACCAGGACCACCCGGCGGCCGTTGCGGATGCCGCGGTAGCGGTCGTCGAGGCCGTAGATCGTGGTGTTGTACTGGTCGTGCGAGCGCAGCGTCTGCAACAGCAGCCGGCCCTCGGGCAGCTCGGGATACTCCACGGGAGCCGCCGTGAAGTTCGCCTTCCCGGTCTTCGTGGGGAAACGGCGCTCGTCGCGCGGGGCGTGCGGGAGCGCGAACCCGCCGGGACGCGCCACGCGCGCGTTGAAGTCCTGGAAGCCGGGGACCACCCGCGCGATGCGGTCGCGGACGGTGGCGTAGTCCTTCTCGAACTCCTCCCACGGCACCGTGCTGCTCTCGCCCAGGACACGGCGGGCCAGACGGCACACGATGGCGGGCTCGGACAGCAGATGCCGGCTCGCCGGCTCCAGGCGCCCGCGGGAGGCGTGCACCATGCCCATGGAGTCCTCGACGGTCACGAACTGCTCGCCGCCGCCCTGCAGATCACGCTCGGTTCGGCCGAGGGTCGGCAGGATCAGCGCACGCGCGCCCGTGACCACGTGCGAACGGTTCAGTTTGGTGGACACGTGCACCGTGAGACGGGCGCGCCGCATGGCGGCCTCCGTGACCTCCGTGTCGGGGGAGGCGGAGACGAAGTTGCCGCCCATGGCGAAGAACACCTTCGCCCGGCCGTCGCGCAGTGCACGGATCGCCTCGACGACGTCGAAGCCGTGCTCCCGCGGCGGCGCGAAGCCGAACTCCTTCTCCAGGGCGTCCAGGAAGGCCGGCGCGGGGCGCTCGAAGATGCCCATGGTGCGGTCGCCCTGCACGTTCGAGTGACCGCGCACCGGGCACACGCCCGCGCCGGGACGGCCGATGTTGCCGCGCAGCAGCAGGAAGTTGACCACCTCGCGGATGGTCGGCACGGAGTGCTTGTGCTGGGTCAGCCCCATCGCCCAGCACACGATGGTGCGCTTCGAGGCGAGCACCATGGCCAGCGCCCGCTCGATCTCCTCGCGCGCGAGACCGGTCGCGGCGAGCGTCTCGTCCCAGTCGGCGGCCTCGGCCGCGGCCGCGAACTCCTCGTAGCCATGGGTGTGTCCGCGGACGAACTCCTCGTCGACCGCGCCCTCGGTCTCGAGGATCAGCTTGTTCAGGAGCCGGAAGAGGGCCTGGTCGCCCCCGATGCGGATCTGCAGGAACAGATCGGTGAGCGCCGCCCCCTTGAGCACACCCTGCGGCGTCTGCGGGTTCTTGAACCGCTCCAGACCGGCCTCGGGCAGCGGGTTGACGGTGATGATCCGGGCGCCGCCCGCCTTGGCCTTCTCCAGCGCGGTGAGCATGCGCGGATGGTTGGTGCCCGGGTTCTGCCCGGCCACGATGATCAGGTCCGCCTTGTACAGGTCCTCCAGCAGGACGCTGCCCTTGCCGATGCCGATCGTCTCCGACAGCGCGGACCCGGACGACTCGTGGCACATGTTCGAGCAGTCCGGCAGGTTGTTGGTGCCGAGCTCGCGCGCGAACAGCTGGTAGAGGAACGCCGCTTCGTTGCTGGTGCGCCCCGAGGTGTAGAAGACCGCCTCGTCCGGGGAGCCGAGCGCGGCGATCTCCTCGGCGACGATGTCGAAGGCCCGCTCCCAGCTCACCGGCTCGTAGCGGTCCCCGCCCTCGGGCAGGTACACGGGATGCGTCAGCCGTCCCTGCTGGCCCAGCCAGTACCCGCTCCTGCCCGCCAGGTCGGCGACGGGGTGCGCGGCGAAGAACTCCGGGGTGACCCGGCGCAGGGTGGCCTCCTCGGCCACCGCCTTCGCGCCGTTCTCGCAGAACTCCGCCGTGTGCCGGTGCTCCGGCTCCGGCCACGCGCAGCCGGGGCAGTCGAAGCCGTCCTTCTGGTTGACGTTCAGCAGCGTCAGCATGGTGCGCCGCACGCCCATCTGCCGCTGAGCCATGCGCAGGGTGTGGCCGATGGCCGGAAGTCCCGCCGCCGCGTGCTGCGGTTCGGCGACCTGCGGCGCGTCCTGAACCGGATCGCTCTTGGGCGGCTTGGTGGCCATGGCGCCATCTCCTTCACCTGCACATGTGGGTACGCCTTCGATCCTCGCACGCGTCGCCGACAGTGCCGCCGAAGGTGCCGCGACCCCTGATGGCGGCCGACTGTCAGTGGCACGTGGCAGGATCGGGTCCGTGGCAGAGACAGCATCGAAGAAGACCGAGACGACCCCCGGCGGCAAGCGGCCCCGCCTCATGCTCATGGACGGGCACTCGCTGGCGTACCGCGCGTTCTTCGCGCTGCCCGCGGAGAACTTCACGACGGCGACGGGCCAGCCGACCAACGCGATCTACGGCTTCGCGTCGATGCTGGCCAACACCCTGCGTGACGAGGAGCCCACGCACTTCGCGGTGGCCTTCGACGTCTCCCGCAAGACCTGGCGCTCCGAGGAGTTCACCGAGTACAAGGCGAACCGCTCCAAGACGCCGGACGAGTTCAGGGGCCAGGTCGAACTCATCGGCGAGCTGCTGGACACGATGCACGTCTCGCGCTTCGCCGTCGACGGCTTCGAGGCGGACGACGTCATCGCCACCCTCGCCACCCAGGCCGAGGCCGAGGGCTTCGAGGTGCTGATCGTCACCGGCGACCGCGACTCCTTCCAGCTGGTCAGCGAGCACACCACCGTGCTGTACCCGACGAAGGGCGTCTCGGAGCTGACCCGATTCACCCCGGAGAAGGTCTTCGAGAAGTACGGCCTGACACCGGCGCAGTACCCGGACTTCGCGGCCCTGCGCGGCGACCCGTCCGACAACCTGCCGGGCATCCCCGGCGTCGGCGAGAAGACGGCCGCGAAGTGGATCAACCAGTTCGGCTCCTTCGCCGACCTGGTCGAGCGCGTCGACGAGGTCAAGGGCAAGGCAGGGCAGAACCTCCGCGACCATCTGGAGGCCGTGAAGCTCAACCGCCGCCTGACCGAGATGGTGCGCACGGTGGAGCTGCCCAAGGCGGTCACCGACCTGGAGCGGGCCCCGTACGACCGCAAGGCCCTCGCGATGGTCCTGGACACCCTGGAGATCAGGAACCCCTCCCTGCGCGAGCGGCTGCTGGCCGTCGACCCGGGCGCCGCCCAGGCCGAGGAGACCCCGGTGATCGCCGACGGCGTGGAGCTGGACGGCACGGTCCTCGGCACCGGCGAGCTCGCCCCCTGGCTCGCCGGGCACGCGGACGCGCCCCTCGGCGTGGCCACCGTCGACACCTGGGCGCTCGGCACCGGCTCGGTCGCCGAGGTCGCCCTCGCCACGGCCGACGGCCCGGCCGCCTGGTTCGACCCGTCCCAGCTGGACGAGGCCGACGAGAGGGCGTGGGTCGCCTGGCTGGCGGACGAGGCGAAGCCCAAGGTTCTCCACAACGTCAAGGGCGCCATGCGCGTGTTCGCCGAGCACGGCTGGAGCGTCGCCGGCGTCTCCATGGACACCGCGCTCGCCGCCTACCTGGTCAAGCCGGGCCGCCGCTCCTTCGACCTGGACGCGCTGTCCCTGGAGTACCTGGGCCGCGAGCTGGCCCCGGCCGCGGCCGCCGACGGGCAGCTGGCCTTCGGCGCGGACGACGGCGCCGAGGCCGAGGCCCTGATGATCCAGGCCCGCGCCGTCCTGGACCTCGGCGAGGCCTTCACCGGCCGCCTGCAGGAGGTGGGCGCCGCCGACCTCCTCCAGGACATGGAGCTGCCCACCTCCGCGCTCCTGGCCCGCATGGAGCGGCACGGCATCGCGGCCGACCGCGCCCACCTCGAGGCAATGGAGCAGATGTTCGCGGGCGCCGTCCAGCAGGCCGTGAAGGAGGCGCACGCGGCGGCCGGACACGAGTTCAACCTGGGCTCGCCCAAGCAGCTCCAGGAAGTCCTCTTCGGCGAACTGGCCCTGCCCAAGACCAAGAAGACGAAGACCGGATACACCACCGACGCGGACGCCCTGGCCTGGCTCGCCACCCAGACGGACAACGAACTGCCGGTGATCATGCTCCGCCACCGCGAGCAGGCGAAGCTCCGCGTCACGGTCGAGGGCCTGATCAAGACCATCGCGGCGGACGGCCGCATCCACACCACCTTCAACCAGACGGTCGCCGCCACCGGCCGTCTCTCCTCCACCGACCCGAACCTGCAGAACATCCCGGTCCGCACGGACGAGGGCCGCGCCATCCGCCGGGGCTTCGTCGTCGGCGAGGGCTTCGAGTCCCTCATGACGGCCGACTACAGCCAGATCGAACTGCGCGTGATGGCCCACCTCTCCGAGGACGCCGGCCTCATCGAGGCCTTCACCTCGGGCGAGGACCTGCACACCACGGCCGCCTCCCAGGTCTTCGCGGTCGAGCAGACCGCGGTCGACGCGGAGATGCGCCGCAAGATCAAGGCGATGTCGTACGGCCTCGCCTACGGCCTGTCGGCCTTCGGCCTCTCCCAGCAGCTGAACATCGAGGCCGGCGAGGCCCGGGCCCTGATGGACGCGTACTTCGAGCGCTTCGGCGGCGTCCGGGACTACCTGCGCCGCGTGGTCGACGAGGCGCGGGCCACCGGCTACACGGCCACCCTGTTCGGCCGCCGCCGCTACCTGCCCGACCTCAACAGCGACAACCGCCAGCGCCGTGAGGCGGCCGAGCGCATGGCCCTGAACGCCCCCATCCAGGGCACGGCGGCCGACATCGTCAAGATCGCCATGCTCCGCGTGGACGGCGCCCTGCGCGAGGCCGACCTCAAGTCCCGGATGCTCCTGCAGGTCCACGACGAAGTCGTCCTGGAGATCGCCCCCGGCGAGCGCACCCGCGTCGAGGAACTGGTCCGCCGCGAAATGTCCGACGCGGTCCACCTCAGGGTCCCCCTGGGCGTCTCGGTGGGCGCGGGCCCGGACTGGGAGTCAGCAGCGCACTGACAAGATCAGGCGTCCCCCCACGCTCCGCATCCGCGCACGCACGGGAGCGGGTCGTGGGGGTGCGGCGCAGCCCGCCGCGTACGCGTCCTGCACACGGTGCGCGTCTCAGCGGACAGACGCGCCGTCGACGGCGGGCTCGCCGCACCCCCACGACACCGCCCTACCCACCGGCCCTGGGCCCCGGCCCCACCACCGGACCCCACCACCCGGCCTCGGCCCACCTGCCCCCGGCCCCGCATACAGGCGCCCCCGCCCGCCCCCCGCCTGTCACCCGCGTGGCCCCCGCGAACACGCCCTCCGCCACCCCCGCCGTCAGGATGCGGGCATGGGTATACGCATGCTCAAGCGCCGCACGGCGACAGCGCAGGCAGATGCCGAACCGGCCCCCGCCGAGCCGTCCACGCCGGTCCCGGTCTTCGCGGGCCGACGCGAGCACCGCCCGCATCCCCACCGACCTGGCGACGGACCTCGCCACGGCCTTGTATAGCGCCGCGGCCCACCCCGCCGACCTGGCGACGAGCCTCGCCACGGCCTTGTATCGCGCCGCGGCCCACCCCGCCGACCTGGCGACGAGCCTCGCCAGGACCCTGCACCGCGCCGCGGCCCACCTCACCGACCGCTTCCGGCACCGCTCCGCCCCACGCTGACCGGCTCCGGGCCGCTGTCCCCGTCCAGTACCGGACGCCATACCCGCACGCCGATCGCGTACAGCAGCACCCCCAGCACCAGCCCCGCCCCCACTCCGAAGCAGAGCGTGGGAATCAGCTCCCAGGGCCGGGCCCGCGCCCCCCATGCCCCCCACCACACGGTGGCCCGCCGCACCCCGGCGACGACGGCACATCCCCCGATCAAGACGGCGGCCCACCACCGATCCCGCCCGCTCAGCACAGGCACCGAGGAACCCGCGGTCACCTCCACCCGCCGCAGAGCCCAGGCCACCCACACCCCGATCACGACGGCCGCCACCGCGGACCCCCCGTACTGCAGGTACCAGTACAGAGGCGACCCCGCGATCCGCGTGCCCAGCTCGGGAAACCACCGCATGCCCCACCGGTCCGCGTGCGTGAACGCGTCCCACACCACATGCGTCAGCGCCCCCAGAACAGCGGACGCGTACCACCGGGCCGCCACGCGCGTCCCCACCGGCGAGCGCGCCGCCCCGCAGTGCGACAGCGCGGCCGGCCGTGCCTGCCGGGCCCGCGGAAGCAACGCCACGAGCGGCTCCCGCACCAGCAGCCACAGCCCGACCAGCACCCAGGCCACGACCACGTCGACCGTGAAAACACCCGGAAAGGAATGGGTGAAGGAGCCGAACTCCATCGCACCGGGCACGGCACTCGCCGCGAAGTAGGTCATGTCGGGGGAGAAGGACCCGGCCACGAGCACTGCCGGAACCAGCCGCCCCCGCCCCCTTCCGTCGCCGCGGACAGCGGGCAGTACGGCCGCCGCATGGCTCAGGGTGAACGGCAACAGAGCTCCTCGGAAGGGACGTCGGCCGGTCTGGCACCGGCCGTAGATGGCCAACTGGTGAATGGCGGGCACGAACGGGTGCCCATGGCAAGCAAGTTGTCGTAGGGTCGCCTGGGTCGCAGCACCGGGCAGCGGACCGCCCGGAGAACGAAAAACCGTAAAACACAACAGAAGCACAGAAGCACAGAAGACCAGCGCCCAGCAGACGAAGAAAAGAAGAAGCAATCGCCCCACAAGGGCAACCAGCCCCGTGGGTCGATCGTCACATCAAGGCGAGCAGGCAGACAGAGAAGGGCGCTCGGGCGTCCACGGGAGGGGTTCACCTTATGGCGGCGCAGTTCGGCAGGAGGATGGCCAAGGGGGCGGCGACCGCCGCCGTGGCGGCGCTGGCGGTCGCGGCCCTGTCCGCGTCGCAGGCGCCCGGAGTCACGGTCGACGGCCACGGCAGACAGACCGCCTCGGACGCCACCCCGTCACCCGACGCGACCGCCGAGGCGGGTTCGGCGACCGGCGACTCTCCGTACTACACGGACCTGCCGCCGCTCCACAGCCCCAATCCCAGCCCCTCGCCGTCCGCGTCCGGCACCCCCGTGGTGCAGGGCAGCGGTGAGGCGGGCATCCCCGCGACCGTCCTCGACGCCTACAAGAAGGCGGAGACGGCCATGCGGGAGGCCAAGCCGGGCTGCAACCTGCCGTGGCAACTCCTCGCCGCCATCGGCAAGGTGGAGTCCGGACAGGCCCGCGGCGGCCGCGTCAGCGCGGACGGCACCACGCTCTCCCCGATCCTCGGCCCGCAGCTCGACGGCAACGGCTTCGCGCTCATCAAGGACACCGACGGCGGCAAGTACGACGGCAACAGCTCCTACGACCAGGCCGTCGGCCCCATGCAGTTCATCCCGTCCACCTGGGCCTGGGCGGGCCGCGACGGCAACGGCGACGGCAAGAAGGACCCCAACAACGTCTACGACGCCGCCCTCGCCGCCGCCCACTACCTGTGCCGAGGCGACTGGGACCTGTCGGACCAGACGGATCTCAACAGCGCGATCCTCAGCTACAACCACTCGCAGGACTACCTGAACACCGTCCTGTCGTGGCTGGAGTACTACCGCAAGGGCACCCACTCCATCCCGGACGGCACCGGCACGGTCCCCTCCCACCGCAGCGACACCGGCGGCGGCAAGAAATCCAAGCCGTCGACCCCCAAGCCGCCGACCACCAAGCCCTCCAAGCCCGCCAAGCCGGGTCCGGGCCCCAGCCCGACGCCGGGCGGCAACGGCGGCGGCAGCCCGAGCCCGTCCACCCCGCCGTCCCCGTCGCCCACGCCCACGCCCACCGACACGGTGGACCACCTGGCGGACGCGGGCACCGCGCAGCTCACCGCGATGGCGGGCGACGAGTTCACCAAGAAGATCAGCACCAAGGCCGTCACCAAGGCGGGCAAGGCCGTCGCCAAGGTCAGGGTCCGCTTCACGATCGTCGGCGACACCGACGCCACCTTCGCCGGCGGCGAGAGCGTGGCCACGGTCGTCACCGCCGGCTCCGGCGTGGCCGTGGCACCCGCGCTGCGGGCCGGCGAGAAGACCGGCGACTTCACCGTCCGCGCGACGGTCGTCGGCCGTACGGTCGCCGGCCTGGACTACCGGGCCACCGTCACCGAGCGCGTCGCCGACACGCTCGTCCGCACCGGCGACACCGCGCTCACCTGCACCCCGGGCGGCGCGTTCGCCGACCAGGTGGAGGTGAAGGCCACCTACAAGAGCGCCGTCGCGGACAAGGTGGCGGTCACCGCCACGCTGATCAAGTCCAAGGACGACGCCACCGAGAACGACAAGGGCCCCTACTTCAAGGACGCGGACGGCAAGACGGTCCGCACCCTCACGGGTCTTGCGACGGACGCCGACGGCAAGCTCCAGCTGCCCAAGATGTACGCGGACGACACCACAGGCACCTTCGTCCTGCGCATCACCACCGCGGGCGGCGCCACGCTCGACGTCCAGCTGACCGTGGCGGTGGCCGACACCTCGGCGAGCCCGTCGCCCAGCCCGTCGGCGAGCGCGAGTTCGTAGGCGACGTCACCACCCCGTCCCCGACGACGACCGACGGCGTCCCTCTTCGGAGGGGCGCCGTAGTCGTGTGCGACCTGTTCTCATCTCGCCCGCCCGTTGCTACGGTGCCGGACCTGACGATGTATCAGTCCAGGTTCCTCTCCAGTCCGTCGGGAGGCAGGCATGCGCGCCCTGATCGCCGCCGCGACCGGTCTCGCCGTCGCGTTCGCGCTGATCCTCACGATCACCGCGATGGGAACCCCGACCGGAAAGACGTCGCCGAAGCCGCTGCTGACGACGGTGCCCGCACACCCGTAGCCGTCCGCCCGGGAGGCCGAGATGCGCCGCAAGGCCAGTCTGGTCCTGCTCGCCTTCGCCGTGTTCTTCGCGGCCCTGTCCCCGCTGCTGCGCTGGTACGCCTTCCCGCGCCTGGCCAAGATCCCGGCCGGCCAGTACCAGGACATGGTCCTGGAGGCGAGGAACGCCACGCTCCTCGACTACGGCACGATGAAGGCGAAGAAGGTCTCCAAGGTCACCATCGTGCAGACCCTGAAGGGCGACGTCGAGGCCGCGAAGAGGATCGGTAAGGCGGCAGGCCGGGACGTGGTCGTCTGGGACGGCCTGTCCTACGTCCAGGGGCCCGACGGCAAGATGGTCTCCGAGATCCCCGAGCGCTACATCTTCGACGCCCACAGCCAGGCCCCGGTCCATGCCACCGGCGAGATGGTCGACGGCGACCCGGTGAGGCGCACCGGCATCGAGTTCAAATGGCCCTTCCTGACGCAGAAACGGGACTACGAGTACTTCGACGCGCAGACCCGCACCACCAACCCCATCCACTACAAGGGCACCCGGGACTTCCGCGGCGTGAAGGTCTACTACTTCGAGCAGACCATCCCCTGGACCAAGGTCGCCTTCCCCAAGACCATGCCCGTCAAGGGCATCACCCCCGAGTCGGTCGCCAAGACCGGCACCACCCGCTGGTACACCACCGTCCGCAGGTTCTGGGTCGAGCCCGTCACCGGTGCCCCCGTCTACGGCGAGGAGATCCACAAGGAGGAGCTGCGCGGCGGCACCCTGCTCGGCGGCCGGGACAAGGTGACGGCCTTCGCCGGCCACGTGAAGATGCGCGAGGACTACATCCGTCACACGGTCGCGCTGGTGAAGTCCAACCGCACCCTCGTCCTGACGATGACGTCGTACCTCCCGTGGGGCTTCCTGGTCCTCGGCACCCTGCTGCTCGCCCTCTCCCTGTGGCTGGAGGCCCGCGGCCGCCGCCCGGCCGACCCGGCACACGCCGAGTCCGCCGCGCCCGAACCCGTCAGCGCCTGAGCCGTGCGTTGGTGTGCCGCGTCGGCTCGGCGGTCGCCGGGTCCTCGGGCCACGGATGCTTCGGATACCGGCCGCGCAGCTCGGCGCGCACACCCTTGTAGCCGTCCTTCCAGAAGGAGGCGAGGTCGGCGGTGACGGCGACGGGCCGCCCGGCGGGGGAGAGGAGATGCACGAGCAACGGCACGCCCGCCACCGCGGGCGACGCGTGCAGACCGAACATCTCCTGCAACTTCACGGCGAGCACGGGCTGTTCGGGATCGCCGTAGTCGATCCGGATCCTGGACCCGCTCGGGACGGTGATGCGCTCGGGCGCCAGCTCGTCGAGCCGCCCGGCCTCCCCGGAGGCCCAGGGCAGCAGCCGGGCCAGCGCCTGCCCCGCGTCGATCCGCCCCAGGTCCGCCCGCCGCCGGGCCCGCCCCAGCTCGGGCTCCAGCCACTCGTCCACACGCGCGTGCAGCGCGTCGTCGCCGACGTCGGGCCACGGCTCCCCGAGGCGCAGCCGCAGAAAGGCGAGCCGCCGGCGCAGTACGACGGCGTCGGGCGACCACCGCAGCAGGCCGAACCCTTCTTCCCGCAGCCCCTCCAGAAGCGCCTCCCGTACGAGGCCGGGGTCGGCGTCCTTCAACGGCCGCACCGCCAGCTCGATCGCCCCCAGCCGCCGCACACGGCGCGCCACGACGTCCCCGTCGGCCCAGTGGACCTCCTGGGCTTCGGAGTACAGGAAACCGGCGGCGCGCCGGGCCAGGTCCTCGTCGATCACCGCCGCGAGCCGCACGCGCGCGTGCCCCTTGCCGACGGGGCGGTCCGCCACGGCGACCGCGATCCACGGCGCCCCACGCAGCGGACTGCCGTCACCGAGCTCGGCCCGGGTGCCGGAGGCCATGAGATACGAACCCCCGTCGGCCTTGGCCACCCGCTCAGGAAACGCGAGAGCGGCCACCAGCCCCACGAGCCGGTCGTCCG
This sequence comes from Streptomyces sp. MAI_2237, assembly GCF_054189285.1. NCBI lineage: Bacteria > Bacillati > Actinomycetota > Actinomycetes > Kitasatosporales > Streptomycetaceae > Streptomyces > Streptomyces sp. MAI_2237. The sequence goes on along the minus strand of NZ_JAJPGQ010000001.1, from coordinate 895,395 downwards.
CCCCGCCGGCCGCCGCGCTCGTCCTGCCGCGGTCGCCCGCCGTGCCCGCGGTGCCCGCGGTGCCTGCGCGATCGTCGCGGCTCGACCCCGCCCGGTCGTCCATGCCGGGCGCCGGCCTGCCCGCCTCGCCCGCCCGCGTCCGGTCGTCCCCGGCCGCAGTCGGCGCACCCTCCGCGCTCGCCCGCAGCCGCCGCACCTCCGTGCGCCAGCGGGCGGCGTACGCGTCGTTGCCCCGGCGGGCGGCGCGGAGGGCGGCGGTGAGGTCGTCGCCGTACTCGCGGGGTGGTTCCTCCGACAGGAGGGCGACCGCCTCGGCGCCCCGGCCGGAGGTGTCCAGCAGGGCCCGGCCCAGGCGTGGGTGCAGGCCCAGGCGGGCGAGGGCGGTTCCCCGCCGCGTGGCGCGGCCGTCGGCGTCCACCGCGCCCACCGCCGTCAGCACCGCCCGTGCCGCCGCCATCGCGCCGCCCGGCGGCGGGTCCAGCAGTGCCAGCCCCGACGCGTCCGGGTCGCCCCAGCACGCCGTCTGCAGCGCGAACGCCGTCAGGTCGGCCACCTTGATCTCCGGCGCCGGGAAGCGCGGCAGCCGCGCGTCCTCGGCCTCCGCCCAGCAGCGGTACACCGCGCCCGGCGCCTCACGACCGGCCCGCCCCGCCCGCTGCCGCCCGGCCGCCTGCGAGGCCCGTACCGTCGTCAGCGCGCTCAGCCCGCGCGCGTGGTCGACGCGCGGCTCCCGGGCCAGCCCGGAGTCGACGACCACCCGTACGCCTGGAACCGTCAGCGACGACTCCGCCACCGAGGTCGCCAGCACCACCCGGCGCCGGGTGCCGGGGGAGAGCACCGCGTCCTGCACGGCGGCCGGTGCGCGCCCGTGCACCTGGAGCACCTCGGCGCCGCCCGCATCCCCCAACTGCCCGGCAACGCGCGCGATCTCGCCCACGCCCGGCAGGAAGCACAGCACGTCCCCGTCCCGCTCGGCCAGCGCCCGCCGTACCGTCGACGCCACGTGCGCGAGCAGCGCCGGGTCCACCCGCATGCCGTGCGGCGGCCGTACGGGCCGGGCCGGCGGCGCCCAGACGACCTCGACGGGGTGCGAGACGCCCTCCGCCTCGATCACCGGCGCCCCGCCCAGCAGCCGCGCCCACCCTTCCGCGTCCGTGGTCGCCGACGCCGCCAGCAACCGCAGCTCGGGCCGCAGCGTCTCCCGCACGTCCCACAGGAAGGCCGCCGCGGTGTCGGCGTCCAGATGCCGCTCGTGGCACTCGTCGAGGACCACCACGTCCACACCGGCCAGCTCCTGGTCCCGCTGCAGCCGCTGCAGCAGCACACCGGTCGTGACGACCTCCACGCGCGTGTGCCGCCCGACCACCCGCTCGCCGCGCACGGTGTATCCGACGCTCTCGCCCGTCCGCTCGCCCAGCAGCCACGCCATCCGCCGCGCGGCGGCACGGACGGCGATGCGGCGCGGCTCCGCCACGACCACGCGACGGGCCGGGCCCCGCCCGAGCAGCCCGGACAGCTCCAGCGGCACCAGCGTCGTCTTCCCGGTGCCCGGAGGGGCCACCAGAACGGCCGTGCCGTGCCCCTCCAGGGCGTCGTCGAGGGCGGGCAGCGCACCGCGTACGGGCAGCGCGTCCAGGGCGTCGTAACGGATCACACGCTCAGTCTCGTACGCAGACGAAGATCGCAGTCCCCGGGATCAGGTTCCCGCGCAGCGGCGACCAGCCGCCCCACTCCGCGGTGTTCCAGGCCGGCCACTCCGGCTCGACGAGGTCGACGAGCCGGAAGCCGCCCCCCACCACGTCCCGCACCCGGTCGCCGATCGTCCGGTGGTGCTCCACGTAGACCGCGCGGCCCTCCTCGTCCTGCTCGACGTACGGGGTGCGGTCGAAGTAGGAGGCCGACACGCTCAGCCCCTCCGGTCCCGGCTCGTCCGGGAAGGCCCAGCGGATCGGATGGGTCACCGAGAAGACGAACCGCCCGCCCGGGCGCAGCACCCGCCGCACCTCCTTCAGTACCAGGACCGGCTCGGCGACGAAGGGCAGCGCCCCGTACGCCGAGCACGCCAGGTCGAAGGAGGCGTCCGCGAAGGGCAGCGCGCCGGCGTCCGCGCAGATGAGGGGGAACCCGCCGCCGATGCGCAGCGCGTGCTGCAATTGGCGGTGAGAGATGTCCAGGGCCACCGGGCGGGCGCCCTGCGCGGCCAGCCAGCGCGAGCACTGGGCGGCGCCCGCGCCGATCTCCAGGACGTCCTGTCCTTTCAGTTCCTCCATCGGGCCCAGCAGCTCGGCCTCCACCTCGTCGAGGCCCTCCGGGCCCCACACGAACCGGTCGTCGCCGAGGAACGTGCCGTGCTCGACCTGGTACTCGTCGGCGTTGCGGTCCCACCAGCCCCGGTTGGCCCGGGCGCTCTCCGCGACACCGGCCGTGCGCCGGGTGGCCTCGGGCTCGACCTCGTGCCCGGAGTCGTGCCCGGACTCGGGGTCGTACTCGCGCTCGGAAGAAACGGACTCTTGGATGATCGGCTCCCTCGTCGTACTCTTCCCTCCAACCCGACGCCCACGGGGTGTCACGGAAGGGGTGTCGCAGGCCTGCGTGGCCTCGCGAGACAGTTCTTGTGCCGGGTATGGGGCGATCCGCCCCGGGTGTGCGCCTTCGCGCATTGACCCTGCCCGGCTGCCCCCGTATGCTACAAGTTGCGCTGCGGGCCTGCGCACCTCAGACGTAGCAGGCTGCGCTCGCATCTGTTGTATGTCCCCTCGGTTTTCGAGGCGCCATCACCGATTTCGGTGGGGCGCTTCCTTGGCTGTCCGGCTTCTTCAGAGCGAAACGGGCTCCCGGCGTAAGCAGTACCTACGACTTCAATGTCCGTACCGGAGCCCTTTCCCACATGACGAGCAGCACCGAGACCACCGCCACCACCCCGCAGGTAGCGGTCAACGACATCGGTAACGAGGAAGCCTTCCTCGCCGCGATCGACGAGACGATCAAGTACTTCAACGACGGCGACATCGTCGACGGCGTCATCGTGAAGGTCGACCGGGACGAGGTCCTGCTCGACATCGGTTACAAGACCGAAGGCGTTATCCCGAGCCGCGAGCTCTCCATCAAGCACGACGTCGACCCCAACGAGGTCGTCGCCGTCGGTGACGAGATCGAGGCCCTTGTTCTCCAGAAGGAGGACAAGGAAGGCCGCCTGATCCTCTCGAAGAAGCGCGCCCAGTACGAGCGTGCCTGGGGCACCATCGAGAAGATCAAGGAAGAGGACGGGATCGTCACCGGTACCGTCATCGAGGTCGTCAAGGGTGGTCTCATCCTCGACATCGGCCTCCGTGGCTTCCTCCCGGCCTCCCTGGTCGAGATGCGCCGCGTCCGCGACCTCCAGCCCTACGTGGGCAAGGAGCTCGAGGCCAAGATCATCGAGCTGGACAAGAACCGCAACAACGTGGTCCTGTCCCGCCGTGCCTGGCTGGAGCAGACCCAGTCCGAGGTCCGCCAGACGTTCCTCACGACCCTCCAGAAGGGTCAGGTCCGTTCCGGTGTGGTCTCCTCGATCGTCAACTTCGGTGCCTTCGTGGACCTGGGTGGCGTCGACGGTCTGGTCCACGTCTCCGAGCTGTCCTGGAAGCACATCGACCACCCCTCCGAGGTCGTCGAGGTCGGCCAGGAGGTCACGGTCGAGGTCCTCGACGTCGACATGGACCGCGAGCGCGTCTCCCTGTCGCTGAAGGCGACCCAGGAAGACCCGTGGCAGCAGTTCGCCCGCACCCACCAGATCGGCCAGGTCGTGCCCGGCAAGGTCACGAAGCTGGTTCCGTTCGGTGCGTTCGTCCGCGTGGACGAGGGCATCGAGGGTCTGGTCCACATCTCCGAGCTGGCCGAGCGCCACGTGGAGATCCCGGAGCAGGTCGTCCAGGTCAACGACGAGATCTTCGTCAAGGTCATCGACATCGACCTCGAGCGCCGTCGCATCAGCCTCTCGCTGAAGCAGGCCAACGAGTCCTTCGGTTCGGACCCGGCCTCGGTCGAGTTCGACCCGACGCTGTACGGCATGGCCGCGTCGTACGACGACCAGGGCAACTACATCTACCCCGAGGGCTTCGACCCCGAGACCAACGACTGGCTCGAGGGCTACGAGAAGCAGCGCGAGGAGTGGGAGCGCCAGTACGCCGAGGCGCAGACCCGCTTCGAGCAGCACCAGCAGCAGGTCATCAAGAGCCGCGAGGCCGACGCTGCCGCTGCCGCCGAGGGTGGCGACGCCGCCGGTGCGGCTCCGGCCGCGGGTGGCGGTTCGTACTCCTCCGAGGGTGCGGACACCTCCGGTGCGCTGGCTTCCGACGAGGCGCTTGCCGCGCTTCGTGAGAAGCTCGCGGGTGGCCAGAGCTGAACGCTCGCCGCTGAGGCTTAGCCGGTAATCAAGGGGCCGTACCTTTCGAGGTGCGGCCCCTTGGTGTTGCCCGGGCCGGTTGTCCGGTTGCCGGCCGGTGGGGGCTTGGCGCGCAGTTCCTCGCCCCGCTCTGGGGCGCGTTGCAGTGCCCTCGGCCAGGAAAGGCGGTGCGAGAGGGCTGATCAGGGGCGTGGGCGGGAATGACCCTGCTTCAGGGGGCGTTGATGTGTACGAACACGAGGAGGAGCGGTCACTGTGCTTGATCCGCAGGGTTTGTACGCATGGGAGCCGAAGGGCCTGGCAGTCGTCGACATGGCGCTCGCCCAGGAGTCGGCCGGCCTTGTCATGCTCTACCACTTCGACGGATACATCGACGCGGGCGAGACCGGCGACCAGATCGTCGAACGACTGCTGGACTCGCTGCCCCACCAGGTCGTGGCCCGCTTCGACCACGACCGGCTCGTGGACTACCGCGCCCGCCGTCCGCTGCTGACCTTCGAGCGCGACCGGTGGACCGACTACGAGGAGCCGAGCATCGACGTGCGGCTCGTCCAGGACGCCACCGGGGCGCCCTTCCTGCTGCTGTCCGGCCCGGAGCCGGACGTGGAGTGGGAGCGCTTCGCGAAGGCCGTCGAGCAGATCGTGGAGCGGCTCGGCGTCCGCCTGGCCGTGAACTTCCACGGCATCCCGATGGGCGTCCCGCACACCCGTCCCGTCGGCCTGACCCCGCACGGCAACCGCGGCGACCTGGTCCCCGGGCACCGCAGCCCCTTCGACGAGGCGCAGGTCCCCGGCAGCGCCGAGTCTCTCGTCGAGTACCGCCTCATGCAGGCCGGGCACGACGTCCTGGGCGTCGCCGCGCACGTCCCCCACTACATCGCCCGCTCCCCGTACCCGGACGCGGCCCTGACCGTCCTGGAGGCCATCACGGCCGCCACCGGCCTGGTGCTCCCGGCCATCGCGCACGGCCTGCGCACCGAGGCCCACCGCACCCAGACCGAGATCGAACGGCAGATCCGCGAGGGCGACGAGGAGCTCACCACCCTGGTCCAGGGGCTGGAGAACCAGTACGACGCCGTCGCCGGGGCCGCGAGCCGGGGCAACATGCTCGCCGAGCCGGTGGACATCCCCTCCGCCGACGAGATCGGGCAGGAGTTCGAGCGCTTCCTGGCGGAGCGCGAGGGCGACAACTGACCCGGGGGCTGACCCCGAGGGGGCCGGCACGCACGGCCTCAGGCGGGCCGTAAGCTTCGGGGCATGCTGAAGGTGGGCCTGACCGGGGGCATCGGTGCCGGTAAGAGCGAGGTGTCGCGGCTGCTCGTGGAGTGCGGGGCCGTGCTGATCGACGCGGACCGCATCGCGCGCGAGGTCGTCGAGCCGGGAACACCCGGACTGGCCGCCGTCGTCGACGCCTTCGGCTCGGACGTGCTCACCGCCGACGGCACCCTGGACCGTCCCGGGCTCGGCTCGATCGTCTTCGCGGACCCGGAGAAGCTCGCGCTGCTGAACTCGATCGTGCACCCCCTGGTGGGCGCGCGGTCCCGGGAGCTGGAGGAGGCCGCCGCCGAGGGCGCCGTCGTCGTCCACGACGTGCCGCTCCTCGCCGAGAACGGCCTGGCGGGGCTGTACGACGTCGTGATCGTCGTCGACGCGAGCCCTGAGACTCAGCTCGACCGGCTCGTGCGGCTGCGCGGCATGACCGAGCAGGACGCCCGCGCCCGGATGGCCGCCCAGGCGACCCGGGAGAAGCGCCGGGAGATCGCGGACGTCGTGATCGACAACGACGTACCCCTGGAGGAGCTGCGGCGCCGGGTGCGGGACGTGTGGGCCGATCTCGAGCGCCGGGCGCACGCCGCGGGGGGCCCGTCCCGGCAGCCCCGGGAATAGCACGCCCGTCCGGGCGCGTTGAACCCCTCCAGTGAGGGAAGGACTGTGCCGTGCCCGACACCAGCGGTTCGACCGGACGTACTCCGGAGACGCATGTCATCGACTTCCGTGCCGCCGAGCAACTGCTCAGCGCACGGGACCCGCGGGGCGCGGTGAAGCTGCTCGACGGTGTCATCGCCGCGCACCCCGAGAACACCGCCGCCCGTCTGCTGCGCGCGCGTGCCTTCTTCGCCGCCGCGCAACTGCGGCCCGCGGAGCTGGAGTTCACGATCGTCCTGGAGCGCGAGCCGGACAACTCCTTCGCCCACTTCGCGCTCGCCCGCACCTATGAGCGCCAGGGTCGCGGCGACCAGGCCAAGCGCCACTTCCGCCTCGCGGCCGCGCTGGACCCGAACCCGCAGTACCTGAAGGCGGCCCGCTTCGACGAACCGGCCTGAGCCAGGGCCCGCCGTGCGGAACGGCCCGGCCCCGCGGGGCCCTACCGCCTGCCCGGTGGCCGGTACGGCGGGACGTCCGGGCCCGGCTGGTAGTGCGGGCCCTGGCGCATGTGCCGGACGATGAACGTCAGGTCGACGGTGATCACCAGCCACAGCACCCCGCAGGCCGCCGCCCATCCGGGCCGTCCCACCAGCGCGAACGCGGCCGTGCCGAAGACCGCCCAGACCAGCCCCCACACGCTCAGCCAGAACCGCGCCCGCAGGGCACTGCGCGCGGTCATGGGTTCACTGCCGGTACGCATCGACTGATCACCGATCCTTCCTGCAACGTACTCTTCGATGCGGACGTTCACCAAAGGGGGTTCCTGTGCTGCCGGCTGCGGACGAACTGGCCGAGATCCTGCTCGATCTCGCGGTACCCCATGAGGACATCGGCGCACTCGTACGGATGAGCCGGCGGGTCACCGACGACCCGGAGCTGCGGCAGGCGCTGGAGGCGTCCGTGGCCGAGCTCGTGCGGGGCATGGGCGAGATCGGCACCGGCCTCGACCTGCCCGAGCTCGACTGGGCCTCGGGCCCGCTGCAGCGCTGCTTCCCCGTGTACGTGTTCGTGGCGGCACTGCCGTACACGCGCGCCTACCACCGCGGCCGGGGCGTCCCGGACGAGGTGTCCCGGCGGACCCTGGCCGACCTCGGGCGGCACATGGCGGTGCACCGGCGGCGGTACGGCCTGGCGGGCGTGCACGCCGTCTGGTGGTTCGGCCACCACTTCCGGGGCGAGCTGTACCAGCTGGGCAGGCTGCAGTTCGAGCGGGCACGGCTGGGGCGGCGTACGGGCACCGCGCTCGCGGCGGCGGGACTCGACGTCGGTCCGGGCACGCCGTGTCTGAACCTGCACATCCCCGACTTCCTCGGCCCGCTCACGCCGGCCGCCTGCGACCGCTCGCTGGCGCTGGCGGAGGGGTTCTTCGCCCGCTGCTTCCCCGACGAGAAGTACCGGGTCGCGACCTGCCACTCCTGGCTGCTGGACCCGCAGCTGGCGCGCCAGCTGCCGGCCGGCTCCAACATCGTCCGGTTCCAGCAGCGGTTCCGGCTCGCCCGCGAGGACAAGGAACCGGCGGACACCGACCCGGTGGAGTTCGTGTTCGGCGACCCGCATCTGCCGGTGGAGACGCTGCCCCGGCGCAGCGCCCTGGAACGGGCCGTCGGGGACCATCTGCGGGCGGGCGGACACTGGTACCACGGGCACGGCTGGTTCGAGCTGTGAAGAGGGCGCCGGGAGCGATGAGTTCGGGCGGGCGCCCCGGTCTACCCCTGTGACAGCGACACCGACCGCTCACCGCAGGAGAACCCCATGTCCGAGACCACCGTCCCCGTCACCGCCGCCCCCGCCGCTTCCGTGTCCGTCCGCGGCCGCCGCGCCCGGATCGCGCTGCGGACCGTGCAGGTGCTGCTCGCCCTCTTCTACGGCGTCGCGAGCGCCCTGCCGAAGCTGATCGGCAACCAGTACGCCGTCGACGCCTTCGACAAGCTCGGCTGGGGCAGTGTGGGGATGTACACCATCGGCGCGCTCGAACTCGCCGGTGCCGTGGCCCTGCTGATCCCGGTGCTGCAGTCCGTGGCCGCGGTCGCGCTCAGCGCGCTGATGGCGGGCGCGTTCTTCGTCCAGATGATCGTCTTCGGCGGGGAGAACGCCGCGACCCCGCTGATCCTGATCGTGCCGCTCGCCGTGATCGCCTGGGCGCGGCGCGGGTCGAACAGGGATCTGCTGGATCTCGTACGACGACGGGGCTGAGCCCCGGCTACGGAGAGGGGCGTCCGGCCCGCGCCGGACGCCCCTGTCCGTGTGTCCGCAGTCAGTGCCCGTCCGGTCGTGCCGTGCCGCCGCCCAGGAGCCCGCGCAGTCGCTCCAGCTCGCGGCGGTCGCGCTTGGTCGGCCGTCCCGTGCCGCGGTCGCGGATGCCGATGGGGGCGACGGCCTCGCGCGGCGGCGGGGGAGGGGAGTTGTCGACGTAGCACTGGACCGCCACGGGGGCGCCGACCCGCTTGCGGATCAGCCGCTTGACGATCACGATCCGTTCCCGGCCCTCGTGGCGCAGCCGCACCTCGTCGCCGACACGGAGGCTGTGCGAGGGCTTCACGCTCTGGCCGTTCACCCGTACGTGCCCGCCCTTGCAGGCGGCGGCACCGAGCGAACGGGTCTTGATCAGCCGGACGGCCCAGATCCAACTGTCGACGCGCACGCTCTCGCCGCTCGCCGGCCCGGCCGCCTCGGCGGCGGCGATCGCGGCGGCGACCTCGGGGTCGGCGGCCGGCTCGGCGCCGGCCTTCCGGACGGTGTCCTGCGGGCCGTCGGTTTCGTCCTCGTCAGCGTGCGGAGCCATGTCCCCGACCTTAACCCCCTCGCGCCGGGTGCTCCGCGCGGTTTTCCGACGGGACCGGCGACGTACCGTTGCTCCATGGACAGCCTGGTCGAACTCGACTCCCGGATCGCCGGATGCGCCGCGTGTCCTCGGCTCGTGGAGTGGCGGGAGGAGGTCGGGCGGACCAGGCGGGCGGCCTTCCGGGACTGGACGTACTGGGCGCGGCCGGTGCCCGGGTTCGGTCCCTCCGACGCCTCGCTGCTGATCGTCGGCCTCGCCCCCGCCGCGCACGGCGGCAACCGCACCGGCCGCATGTTCACCGGCGACCGCTCCGGGGACGTGCTGTACCAGGCGCTGTACGACGTGGGGCTGGCCTCGCGGCCCACCTCCGTCGCCGTCGACGACGGCCTGGAGCTTCTCGGCGTCCGCGTCACCTCGCCGGTGCACTGCGCCCCGCCCGAGAACAAACCCACCCCCACAGAACGGGACACCTGCCGGCCCTGGCTGGTCCAGGAGCTGCGGCTGCTGCGGCCCACGCTCCGCGCGGTGGTCGTGCTCGGCGCGTTCGGCTGGCAGGCGGCACTGCCCGCGTTCGCCGAGGCCGGCTGGGCGGTTCCCCGGCCGCGGCCCGTGTTCGCGCACGGTGCGCGCGTGCCGCTGGACGGCCTCGACCTCTTCGGCTGCTTCCACGTCAGCCAGCGCAACACCTTCACCGGCAGACTCACCCCGGACATGCTGCGGGACGTGCTGCGCACGGCGGGGGAGGCGGCGGGCCTGCCCGTGAAATGAGCGGGCGGTCACGGCCGTCGCGGGGTTACCGTGCCCGGATGCCCCTCTATCCGGAGATCGAACCGTACGACCACGGCCTGCTCGACGTCGGCGACGGCAACCGCGTGTACTGGGAGACCTGCGGGAATCCGCGGGGCAAGCCCGCCCTGGTGCTGCACGGCGGTCCGGGCTCCGGCTCCAGCCCCTCCTACCGGCGCCTGTTCGACCCGGCCGCCTACCGGATCGTCCTGCTCGACCAGCGCGGCAGCGGGCGGTCGGTGCCGCACGCGAGCGCCTACGACACCGACATGAGCGTCAACACGACCGCTCACCTCATCGCCGATCTGGAGCTGCTGCGGCGGCACTTGGGGATCGGGCGGTGGCTGGTGTGGGGAGTGTCGTTCGGGTCGGTGCTGGGGCTGCGGTACGCGCAGACGCACCCGGGCGCGGTGTCGGAGGTGGTGGTGACCGGGGTCGCGACCGGCTCGAACGCCGAAGTGGCCTTGCTGACCAGGGGAGTCGGCCGGTTCTTCCCCGAGGCGTTCGAGCGGTTCAAGGCCGCCCTGCCCGCCGCTGATCGGGACGGCAACCTCGCCGCCGCCTGCAACCGGCTGCTGGAGTCGCCCGACCCGGAGGTGCGGGCGAGGGCGGCGCGGGCCTGGACCGACTGGGAGACGGCGACGGTTCCCGCGCCACCGCGGTCCGTCCCGCGGTTCGAGGACCCGGAGTTCCGCTACGGCTTCGCCCGCACCGTCACCCACTACTGGGGCAACGACCACTTCCTCGGCGAGGGCAACGACGAAGGCGTCGTCCTGCGCGACGCCGCTGTGCTGAAGGACGTCCCGGGCACCCTCGTCCAGGGCAGCCTCGACTTCGGCAACCTGCTCGGCATCTCCTGGCGGCTCCATCACACCTGGCCCGGCAGCGAGTTGGTGATCGTGGACGACGTCGGCCACAGCGTGGGCGGCCCCGGAATGGCCGAGGCGCTGGTGGCCGCGACGGACAGGTACGCCCGCCGCTGATCCGGTCGTGCCCCGGAATCAGGCGTCCGCGTCGCCGAACAGATGCCGCACCGTGGAGCGGTAGTTGGTGCGCACGTGGGTCAGCGCGTGCGTGCGGGCGCGCTCGGGGTCGCCGGAGGCGATGGCCTCGTACAACTCGCGGTGTTCCACGAGAAGTTGGGGCCACTCCTCGTTTCGCCGGGTCATCCAGCGCAGTCGGCCGGCGACCGGCTCCAGGGCGGCGGTCAGCAGGCTGTTGCCCGCCATCGCCACGATGCGGTCGTGCAGCCGGCTGTTGATGTCCGTGATCAGCTCGGCGTCCCCGGCCTCGGTCGCGGCGGCCGCACGCCGAAGGAGCTCCTCGACCTCGGCCAGGTCCTCCGGGGTGGCGTTCGACGCGGCGAGTCCGGCCGCGTAGACCTCCAGCGCCTCGCGCAGTTCGAACAGTTCCCGGACGTCGTTCGGTGTGAGCCGGCGGACGACCGTGCGGCGCGGTGTCTCGAAGTGCACGAACCCCTCGGCGACCAGTGCCCGGATCGCCTCGCGGACCGGCACCCGGGAGACGCCGTAGCGGTCGGCGAGCTCCCGCTCGACCAGCCGGTCTCCGGGCAGCAGGCGGCCCGCGATGATCTCCTGCCGCAGGTTCGCCAGGACGCGCTCACGGACCGCGCCCAGGGGTTCGGTCTTCGTGGGGGAGCTCATGGAGCCATTGTCCCCGGTGGGGGCGCCCACTCCGGCCCGCGGGGTGTTTTACGGAGCGTTAACGGCGACGACATCGGTCGGAACCCTTGACGGCGGGACTATGACCGCAGTTTGGTATACCAAACGGCCGCACCCGTTCCTCCCTCCCCCGTTCTGGAGGCCCCGTGTCCCTCGCCGACCGCGCCGCAGCCACCGGCGCCCCCGCGTTCGTCCCCGATCCCCGCCTCACCAACGAAGACCTCGCGCCCGCCGGGAAGAGGAACTGGAAGGTCTTCGACCTGTTCGCCATGTGGATGTCCGACGTCCACAACCTCGGCAACTACACCTTCGCCGCCGGCCTGCTGGTCCTCGGCATGAACGTGTGGCAGGTCTTCACCGCCCTGCTCGTCGGCTTCGTGCTCATCTACGTCGGCATGAACTGGATGGGCCGGATCGGCCAGCGGCACGGCGTGCCCTTCCCGGTCGTCAGCCGCATCAGCTTCGGCGTCTGGGGCGCCAACATCCCGGCCCTGATCCGGGCCGTGATCGCCATCATGTGGTACGGCATCCAGACCTATCTGGCCTCCGTCGCCGTCAACGTGATGCTGCTGGCCGCCTTTCCGGAGCTGGTGTCCTGGACGCACCACTCCTTCCTGGGACTCGACGCCCTCGGCTGGTGCTCCTTCGTCGCCCTGTGGCTGGTCCAAGCGCTGATCATCAGTCAGGGAATGGAGTCCGTGCGGAAGTTCCAGGACTTCTGCGGTCCCGCGATCTGGCTGGTGATGATCGCGCTGGCGGTGTGGGTGCTGTGGAAGGCCGACTGGAGCATCTCGCTCACCTCCACCCCGCACCCGGTGCCGGTCGGCGAGCAGTGGCGGCAGTGGTTCGGCGCGATCGGCCTGATCCTCGCGACCTACGGCACGCTGATGCTCAACTTCTGCGACTTCTCGCGCTTCGCACCCGACTACAGGACCGTGCGGCGCGGCAACTTCTGGGGCCTGCCCATCAACTCCACCGCCTTCGTGGTCGTCTCGGTGATCGTCACGGCCGGCTCGCTGGAGGCGTTCGGCACGGCCATCACCGACCCGGCCGAACTCGTCGCCAAGATCGGCAACACCTGGGTGCTGGTCGTCGCGGCCTTCACCTTCGCCGTGGCCACCATGGGCGTCAACATCGTCGCCAACTTCGTCTCACCGGCGTACGACCTGGCCAACGTCTGGCCGCAGAAGATCACGTTCAGGATCGGCGGCATGATCAGCACGGTCGCCGCGCTGGTGGTCACGCCCTGGAACCTCTTCTCCAACCCGACCGTCGTCAACTACTTCCTCGGTGGCCTCGGCGCCTTCCTGGGCCCGCTGTTCGGCGTCATCATGGTCGACTACCACCTGGTCAAGCGCGGCCGCGTGAACGTGGACGAGCTCTTCGACGCCCGCCCCGGCTCCCGCTACTACTACCGCAAGGGCGTCAATCCCAAGGCGCTGTGGGCGTTCCTGCCCTCGGCCGCCGTCGCGGCGGTGCTCGCGCTGGTGAAGTCCTTCAGCGACGTCGCCCCGTACTCCTGGTTCATCGGCACGGCCCTCGCGGCCGGTCTCTACCTGCTGATCTGCCGGACCGAGCGCGCGTCCGAGCCCGCCGCCGTGGAGGTCTGACGAACGTGCGGATCGTCGTCACCAACTGCAACACCACGCAGGAGATGACCGCGGAGATCGTACGAGGTGCCCGGGCCGCCGCAGGCCCGGGCACCACCGTGCGCGGCCTCACCCCCGCCTGGGGGCCGGAGTCCGCCGAGGGCTGGCTCGACAGCCACCTCTCGGCCGCGGCCGTCATCGACCTGCTGCGGACGTACGAGGGCCCGGCGTACGACGCCGTCGTACTGGCCGGCTTCGGCGAGCACGGGCGGGAAGGCGTCCGGGAGTTGGTGGACGTACCCGTCGTCGACATCACCGAGGCCGCGGCCCACCTGGCCTGTCTGCTCGGGCGGCGGTACGGGATCGTCACCACCCTGGAGCGGTCCTGCGGGCAGATCGAGGACAGCCTGGAACTGGCCGGGGTGGGCCGCAACTGCGCCGCCGTCGTCGGAACCGGCCTCGGCGTGCTCGACCTCGGCGACGCCGACCGCACGGAGGCCGCCTTCCTGTCGGCCGCCGAACGGGCGCGCGAGGCCGGGGCCGAGGTGCTGGTGCTGGGCTGCGCGGGGATGACGGGGCTGCAGCGGGCCGTCGGGGAGAAGCTCGGGCTGCCGGTGGTGGACGGCGTCGGCGCGGCGGTGAAACTCGCGGAGTCGCTGGTGGCGCTGGGGCTGACGACGAGCCGGGCGGGAAGCTATGCGAAGCCGGTGCCGAAGCGGCGGGTGTGGGGGCGGGTCCCCGAGGATGATCGTTCTCGCCCACAATGAGCGGCATGAACCTTCCCGACGCACTCACCCCGGTGGCCGACGGCCTCCACCTGTGGGCCCCGCCCCACACGGGCACCTGGGGCTTCGCGAACTGTCTGCTCATCACCTCCGGCGAGCGGGCGGCCCTGGTCGACACGCCCTACGACCGGCCGATGACCGAAGCGATGATCGCCGCCGCCCGCCCGGTCCTGCCGGCCGGCGCGGCGGGGGTCGGGACGATCGTCAACACCCATGTCAACGGCGACCACACCTTCGGCAACGGCCTCTTCCCGGGCGCCGAGATCATCGCCACCAAGGCGAGCGCGGAGCACCTGTGCCGGGAACCCTCGCCCCAGCAGATGCACTTCCTCACCACCGGAACCCCGGCCGACCAGCCCCTGGGCTGGTACGCCCGCGAGCACTTCGGCCGCTACCGGTACGAGGACGTCGAGGCCGTGCCGCCGACGGTCACCTTCAGCGGCCGGTACGACCTCAGGGTCGGCGACATCAGGGCCGAACTGATCGAGGTGGGCCCCGCGCACTCCGCCGGTGACCTCATCGTCCATCTGCCCGAACAGGGGGTGGTCTGCGCCGGGGACGTGCTGTTCGCCGACGACCACCCCGTGCACTGGGACGGACCGCTCGCCCGGATCGCCGCCGCCTGCGAGACGATCCTCGCGCTGGAGCCGGAGACCGTGATCCCGGGGCACGGCCCGGTGATGGGCCCCGAAAACGTCCGGGACTACATCACCTACCTCCGGCGGCTCGAAGCCCTGGTCCACGCCCGCCACGCGGCCGGCGTCCCGGCGGGCGAAGCGGCCGCGGACATCCTGGACAGCGGGTTCTACGACCACCTCGGCCTGCGGGAACGGATCGTCATCCTCACCGCGGTCGAGTACCGGCACCTGAACGGCGAGACGGGCGAACCGGATCTCGTCGGTCTGGCGGCGCAGGCCGCGGCCTGGGCGTTCGGGCGGCGGGAGGCCGCAGCCTGACTCACGGCCGCCAGGCGTAGCGCACGTCCGGCTCCCGCTCCTCGTTGCCGCTGCCGTCCGTGTACTCGACGGCGACGAAGCCGTGCCGCTCGTAGAACCGGTGGGCGGACTTGTTGACCTGGAAGGTCCACAGCTCCAGGCCGCCCGGACTGCGCTCCTTGGCCAGCGCCACGAAACGGTCGCCGATGCCGCGCCCGCGCCAGTCGGGGGAGAGGTAGAGCTGGGAGAGCTCGTCACCGGCGAGCACCATCACTCCCACGACCCGGTCGGCGGCCTCCGCCACCCAGGTCTCGCGCGACGGCACCACCACGTCACGGAAGTAGGCCCGCACCTCGTCGGCGGAGCGCGGGCTGACGACCGTCGGCAGCGCGGCGGCGAAGGAGTCCAGCCAGACGTCGGCGGCGGCGAGCGCATCGGGGGCGGTGGTGGCCCGGCGGAGGACCGCCGGCGGCTGCGACGGACTCATGACGACACCGCCTCGGGCACGACCGCGGTGGCCGTGATCTCGACCAACTGGCCGCTGTAACCCAAGCAGTTCACGCCGAGCAGCGTCGAGGAGTGCGGTCCCAGGCTAAGCCCGGACGCCTCGACGACGTCCCAGACGGCGGACAGCACGGAGGTGTCGCCGCTCACCACGTACACGTCGGTCGCCACGACCCGCGCGAAGTCACTGCCCACGGCGCGCAGTTGCTCCTCCAGATTCACCAGCACCTGCTCGGCCTGCCGTACCGGATCGCCCTCGCCGATCAACTTCCCCTCGGAGTCGAGCGGCACGGCCCCGGCGAGGAACGCGAGCCTGCTCCCGGCCTCGACGACGGAGGCGTGGGAGTAGCGGGGTGGCGGAAAGAGGGAGGGGGAGGTGACACGACGGATCACGGGGGGCGGCTCCTCGGTCGGACACGGGACGGTCACGTCGATGGTCCAGGCCCGACCGCCGGCAGCGCACCCCATTTTCCCGCCCGCCCTTTGCGTTCATAAAGAACCCGGCCCACCGCCCGACCTTCACACCGCCGAAACACCTTTGCGCCGTCCGTCACGGCAACGCCCCGTACTGTGGAGAGCACACCCCAAGCCCGGCCACCGTCGCCCGAAGGCACACCCCGCCCTCGTCCGTCAGGAGCCCCGTGTCCCGCCCCGCCCTCGCGTTCCGTCCTCCGCCCTGGCTCGCCCATGCCCTCCGTGCCCAGCGCGGGCCCGTCTCCTGGAGTGCCGTCACGCGCGGTGCGCTGTCGGCCGGGCCGCTCCTCCTGACCGCCGTGCTCCTCGACCGCACCGCACTCGGCGTCATCGCCGCCATCGCCGCCATGCTCGCCGGGATCAACGACCGCCCGGGCAGCCGGCGGGCATCGGTGAGGCGGCTCGGGCTGCCCGCGCTCGCCGGGGCCGCCGGCCTGCTCGTCGGGACGTACGCCGGGGTGCACGCCCACCCCGTCGCCCTCACCCTCCTCTTCACCGGGATCGGGCTCCTCGCCGGGGGCGTCAGTGCCGTGGGGCCCGTGGCCTCCGGTGCCGGGACGCAGCTGCTCGTCGCCTCGGCCGTCGGGGCCGGGATGCCGGCGCCCGAGGCCGGCTGGGCGCGGGCGCTCGCCTTCGTGCTCGGCGCGGGCTGGCTCCTCGGCCTGCGGCTGCTCCTGCCCACATCCGGCGCCACCGCCGGCGACTTCCGGTTCGACGGGGAGCGGGTCGCCGTGGCCGCGGTGTACGACGCCGTCGCCGACCTGCTCGACGCCGCAGGCACCGAGGCGGCCGTCGCCCGCCGCGTCGCGCTGACCGCCGCCCTCGACCACGCGCAGGACGCCCTCGCCGGACCCCGGCTGCGGCGGTACGCCAGTTCCTCGGCCGAGCGGCGGCTGCACGCGCAGTACGCCGCCGCGCTGCCGCTGGCCGAGGCGGCGACCGCGCTCGCCTGGGCCGGGGAGCCCGTCACCGGGCGGACCTCCGAAGGGCCCCGCCGCCTCGCCGCCGCCGTACGCGAGAACACGCATACCGGGCCGCTGCCCGCACCCCACCGGTCCGTGCCCGCCCTGCGCGCCCTCGACGACGCCCTGCTGCACGCCGCCGACGCCTTCGACCGGGGCAGCGGCGGCGACCTGCACACGCGCAACCGGTCCGTCCGGGACCTGCTCCGGGTCGCCTTCGGGGCGGGCGGACGCGAGTACGGTCTGCGGGTCGCCCTGTGCTTCGGGGCAAGCGCCGCCGTCGCGCAGGCACTGCACCACGCCCGCTGGTACGGGCAGCACACGCACTGGTACTGGCTGCCCGCCACCGCCGTCTTCCTCGTCAAGCCCGACCTCGGACCGCTCGCCTCCAGGGTGCTGAGCCGGGCCGCGGGCACCGTG
This sequence comes from Streptomyces sp. MAI_2237, assembly GCF_054189285.1. Taxonomy (NCBI): domain Bacteria; kingdom Bacillati; phylum Actinomycetota; class Actinomycetes; order Kitasatosporales; family Streptomycetaceae; genus Streptomyces; species Streptomyces sp. MAI_2237. Next base: position 878,166 of record NZ_JAJPGQ010000001.1, on the reverse strand, counting down.
CTGGGGGCGCTGCTGTTCGCCGGGTTCGCCGCCGTGCTGCCCCGCCCCGAGGGACTCGTCGTCCTCGTCACCCTCTGCGGTGCCCTCATCCCCGTCTCCACCCGGCACTTCGCCGCGCAGACCACCGTCGTCACCGTCCTGGTGCTGGCGCTGGTGATGGTCGGCGGCGAGCCGCAGGCCTCCGTCAGCCGGATCGGCGAGACCCTCCTGGCCTGCGCGATCGTGCTCGTCGTCGGCCATCTGCCGATGCCGGGGCAGCGGGGCGGGGGAGTGCGGGCCCGGCTCGCGGCGGCCGGCGACGCCACGCAGGCGTATCTCGCCCACGTACTGAGCGAGTCGGCGGACCGCGCCACCCGCTGGACACTGCGCCGCGAGGCCTACCGGGCGCTCGCCGAGGCCCGCACCGCGATCGCCCTCACCGCGGCCGAACTGCCCCCGCTCGCCCGGCACTCGGAGGGCGCGGACGAGGTCGTCGCCTCGCTGGAGCGGCTCGCGGACGCCACCACCGCCTGCGCCGTCCACCTCGACGACTCGGGACACCTCTCGGCCCACGACCGGGAGCAGATCGCCGCGCTGCTGGCGGAACTGGCGAAGGACGGCGAGCGCGCCCGGCTACGGCTGCCCGAGGTGCCTTTGGCCGGGTAGCGGTGTCAGCCCAGCAGCCGTCGTTCCTTCGCCACCGCCACCGCGCCCGCCCGGGTCTCCACCCCCAACTTGCCGTAGATACGGCCCAGATGGGTCTTCACCGTCGCTTCGCTGATGAACAGGGCGCGGGCGATCTCCCGGTTGCCCAGGCCGCGGGCCAGCTGGCCGAGGATCTCCCGCTCGCGCGTGGACAGCACCGGGTGCGGGCTGCGCATCCTGGCCAGCAGGCGGTCGGCGACGGGCGCCGACAGCGCCGTACGGCCGCGGGCCGCGCTGTGGACGGCCGCGAACAGCTCCTCCGGGCGCTCGGCCTTCAGCAGGTAACCGGTGGCGCCCGCCTCGATGGCCCGGGTGATGTCGGCGTCGGTGTCGAACATCGTCAACACCAGTACGCGCGGCGGTGACTGACCTGCCGTCAGCTGCCGGATCGCGGCCACTCCGTCCATGCCGTCGCCGAGTTGCAGGTCCATCAGGACCACGTCCGGGCGCAGCCGGGCGGCCAAGGCGAGCGCCTCCTCCCCGCTGCCCGCCTCGCCGACCACCTCGATGCCCTCGGCGCTGGCCATCAGGGCGCGCAGCCCGGCGCGGACCACGGCGTGGTCGTCGCAGAGCAGCAGACGGACGGGCCCGCTCACGCGGCCGGCTCCGGCGTCGGGCCGTACGCCGTCCCCGCTCGTGCCGCCTCCGCCGGAGCCAGCGGGATCGCCGCCGTCACGACCGTCCCCTCGCCCGGCGCCGACTCCACCATGAGGGTGCCGCCCGACTGCCGGGCCCGGATGCGCATGGCCGGCAGCCCGTGGCCGCGGGTCCGTCCCGGGGCGGCGGTCGGCGGGGCGGCCGGGGACACCAGGGTGGCCGGGCGGGTCGGGGCCGGATCGAAGCCCCGTCCGTTGTCGGCGACGTCGAGACAGATCTGCTCGTCCAGGCAGGTCAGGGTGAGCGCGGCCCGGGTCGCGGCGGCGTGTTCCCGTACGTTGGCCAGCGCGCCCTGGGCGATCCGCAGGAGGGCCGCCTCGGTGCGCTCGGGGAGCGGGACGGGCGGGTCGCCGACGAGGTGGAAGCCGACGGTCAGTCCCGGCCCGCTCTCCCGTTCGGCGAGGGCGGCGAGGGCCGCGGGCAGGGACTGGCCGGCCAGGTCGGCGGGGGCGAGGTCGTGGACGAACCGGCGGGCCTCGGCGAGGCTGCGGGCGGTGACGTCGGCCGCCTCACGCACATGCGCCCGGGCCGTCTCCGGGTCCGTCGGCCAGACGCGCTGCGCGGCCTGCAACAGCATCCGCTGGCTGGACAGGCCCTGCGCGAGCGTGTCGTGGATCTCCGCCGAGAGCCGCTGCCGCTCCGCCAGGACGCCCGCGCGCCGCTCCGTCGCCGCCAGGTCGCGGCGCGTGCGGACCAGGTCGTCGATCAGCGCGCGCTGTCGCGCCCCCTGTCGCTGCAGATGGACGAAGACGGCCGTGGCGACCGCGGCGACGGCGATCGGCGCCACGACCATATTGGGGTTCAACGGCCCTTCGGCCGCCCGGACTTCGGAGACCACGACCAGCGCCGTCAGTACGGCGGCCAGCGGCACCGCGATCCGTGGCGGCAGGGCGTACAGGCCGGCGAACAGCAGCGGCATCGCACACCAGGTGGCGCTCGGCGCGACAGCCAGCAGGGCGGCCCAGACCGCCGACACCGAGGCCAGCCAGACCAGGTGACGTGCGCCGGGCGGGGTCCCGGCACGCGGGGGTGGGGCGAGGAGGTGGCCGAGGGCGTACAGCAGGGCGAAGACCGCGAAGAGCCCCGCCACCCAGGCGGTACGGGACCCTCCCTGGTCGCGGGTGAGGAAGCGCGCGAAGGAGGAACCCAGCAACAGCAGGAACGCGGCATGCACCACCACGAGCAGACGCCGCTCGTCCCCGTCGGAGGCACCGGCACGCTCAGCACCGGGACGGCCTGCGTTCCCTCGCGTGTCCGGACTGTCGGCGCTGCCCGTGCCCGGCCCTTCGGCTTCCCTCATGCCCGGCGGCCCTTCGCTGTTCTCCATGGTCCGTGTCTAACGCGGCCCGCCCCGTCCCGCATCAACCGATCGGCTGACATCGTCCTCGTCCGAACCGGCCCGCGGACGTGGGCTGTCGGCCGACCCGGACGTCCCGTCCCCGCCCCGAGGCTTGCAGCAGCCCCTCGCCCCTCCGCCTCGGAAAGGCCGGACCATGCCCGCCAGGAACCTCACCGCCAACCGTGCCGCGCTCGGCCACCGCCTCGGCTACGCACTGCGCCACCCCGACCGGGTGCCCCGCCATCTGGCCCGTGCCGCAAGGGACTTGTGGCTGAGCCACCGACACCCCGACCACGTCGACTACTACCGGGCCGTGATGCGGTCGGACACCCGCGACAGCCCGGACGCGGCCGTCGGCAGCCGCACCCGCGAGCGCTGGCTGGCACTCGGCGCGATGCAGTTCGACTACCTCGTCGGCCACGGGCTGCGCCCCGCGCACCGCATGCTGGAGATCGGCTGCGGCAACCTGCGCGGCGGCTGGCGGTTCATCCGGCACCTGGAGCCCGGGCACTACTACGGCATCGACATCTCACCGGACATCCTGTTCGCCGCGCAGGACACGATCGTGGAGATGGGCCTGGAGAAGCGGCTGCCCACCCTGACCCCGGTGCGCGACCTCACCTTCCGCTCCCTGCCCGACGCGCACTTCGACGTCGTGCACGCCCACAGCGTCTTCTCGCACTCGCCCCTGCACGTCATCGAGGAGTGCCTGGCCCATGTCGGGCGGGTGCTGGCACCCGGCGGCTGGTTCGACTTCACCTTCGATCGCACGGAGGCGGAGGAGCACCACGTGCTGCGGGAGGACTTCTACTACCGGACGCGGACGCTGGTGCAACTGGCCGGAAAGTACGGGCTGCGGGCCCACTTCATGGAGGACTGGGAGGCCCTGCCGCACGGGCAGTCGAAGATCCGGGTGACGGCGAACTGAGGAACCGAGCCCGCCGCCCCTACTGGCCCACCCGTGCCCACACCGGCGCGTGGTCCGACCCGGGCTTGCCGCGCCGCTCCGCGGGGTCCGGGCCCACCGACGGCAGGTGCGGGGTGCCGCCGCCGGGCAGGCCCGTGCCGGCCGCGGTCACCCGGTGGACCAGGCGATGGCTCAGCAGGATGTGGTCGATGAGCTCACGGCGGCCCGAGTTGATGCGGGAGTAGCGCTGCTCGGGCGGGATCAGCGGGGCCACGTCCCACAGCCGCTCGGCGTCGCCCTGGTCCGGGCGGTCGTAGCCGGTCGTGCCGATCTCGGAACCGGGCGGCCCGAGCAGCATCTGCGTGGTCGCCGCCTGCACCTCGTCGTTCATGTCGCCCAGCACGGCGACGTCCCGCGCGCGGCCGTCCCCGTCCAGCAGCTCGTCGGCGAGGGCGCGCAGGGTGGCGGCCTCGGCGGCGCGGCGGTAGAGGGCGTAGGCGCCGTAACGGGCGCGTTCCCCCTCGTCATGGGGGAAGAAACGGTTCCCTGGATACTCCAGCAGCTTCGACTTCAGATGGGCCACGGCCACCCGCAGCGGGCCGGCGTCGGTCGTGACCTCCACGGCCAGGAAGCCGCGCCCCGCCGCCGACAGCTCCGTGCCCGAGTCGTTCACCTGCACGGGGTGCAGCCCCGGCGGGAAGGAGTTGGTGTCGGCCAGCACCCGCAGGGGCGCGCGGCTGACGACGCCGACCCTGATGTGCCGGCCGTCCTCGTGCTTGGAGAGCGCGGTGTGCCAGTCCCCGCCGACCAGGTCCAGCAGGTCCTGCAGCGCGTCCGGGTCGCCGACCTCCTGCACGCCGAGCAGCGCCGGATCGAGCTCCGTGACGACGGCGGCGAGCGCGGCGAGCTTCGTGCGGTACGTCGCCTCGTCCGGGGGCCCGCCGGGGTCGCCGGGACGGAACAGGTTCTCCAGGTTCCAGGTGCCGAGGAGCATGACAGGCCCCTTTCCAGAGCCGTCGGGCGAGCCGGTGAGCCCAGGATCCTCGTCCGGCCGATCGCGCGGTAGAGCGACGACGCGATGCGCGGTCCGGCTCACGCACCCCGACAACCGCGGCATACGTCGACGGGACGACCGAGCCTCCCGCCGTCTCATCATCACCGCATGCGCCACCCCCGCGCACGACGATCAAGGACGGATCGGCCTCGAGGAGCCGCCGTAGGAGTATGCGCCAGGATGCCCGCCGCGTTGGGGTGCCGCTCGGACGGGAGCACGGACGGCGCATCCAGGAGCGGGCGACTTGGCGAAGTGGCGGTGAGAAAGTCCGTGCGGCGGCGATGAGTTCCGCCCCTTCCCTCGGTCACCACACCGGAGGGACCGTTGCGCAGGAGGGGTCATGTCGCTTCCGGAGATCGTTTCGCGTGAGCAGTGGCGCGCGGCGCGCGCCACTTTGCTCGTCCAGGAGAAGGCCGCCACCCGCGCGCGGGACGCGCTCAACGCCGAACGGCGCAGACTGCCCATGGTCGCGGTGGACAAGGAGTACGTCTTCGAGGGCGGCGACGGCAAGGCCACCCTGGACGACCTCTTCGAGGGGCGGCCCCAGCTGATCGTCCACCACTTCATGTTCGCGCCGGAGTGGGACGCCGGCTGCCGCTGCTGCTCCGCGTTCCTGGACCAGATCGGGCATGTGGCCCACTTGGCGGCGCGGGGAACGACGTTCGCGGTCGTCTCCAGGGCGCCGTACACCAGGATCCTTCCGTTCAAGGCGCGGATGGGCTGGAGCCTGCCCTGGTACTCGTCCTCGGGCGGTGACTTCCAGCACGACTTCGAGGCGACCCTGGAGCGGGACGGCGAGCTCGTCGAGCGAGCCGGTGTCAGCTGCTTCCTGCGGGACGGGGAGCGGATCTGCCACACGTACTCGACGTACGGGCGCGGGCTCGACGGCCTCGGGTCGACGACGAGTCTGCTCGACCTGACCGCGCTGGGCCGGCAGGAGGAGTGGGAGGAACCCAAGGGACGTGCGTCGGCTCTTGGGACCCCTGTGAACAGCGCATCCGTTCGCTATCACGATGAGTACGAGGACTGATACGGAAAGCGACTGAGATGATCGCAAAGTTACGGGATCCTCACACTCCGCGCTGAACAAGTGTCAACTACGTCTCAGTCCCGCAACTGAGCGAGGCCTTTCGGCCCCCGAAGGCGTTAACTCCTACAAGCACAACGCTTTCTGGAGGTGCGAGATGGTGAACGGGCGAATGGTGCTCGAACGCTTTCCCGCAGGTGGGCCGCGAGGCTCGTGGCCGGCGGAGGAGTTCGCGCACGCGCGACGACTGGAAGGACTGGCCGCCGAGGTCGTCATGGACCTCGCGACGGACATGTTCCTGGTGATCGTGCGGGGTGACACGGCCGCGGACGCGGTCGCCTGAGACGCGTCAGCCCGCCTCGGGGGCGGGCACCGGCGCGGTGAACTGTTCCGCCTGGAGCGAGTACAGCTCCGCGTAGATGCCGCCACCGGCCAGCAGCTCCTCCGGAGTGCCCGACTCCGCCAGCCGCCCCTGGTCGAGCACGTGCACCAGATCGGCGTGCCGAACGGACGCCAGCCGGTGGGTGATCAGGATCACGGTCTGGCCGGCCGACGCCAGGGCGCGGATCTTGTCGAAGACCTCCAGCTCGGCCCGGGCGTCCAGAGCCGCCGTCGGCTCGTCCACGACCAGGATCCGGCCGCGCCGGTAGGCCGCCCGCGAGATCCCCAGCCGTTGCCACTGACCGCCGGACAGCTCGTGCCCGCCGCTGAACTGCCGGGCGAGCAGGGTGTCCAGGCCGCGCGGCAGACCGGCCACCACACCCTCGGCACCGGCCTCGGCGAGCGCGGAGGCCATGCGCTCCTCCGTCAACGGCGCCGAGGAACGCCCGATCGCCACGTTGACGCGGGCCGTGAACGGCCAGCGCTTGAAGTCCTGGGCGACCATCGCGACCCGCTCGGCCAGCTGGTACCGGTCCGCGGTCGCCGCGTCCACGTCGTCCCACAGGACGCGGCCGCTGTCCGGCCGGTACAGGCCCGCCAGCAGCTTGACCAGGGTGGTCTTGCCGGAGCCGTTCTCGCCGACCAGGGCCACGATCCGGCCGAGCGGAAGGCTCAGGGTGACGTCGTCGAGGGCCGGGCGCGCGGACTCGCCGGGGTAGCTGAAGCTGACATGCTCGAAGCGGATCTCCCGGGGGTCCTCGGGCAGGGCGTCGCCGCCGACGGGGATCGCCCGCTCGGCCGCCTCGACGTACAGCCGCTGCAGGTCGCCCACGAACAGCGCGTCCTCGTGCAGCGAGTTCACCGCCACCACCAGGTTGTCCAGGCTCGACGAGCCCGTCCGGATCGCGATGACCGCCGTGCCCGCCACCGACAGCGCCATCGCCCCGGCCAGCAGCAGCCCGGCGAGCGTCGCGTACGTCGCCACGGTCGTCACGCCCGTCCAGGGCCGACGCGATCACCCCGGTACGCGCCGCCAGCCGTGCCAGCCGCGCCTGCTCCGCCTCCGCGGTCTCCGCCATGGCGCGGTAGTGCCGCAGCAGGAAGGGTCCGACGCCGTGCACCCGGATCTCGGGGGCCGCCTCCGGCTCGGTCAGCAGGCCGCTGACCAGGCGACTCGCCCGGGCGTGCTGCACCCAGGTGTGCCAGGACTCGTAGCGCCGCCGGGCGTTCGTCAGCGCGCCCCAGGCCGTCGGCAGCGTCATCGTCGCCAACAGCGGCAGCAGCACCGGATGCAGCACGGTCAGCACGCTCGCCGCCGCGACCAGCGATATCAGGGCGCTCACCACACGCGTGGCGTACGAGATCATCCGGCGCGCCGATCCGGCGCCGTACTGGGCGGTGTCCAGCAGTTTGTGGAAGGCGTGGTCCTCGATCGCGGCCAGCTCCACGGCGGCCGCCCGCTCCAGGTACAGCTCGGTGGCCACCCGCTCCACCTTGGGCTCCAGGCGCCCGGTCGCCCACGTGGACGCGGCCCGCAGCAGCGCCCCGACCAGGGCCACGGCGCCCATGACCGCCAGCACCGGTACGGCGTCGCGCAGCCGGTCCTCGATCGCGCCGCCGGCGATCAGCCGCCCCAGCACGCTGTTCATGGCCAGCAGGCCGACCGCCTGCGCCACGCCCCGGCCCACCTCGGCCGCGACCACCGCGCGCGCCGCCCGCCGGTCGGCCTGCCAGGCCAGCCGGCAGCTCGCCCCCAGCAGCTCCGGCAGCCGCGTGACCATGGCCCGCAGACTCAGCTCCAGGAAAGCGTCGTTGTGCCGGTTCCAGCCCATGTCGTAACGCAGCGGGCCGCCGAACAGCAACCGCTCCGACTCGGACAACCCGGGCTCGCCCGCACCGGCACGCTTCCGCCTCCGCCCGAGGACCCGCACCCTCCCACGCCGCCCCGAGGGACGGCCCGTCCCGTCCCCGCCGGAGTCCTGCGCGCCCGCGCCGCTGTCCTGGCTCCGGGCGTCCCCGTCCAGGATCGGTCCCCGCTCCTCCGCGCGCCCCGCGTCCTGCGTTCCGTCGGAGTCACGAGTCCCCGCGCCGCTGTGGGGGCTCCGGGCGTCCGCGCCCCGTGTCGGTCCGCGCCGCTTCCCAGGTCCCTCGGAGTGCCGTGTCCCGGCGCCCCCGTCCGGCCCCTGGGCTCCCTCGCGGGCGTCCGCCCCCGGCATCCGTGCCTGCTCCTCCGCGCCCCGCGCGTCCTCCGGTCCGTCCGCGTTCCGCGTCTTCGTCACCGCCGGCTTCCCCCTTCTCCTCGCCGGACGGCCACTATCGCGGGACGGCGTTCGCGGGGGCAGGGCGTGGGTGGGAGAAGGCCGAGCGCGCGGGCGTACGCCCCAGGACGGTGCACGGGTCGCACACAACCGATGTTAGGTCGGCACGGGTGGGGGACCGGGTCCTTATGAGGGTGCATGGTCCGTGCGGCACTGGCACCGGGCCGGCACGGTGGGGAGCGGGTCCCTACGAGGGTGCATGGTCCGTGCGGCACTGGCACCAGGCCGGTTCCGGTGGCCGGTCGGGTCCCCACGACGGTGCATGGTCCGTGCGGAACCGGTACCGGGCCACCGCCGGTGGCAGACGGGGCACCCCGCCCGATGTTTACGCAACCACGGGCCTCAGGCCGTCACGCGATGACGGGGCGGGACCAGGTCGGTGTCGTTCCCGTGACCCGGCACAGGGCCAGGTACAGCGGTATCGGCGGGGTGTAGGGGAGTGTGCCGTCCGGCTTGTGGATCAGGCCGGGGACCGCCGGGGCGTCCGGAACTACCGCCCCGGCGGCGTACAGGGCGGGGGCCGGCCACTCCAGGGCGTAGTCGGAGTCGGACGGGACGAGCCACCACCAGTGCGCCTCATCGGCGTAGACGCACCCCACCCGTGGCAGCCGGGGCATCAGCAACGGGCCGAAGCGGGCGGGTACCGCCACCGCGTCGCAGCCCAGCGGGGCCGTCATCCCCTCGGGTACGGGCAGCCGCCGGGGCCTGCCCGAGCCGTGCAGTCCGCGCTTGAGGCGGACCAACGTGTCCAGGCTCAGCACCTGGCCGCCGGATGCGGCCCTCACTCCCGTCCCCCCTCTCGGAGCCGCCCGGTCGGAGCGGCCCCCACGGCCCCCGTCCCGTGCTGCGCCTCCGCTTCCTCGCCGTCCCCCGAGCCGCCGGCCTGGCCGGGCTTGGGGCGGGCTCCCCAGCCCAGGTCGTTGCAGGGTCCGCAGTCGTGCCACGGCTCGTCGGCCTGGCGCGGCAGCTCCGCCCAGACCAGCAGGCCAGGGCCGTGTTCGTACGCTCCCCACGCGTGACAGAGGGAGTCGATGAGAAGCAGTCCCCTCCCGTGCTCCTCCTCGGGCCGAGCCCGCGACGGGTGGGGCGCACCCGGCGCACAGCCCTCGTCACGCACGGCTATGCGCACCAGGTCCTCGCCGTCGTGCAGCTCGCAGACGATGAGGCTGCTCGCGGTGTGGACGAGGGCGTTGGTGACCAGCTCGGTGACCACCAGGGCGGCGGTGTCGCAGATGTCCTCGCACACCGACCAGCCGTTCAGCCGCGCCCGGGTCATGCGTCTGGCCTGCGCGGGAGAGCCCGGATGGGCGGCCAGCTCGAATCGGAACCGGCGCTCGGCAGCGACCCTTGCGGGGTCTGCTCCCGGGGCGGCACCGAGGCTGTGGGGGTGGCCTGCGGCGGCGTCTGTTCCTAAGGGCGCGGACGGAATCACGCTTGCCACTATCGCCCCGGCGTGAACACTTGGCAAGTGTCACTCTGAAAATTGCAGAGTGCGGTGTGACGTTGTGGAACGGCGTGGCACACTGCTCGCAACAGCACGTCGAGCGGCGCCAGTTGAGATCAGCGTGGATCGGTACCGAACCGTACAGATCTTCGAATAGGTCTTCGAATGGCGCCGTATGGCTGTCAGCATGCTGGTGGATTCCCAGGGGTCGAGGAGGTGGAGGGTGAGCGAGCCGCGGTCGGCGCCGACGGTCGGTCAGGTCGTCCTCGGCAGACGCCTGCTGGACCTGCGGGAACGCGCCGGGCTCAAGCGCGAGGAGGCCGCAAAGGTCCTGCGCGTCGCCCCCGCCACGGTCCGCCGCATGGAGATGGCCGAGGTCGGCCTCAAAATCCCGTACCTGCAGCTGCTGCTGAAGTCCTACGGCATCTCCGACGAGGAGGCCGAGACCTTCGTGCAGCTGGCCGAGGAGGCCAACAAGCCCGGCTGGTGGCAGCGGTTCCACGACATCCTGCCCGGCTGGTTCTCCATGTACGTCAGCCTGGAGGGCGCGGCCTCCCTCATCCGCTCCTACGATCCGCACTTCGTCCCCGGCCTGCTGCAGACCGAGGACTACGCGCGCGGTGTGCTGAAATCGGGCGCCATCGGCCAGACCCGCCCCGAGGACATCGAGCGCCACGTCGCGTTGCGCATACAACGCCAGGAACTGCTCACCCGCACGGACGCGCCCCGCTTCTGGGCCGTGTTCGACGAAACCGCGCTGCGCCGCCCCGTCGGCGGCCCGGAGGTGATGCGTGCCCAGATCGACAAGCTGCTCGACGCCACGAAGCTGCCCAACGTCACGCTGCAGGTCGCCCCGTTCCTGAGCGGCCCGCACCCCGGTACGTTCGGGCCCTTCGTGCTGTTCCGATTTGCCATGTCAGAACTGCCGGACATGGTCTACAGCGAGTACCTGACCGGCGCCGTCTATCTGGACGCGCGCTCCGAGGTGGCGACCCACCTCGAGGTCATGGACCGCATGGCGGCGCAGGCCGCTACGGCACATCGCACGAAGGAGATCCTCCAGGATCTCCGCAAGGAGCTGTGAATGGATCGCATCAAGCCGCGCAAACACGTCTACAACGGCATGCCCGCACGGGAGTTGGGCAGCGAGGGCTGGCACAAGCCCTGGAGCGGCGGCAACGGCGGCAACTGCCTGGAAGCGATGAAACTCGCCGACGGCCGGATCGCCGTTCGCCAGTCCACCGACCCGGACGGCCCGGCGCTGATCTACACCACCGACGAGATGACGGCGTTCATCGAGGGTGCCAAGGCGGGGGAGGCGGACTTCCTGCTGTCGTGACGCGATGGTCCGGCGCTCGATCGAACTTTCCTTTCGTGATGATGAAGTGATGGGTAAGCAGTCCATGGTGGAGATCGACCTCAGGAAGTGGGGACGGGCCGGCAGATGCCGGTCCCGGGCCTCCGCGTGCCGTGCGTGGCACGTGTCAACCGAGCCCTCAAGCACGCCGACCGAGCCCTCCCGCACACGGGCTGAGTCCTCCCCTGCCGGGATCTGACGAAGTCCGCGCAGGCCGACCTCCGGTCCTGGACGTCGGCCTGCGCGGCGCGGGGGCCCATGTCAGATCGCGCCGGGCAACCCCCGGCACAGGGCCTCCAACGCCGCCTCGTACGCGTGCTCCGGGGGTGTCGCGTACCCCACGACCAGGCCGTCGACGGCTTCCATGTCCGTCTCCGGATGCCGGAACGCGGCCAGCCCGTCCAGCGCGACGCCCTGCCGGGCCGCGGCCTTGACGACGGACCGCTCGGTGCCGGGCGGCAGTCGCAGCACCGCGTGCAACCCCGCCGCCACCCCGGTCACCTCGAGGTGCGGTGCCTGCGCGGCGAGTGCGGCCACGAGCCGGTCGCGCCGGCTCCGGTACCGCTGCCGCATCCGCCGTACATGACGGTCGTAGGACCCGCTCGCGAGGAAGTCGGCGAGGCTCAGCTGGTCGAGGACGCTCGCCCACGCCTCGCGCTCGCCCTTGGCCGCCAGCACGCCCTCGACGTACCGCTCGGGCAGCACCATCCACCCCAGCCGCACGGCCGGTGACAGGCTCTTGCTGACCGAACCGAGCAGGATCACCCGCTCGGAGTCGAGTCCCTGGACGGCGCCGACGGGCTTGCGGTCGTAGCGGAACTCCCCGTCGTAGTCGTCCTCCAGCACCACGCCGCCGCGTGCCCGGGCCCAGTCGATCACGGCCGACCGGCGCTCGGCGTGCAGCGGCCCACCCGTCGGGAACTGGTGCGCGGGCGTCAGCAGCACGGCCCGCTCCGGCCCCAACCGGTCCACCCGCGCCCCGTGTTCGTCGAGGGGCAGCGGTACGGTGCGCACGCCCGCGTCCGCGAGCAGGTCCCGGTGGAAGGGCAGCCCGTACGCCTCCACGGCTAGCGGCCCGCGCAGCACCCCGCCGCCGAACAGCAGCCGCAGGGCGTGCGCGAAACCGGAGCAGACCACGATCCGGTCCGCGTCGGTCCGCACGCCACGCGCGCGTGCCAGATACTCCGCGAGCGCCTCCCGCAACTCGACGCGTCCGGCCGGGTCGCCGGGCCCGAACACCTCGTTGGGGGCCTGCTGGAGAGCCCGCCGATAGGAGGTCAGCCAGGCCGCGCGGGGGAACGCGGAGGCGTCCGGGGTGCCCTGACGCAGGTCGTGCGGCGGGGTGCGGAGCGCGGTGGGTGCGGTGGGCGCGGCCGGCGTGGAGGCACGCGCGCGCGGGGGCGCCTTCGCGGACCCCCGCCGGGTGCGCGGCAGCGGTGCGGTGCGGTCCGCGACCCGGGTGCCCGAACCCTGCCGGGCGGTCAGCCAGCCCTCCGCGACGAGTTCCGCGTAAGCGTCGGCCACCGTGTTGCGGGCGACGCCCAGGTCGGCGGCGAGCGAACGGTAGGGCGGCAGCCGGGTGCCGGGCGCGAGCCGCCCGTCGCGCACGGCCTCGCGGAGTGCGGCGCTGAGCGCGGCCCGCTGTCCGCCCGTCCCGGACAGCTCCAGGTGCAGATCGGCCCCGTCCCGCTCGGCGGAATTGACCCACGATTTCGCCATGGAAATGCACCCTACTGTGGGTCTTTCGGCTCCGTAGGGTCGAGCACATGACGACGCACGCGACGCACCCCGCCTCCACGACCGTTTCCGCCGGCCCCGCAGCCGCTTCCCCTCGCCCGCGCCTGGACTTCGCGCAGTCCGCCCCCAAGGTCTTCCGTGCCCTCGTCGGCTTCGACGCCGCCGCCCGCGAGGGTCTCGACCCGGCCCTCGTCGAACTGGTCCAGATCCGTTCCTCGCTCCTCAACCACTGCGCGTACTGCCTGCACATGCACACCAACGACGCCCGTAAGGCGGGTGAGAGCGAGGACCGGCTGCACATGGTCGCCGTCTGGCGCGAGGCCCGCCACTTCTTCACCGACAAGGAGCAGGCCGCCCTCGCCCTGACGGAGGCGGTGACACTGGTGTCCGACGGCGGCGTCCCCGACGACGTCTACGCCGAGGCCGCGGCCCGTTTCGACGAGGAGGAACTCGCCCATGTGCTGGCCCTGATCCTCGCCATCAACACGTGGAACAGGGTGGCGCTGTCGACGGGCAAGGTGGCGGGGACGGACGAGCGCCGCTGAGGCACCGCTCCGCTCGCCGCACGGGGGTCGCCGCCGCTGAGGCAACCCCGTTCGCCGCAGTGTCCGCCGCCGCCCGCTACACCATCATCGGCCGGTCGAACGGACCGATCGGAGCCGGGAGCTGTGAACTCCCCGTCAGGTGCCGGTCCACGGCCGCCGCCACCGCCCGTCCCTCCGCGATCGCCCACACGATCAACGACTGCCCGCGCGCGGCGTCCCCGGCGGCGAACACGCCCGGCACACTCGTCGCGAACCCGACGTCCCGCCTGATCGTCCCACGCGGCTCCATCCGAATCCCCAGCTGGTCGATCAACCCGTCGGCCCGGTCCGGTCCGGAGAAGCCGAGCGCCAGCAGCACCAGGTCGGCGGGCAGCGCCCGCCCGGTGCCCGGCAAGGGACGCCGGGCCGCGTCGACCTCGACCAGCTGCAGCGACCGCACATGCCCGTCCTCGTCCCCGGTGAAGCGCAGTGTGGATGCCGCGAACAGCCGCGCGTCCGCGCTCGCCGCCGGCGCCGTCCGAAGATCACGCGCCTCCTCGTGGGCGGCCGACAGCCGGTAGATCTTCGGGTACGTCGGCCACGGCTCGGCGTCCTCGTCGCGCTCGGCGCCCGGCTGAGCGTAGATGTCCAACTGGGTCACCGAGGCGGCCCGTTGGCGCACCGCCGTCCCCAGGCAGTCGGCGCCCGTGTCCCCGCCGCCGACGATGACGACATGCTTCCCGGCGGCCGACACGGGGGAGTTCTCCAGGTCCCCCTCGCACACCCGGTTGGCCAGCGGAAGGTACTCCATGGCCTGATGTATGCCGTCCAACTCACGCCCCGGCACGGGCAGTTCGCGCCACGCCGTCGCCCCGGTGGCGATCACCACGGCGTCGTAGCGCGTGCGCAGCTCGGCCGCCCCGACATCCCGGCCGACGGCCGTCGACGTACGGAACTTCGTCCCCTCCGCCCGCATCTGCTCGATCCGCCGCTCGAGATGGTGCTTCTCCATCTTGAACTCCGGGATGCCGTACCGCATCAGCCCGCCGAGCCGGTCGTCCCTCTCGTACACCGCGACCGTGTGCCCGGCCCGTGTCAGCTGCTGTGCCGCCGCCAGCCCGGTCGGCCCCGAGCCGATCACCGCGACGGTCCGTCCGGAGAGCCGCTCCGGCGGCCGCGGCGGCGCCAGCCCCAGTTCCCAGGCTCGGTCGGCGATCGCGGCCTCGACGTTCTTGATGGTCACCGCGGGCTGGTTGATGGCCAGCACACACCCCGCCTCGCACGGCGCGGGACACAACCGCCCGGTGAACTCCGGGAAGTTGTTGGTCGCGTGCAGCCGGTCGGCCGCCTGCCGCCAGCCGTCCCGGCTGACCAGGTCGTTCCACTCGGGGATCAGATTGCCGAGCGGACAGGCTTCGTGGCAGAACGGTACGCCGCAGTCCATGCACCGGTCGGCCTGCTCGGTGACGAGGGGCAGCAACGCCCCGGGGACGTAGACCTCGTTCCAGTCCCGGACGCGCTCCTCGACCGGTCGGCGGGGCCAGTCCTGCCGGGGCGTGGTCATGAAACCCTTGGGATCGGCCATGGCCGGTTTCCTTGCGTACGGGTGCGGCGGCCGTGCGTCAGCGGGCGGCACTCTTCCGGCCACGATACGACGGGTCGGGCACCAGCGCAGAGTGGGCCGACAGCGCTTGCCGGCCGGCCTTCCCAGGGGTCCCACAGCCCACCCCCGCAACCTCTCAGGGCCCCCTCAGTCCGCACCCAGGCCTCTCACGGCCCGCGTGGTCCGCACCCAGACCTCTTACGGCACCCGGCTCCGCCCTCTGGACCTCGTGGGACGCCGGAGAGCCGCCCTCAGGTGATCGCCAGCACATAGGCCACCGCCGCCCCGGCCGAGGCCACCGTCCGGACGTGGTTCCAGAACGTCCACTCGCGCACGTACGCCGGCCAGTACGCCGCCGCCTCGGAGGTACCCGGGTCCAGCCTGGCCAGGGTCTCGTTGCGGGGGACGTTCGCCACCATGGTCACTCCGAAACACCCGAACAGATACAGCGCGCTGCCCACCAGCAGCTCCACCGTCCCGCTCTCGGGCCACAGCACGAACGTCACCACACCGATCACCGCGCACAGCACCGCCGACCCCACGAACACGATCATGAACGCCGGCATCACCGCCGTCACGTTGATCGCGTTCATCGCCGCCACTCCCTGCGCGGGCGGCAGCGTGGCCAGCGCCCGCATCACGAACGTCGAGAACCCGCAGAACACCCCGGCCACCAGACCGGTCCCGAGCACTCCCAGCACCGTCAGCCAGAAGTACGGCCCATCGATCACCACAACGTCAACTCCCCGTGTCGGCCGGGACATCGCCCGGCGCCCCCGTCACCACCAGTCGAACCCCGCCCGAGCACCGAGGCCATGGCCGATAAACGCGGGTGCATGCGCGAGCGTCCACGCCCACGACGCGAGCCACCGGTCCCCGGGCCCTCAGCCGGCCTCCGCACCCGTGCCCGCCGTCCGCCAGCTCCGCAGCACCGTCTCCACGCCCGCCCTGATCCGCCGGCGAGCCTCGTGCCGCGGCACCCCGCTCATCAGCAGCTGGTCGTACGGCGTCTCCAGATGCCGCACGGACGCCGCCACCGCCGCGACGACCGCCTCCTCCGACAACGCCCTCCCCGCCGCGCTCCGGCCCACCCGCCCACTGCCGCGCACCGACGCGTGACCGGCGACGGCCCGCGCCCGCTCCTGCGGGCACCCGGGAAACAGCCGCCGTATCTCCGCCGCGAACGCCTCCGCGAACCGCACGTCCTCGGTGGCCCGCCGCCGCGTGTCCCGAGCCCGGCGCCGGCGCCGGGCCTCCGCGTCCGCCAGGCACCGCTCCTCGGCCCGGGCCAGCCCCGCCTCCTCGACCAGGACACCCTGCCGCTCGTAGCGCGACTTGCGCCGGTTGAACCGCACGACGACCGCCGACAGCGTGCTTTCCTCCCGCGACCGCCGCGTCAACGCCGTGTCACCGCGCGGCAGGAACACGAGATGCCCCAGGTCGGCGCAGTCCAGACAGCGCGGCACCCCCTCTTCGAGCACGAGCATCGCCAGCGGCCCCGCGAGGCAGTCCGCGCAATGGCGTCTCTTGAGCGGCTGGATGACGAGAAGTCCGGTGCGGTGCGGAGGAGTCGCGAGGTGCGCCATACATGTTTCCTTCCCCTGCCTCATCCGCGGAGCACTCCGAATCCCGCCCTTCGCGCCCCCGTGGCAGCCGCCCCGGCCGGACGCGACGCCCGCGGGTCCTGGCGGCCTCGGTCCGCCGCGTCGCCGCTGGAGCCCGAGGCCCGGACGCATGCCGACCGGCCCCTGACGCATCATGGGCCCTGTGCGACTCGAAGCGATCACCTGGGACCGGCTCGGCGACCTCCTGGCCGAGCGCCTGCTCGACCTGAAGCCGGCCGACGGCAGTCCCTGGCCCCGCGTCGCCGTCGACGGAGCCCCGGCGGCCCGCCCGCAGGACCTCGCCGAACGCGTCGCCGACTCCCTGCGCACACGCGGCCGCCCCTCGCTGGTCGTCGGCGCGCAAGGCTTCCTGCGCCCGGCCTCCGTCCGCCTCGAATACGGCCGCCAGGACCTGGAGGCCTACTACAACGGCTGGTTCGACACCGGCGCGCTGTGGCGCGAGGTCTTCGGCCCCCTCGAACCCGGCGCCGACGGCCGTGTCCTGCCCGACCTGTGGGACCCGGCCACCGACCGTGCCACCCGCAGCGACTATGTCCAACTCCCGCCGGGTGGAATCCTGTTGCTCCACGGCCCCCTCCTGCTGCGCCACTGGTTCCCCTTCGACCTGACCGTTCACGTCCTCCTCTCGCCCGGCGCCCTGCGCCGCCGCACCCCCGAGGCCGACCACTGGACCCTCCTCGCCTACGAGCGCTACGAAGCCGAGACCGACCCGGCCGCCACGGCCGACGTGCTCGTACGCGCGGACGACCCTCGCCATCCGGCGTGGAGCGGGTGATGGGGGCCAGGGGGGGGCGGCATGGATGGGTCCGGCACACCTCTTTTCTATGCACGTGCATTTAACTATCCTGTCCGCATGACGACCTCCTCCACGGATCCCGTCTCCCTCGACGCGTCCGTCCGTGCCCTCCTCGACGGCAAGAACTTCGCCAGCGTCGCCACGCTCGGTCCCGACGGGGCCCCGCACAACTCGGTCGTGTGGATCAAGCGCGAAGGCGACACCGTGCTCTTCTCCTCGACCGCCGGCCGCCAGAAGGTGCGCAACCTCCGCCGCGACCCCCGTGTCAGCCTCACGGTCTTCGACCTCGCCGACCCCTACACCTCGGTCGAGATCCGCGGCACCGCCGAGATCCTCCCCGACGAGGGCAAGCGCCTGCCGCACGACCTCTCGCACAAGTACCTCGGCATCGACCCGCCCGCGGAGAAGGACGACGAGGTCCGCGTGATCCTCCGTGTCACACCGCGGAGGATCGTGGGCTTCTCCGCCTGACCGCTCCCCGTCGCCGTCGGGCGCCCCCGGTTCCGGATGCGTCCGTCATGTCGCGCGGCGAGAATGTAGGGCGCCGGTTTCCGCGGTGCGTCCCGTGCCGCGCCGGCCGCCCGGCATCGGGAGGTACTCCATGACCACCGCCGGAGACATCATGCACCGGGGCGCCCAGTGGATCCCCGCTCACGAGACCCTGGACCGCGCCGCCCAGCTCATGCGCGAGCTGAACGTCGGAGCCCTGCCCATCAGCGACGAGGACGAGCGGCTGTGCGGCATCCTCACCGACCGCGACATCGTCGTCGGCTGTGTGGCCATGGGCCACGACCCGGCCAAGGTGACCGCCGGCGAGATGGCCAAGGGCACCCCGCGCTGGATCGACGCGGACGCCGATGTCGGCGACGTTCTGCGGGAGATGCGCGACCACCAGATCCGTCGGCTTCCCGTCATCGACAACAAGCGGCTGGTCGGCATGATCAGCGAGGCCGACCTCGCCCAGCACCTGACGGAGGACCAGATCGCCGACTTCGCCCATGGCGTCTACGCCAGGACGACGACCGGCTGACCCTCGTACCCGGAGCTCACAGCCAGCCGTTGCGCCGGAACCCGCGGTAGAGGACCAGGCACGCCGCCGAGATCACGGCTATCACCAGGGGGTAGCCGAACCTCCAGTGCAGCTCCGGCATGTACTGGAAGTTCATGCCGTACACCCCGCAGACCATCGTCGGTACGGCGATCACCGCGGCCCAGGCGGTGATCTTCCGCATGTCCTCGTTCTGCGCGACGGTGACCTGCGCCAGGTGGGCCTGCAGGATGGAGTTGAGCAGCTCGTCGAACGAGGCGATCTGCTCCTTCACCCGCGTGAGGTGGTCGAGGACATCGCGGAAGTACGCCTGTATCTCCGGGTCGACCACCCGGATCGGCCGTGTCGCGAGATCCTCGACCGGGCGGGCGAGCGGCACCACGGCCCGCTTCAGCTCCAGGAGTTCGCGCTTGAGCTGGTAGATCCGCCCGGGGTCGGTCCGCGCGCCGCTCTCCGCGAACACGTCCGTCTCCACCTGGTCGATGTCCGCCTGCACCGAGTCCGTGACGTTGAGGTAGTCGTCGACCACGTGGTCCGCGATCGCGTGCAGCACCGCCGCCGGCCCCTTGCCCAACTGCTGCGGATCGGCCTCCAGCTCCTCGCGCAGCGGGCCGAGGGAGCCGTGCATGCCGTGCCGGACGGTGATCACGAAGTCCTCGCCCACGAACACCATGATCTCGCCGGTGTTCACCACCTCGCTGGTCGCCGTCAGCTGCTCGTGCTCGACGTAGCAGACCGTCTTGAACACCGCGAACAGCGTCTCGCCGTACCGCTCCAGCTTCGGACGCTGATGTGCCTCGACCGCGTCCTCCACCGCCAGCGGGTGCAGGTCGAACAGCTCGGCGATGCCCGCGAACTCCTGGTCCGTCGGCTCGTGCAGACCGAGCCAGACGAAGCCGTCCCGGTGCTTGCGCACACGCTCCACCGTGTCGACCAGATCGCTGCCTTCCGGCACCCGCACACCGTCGCGGTAGCTCACGCAGTTCACCACCGAGGAGCCCAGAGGGGACCGGGCCGGATGGCTCAGGTCGACGCGCGGGCGCCGTCGAGCCAGCCGTGCCACCTTGCGGAGGCCGCCGGCCCTGCCGAGGCTCGTGACCTTCCGCAGATTCCCTGCCATGGACATCTGGATCTCCTCGCGTGGATCTCCTCGTGCGTGACGCGCCGTTCGCGTCGGGAGCCCCTCAGCTCCTCCTGCTCGTTCGCGCTGCGCCGCATTCCTGCGTCGTGGCGCGCCAGTCTGCCAGGTCTTCGTAAGCGCCGGGTGAGCCTGTGGGAGCAGCTGATTCCGCTTTGTTCCCGGCTGTGGACGACGGGGCTCACCCCTCCAACTTGGACGTCGAGGTCGTCGCGTCGACCGCTCGCCGCAAGCGGGGCAACTGGGATGATCGCGGCATGACGCGATCCGACGGGTATCTCCTCGACAACCGGCAGAGCGAGGCGGCCGAGCGTTTCAACGCCTTCGCCACGCTCTTCGACCCCACGACCTTCCGGCACCTCGAAGGATTCGGCGTCGGCCCCGGCTGGCGCTGCTGGGAGGTCGGCGCCGGCGGCACCTCCGTCGTGTCCTGGCTGGCCAAGAAGGTCGGACCGACCGGAAAGGTCGTCGCCACCGACATCGACACCTCCCTCCTGGCCGCCGCCCGCCCACCGGTGGACGTCCGCGTCCACGACGTCGGCGCAGAGGAACCGCCGGGGGAGGGCTTCGACCTGGTGCACGCCCGGCTCGTCCTCGTCCACGTCCCCGACCGCGAACGGGCGTTGCGGTCGATGATCAAGGCCCTGCGTCCCGGTGGCCGGCTCCTGATCGAGGACGCCGACCCGGCCCTCCAGCCTCTCGTCTGCCCCGACGAGCACGGCCCCGAGCAGCGCCTCGCCAACCGCCTGCGCAACGGCTTCCGTCGGCTTCTCGCCGACCACGGCGCCGACCTCGCCTACGGCCGCCGCCTGCCCCGCCTGCTGCGGGAGGCGGGCCTGCGGAACGTGGCGGCCGACGTCTACTTCCCGCTCGCCTCACCCGCCTGCGCGGCCCTGGAATCCGCCACGATCCGCCAGATCCGCGGTCGGCTCGTCGAGGCCGGCCTCGCCACGGACCAGGACATCGATACCCACCTCGCGAACGTCGCCGTCGGCGGAATGGACCTGGCCACGGCCCCGATGATCTCCGCGTGGGGCCGCAGGGCGTAGACGCGCCGGGGGTCGGGACACGACAGGTGCGTCACCGCGCGATCCATCACGACGTCCACTCAGCGCTTCCGTCGACTCCGGCCCCCGCCCAGCCCTTCCGCCTGGCCACGGGCCCCGCCCAGCTGTTCCGAGACCACGGACCCCTACCCAGCCGCTCTCCGACCACGGGCCTCACCCGCCCTTCCACCTGACCACGGGCCCCCGCCCAGCGCTTCCACCCGACCACGGGGCCCTCGCCAAGCCCTTCCTCCCGACCACGGACCCCAGCTCAGTCCTTCCCGGCGTCTGCTCAGCCCTTCCTCCCGACCACGGCCCCCGGCTCAGCCCCTCCCTGGCGGCCTCCCACCCACCCGCTCGACGGCCTGCGCCCCGGCCCTGCAGCCTTCCCGTGCCGCGTCCTCCGGTTCGGCGCCGGCGACCAGCGCGGCGAGGAAGGCGCCGGTGAAGGCGTCACCGGCCCCTGTGGTGTCGGTCGGCGTCGCCGGTACGGCGGGGACGCGGGCGGACACCGCACCGGAGCGGGCCACCAACGCCCCGTCCCGGCCCTGCTTGGCCACCACCAGCGGCACGTGCAGGCTCAGTTTCGCGGCCGCGTCCGACGCGTCGGGGAGCCCGGTGAGCAGGCACGCCTCGTCCCGGCTCGGCAGCAGCAGGTCCAGACCGTCGACGAGTTCCAGGTAACGGTCCACCCCGAGCCGCGTGAGGAAACCCGCCGACGCGGGGTCGAGGCTCACCGGCACACCACGCGCGCGTGCCGCCCTCAGCGCCACCGTGACCAGCGCGCGGCTGGGCTCGGAGAACAGCAGGTAGCCCGACAGGTGCAGCCGGGCCACCCCGTCCAGCAGCGCGTCGGACCAGTCACCGGGCTCCAGGCGCAGGGACGCCCCGCTGTCGGTGAGGAACGTCCGCTCGGCTGCGTCGCCCGTGTCGACCAGGCAGATCACCGTCCCCGTGGCCGCCTGCGGATCGACGACGAGCCGGGGCCGCACCCCGCAGGCGGCCAGCTCCCGCTCGTGCCAGTTTGCCGCGTCCGCGCCGACCCGCCCCAGCAGCCGTACCTCCGGGCAGCCCCAATACGCGGCCCAGCAGGCCACATTGGCGCCGGCGCCGCCCGGCACCGTGCGGATCGCGGCAGCCGTGTCCGTCCCCGGTGCCAGCGGCCCCTGATGCCGGGCCACGACGTCCGTGATCACGTCACCGACGACGAGCAGGGCACCGGCCTCCGAGGCCGCCGCCGCCCGCGCGTCGCCGCCCCCCGCCCCCTGCGGCGTCGTCGTCACGCCCCGGTCCAGGCCGCCGCGATCCGCGCCGCGAGCCTCACGTTGCCGCGTACCGCCGCCAGGTTGGCGCTCAGCGAGGCGCCGTCGGTGTGCCGCACCAGGTAGTCGAGCAGGAACGGCGTGACGGCCTGCCCGGTGACCCCCTCCGCCTCGCAGGCGTGCAGCGCGTCGGCCAGCACGCGTGCGTGCAGCTCGGGATCGAGCTGCTCCTCCTCGGGCACCGGGTTGGCGACGATCAGCGCCGACTCGGGTCCGTCGAGCGCGTCCTGCGCCCGCATGACGTCCGCCACCTGCCCGGGGCTGTCCACCGTCCACTCCACCGGATGTCCCGAGTCGGACAGGTAGAAGCCGGGGAAGCGGTCCGTACCGTATCCGGCCACCGCGACGCCCAGCGTCTCCAGACGCTGCAACGTCGCCGGCACGTCCAGGATCGACTTCACCCCCGCGCACACCACGGTGATCCGCGTCCGCGCCAGCAGTCCCAGGTCGGCCGACTCGTCCTGCGTCACCGTCCACTCCCGGTGCACCCCGCCGAGCCCGCCCGTGGCGAACACCCGCACCCCTGCAAGCGCCGCCAGCAGCGCCGTCGCCGACACGGTGGTCGCCCCGCTGACCCCCGACGCCACCGCGAGCGGCAGGTCGCGGTGGCCCAGTTTGCGGATGCCGTCCTCGTTCGCGACCCGCTCCAACTGCTCCTTGTCGAGGCCGACATGGGGCCGCCCGTCCAGCACGGCGATCGTCGCCGGAACGGCGCCCTCGCGTCGTACGACGTCCTCCAGCTCCAGCGCGACCTGCAGGTTCCGCGGACGCGGCAGCCCGTGCGCGATGATCGTCGACTCCAGGGCCACCACGGGTCGACGCGCGTCGACCGCCTCGCGTACTTCCTCCGCCACCACCAGCACCACGAGCCCGCCTCCTGTCGTTCGTTCTTCCCTCATCTCTGGCGAGCGGCGTGCCCCGTCAAACCCTTGCGGTGCGTGGGGGACGACACCAGCCTGGGGTGCATGAAGGACAACAAGGCACGTCTCGACCACGTCGTCCTCTGGGTACGCGATCCGGTGGCGTCGGCCGGCTTCTACGAGAAGACCGTCGGCCTGGAAACGCTTCGGCTCACCGACTTCGCCGCGGGCGAAGCGCCCTTTCCCTCGGTACGGCTCAACGAGGAGACCATCCTCGATCTCATGCCGCTCACCATGGTGGAGCGGATGCGGATGCTCCCGGGGGCCGCCGACAGCTCGGGCCACCCGGTCAACCACGTCTGCCTGGCCATGCCCGCCGAGGACTTCGAGGAACTGCGCGGCCGACTCCAGGAGAGCTCGGTGCCCGTGTCGGACATCGACCAGGATTCCTTCGGCGCCCGCGGAAAGGCCAGGCGCAGCTTCTACTTCCGTGACCCCGACGGCAACGTCTTCGAGGCCCGGCACTACGACTAGCGGATCGCGACCGGTGGAGCGGAGGGGGATGCCCACGCGCGCGTGGCCGTGCACGTGGGCACCGTCCCTCGCGCCGGGCCTCAGACGGGCTGCAGTCCGTCCAGTGCCCCGTGGGGATTCAGCACGTACTTGCGGCTGGCGCCCTGGTCGAACTCGGCGTAGCCGCGCGGCGCGTCCTCGATGCCGATGACGGTCGCGTTGACCGCCTTGGCGATGTGCACGCGATCGTGCAGGATCGCCCGCATCAGATTCCGGTGGTACTTCATCACCGGGCACTGCCCGGTCGTGAAGCGGTGGCTCTTGGCCCAGCCCAGGCCCAGCCGCACCTTCAGCGTCCCCGACTTCGCGTCCTCGTCGACCCCGCCGGGGTCGTCCGTGACGTAGAGACCCGGGATGCCCAGGGCGCCGCCCGCGTGGGTGATCGACATCAGCGAGTTGAGGACCGTGGCGGGCGCCTCCTGGGCGTCCGGGCCGTGGGCCCGGGCCTCGAAGCCGACGGCGTCGACCGCCGCGTCCACCTCGGGCTCCCCGAGGATCTGCTCGATCTGCTCCCCGATGTCGCCCTTGGACACGTCGACGGTCTCGCAGCCGAAGCTCCGCGCCTGGGCGAGTCGTTCGGTGTTGAGGTCGCCGACGATGACCACCGCGGCACCCAGCAGCTGCGCCGACGCGGCCGCCGCCAGGCCGACCGGCCCGGCACCGGCGACGTACACCGTCGAGCCGACACCGGCGCCCGCGGTGACCGCACCGTGGAACCCGGTCGGGAAGATGTCCGACAGCATGGTGAGGTCGAGCAGCTTCTCGCGGGCCTGGTCCCGGTCGGGGAACCTCAGCAGGTTGAAGTCCGCGTACGGGACCATGGCGTACTCCGCCTGGCCGCCGACCCAGCCGCCCATGTCGACATAGCCGTAGGCCGCTCCCGGACGCGCCGGGTTGACGTTCAGGCAGATGCCTGTCTTGCGCTCCTTGCAGTTGCGGCACCGCCCGCAGGCGATGTTGAACGGTACGGAGACGATGTCGCCGACTTCGACGAACTCGACGTCCGGACCCCGTTCGACGACCTCTCCGGTGATCTCGTGGCCGAGGACCAGCCCCTGGGGGGCGGTCGTCCGCCCGCGCACCATGTGCTGGTCGCTGCCACAGATGTTGGTGGCGAGCACTTTGAGGATCACCCCGTGCCGGCACTTGCGGCCGACGTTCTCGGATGCGACCCCCGGCCCGTCCTTCACTTCAAGCGTCGGGTAGTCGATGGTTTCCACTTCCACCGCGCCCGGCTTGAGATACGCGACTGCCCTGTTTCCGCTCATGCGTGATCGCCGTCCTTTCGGCTTCCGAGCCATCGGATGCCAGTGGCTGTGCGCATGTTCGAGTCTGCTACCGCCTGACCTTCGCTGCCACCCTGCGCGCGGGTCAGAACAGCGGCTCGGGCAGCACACCCTCCAGGGCGAGCAGCTTCCGCTTGGTCTCCAGCCCGCCGCCGAAACCGCCGATGCCCCCGTCGCTCTCCACGACCCGGTGGCAGGGCACCACGACCGGCAGCGGATTGGAGCCCATGGCCACCCCCACGGCCTGCGCCGCGCCCGGCTGCCCCACCCGCCCGGCCAGGTCGCCGTAGCCGACGACGGCGCCGTAGGGCACGCCGGACGCCAACTCGCGCAGCACCTGCCGGTTGAAGCCGGAGATCAGTGACCAGTCCAGCGGCAGATCGAAGTCGTGCCGCTCGCCCGCGAAGTACGCCTGCACCTGGCGTATCGCCTCGGCCAGCAGGGGCGAGTCGGGTGCCTCGACGGGCTCGCCGCCCAGCCGCGACCGCAGCCGTTCGAGCGCCTTGTCGCGTACCGCGTCCGTGGCGTGGAACACGACGTTGACCAGACCCTCGTGGGTCGCGGCGAGCAGCAGCGGACCGATCCCGGTGCCGACCACCGCCCACACGACCTGCTGCTCGTACCGCCCATCGCTGTCCATGCGCCCACCGTACGGCCCGGCACTGACAACGCCCACCCGGCCGCCGCTCAGGGGGACTGCAGTGCCGCCTGGACCGCGTCCGGCTTGTTCGTGATGACGCCGTCGACCCCGTACCGCGCCGCCCGACGGGCGGTGTCCGCGTCGTCGACGGTCCAGGCGAAGACCGACAGCGGCGTGCCGTGCGGGCCCCTGAACGCGTGCACCGCGGAGACGTAGCCCGCCGAGACCGAACCGAGGGAAGGATTGATCCCGTCGGTGAACTCCGCGTACTGGGGCAGGTGGGCGGCGGTCGGCGTACCGAGGTAGGCCGTCCTGACCGCGGGCTTCAGATCGTGGACGATCTTCAGGCTGTCCGCGCTGAAGCTCTGCACGATCAGCCGGCCGGCCAGGTGCCGGTGGTCCAGCCAGCCGTCGTTGCCCAGCAGCTTCAGGATCTGCCGTTCGATGCCCGGATACAGCTGCGGGTTCTTGATCTCCAGCAGCAGCTTCTCGTGATTGCGCTCGACGCGGCGCATGTACTGCTCCAGCGTCGGCACGCGCGTGCCCGCGTACCGGGGCGCGAACCAGGAGCCCGCGTCCAGGCGAGCGATCTCGTCCGCGGTGAAGTCCTTCACCTTCCAGGGCGCGCGGTGCGGGAAGACCTTCTGCACGTCCGTCGTGCGCCGCAGGCTGTCGTCGTGGAGGACGACGAGCTTGCCGTCCTTGGTGCGCTGAACGTCGTTCTCGACCCAGGAGAAGCCCATACGGGCCGCCTTGTCGATGGAGGCCAGGGTGTTCTCCGGCGCGTACGCGGAGGCGCCCCGGTGGGCGATGACCACAGGCGGCTCGCCGTCGCCCGCCCGGGCGTCGGAACCGGGCAGCAGAAAGGCGGCGGCCCCCAGCAGCGCGGTGACGATGGCGGCAACAGCGCGCGCGTACATACGCACTCCTCACGTCGAGCGATCACGGACAGCTCAACTGTGACAGCACTGAGTCAACGGCAACGGGGTACAGGATGGCCACACATGGCATGGAGTTGCCCAAGTTCGCTCACTGGTGCCGCACAACTGGGGCAACGACGTGTTTCTTTGCCGGAAAATCGTTCGACCATTCCGGTGGGGGTCATACTCTCTGCCTCACCCCTGAACGCTCGGCAGGTCGGGGGAGGGGGCGCAATCAAGGAATTCCGGTACGCAAAGGGCGGGAAGGGCAGCCGCGCATGCAAGGCACGGTCGACGGATTCAGCTACGGACTCGTCACACCGCTGGTGGCCTACCTCATGGCGTGCCTCGGTGGCGCCCTCGGCCTGCGCTGCACCACCAGATCCATGCTGGTGACCCACTCCTCACGTCCCGCCTGGCTCGCCCTGGGCTCCGCGGCGATCGGCTCCGGCATATGGACCATGCACTTCATCGCGATGATGGGGTTCACGGTCAAGCAGGCGCCCATCCACTACGACAAGGCCATGACGTTCGCCAGCCTGGCCGTCGCGATCGTGATGGTGGGCCTCGGGATCTTCATCGTCGGATACCGCGGCGCCAGGGGGACCGCCCTGTTCACAGGCGGAACGATCACGGGTCTGGGCATCGCGTCGATGCACTACCTGGGCATGGCCGCCATGCGCCTGAACGGCCGGCTGGAGTACAACACCCTCACGGTCGCCGTCTCCGTCGTCATCGCGATGTGCGCCGCCACCGCCGCCCTGTGGGCCGCGGGACAGGTCCGGGGGTTCCTGTGGAGCGTGGGCGCCAGCCTCGTCATGGGCCTCGCCGTCAGCGGCATGCACTACACGGGCATGGCCGCCCTCACCGTCCACCTGCACGGCACGTCCGCCCCCACCTCCGGCGAGTCGCCCGCGACCCTGCTGTGGCCGATGCTGGTCGGCCCGCTCGCCTTCCTCCTGATCGCCGCCGTGGTGGTGATGTTCGATCCGCTGATGGTCATGGGCAAGCCCGACTGGAGCCCCGTCGAGCACAAGCCGGGCGTGCCGGCCCACCCGTCCGTCCACCACCCCGCCCACCAGCCCCACCGACCGGTCCGGCCGCTGGGGCGACGCGGGTCCCGAACCCCGCAGAACCGCTGATCGGACCGCATTGTCAGTGGCGGGTCGTACGGTGGATGACATGCGGCCCGTTTCCAGCATCGAACGCACGGTGGCGCCCTTCGAGGTCGTCAGCCCCTACCAGCCCAGCGGCGACCAACCGGCGGCCATCGCCGACCTCGCCAAGCGCATCGAGGCCGGCGAGAAGGACGTCGTCCTGCTCGGCGCGACCGGCACCGGCAAGTCCGCCACCACCGCGTGGATGATCGAGAAGCTCCAGCGCCCCACGCTCGTGATGGCGCCGAACAAGACGCTGGCCGCACAGCTGGCGAACGAATTCCGCGAGCTGCTGCCGAACAACGCGGTCGAGTACTTCGTCTCGTACTACGACTACTACCAGCCAGAGGCCTACGTCCCCCAGTCGGACACCTACATCGAGAAGGACTCCTCGATCAACGAGGAGGTCGAGCGCCTGCGCCACTCCGCGACGAACTCGCTGCTCACCCGCCGCGACGTCATCGTGGTCGCCTCGGTGTCCTGCATCTACGGCCTCGGCACGCCGCAGGAGTACGTGGACCGCATGGTCCCGCTCCGGGTCGGCGACGAGATCGACCGCGACCAGCTGCTGCGCCGTTTCGTGGACATCCAGTACACGCGCAACGACCTGGCGTTCACCCGCGGAACCTTCCGGGTCCGCGGCGACACCATCGAGATCTTCCCGGTCTACGAGGAGCTCGCGGTCCGCATCGAGATGTTCGGCGACGAGATCGAGGCCCTCTCCACGCTCCACCCGCTCACCGGCGAGATCATCAGCGACGACCAGCAGCTGTACGTCTTCCCCGCCTCCCACTACGTCGCCGGCCCCGAGCGCATGGAGCGGGCCGTCAACGACATCGAGAAGGAGCTCGGCGAGCGCCTGGCGGAGCTGGAGAAGCAGGGCAAGCTCCTGGAGGCTCAGCGCCTGCGCATGCGCACGACGTACGACATCGAGATGCTCCGCCAGATCGGCTCGTGCTCCGGCGTGGAGAACTACTCGATGCACTTCGACGGCCGGTTGCCCGGCTCTCCGCCGAACACCCTGCTGGACTACTTCCCGGACGACTTCCTGCTGGTCATCGACGAGTCGCACGTCACCGTGCCGCAGATCGGCGCCATGTACGAGGGCGACGCCTCCCGCAAGCGCACCCTCGTCGACCACGGCTTCCGGCTGCCCTCCGCCCTCGACAACCGCCCGCTGAAGTGGGAGGAGTTCCAGGAGCGCATCGGGCAGACGGTGTACCTGTCGGCGACCCCGGGCAAGTACGAGCTCTCGCGCGGGGACGGCGTCGTCGAGCAGATCATCCGCCCCACCGGCCTCGTCGACCCGGAGGTCGTGGTCAAGCCCACCGAGGGCCAGATCGACGACCTGGTGCACGAGATCCGCACGCGCACCGAGAAGGACGAGCGCGTCCTCGTCACCACCCTCACCAAGAAGATGGCCGAGGACCTCACCGACTACTTCCTGGAGCTCGGCATCCAGGTGCGCTACCTGCACAGCGACGTCGACACCCTGCGCCGTGTCGAGCTGCTGCGCGAGCTGCGCGCGGGCGAGTTCGACGTCCTGGTCGGCATCAACCTCCTCCGTGAGGGCCTCGACCTGCCCGAGGTGTCCCTGGTGGCGATCCTCGACGCCGACAAGGAGGGCTTCCTGCGCTCCGGCACCTCCCTGATCCAGACCATCGGCCGCGCGGCGCGCAACGTCTCCGGCCAGGTCCACATGTACGCCGACAAGATCACCCCGGCGATGGAGAAGGCCATCGAGGAGACCAACCGCCGTCGGGAGAAGCAGGTCGCCTACAACAAGGAGCGGGGCATCGACCCCCAGCCGCTCCGCAAGAAGATCAACGACATCGTGGCGCAGATCGCCCGCGAGGACGTCGACACGGAGCAGCTCCTCGGCTCGGGCTACCGCAAGTCGAAGGACGGCAAGGGCGCCAAGGCACCCGTGCCCGCGCTCGGCGGCAAGGCCGCGGGCGGCGCCAAGTCCGCCAAGGGCAAGGCCAAGGAGACGGTCCCGACCGACCGTCCCGCGGCCGATCTCGCCGGGCAGATCGAGGAGATGACGGCGCGTATGCGCGCCGCCGCGGCGGACCTGCAGTTCGAGATCGCCGCCCGACTGCGCGACGAGGTCTCCGAGATGAAGAAGGAACTGCGCCAGATGAAGGAAGCGGGACTGTCCTGACCTCGCCGGTCCACGCCGTGCCCCGGCCCGCCGGCTGTGTTGCAAGACCGACACAAAGCGGGAGCCGGGGTACGGCACTGTCAGTGCTCCTGCGTAGGGTTCTGCTCAACCGCGGACACCGCGGCAACAGGGGACAGCTCGAGAGGGGAATCAGCGCGTGACCGTCAACATGACCAAGGGTCAGGCCATCAGTCTGCAGAAGAACGACGGGGGCAGCCTGACCGCGGTGCGCATGGGTCTCGGCTGGCAGGCGGCCCCCCGGCGCGGCCTGTTCGGTTCGCGTACGCGGGAGATCGACCTGGACGCCTCCGCCGTCCTGTTCGCCGACAAGCAGCCCGTGGACGTCGTCTTCTTCCGCCACCTCGTCAGCGACGACGGCTCCGTGCGCCACACCGGCGACAACCTCGTCGGAGGTGTCGGCCAGGGCGGCGACGACGAGGCGATCCTCGTCGACCTCGCTCGCGTCCCGGTCCACATCGACCAGATCGTCTTCACCGTGAACTCCTTCACGGGACAGACCTTCCAGGAGGTGCAGAACGCCTTCTGCCGCCTCGTCGACGAGACCAACGGCCAGGAACTGGCCCGCTACACGCTCGCGGGCGGCGGTGCCTACACGGCCCAGATCATGGCGAAGGTGCACCGCTCGGGCGCGGGTTGGACGATGACGGCCATCGGCACCCCGGCCAACGGCCGCACCTTCCAGGACCTGATGCCGGCGATCCTGCCGGTCCTGTAGGACCACCCGACGACACACGGCACACCGGCGACACAGGGGGACGAGGGCGATGACGGCCGAGCTGGTGCGGGGGCAGAACCACCCGCTCTCCCAGGCCCGACTCGAGATCCGGGTCTCGGCCGGCACGCCGGTCGTGGCCTCGGCCACGCTCGGCGACGAGAGCGGCAAGGCGCGGAGCACCGAATGGGTGGCCCACCCGGGTGCTCCGACCCTGCCGGGCCTGGAGGTCTCCCGGCAGGCCGCCGCGGACCACCGTCTCGCGGTGGACCTGGACGCCGTACCGGAGACCGTCCATCGGGTCAGCGTCCTGCTCGCGCTGCCCACGGCTGACGGGGCGGGCCCGGCCCGCTTCGGCGCCGTGGCCGCCCCCTTCGTCGCCGTCACCGGCCTCGACGGGACCGAGGTCGCCACCTACACGATCACCGGTCTGGACGCCGAGTCGGCCGTCGTGGCCCTGGAGCTCTACCGCCGGCAGGGCGCCTGGAAGGTGCGTGCCGTCGGACAGGGGTACGCCGGTGGCCTCGCCGAACTCCTCACCGACCAGGGCCTTCCCGAGGCCCACCACCTCGCGGGCCACATCGACGAGGCGGTCGCCCGGAGCCTGGCCCGCTCGGTCCCGGCACCCCCGCAGCGGACGGCGGACGGCGACCGTACGCGGCAGGCCGCGGGACCGCACGCCTCGCCCTACAGCCCGCAGAGCACGCCCGCGTCCGGCGCCGCGCAGCCCACGGTGCCGCAGGGCCTCACGCCGCCGGACTCCCCGGCGCTCACCCAGCCGTCCGCGCCGACCGCCTCCGGCCCCATCGACTACAGCCACCCGGGACGCCGCCCCGCCGCCCCGCCCCCGCCCGTCCCGACGGCGCCACCGGCCGCGCCGGGACAGCCCACGCAGCCCGTTGCGGGCGACGCCACCGGCTGGTCCATGGACGAGCGGCTCTACAACCAGATCTGGGGCATGTTCGAGGACCTGGCCCGCACGACGGCCGCCTACCGCAGCGCCGTCGACTTCGCCGACTCCCGGATGGAGAAGGAGCTCGACCAGGCCCTGTCCGACCCGCGCCACAGGATCGGCGGGCAGGGCGACGCCGCGCGGGAAGCGGCGCAGGCCAAGCATGCGCACCTCGTCGACCAGGCCCGGGCGGCCCTGGACCGCGATCTCGCCCAGCTCGCCGCCGAGGCCGATGTCGTCGAGCCCGCGCTGCCGCCCGCGTACGCGCGCTGGGACAACCCCGTGTGGCACGGCTACCGGGTGCCGATGGAGATGCCGATGGCCGTCCGCGTGGGCGACCTTCATCTGCCGGAGAGCGGCCTGCTGCGCATCCCGATGCTGGTACGGCTGCCGCTGGAGCGCGGGCTGTGGATCGACAGCGGACGTTCGGAGCTGCTCGACGAGTCGTTCGCCGACGCCGCGGGACTGGACAACCTCGCCATGGAGACGGCGGTCGTGCTCGCGGCCCGTCTGCTGGCCATCCATCCGGCCGGCGAGTTCGCCGTGCACGTCGTCGATCCGGCGGGCTCGGGCGCGCAGGCCCTGGCACCGCTTGTGCGTACCGGTGTGCTCGCGGCTCCGCCGGCGCTGGGCGCCGCCGGTGTGGCCGACGTCCTGGGGCGCCTCACCGAGCGCGTCGACCTGGTGCAGATGGCGGTGCGCGCCGGCGCCTCCGACTCGCTGCCGCCCGGCTTCGACACGGCCCAGCAGCTGCTGATCGTCAACGACTTCCCGCACGGCTTCGACGACCGGGCCGTGAACCAGTTGCGTTACCTCGCGGACGAGGGCCCCGCCGTCGGCGTCCACCTGATGATGGTCGCGGACCGGGAGGAGGCATCCGCCTACGGGCCGTTGCTCGACCCCCTGTGGCGTTCGCTGCTGCGACTGACGCCGGTGCCCGACGACCACCTCGCCGACCCGTGGGTCGGACACGCCTGGACCTACGAGCCCGCGCTCGTGCCGCCCGGCAGCCAGATCCTCGAGCAGGTGCTCACCCTGGTGGCGGCAGCCCGAACCAAGTACATGTAAAGCGGCTCTGAGCTGCTAGTTTGACCTTTCTTTTGCCAAACGCTTTACCTTTCCTTGGTGATTGGGTACGGTTGTCGGCACGGAGGGGAGTACTCCCTGTCGACTGCGGCGTACCCGTCAATACGGATCGGATCTGATCCCGGGGCGCCGGCCCACCGTGGGTGGAAGAGACCTCCGGCAGCGCGACGACGCTGGTAATTGGCCGTTCCGTCCTGCCGGAGGCGCAGTGGATGTTTCCGTGAACCTGTGGGTTCTGACCATCGTGGGCCTTGCCGCCCTGATCGCGGTCGACTTCTTCATCGGCCGCAAACCGCACGACGTGTCGATCAAGGAAGCGGGGATCTGGACGATCGTCTGGATCACCCTCGCCGGGCTCTTCGGGCTCGGTCTGCTCGTCTTCGCCGGCGGGCAGCCCGCCGGCGAGTTCTTCGCGGGCTTCATCACCGAGAAGTCGCTGAGCGTCGACAACCTCTTCGTCTTCGTCCTGATCATGGCGAAGTTCGCCGTGCCCTCGCAGTACCAGCAGCGGGTCCTGCTGATCGGCGTCCTCATAGCCCTGGTCCTGCGGGCTATCTTCATCGCCGCGGGTGCCGCGATCCTCGCCAGCTTCTCCTGGGTGTTCTACCTCTTCGGCGCCTTCCTCATCTGGACGGCCTGGAAGCTGATCCAGGAGGCCCGGGCCGACGAGGAGGAAGAGGAGTTCGAGGAGAACAAGCTCCTCAAGGCCGCCGAGCGCCGCTTCGGCGTCGCCGACCGCTACCACGGCACCAAGCTGTGGATCCAGCAGAACGGCAAGCGGGTCATGACCCCGATGCTGGTCGTGATGCTGGCGATCGGCACCACGGACGTCCTCTTCGCCCTCGACTCCATCCCCGCGATCTTCGGCCTGACCCAGGACCCGTACATCGTCTTCACCGCCAACGCCTTCGCCCTGATGGGCCTCAGGCAGCTGTACTTCCTCATCGGCGGCCTGCTCAAGAAGCTGGTCCACCTCAGCTACGGCCTGTCGATCATCCTGGGATTCATCGGCGTCAAGCTGGTGCTGCACGCCCTGCACGAGTCCGGCGTCCACGTCCCGGAGATCTCCATACCGGTCTCCCTCGGCGTGATCTGCGTGGTCCTCGTGGTCACCACGATCACCAGCCTGCGGGCCTCGCAGAAGCAGGCGGCGGTCGAGGGGGCGCAGGCCGGGAGCGAAGGCGCTCCGAAGGACGACGTCCAGGTCTGAGCACCACCGACGCGGGAACAACCAGCACTGGGAGCGGGACGGAATCAATCGCACCAGATCGCTCCCGGTGCCTCGTTCACCTCGTACTGATCGAGTTCGAGTCGTACGAGCAGCGAGGGCCGACAACGACGACCCCGAGACCACCGAGACCAACGAGTTCGCCGAGCTGACGGCCGCGTCGTGCACGCGGCGCCGCCGTCCCTCACCGACTGCGACGCACAGGAGATGACACAGCTCACATGACACGATCCGGGCCCCCTACCACCGGAATGCGGGGCCCGTGCGCCTCTGCGAGGATCGCTCCATGATCGCTCGGATCAGACCGCTCACCACGCAGTGGACGTCTCTCGTGCCGGTTCTGGCGATCGTCCTGCTGATCTTCACCTGGGGGCGTGACCTGCCCGGCGTGGTCGTCGCACTGGTGACGCTGGTCCTGGCGGGAGCCGTACTGGCAGCCGTCCATCACGCCGAGGTGGTCGCCCACCGGGTCGGCGAACCCTTCGGCTCCCTCGTCCTCGCGGTCGCCGTCACGATCATCGAGGTCGCCCTCATCGTCACCTTGATGGCGGACGGCGGCGACAAGGGCTCGACCCTGGCCAGGGACACGGTCTTCGCGGCCGTGATGATCACCTGCAACGGCATCGTCGGGATCTGTCTGCTCGTCGCCTCGCTGCGGCACGGCACCGCGGTGTTCAACCCCGAGGGCACCGGCGCCGCCCTCGCGACCGTCGCCACCCTGGCCACGCTCAGCCTGGTCCTGCCGACGTTCACCACGAGCAAGCCCGGCCCCGAGTTCTCCGCCATCCAGCTCACCTTCGCCGCGCTCTCCTCGCTGATCCTCTACGGCCTGTTCGTCGCGACCCAGACGGTGCGCCA
Organism: Streptomyces sp. MAI_2237; assembly: GCF_054189285.1. Taxonomy (NCBI): domain Bacteria; kingdom Bacillati; phylum Actinomycetota; class Actinomycetes; order Kitasatosporales; family Streptomycetaceae; genus Streptomyces; species Streptomyces sp. MAI_2237. The sequence continues at coordinate 843,702 of NZ_JAJPGQ010000001.1, read as the reverse complement.
CCGCGACTACTTCCTGCCCATCACCCGCCAGGGCGACGTGATCACCGCCGACGACCACGCCGACGCGCCCACCGCCCGCACCGCCTGGATCAGCCTGAGTCTGCTCGGCCTCGCCCTGATCGGCGTGGTCGGCCTGGCCAAGGGCGTGTCCCCGACGATCGAGTCCGGAGTGGAGGCGGCCGGGCTGCCCCAAGCCGTCGTCGGCGTGATCATCGCCCTGCTGGTGCTGCTGCCCGAGACCATCGCCGCGCTGCGCTCCGCCCGCCGCGACCGCGTGCAGACCAGCCTGAACCTCGCGCTCGGCTCGGCCATGGCGAGCATCGGCCTGACCATCCCCGCCGTCGCCCTCGCCTCGGTGTGGCTGTCCGGCCCGCTCGTCCTCGGACTCGGCGCCACCCACATGGTGCTGCTCGCCCTGACCGTGGTGGTGGCCTCCCTCACGGTGGTGCCCGGCCGGGCCACCCCGTTGCAGGGTGGGGTGCATCTCGTGCTGTTCGCGGCCTACTTGGAGCTGGCGATCAACCCGTAGAACGTCCCGGCAGCCTCGCTGCCCGAGGGCCGTGATAGACCGGGTGCGAACAGCGGTCCCCGTGGATCGCCCCATCCGACCGGACCGGAGGAACCGTGCCCCGCACCCTGGCCAACGCCCCGATCATGATCCTCAACGGGCCCAACCTGAACCTGCTCGGCCAGCGGCAGCCCGAGATCTACGGCAAGGACACCCTGGCCGACGTCGAGGCCCTGTGCGCCAAGGCCGCGGCCGCGCACGGCGGCACGGTGGACTTCCGGCAGTCCAACCACGAGGGCGAACTGGTCGACTGGATCCACGAGGCACGGCTGAACCACTGCGGGATCGTCATCAACCCCGGTGCCTACTCGCACACGTCCGTGGCGATCCTGGACGCCCTCAACACCTGCGACGGACTGCCCGTGCTGGAGGTCCACATCTCCAACATCCACCAGCGGGAGTCCTTCCGGCACCACTCCTACGTGTCGCTGCGCGCCGACGGCGTCATCGCCGGCTGCGGTGTGCAGGGATACGTCTTCGGCGTGGAGCGGGTGGCGGCCCTGGCGGGCCCCGCGCAGGCCGACGCCTGACCCGCTCGCGGCGCGAGCAGCGTGCGCGGCGTAACCCCGGCTCGCGCCGCGAGCATCGTGACCGGCGTAACTCCCGCTCGCCAGGAGGGCGCCCCTTACGCCCCCTACAGGCGTCCCGCCTCGACGATCCGCCGCAGGAAACGCCGGGTGCGTTCCTGCTGCGGGTCGCCGAAGACCTGCTCGGCCGTACCGCGCTCCAGGACGACGCCCCCGTCCAGGAAACAGACCTGGTCGGCGACGTCCCGGGCGAAGCCCATCTCGTGCGTGGCCAGCACCATGGTCATGCCGTCGTCCTTCAGGTCGCGCACGACGGTGAGCACCTCGCCGACGAGCTCCGGGTCGAGCGCGGCGGTGATCTCGTCGAGCAGCAGCAGCCGGGGCCGCACGGCCAGAGCGCGCACGATGGCCACACGCTGCTGCTGACCGCCGCTCAGCCGGTCCGGATAGGCGCGGGCCTTCTCAGCGAGTCCGAGCCGCTCCAGCAACTCTCCGGCGCGCTCCTCGGCCTCCTCCCGGGACACGCCGTGAACCCGCCGCGGGGCGAGAGTGATGTTGTCCAGCACGGTCATGTGCGGAAACAGGTTGTACGCCTGGAAGACCACGCCGATACGGCGCCGTACCGCGTCCTGGTCGACACGTGGGTCCGTGATCTCCTCGCCGTCCAGCCAGATCGCGCCGTCGTCGATCTCCTCCAGCAGGTTCGCGCAGCGCAACAAGGTCGACTTGCCCGAACCCGAGGCGCCGATCAGAGCGGTCACCGTGTGCGGGGCGACCTCGAGGTCGACGTCCCGCAGGACCACGGAGCCGCCGAACGTCTTGCGCACGGACTCCATGCGCAGCACGGGCGCGTCGCTCATATCGCTCCTCCTTGGGCGCGCTGCCGGTCCATCCGCGCCGTCACCCAGTCCGTGAAGCGCGTCATCGGGATCGTCAGCGCCACGAAGACCAGGCCCGCGACGATGTACGACGTGTAGTTCATGCTGCGCTGGGCGATGATGTCGGCCGCCCGCACGGCGTCGATCGCGCCGCCGATCGACACCAGGCCGGTGTCCTTCTGGAGGGACACGAGGTCGTTCAGCAGGGGCGGCACCTGACGCCGTACGGCCTGGGGGAGGACCACGTACCGCAGCGCCTGCCGGTTGGTCAGACCCAGCGAGCGCGCCGCGGCCCGCTGGGAGGGGTGCACGGACTCGATGCCGGCGCGGAACACCTCGGCGACGTACGCCGAGTACGTCAGCGTCAGCGCCGTACCGCCGAGCAGCACCGGATCGACGGTCACGCCCTGGAGGCGCAGCGCGGGCACGCCGAAGATCACGATCATCAGGTTGATGATCAGCGGCAGACCGCGGAAGAAGTCCGTGTACGCGGCCGCGAGCGCCCGCAGCGGGAAGAACACCGGCCCGGGCAGGGTGCGCGCGATGGCGATCAGCATCCCCAGGACCAGCACCAGCACGCCGCAGATCAGCAGCAGCCGGACGTTGAGCCACAGCCCTTCGAGGACCTTGGGCAGCGCCTCGCGCGCGTAGTGCGCGTCGAAGAAGGTCTCCTTGGTGCGCGGCCAGCCCGGCGCGTTGACCACGACCACGTACAGCACGACGGCCGTGACGAGGGTGGACACGGCGGCGATGGCGGTCGCGCGCCGGGCGCGGGCACGCTTGTGGCGCTCGCGGTCCAGGCGCCGTTCCGAGGGGATGTACGCGTCCTCCGCGCCCGGCGTGTCGTCTCTGCCGTCCGCGTCTTCCCGGCCCGAGTCGTCCTTCAGGAGCGTCACTTGAGCACCGGAGCGTCGACGGCGTCGGACAGCCACTGCTTCTCCAGTTTCGCCAGCGTTCCGTCCTTGCGGAGGGCGTCCACGGCCGACGACACGCACGAGGTGAGAGCGCTGCCCTTGTCGAGCACGAGCCCGAACTGCTCTGGTGTGGTGCCCTGGTTCTCGAACTGGCCGACGATCTCGCCGTCGGTGACCTGGGCGGCGGTGACGTAGAACGCGGTCGGCAGGTCGGTGACGATGGCGTCGACCTGGCGGTTCTTGAGGGCGGAGACGGCCTGGTCGTTCTTGGAGTACACGGCGGCCTGCTGCGACGGCTTCACGACGTCGCTGATGTAGTTCAGGCTCGTCGTGCCGACCTGCGCGCCCAGCTTGAGGCCCTTCAGGTCCGCGATGCTCGTCGCCTTGGCGGCCTTGCTGCCCTTGAGGGCGATGACGGCCTGGCGCACGTCGTAGTAGCCGGACGAGAAGTCGACGGCCTTCCTGCGCTCGGCGCTGACCGACACCTGGTTGATGTCGAAGTCGAAGGTCTTCTCCCCGGGCGCGAACGCCTTGTTGAAGGGGACGCTCTGCCAGACGACCGCGCTCCTGCCGTACCCGAGTTGCCCGGCGACGGCGTAGGCGACCGCCGACTCGAAGCCCTTGCCGTTGGCCGGCTTGTCGTCCTTGAACCAGGGCTCGTACGCCGGCTCGTCGGTGGCGATCGTCAGCCTGCCGGAGGACTTGGTGGCCAACTTGCCCTTGGCACAGGTGCTGCCGGTCGATCCCGAGGCGTTGTCGCTCGCCTTCTCCTCCGGCTGCGGCGCGCAGCCGACTGCGGTGGCCAGAAGGGCGATGGTTGCCGCGGCGACGGCGCGGCGCAGTGCGCGAGGGGCAAGATGCATGGCGGGAGATTGACAGCCCGACGTCTCGTTTGTCGAGGTCACGTCGTCAACTGTCCGCATAGTGGGAACGGGTGTTGCATTCTCGTGAACACGCTCCGGCCGTACGCGTCGTCATGCCGGGGCCGCCGGTCGAGGGCGGGGTTGGAAGACCGGCGGCCCGTACCGCGCAGGAGCCGTCATCCTGAGCGGGGCGGCTTCCAGTTGACTGCGCAACCAAGTGCGCCGGGAGCGCGCGCATGCCCCCGGCGCGTGCGAACGCTTCACACGGGGCGCGTGCACCGGCTCGGCGCGATACGGGACTTCACTCCGGGGGCGCGTGACGCATTCGCCGTTCCGTGCGCTGTACGGCATGACTCCCATGGGTCACGGGCCCGTCCTCTCGAGGCGGCAAACGGGCCGAGGCGCACAGGGGCGGAGGACCGATCGGCCCTCCGCCCCTGTGCGCTGTCCGGGGACCGCTACCACCCGCGCGCGTGCCACTCCGGTAGATGGGGCCGCTCCGCGCCCAGCGTCGTGTCGTTGCCGTGCCCCGGGTAGACCCAGGTCTCGTCGGGCAGTGTGCCGAAAATCTTCGTCTCGACGTCGTGGATCAGGCTCGCGAACGCCTTCGGATCCTTACGGGTGTTCCCGACTCCGCCGGGGAAGAGGCAGTCGCCTGTGAACACATGGGGATGCCCGTGCGGGTCGTCGTAGACGAGGGCGATCGAACCCGGTGTGTGGCCGACCAGATGGCGCGCCGTCAGCTTCACCTGCCCCACACGGACCGTGTCGCCGTCGTCGACCAGGACGTCGGTCCGTACCGGAATGCCCGGGGCGTCGTCCCGGCCGGCGTACGTGCGGGCCCCGGTGGCCGCGACGACCTGGGCGAGCGCCTGCCAGTGGTCCCCGTGCTGGTGGGTGGTGACGACGGACGCGATGCCGTCGTCACCGATCATGCCGAGCAGGGTGGCCGCGTCGTTGGCCGCGTCGATCAGCAACTGCTCGTCCGTGGCCCGGCAGCGCAGCAGATAGGCGTTGTTGTCCATCGGGCCCACCGCGATCTTGGTGATCATCAGGTCCTTGAGCTCGTGCACGTCCGCCGGGCCACCGACCGTCACCTGTCCGCTGTACGTCATGGCTGCCAGCCTATAGCGGGGGAGGGCGCCGAGGCCCCGCCGAAGGACGCGCCCGCGGCGAGGTGCGCCCCCGCCCCCTACAGCGGCGGCAGGCCGGGCAGCGAGCCGCCCCGCACCGTCAGCCCGGAGCCGTCCCGGCGTCCCGCGAGCCAGCCGAGCAGCTCGGGCGCCGGGCCCGTGACCGTGATCTCCGGTTCCGTCGCCTCGCGGCCGGTGCGCCACACGCGCGTACCGTCCGTCAGACGCGTCGGCGGCACATCCGGGTGGCCGGAGAAACGGTCGGCGAGAAAGACGATCTCCCGCTCCGTGAACCGCTCCGGCAGATGCTCCAGCTCGTATCCGATGCCGAGGTCCACGTGGTGCAGCTCCACCTCCGCCCAGCGCCGGAACGGCACCCGCGACGCCGAGTCGGTGACCCCGTTGCGCAGCTCCACCGTCCGCGACCAGTCCGCGGGCGCGGCCCCCACCGCCTGGAACCGGGCCGCGCTCTCGCGCAGGTCGGCGAGCTGCGCCTGAAGGGGGCGCGGAGCGTCCCGTTCGATGTCGGCGTCGCGCGCCTTCCCGGAGACGTACATGGGGCGGCCCTCCAGGACGTTCACGAGGGCGTCGGCGTTGCGGGCGAGGTGCGCGAGGACGTGGCCGCGGGTCCAGCCCGGCAGCCGTGACGGCTCGGCCACCGACGCGTTGTCCAGTTCGGCGGCTGCGGTGAGCAGCCGTTCCGTCGCGTCACGTACAGACGCCAGGTCATGACCGTGATCAATCATGCTGCTGACCCTAGCCCCGCCACACCTTTGGGTGAAGGTGGTGAAGCAGTGCCGTAATTCGAAAGCACGTGCTATATGGTCGGAAGTGGCGTCGGGCATGCTGGATGGCCGGGGATTGTTATGCAACCCGGAATCCGACCGGCGTTGTCAGTGGCTCCCCCTAGTGTGAGAAGACACGGGGGCCTCGCCCCTGTCACTTCTCTAAGAAAGGTGCGGACCGGCGTGGCCGACCGTCTCATCGTCCGTGGCGCGCGCGAGCACAATCTGAAGAATGTCTCGCTCGACCTGCCGCGCGACTCGCTCATCGTCTTCACGGGCCTGTCGGGGTCGGGCAAGTCCTCGCTGGCCTTCGACACCATCTTCGCCGAGGGGCAGCGGCGCTACGTGGAGTCGCTCTCCTCGTACGCCCGCCAGTTCCTCGGCCAGATGGACAAGCCGGACGTGGACTTCATCGAAGGTCTGTCGCCCGCCGTCTCCATCGACCAGAAGTCGACCTCGCGCAACCCGCGCTCGACGGTCGGCACCATCACCGAGGTCTACGACTACCTCCGGCTGCTCTTCGCGCGCATCGGCAAGCCGCACTGTCCCCAGTGCGGCCGCCCGATCTCCCGCCAGTCGCCGCAGGCCATCGTGGACAAGGTCCTGGAGCTGCCGGAGGGGAGCCGCTTCCAGGTGCTGTCGCCGCTCGTGCGCGAGCGCAAGGGGGAGTTCGTCGACCTCTTCGCCGACCTGCAGACCAAGGGCTACAGCCGGGCGCGGGTGGATGGCGAGACCGTCCAGCTCTCCGACCCGCCGACGCTGAAGAAGCAGGAGAAGCACACCATCGAGGTGGTCATCGACCGCCTCACGGTGAAGGACTCCGCGAAGCGCCGCCTCACCGACTCCGTGGAGACCGCCCTCGGCCTGTCCGGCGGCATGGTCGTCCTCGACTTCGTCGACCTCCCCGAGGACGACCCCGAGCGCGAGCGCATGTACTCGGAGCACCTGTACTGCCCGTACGACGACCTGTCCTTCGAGGAGCTCGAGCCCCGCTCCTTCTCCTTCAACTCGCCCTTCGGCGCCTGCCCCGAGTGCACCGGCATCGGCACGCGCATGGAGGTCGACCCGGAGCTGATCGTCCCGGACGAGGACAAGTCCCTCGACGAGGGCGCCATCCACCCCTGGTCGCACGGGCACACCAAGGACTACTTCGGCCGCCTGATCGGAGCCCTGGCGGACGCCCTGGGCTTCCGGACGGACATCCCCTTCGCCGGCCTGCCGCAGCGCGCCAAGAAGGCCCTCCTCTACGGCCACAAGACCCAGATCGAGGTCCGCTACCGCAACCGGTACGGCCGCGAGCGCGTGTACACGACGCCCTTCGAGGGCGCCGTCCCCTTCGTCAAGCGCCGGCACAGCGAGGCCGAGAGCGACTCCAGCCGGGAGCGCTTCGAGGGCTACATGCGCGAGGTGCCCTGCCCCACCTGTGAGGGCACCCGCCTGAAGCCGATCGTCCTCGCGGTCACGATCATGGGGAAGTCGATCGCCGAGGTCTCGGCGATGTCCATCAGCGACTGCGCGGACTTCCTGGGCGAGCTGAAGCTGACCGCCCGCGACAAGAAGATCGCCGAGCGCGTGCTGAAGGAGGTCAACGAGCGGCTGCGCTTCCTGGTCGACGTCGGCCTGGACTACCTCTCCCTCAACCGCGCGGCCGGCACGCTCTCCGGCGGCGAGGCCCAGCGCATCCGCCTGGCCACCCAGATCGGCTCCGGCCTCGTGGGCGTCCTGTACGTCCTCGACGAGCCGTCCATCGGCCTGCACCAGCGTGACAACCACCGGTTGATCGAGACCCTGGTCCGTCTGCGCGACATGGGCAACACGCTCATCGTCGTCGAGCACGACGAGGACACCATCAAGGTCGCCGACTGGGTCGTCGACATCGGCCCCGGCGCGGGCGAGCACGGCGGCAAGGTCGTGCACAGCGGCTCCCTGAAGGAGCTGCTCGCCAACGCCGAGTCGCAGACCGGCCAGTACCTGTCCGGCAGGAAGGCGATCCCGCTGCCCGACATCCGGCGCCCGCAGGACCCCTCCCGCCGGCTCACGGTGCACGGGGCCCGCGAGAACAACCTGCAGGACATCGACGTCTCGTTCCCGCTGGGCGTCTTCACGGCCGTCACCGGTGTGTCCGGCTCCGGCAAGTCGACGCTGGTCAACGACATCCTGTACACGCACCTGGCCCGCGAGCTGAACGGCGCGCGCAACGTCCCGGGCAGGCACACGCGCGTGGACGGCGACGACCAGGTCGACAAGGTCGTGCACGTCGACCAGTCGCCCATCGGCCGCACCCCGCGGTCCAACCCGGCGACGTACACCGGCGTCTTCGACCACGTCCGCAGGCTGTTCGCCGAGACCACCGAGGCGAAGGTCCGCGGCTACCTGCCGGGCCGCTTCTCCTTCAACGTCAAGGGCGGCCGTTGCGAGAACTGCGCGGGCGACGGCACGATCAAGATCGAGATGAACTTCCTCCCGGACGTCTACGTCCCGTGCGAGGTCTGCCACGGCGCCCGGTACAACCGGGAGACCCTGGAGGTCCACTACAAGGGCAAGTCCATCGCCGAGGTCCTGAACATGCCCATCGAAGAGGCCATGAACTTCTTCGAGGCCGTCCCGGCGATCAACCGCCACCTCACGACGCTGAACGACGTCGGTCTCGGCTACGTCCGCCTCGGCCAGTCCGCCACCACCCTCTCCGGTGGTGAGGCGCAGCGCGTGAAGCTCGCCAGCGAGCTGCAGAAGCGCTCCACGGGACGCACCGTCTACGTCCTCGACGAGCCGACCACGGGTCTGCACTTCGAGGACATCAGCAAGCTGCTCAAGGTGTTGTCCGGCCTGGTCGACAAGGGCAACACGGTCATCGTCATCGAGCACAACCTCGACGTCATCAAGACCGCCGACTGGGTCGTCGACATGGGTCCCGAGGGCGGCGCCGGCGGCGGACTCGTCGTCGCCGAGGGCACGCCCGAGGAGGTCGCCGGAGTCCCGGCCAGCCACACCGGCAAGTTCCTCCGCGAGATCCTGGGCGCCGACCGGGTCAGCGACGCGGCCCCTGTGAAGGCCCCGCGCCGGACGGCGGCGAAGAAGACGGTCGCGGCCAAGTCGACGGCGAAGAGGACGGCGACAACCAAGGCCGCGACGACCAGGAGCGCGACGGCCAAGACCGCCGACAAGACGGCCGCGAAGAAGGCCACGCCCGCGAAGAAGACCACGCGGGCACGCAAGGCCTGAGGCCACGGCACGACGGAGAAGACACGGCGCCCCGCGGGAGTTCCCGCGGGGCGCCGTGCGTCACGAGCCCTCGAACACGTCCCCGAGTTCGGAGGCGTACGGCGGCTCCGCGCCCGCCCGGGAACAGGTGACCGCGGCCGCCCGCGCCGCGAAGCGCAGCAGCCTCGTCCACCCGTCGGCACCCAGCCCCCGCAGCGCCTCGGCGGACAGGGCGTCCTGGGCGGCCAGACCGTGCAGCAGCGCCGCGTTCACGGTGTCGCCGGCACCGATCGTGTCCACGACCTCGACCTTCTCGCCCGGCACGGAATGCACCGCGCCGTCCGCGGTGAAGACGCTCAGCCCGTCACCGCCGTGGGTGACCACGACTGCCGAAGGCCCCGCGGCCAGCCACTCACGCGGAGTGCCGCCCAGCCACAGTGCGTCCTCCTCGGAGAGCTTCAGCAGCGACACCGACGGCAGCCAGCTCTTGAAGCGGGCGCGATAGGCGTCCGCGTCCGGGATGAGTCCCGCCCGGACGTTGGGGTCCAGCGCGGTGAACACACCCTGCTCGGCCGCCGCGCGCATCAGCTCCTCGTAGGCGCTCGCACCGGGCTCCAGGACGAGCGAACACGTCCCGAAGGACACGGCCCGCGTCCCTGTGGGCAGCGCCGGGGGCGCGGTGAACAGCCGGTCGGCGGTGCCCTCGACGTAGAAGGAGTAGGCGGCCGAGCCGTTCCCGTCGATCGTCGCGACCGCGAGAGTGGTCGGCTCGGGGCCGCGCTGTACGGCGGACACGTCCACGCCGGCGTCCCGGAGCCCGTCGAGCAGGGCCTCGCCGAAGGCGTCCCGCGAGACGCGGGAACAGAACGCCGTGGGGGAGCCGAGGCGGCCGAGGGCCACGGCCGTGTTGTACGGGCCGCCGCCGAGCGCCGGCTTCAGCCCCGCGAGGGCACCCGTGCCCTGCGGTACCAGATCGATCAGGGCCTCACCGGCGACGACGATCACGAGACGGTTCCTTCCTCGAACTGCGCGGACTGCGGGTACTGGGTGGACCTGCCGGACTCGGCGGACCGCTCGGGTGCATCGGATCGCCCGGACTCCGGCGGGCCGGGGTCCGGGCACCCGCACGACGTCCGGTGCACGAAGGCGCAGGGCAGCCGCACGGTGCGGGCGGGGCGGTCCGGTGCGGCGAGGCGTTCCAGGAGAAGCCGTACCGCCTGGGTGCCGATCTCCCTGCCGGGCTGGGCGATCGCGGTGAGCCGGGGCGAGAAGAGGTCGGCCCAGGGGAAGTCGTCGAAACAGCACAGGGCCATGTCGTCGGGGACGGACAGGCCGCGGTCGCGCAGGGTGCGCAGGGCGCCGAGGGTCATCGCGTTGTTGGCCGTCACGAGTGCCGTGGGCGGGGCGGCGAGGGACAGCAGGGCCGCCGTGGCCCGTGCGGCCCCGGCCGACTCGGAGTCACCGTGTGCCAGGAGGTCGTCGTCGTGGGGGAGACCGGCGGCGGCGAGCCCCTCCCGGTAGCCGGCGATGCGTTCACGGGTGGTGCTGAGCCCGGGCAGCCCGGCGATCAGGGCGATACGGCGGTGGCCGAGTCCGGCGAGGTGGGCGACGAGCCGCGCGGTCGGTTCGGCGCTCTCGGCACACACCTGGTCGAAGCGCAGGCCACCCTCGCGCGGCGCCCGGGACCCCTGCGCGTCCCCGTCCACCAGCCGGTCGAGGAACACGGTCGGCACGTCATGGCGCGCGAGGTAGGTGAGGAGTTCGCGCGGCTCGGCGGAGGGAGCGACGATCATGCCGTCCACGCGCCGTTCATGCAGCAGCTGGACGACCGTGCGCTCGTGCGCGGGATCGTCGTGCGGGTCGGCGATGAGCAGGCCGTGGCCCGCGTCCAGGGCGGCCGCCTCCACACCCTGAAGGATCTCCGTGAAGTACGGGTTGCTGATGGCCGAGACCGCGAGCCCGATCGACCGGGTCCGGGAGGTCACCAGGGAACGGGCAAGGGTGTTCGGCGTGTAGCCCAGCCGGTCGATCGCGTCCAGGACGGACTGCCGGGTGTGCGGCAGGACGGGTCGGGTGCCGTTGAGGACGTGCGAGACGGTCGCCACGGACACCCCGGCGCTCCGTGCGACATCGGCCATGGTCGCCACTGCGTCCTCCTTCCCGAACCACGCGCTTCAGGCCGGAACGTATCTCATTCACCGGCCGGCGTAAACGCTTACGCAAGCGTTTAACCGTCGGGCACCCCACCGCGGGGGCAGGCGGACGGGCGGGAGTATCGTCGCCGTGCACCGCCCTCTCACCAGCGGAGACCCGTATGCCCGCCCGTCATTCCCCGAGCCGTCGTACCGTCCTGCGGGGCGCGGCCCTCACGCCCGTGGCGGGTCTCGGCCTCGCCGCCTGCTCGACCGGGTCGGGGTCGGACGGCACGCCCGCCACTCCGACGGCGCCCGTCGAACTCGGTCCGGGATCGGACGTCGCCAAGGGCGGCGCCGCGCTCTACCGGGATCACAACGTCGTGGTCAGCCGGGCCGAGGACGGCTCGCTGAAGGCGTACAGCACGATCTGCACGCACGCGGGGTGCCCGATCGACAAGCTGCAGGGAACGACGCTGGTCTGCCCGTGCCACGGCAGCGAGTTCGACGCCAGGACCGGCGAGGTGCTGCGCTCCCCGGCAACCGAGCCCTTGCAGGAGCTGTCGGCGCACACCGCCAACGGCAAGATCGTCGCGGGCCCGCTCACCTAGACCCTGCCACGGCGCGCGCACCCGCCGCGTCAGCGCAGGCGCGGTGGGCTCACTCCCAGTCCCAGCCGATGCCCACGATTCCCGTCCGCACCCGGGGTTCGACGAGGTGGACCGAGTGGTGGTGGCCGCTGAGGGCGAGTTCCTGCCTGCCGCCTCGCGGAGCGGCCGCGGAGTGCTGGGCGAAGCGATGGCAGCGCACCGGCAGCGCGCGTTCGTCGAAGCGGACCTGGAGCGCGTACTGTCCGCCGGCCGGCCCGAATCCGCGCACGTACTCGCGGCAGACGCCGGCCGTGCCGTCCTCCACGCCGTAGCGGAAGAGGAAGGTGTCCCCGGCCCGCAGCCGGGTGTCGAAGAGCAGCTCGGCCACGAGGACCCCGCTGTCGTGGTGCGCGCGCACGCGTCCGGTGCGGCAGTTCTCCAGGGCGTGCACCCGCATGCGCTCCGGCGCGCATCCCGGGTCGCCGTGGTGGACGGCGACGAAGCGGTCGACGCCGTCCTTGTGGGCGCGCACGATGTGCTGCGATTCGCGCTCCGCCAGCTCGCGGCGCGGGCCGATGCGCACCCGCTCGTGGTGGCCGAGGGTGTGCAGCCCGCCGTCCGGCGGCAGGTGCAGCTCGGTCAGCATCCGGTCCAGGACGTCCGAGGCGGCGATCAGGGAGCGGTACGAGCGGGCGGCGGGCCGTTCGGCACAGGTCCGTTCGTCACTCTCGGCGAGCAGCCTTATCAAGGACTCCTCCGGCAGCTGGAGTATCTCCTCCAGGGCCCGCACGGCCCGCAGCGACTCCGGGCGCTGCGGGCGCCGGGCGCCCTGCTGCCAGTAACTCAGGCTGGTGACGCCGACCTTCACCCCGTGGCGCGACAGATGGTGCTGCACCCGCTGCAGCGGCAGCCCCCGGGCGGCGATGGCGGCGCGCAACGCGACATGGAAGGGCCCGCCCCGCAGGGCCGATTCCAGTTCCGCGCCGACGACGGCGCCGACGTCCGCGGGCTGTGTGGCGTGCGGCATGCAGGGGGCCTTTCTGTGAATGCTCGCTACGGCTGGTCGGGCCGGTTTCGTGCGAAGGCCGGGGCCACCCCGTCGGCGTCGGGGCGTCTTCACATCCGTACGCCGTCGTTCACGGCCCCGAGTTCCCCCGCATTGAAGCGTGTTGACCAAGTCCCGACAACACCTGACGCCCGACGGGCGCGCACACCTGGCCGAGACCCGCTCGGTGGCCATGATCATCGACGCGGGGGCGCGCCGGAGCCGTCGTCGGCGTCGCGGCGCTGCGCAGGCGCCCACCCGCCGAGGATGCCGGTCCCCCCGCGGGCGCGTAGGCTCGGTGGGCGTTGTCCACAGCCTCGCCGTACTGTCACCCCTCGCCAGTAGGGTGTGAGACATGGCCGACCCCTCCAGCTACCGCCCCAAGCCGGGACAGATCCCCGACTCTCCCGGGGTGTACAGGTTCCGTGACGAGCACCGCCGGGTGATCTACGTCGGAAAGGCGAAAAGCCTGCGCCAGCGCCTGGCGAACTATTTCCAGGACCTGGCGAACCTGCACCCCCGTACCCGGACGATGGTCACCACCGCCGCGTCCGTGGAGTGGACCGTGGTGTCCACCGAGGTCGAGGCGCTGCAGCTGGAGTACTCCTGGATCAAGGAGTTCGACCCCCGGTTCAACGTCAAGTACCGCGACGACAAGAGCTACCCGTACCTCGCGGTGACGATGAACGAGGAGTTCCCGCGCGTGCAGGTGATGCGCGGTCACAAGAGGAAGGGAGTGAGGTACTTCGGCCCGTACGGGCACGCGTGGGCGATCCGCGACACCGTCGACCTCCTCCTGCGCGTCTTCCCCGTACGCACCTGCTCGGCCGGCGTCTTCAAGAACGCCACCCGCACCGGCCGCCCCTGCCTGCTCGGCTACATCGGCAAGTGCTCGGCCCCCTGCGTGGGCCGCGTCGATCCCGAGGAGCACCGCGAACTCGCCGAGGAGTTCTGCGACTTCATGGCCGGCCGCACCGGCACCTACCTCCGCCGCCTGGAGCAGCGGATGACGGAGGCGGCCGAGGAGATGGAGTACGAGCGGGCCGCCCGCCTGCGCGACGACATCGGGGCCCTCAGGAAGGCCATGGAGAAGAACGCGGTCGTGCTCGCCGACGCGACCGACGCCGACCTGATCGCGGTCGCCGAGGACGAGCTGGAGGCGGCCGTCCAGATCTTCCACGTGCGCGGCGGACGCGTGCGCGGCCAGCGCGGCTGGGTCACCGACAAGGTCGAGGAGATCACCACCGGCGCCCTCGTCGAGCACGCGCTGCAGCAGCTCTACGGCGAGGAGAAGGGCGACTCCGTCCCCAAGGAGGTCCTCGTCCCCGCCCTGCCCGACCCGGTCGAGCCCGTCCAGGAATGGCTGGCCGACCGGCGCGGCTCGGGCGTGTCCCTGCGCATCCCGCAGCGCGGCGACAAGAAGGCCCTGATGGAGACCGTGCAGCGCAACGCCCAGCAGTCGCTCGCCCTGCACAAGACCAAGCGCGCCTCCGACCTCACCACGCGTTCGCGCGCCCTGGAGGAGATCGCCGAGGCCCTCGACCTCGACAGCGCCCCCCTCCGCATCGAGTGCTACGACATCTCGCACCTCCAGGGCGACGACGTCGTCGCGTCCATGGTCGTCTTCGAGGACGGTCTGCAGCGCAAGAGCGAGTACCGCCGCTTCCAGATCAAGGGCTTCGAGGGCCAGGACGACGTGCGCTCCATGCACGAGGTGATCACCCGCCGCTTCCGGCGCTACCTCGCGGAGAAGGAGCGGACCGGCGAGTGGGTGGAGGACGGCCACGGGGACGGCCTCGTGGGCGGGGCGGCAGAAGGCCTCCAGGCAGACTTGGAGACGGCCCTGGAGGTCGACGGCCTCCCGTCGGACGGCCTGAAGAACGAGGACGGCCGGCCCAAGAAGTTCGCCTACCCGCCCCAGCTCGTCGTCGTCGACGGCGGACAGCCGCAGGTCGCGGCGGCGAAGCGGGCCCTGGACGAGCTCGGCATCGACGACGTCGCCGTCTGCGGCCTCGCCAAGCGGCTGGAAGAGGTCTGGCTGCCCGAGGAGGAGGACCCGGTGGTCCTGCCCCGCACCAGCGAGGGCCTCTACCTGCTGCAGCGCGTCCGCGACGAGGCGCACCGCTTCGCGATCACCTACCAGCGCACCAAGCGGGCCAAGCGCTTCCGCTCCAGCCCGCTGGACGACGTGCCCGGCCTCGGCGACACCCGCAAGCAGGCACTTCTGAAGCACTTCGGTTCGTTGAAGAAACTGCGATCCGCCACCATCGACCAGATCTGCGAGGTGCCCGGCATAGGCCGCAAGACGGCCGAGACGATCGCCGTGGCCCTCGCCCAGGCGGCCCCGGCCGCACCCGCCGTGAACACGGCGACCGGAGAGATCATGGAGGAGGAACCCGGCACCATGGGTTCCGGTGGGGAGCCCGTGACGACGGGAGCCCCGGACGAACGACGGGGGCAGGAGACATGAATGTGAACAACCACGACGAACAACACGAACAGACGGGCCAAGGCGGAGACGGAGCACAGGTGAGTACGGGCACGACCGGCGAGACGGGTGGGCTTCCCGAAGTCGCCATCCCCGAGCTGGTGATCATCTCCGGCATGTCCGGCGCGGGCAGGTCGACGGCCGCCAAGTGCCTGGAGGACCTCGGCTGGTTCGTCGTCGACAACCTCCCGCCCGCGCTGATCCCCACCATGGTGGAACTCGGCGCCCGCTCGCAGGGCAACGTGGCCCGGATCGCGGTCGTCGTCGACGTTCGCGGCCGGCGCTTCTTCGACAATCTGCGCGAGTCCCTGGCCGACCTGGAGACCCGGCACGTCACCCGCCGCATCGTCTTCCTGGAGTCCTCCGACGAGGCACTGGTCCGCCGCTTCGAGTCGGTGCGCCGCCCGCACCCCCTCCAGGGCGACGGCCGCATCGTCGACGGCATCGCGGCCGAGCGTGAGCTGCTGCGCGAGCTGCGCGGCGACGCCGACCTGGTGATCGACACCTCCAGCCTGAACGTGCACGAGCTGCGGGCCAAGATGGACGCCCAGTTCGCCGGCGAGGAGGAGCCCGAGCTGCGGGCCACCGTCATGTCCTTCGGCTTCAAGTACGGCCTGCCCGTCGACGCCGACCTGGTCGCGGACATGCGCTTCCTGCCCAACCCGCACTGGGTCCCGGAGCTGCGCCCCTTCACCGGCCTCAACGAGGAGGTGGCGGCGTACGTCTTCAACCAGCCCGGCGCCAAGGAGTTCCTGGACCGCTACGCCGAGCTGCTGCGCCTCATCGCGGCCGGCTACCGCCGCGAGGGCAAGCGGTACGTGACCATCGCCATCGGGTGCACGGGCGGCAAGCATCGCTCGGTGGCCACGTCGGAGAAGCTCGCCGCCCGCCTCGCGGCCGAGGGCGTGGAGACGGTGGTCGTGCACCGGGACATGGGACGCGAATGACGGAACGCTCTGTGCGGCTGAGCAGGCTGCGCCGGACCGTGCCCGAGTCACGCGCGGGCCGGACGGTGGAGACCCGCGGAGCCCGGCCGCGCCGACGCGGCGCACAGCCCAAGGTCGTCGCCCTCGGCGGTGGCATGGGCCTGTCCGCCTCGCTCGCCGCCCTGCGCCGGATCACCGGCGACCTCACCGCCGTCGTCACCGTGGCCGACGACGGCGGTTCCAGCGGCCGCCTGCGCGACGAGCTGGGCGTGCTGCCGCCCGGCGACCTGCGCAAGGCGCTGGCCGCGCTGTGCGGCGACGACGACTGGGGCCAGACCTGGGCCCGGGTCATCCAGCACCGCTTCCACTCCAAGGGCGACCTGCACGACCACGCGGTCGGCAACCTCCTGATCGTCGCTCTGTGGGAGCAGCTCGGCGACCATGTCCAGGCCCTCGACCTCGTCGGCAGGCTGCTGGGCGCGCACGGGCGCGTGCTGCCCATGTCCGCCGTACCGCTGGAGCTGCAGGCCCTGGTCAAGGGGCACGACCCGGACCGGCCGGAGGACGTGGACACGGTCCGGGGACAGGCCACGGTCGCCCTCACGCCCGGCGAGGTGCAGTCGGTGCACCTCGTGCCGCACGACCCGCCTGCCGTCCCCGAGGCCGTCGAGGCGGTCCTCGACGCGGACTGGGTGGTGCTCGGCCCCGGCTCCTGGTTCTCCTCGGTGATCCCGCACCTGCTCGTACCGGAACTGCTGGACGCCCTCACCCAGACCAAGGCGCGCCGGGTACTCTCGCTGAACCTCGCCCCGCAGCCCGGAGAAACCGAGGGCTTCTCCCCGCAGCGTCATTTGGAGGTTTTGGGACGACACGCCCCTAAACTCGCCCTGGACGTGGTGCTGGCCGACGAGGCCGCCGTGCCCGACCGTGACGTGCTCACCGAGGCCGCCAAGCGGCTCGGGGCCGCGGTCGAGCTCGCCCCGGTCGCACGCAGAGACGGAACTCCGCGGCACGACCCGGAGCTGCTGGCCGCCGCGTACGACCGTATTTTTCGGATGCATGGAAGGATCGGCCCATGGCGATGACGGCAGCGGTGAAGGACGAGATCTCCCGGCTCCCCGTCACCCGGACCTGCTGCAGGAAGGCGGAGGTCTCCGCCGTTCTGCGGTTCGCCGGCGGCCTCCACCTGGTCAGCGGGCGCATCGTGATCGAGGCGGAGCTGGACACCGCGATGGCGGCCCGACGCCTGAAGAGAGACATCCTGGAGATCTTCGGCCACTCCTCGGAGCTGATCGTGATGGCGCCCGGCGGACTGCGCCGCGGCTCGCGTTACGTCGTCCGGGTCGTCGCCGGCGGTGACCAGCTGGCCCGCCAGACCGGCCTGGTGGACGGGCGCGGCCGCCCGATCCGCGGTCTGCCCCCGCAGGTGGTCTCGGGGGCCACCTGCGACGCGGAGGCCGCCTGGCGCGGAGCGTTCCTGGCGCACGGCTCGCTCACCGAGCCCGGCCGCTCCTCCTCCCTTGAGGTGACCTGCCCCGGTCCCGAGGCGGCGCTCGCCCTGGTCGGCGCGGCCCGCCGGCTGTCGATCGCCGCGAAGGCCCGCGAGGTGCGGGGCGTGGACCGCGTGGTCGTCCGCGACGGCGACGCGATCGGCGCGCTGCTCACCCGCCTCGGCGCCCACGAGTCGGTGCTGGCCTGGGAGGAGCGCCGGATGCGCCGGGAGGTGCGGGCCACGGCGAACCGGCTCGCCAACTTCGACGACGCCAACCTGCGCCGCTCCGCCCGCGCGGCCGTCGCCGCCGGAGCCCGGGTCCAGCGCGCGCTGGAGATCCTCGGCGACGAGGTCCCCGAGCACCTCGCGGCCGCCGGACGCCTGCGCATGGAGCACAAGCAGGCCTCCCTGGAGGAGCTGGGCGCGCTCGCCGACCCGCCGCTGACCAAGGACGCCGTGGCCGGCCGTATCCGCCGCCTGCTGGCGATGGCCGACAAGCGCGCCTCCGACCTCGGCATCCCGGGCACGGAGTCCAGCATCACCGAGGAGCTGGCGGACAACTTCGTCGGCTGACCCCGCTGACCCACCGACAACCTCCTGCTGCCGGCGCCCACTTGGGCGCCGGCAGCGGCCTTTTGCTGTCTTTGTGTCGCTCTTGACTCGGTTGTGAAGTGACATGAGCCTGGCAGCACTTCGTCACCGTGACGAAGGACTGCTAGGGGGGTACATGAGACCCAGAGCGAGATCGATCCTCGCTGTCGGCGCGCTCCTGCTCGGCGGAGCGAGCCTCGCACCCATCGCCCAGGCACAGAACGGGACCTCACAGGGTTCCGACCCCGACGAGGTCAACGTCTACCGCGCGGAGGTCAGCGCCCAGCAGGTACCCCTGCTGCTGGCCGCCGGGCAGGACGGCCAGGAACTCGGCGAGCAGGTCCCCGCGAAGGGGAAGGCCGCCGTCGAGGTCTATCTCACCGGCCGGCAGGCCGGGAAGCTGCGGAAGCAGGGCGTCGACCTCACCGAGCACACACTTTCGGCCAAGGCCGCGAAACGGGTGGACACCGCCGCCCAGGGCGTGTTCCGCCCGTACAGCGGCAGCGGTGGCCTGAAGGAGGAGATCGTCCGGACCGGGCAGCTCAACCCGGGCCTGACCAAGGTCGTCTCCATCGGAAAGACCGTCAACGGCCAGGACATCCTCGCGCTCAAACTGACCAAGGACGCGAAGAAGACCAAGGACGGCTCCAAGCCCTCCGTGCTGTACATGTCCAACCAGCACGCGCGCGAGTGGATCACGCCGGAGATGACCCGCCGGCTGATGCACTACTACCTGGACAACTACAAGAAGAACAAGCGCGTCCAGCGGATCGTCGACAGCACCGAGCTGTGGTTCGTCATCTCGGCCAACCCCGACGGCTACGACTACACCTTCAAGGACTCCGCCACCCGCCTGTGGCGCAAGAACCTGCGGGACGTCAACGGCGACGGCGTCATCTCCACCGGCGACGGCGTCGACCTCAACCGCAACTTCGCCTACAAGTGGGGCTACGACGACGAGGGTTCGTCCCCGAACCCCACCAGTGAGACCTACCGCGGCGCGAGCCCCGGCTCCGAGCCCGAGACGAAGGCGCTGGACCGCTTCGAGAAGCGGATCGGATTCTCGTACGGCATCAACTACCACTCCGCCGCCGAGCTCCTGCTCTACGGTGTCGGCTGGCAGGTCGCCACCCCGACCCCGGACGACGTGGTCTACAAGGCCCTCGCCGGCACCCCGGACAACTCCGCGATCCCCGGCTACCGCCCGCAGGTCTCCTCGGAGCTGTACACCACCAACGGCGAGGCGGACGGCCACGCGGCCAACGTCAACGGCATGTCGATGTTCACCCCGGAGATGTCGACCTGCCAGACCGCGTCGAACCTCGACCCGAACGACCGGTGGAACGCGGCCGACTGCCAGTCGGTGTTCAACTTCCCGGACGACGAGAAGCTGATCCAGCAGGAGTTCACGAAGAACGTCCCGTTCGCGCTGTCGGTCGCCGAGACCGCCCGGCACCCCGACACCCCGTCCTCGTCGCTGGGCCTGAAGGCCTCCGACTTCACCCCGGCGAAGTTCACCACCTCCTACGCACGCGGCGCCGACCAGGAGGTCTCGGTCGTCGTCCGCAAGGCGGTCCGCGACAAGCAGCTCCACTACCGCGTCGATGGCGGCCGCACCAAGGACCGGCCGCTGAAGGCGTGGAAGGGCGGCCAGACCTACGGCGGCGAGGACAACCTGCACTTCGACGAGTACCGCGCCAAGGTCCGCGACGGCGACCCGGGCGACAAGGTCGAGGTGTGGTTCACCGGCCGGTCCCGCAGCGGCAAGAAGGTCTCCAGCGAGCACTTCACCTACACCGTCGCCCAGCGGGCCAAGGCCGACACGCTCGTCGTCGCCGAGGAGGGCGCGACGGCCACACAGGCGCAGACCTACGTGGACGCGCTGAAGGCGGCCGGCCGCAAGGCGGTCGTGTGGGACGTGGCCACCCAGGGCGCGCCCGACGCGCTCGCCGTGCTGAAGCACTTCCGGACCGTCGTGCACTACACCGGCGCGAGCGTCCCCGGCAACGCCACCCAGCTGCAGCTGCGCGCCTACCTCAACGAGGGCGGCAAGCTGATCGAGGCGGGGGAGTCGGCCGGCGGCAGCGTCGACCTCGGCGGCGGCACCCTGTCCAACGACTTCAGCCAGTACTACCTGGGCGCCTACTCGCGTACGTCGACCCCGGGCGCGACCGGCTTCACCGGTGCCGGTGAACTCGGCGGCTTCAGCGGGGCTCTCGGCGCGGCACCCGGCAACCCCCTCGACAGGGCGGGCACCTACGCCGTCACCTCCGACTCGCTGCCCGTCGACAAGTACCCGCAGTTCGCGAGCGCCGGAGCGGGTCAGTTCGCGGGGACCGTCAACCCGTACGGGCCGTACTCGGGTTCCTACATGGCGGCCGCCGTCCACACCGACGACTCCTACAAGCGCCTCACCCGCACCATCGACCTCTCCGGTGTCGCGGCGAGCGCCAAGCCGACGCTGCGCAGCCAGTTGCTCTGGGACACCGAGCCGGGCTACGACCACGTCGTCGTCGAGGCCCACACCACCGGCGCGGACGACTGGACCACCCTCCCGGAGGCGGGCGGCGCGACCAGCACGGCCGTACCGGCGGAGTGCGAGGCGGGCTTCCTGGTCAACGAGCACCCGTGGCTCAAGCATTACCTGACCGTGGCCGCCTCGGGCTGCACCGCGACCGGCACCAGCGGCTCCTGGAACAGCCTCACCGGCGCCTCCAACGGCTGGCAGCAGGTCGACTACGACCTGAGCGCCTACGCCGGAAAGTCCGTCGAGGTCTCGATCAGTTACGTCACCGACCCCGGCACCGGCGGCCGCGGCGTCCTCGCCGACGACACGTCGCTGGTCCTCGGCGGCACGGCGACCCAGCCCGAGGGCTTCGAGACCTCGCTCGGCGCCTGGAGCGTGTCCGGACCGCCCGCGGGCAGCCCGGCCGTGCTGAAGGACTGGACGCGTACCGGGGCGCTCTTCAGGACCTACGGCGCCGTCACCACCGACCGCACCGTGCTGTTGGGCTTCGGCCTGGAGCACCTCACCGCGGCCGCGGACCGCGTCGCCCTCGTCAAGAAGGCGCTCGCGGCCCTCGAAGGGTGAACTGCCTGGTCAACGATGACTAGGTCACCGTAGTCAAAAAGAGTGATCGGACATTCGGGCCGGGCGGTCCGTACCCCTACTGGCGGGTACGGACCGCCTGCCCATGTATGGGGCGTCTCGATGTCACTCCGGGGGCATCAGGGAGGTAGGGTCGGGGGTGGTCGGGGACATCCCAAACAGAGCTCGCCGGCACCTCATGGCCGGCGTACCAACGAGGAGATCGGTTCGTGACGATCCGCGTAGGCATCAACGGCTTCGGTCGTATCGGTCGCAACTACTTCCGCGCGCTGCTGGAGCAGGGTGCTGACATCGAGATCGTGGCTGTCAACGACCTGGGTGACACCGCGACCACCGCCCATCTGCTGAAGTACGACACCATCCTGGGCCGCCTCAAGGCCGAGGTCTCGCACACCGCCGACACCATCACCGTCGACGGCAAGGCCATCAAGGTCCTGTCCGAGCGCAACCCCGCCGACATCCCGTGGGGCGAGCTGGGCGTCGACATCGTCATCGAGTCGACGGGCATCTTCACCAAGAAGGCCGACGCCGAGAAGCACATCGCCGGCGGCGCGAAGAAGGTCCTCATCTCGGCTCCGGCCAAGGACGAGGACATCACCATCGTGATGGGCGTCAACCAGGACAAGTACGACCCGGCGAACCACCACGTCATCTCCAACGCCTCCTGCACCACCAACTGCGTGGCGCCGATGGCGAAGGTCCTCGACGAGAACTTCGGCATCGTCAAGGGCCTGATGACGACGGTGCACGCGTACACGAACGACCAGCGCATCCTGGACTTCCCGCACAAGGACCTGCGCCGCGCCCGTGCCGCCGCCGAGAACATCATCCCGACCACGACCGGTGCCGCGAAGGCCACCGCCCTGGTCCTGCCGCAGCTCAAGGGCAAGCTGGACGGCATCGCCATGCGCGTCCCGGTCCCGACCGGTTCGGCCACCGACCTCGTCGTGGAGCTCTCGCGCGAGGTCACCAAGGACGAGGTCAACGCCGCCTTCAAGAAGGCCTCCGAGGGCGAGCTGCAGGGCTACCTGTCCTACACGGAGGACGAGATCGTCTCCTCCGACATCGTCAGCGACCCCGCGTCCTGCACCTTCGACTCCTCCCTGACCATGGTCCAGGAGGGCACGACGGTGAAGATCCTCGGCTGGTACGACAACGAGTGGGGCTACTCCAACCGCCTCGTCGACCTCACGGTCTTCGTCGGCAACCAGCTCTGATCGCCGCAGCAGGCAGCACCTCGGTGTGAGTGCAGGGCTCGGGCAGCGCACGGCCGCGCTGTCCGAGCCCTGTGTCGCGTGGCTGGGGCCCGACCGGCCCTCGCGCCCGCCGCGTCCAGGTAGCAGCCTCACGGACAGAGCAGCCCATTCGGACCTCCGAGCCTTCCGAGTCTCTCTAGGAGCCCCTTCATGAAGACGATCGACGAACTCCTCGCCGAAGGCGTGGACGGCAAGCGGGTCTTCGTCCGCGCGGACCTCAACGTGCCGCTCGCCGACGGCCTCATCACCGACGACGGCCGCATCCGGGCCGTGCTGCCCACCGTCAAGGCCCTCGCCGAGGCGGGCGCCAAGGTGATCGTCGCCTCGCACCTGGGCCGCCCCAAGGGCGCCCCGGACCCCGCCTTCTCCCTGCTGCCCGCCGCCGAGCGGCTCGGTGAACTCCTCGGCGCGCCCGTGGCGTTCGCCCAGGACACCGTCGGCCCCGCCGCCCACGACGCGGTGAACGGCCTGCAGCCCGGCCAGGTGGCGGTGATCGAGAACCTCCGCTTCAACGCGGGTGAGACCTCCAAGGACGACACCGAGCGCGGCGAGTTCGCCGACCGCCTCGCGGCCCTGGCGGACGTCTACGTCGGCGACGGCTTCGGCGCGGTGCACCGCAAGCATGCCTCCGTCTACGACCTCCCGGCCCGCCTGCCGCACTACGCCGGCTACCTCATCGCGAACGAGGTCGGCGTCCTGAGGAAGCTCACCGACGAGGTCCGGCGGCCCTACGTCGTCGCGCTCGGCGGCGCCAAGGTCTCCGACAAGCTCGCCGTCATCGACGAACTGCTGGGCAAGGCCGACCGCCTGCTCATCGGCGGCGGTATGGCCTACACCTTCCTCAAGGCCAAGGGCTACGAGATCGGCAAGTCCCTCCTGCAGGAGGACCAGATCCCGGCCGTTCTGGAGTACATCGAGCGTGCGGAGAAGACCGGCGTCGAGCTGGTCCTGCCCGTCGACGTGCTGGTCGGCCCCGAGTTCCCGGACCTGAAGGCCAAGGCCCCGACGAGCCCCGCCACCGTCGCCGCGGACACCGTGCCCGCCGACCAGATGGGCCTGGACGTCGGTCCGGAGACCCGCAAGCTGTACGCCTCGAAGATCACCGACGCCGCCACCGTCTTCTGGAACGGCCCGATGGGCGTCTTCGAGCACCCCGATTTCGCCGAGGGCACCAAGGCGGTCGCCCAGGCCCTCATCGACTCCCCGGCCTTCACGGTCGTCGGCGGCGGCGACTCCGCCGCGGCCGTGCGCCTCCTGGGCTTCGACGAGACCGCATTCGGCCACATCTCGACCGGTGGCGGCGCCTCCCTCGAATACCTCGAGGGCAAGACGCTCCCCGGACTCGCCGCACTGGAGGACTGACCAAGCATGAGCACGCGCACGCCGCTGATGGCGGGCAACTGGAAGATGAACCTCAACCACCTCGAGGCCATCGCCCACGTCCAGAAGCTCGCCTTCGCCCTGGCCGACAAGGACTACGAGGCCGTCGAGGTCGCCGTCCTGCCGCCCTTCACCGACCTGCGCTCCGTGCAGACCCTGGTCGACGGCGACAAGCTCAAGATCAAGTACGGGGCCCAGGACATCTCGGCCCATGACTCCGGCGCCTACACCGGCGAGATCTCCGGGGCCATGCTGGCCAAGCTGAAGTGCACGTACGTGGCCGTCGGCCACTCCGAGCGCCGTCAGTACCACGCCGAGACCGACGAGATCGTCAACGCCAAGGTCAAGGCCGCCTACAAGCACGGTCTCACCCCGATCCTGTGCGTCGGCGAGGAGCTGGACGTCCGCGAGGCGGGCAACCACGTCGCCCACACCCTCGCCCAGGTCGAGGGCGGTCTGAAGGACCTCCCGGCCGAGCAGGCCGAGACGATCGTGATCGCCTACGAGCCCGTGTGGGCCATCGGCACCGGCAAGGTCTGCGGCGCCGAGGACGCCCAGGAGGTCTGCGCCGCCGTCCGCGGCAAGGTCGCCGAGCTGTACACGCAGGAGCTGGCCGACAAGGTCCGCATCCAGTACGGCGGCTCGGTCAAGGCGGGCAACGTCGCCGAGATCATGGCGCAGGCCGACATCGACGGCGCCCTGGTGGGCGGCGCGTCCCTGGACGCCGACGAGTTCGTCAAGATCGTGCGCTTCCGCGACCAGTGAGTATGCGCTAGGCCCGATCCGTCGTACCCTTGCGGGGTCCAGCACTGTGCTGGACCCCGCGTCGTCCGTCCGAGTCCGAGGAAGTTGGTCCAGCCGTGGTTTTGGGGTTCTCGATCGCCCTGATCGTCTTCAGCCTGCTGCTGATGCTGCTGGTGCTGATGCACAAGGGGAAGGGCGGCGGCCTCTCCGACATGTTCGGTGGCGGCATGCAGTCCTCCGTCGGCGGCTCCTCGGTCGCCGAGCGCAACCTCGACCGCATCACCGTGGTGATCGGTCTGCTGTGGTTCGCGTGCATTGTCGTACTGGGCCTCGTCATGAAGACCTCCTGACGTCGAACAGCTGAACGACAAAGCACACGCAGCACCTCCGATCCGCACGTAAGGCCCCATGTTCGGTACGCGCAGCTGAGCGCGGCCTATCATGGGGCTTGCGTCTGGGTGTAGGGGCGGTAACTCCAACCACTGGACGTGCGTTGGGCCTTACGTAAACTGAGGCGCTCGCAACGAAGCGAAACGCCGACTCGCTTCGCGGCACCATCACGCAGGGAGTTACGACCGTGGCAAGTGGCAACGCGATCCGAGGAAGCCGGGTCGGGGCGGGGCCGATGGGCGAGGCCGAGCGCGGCGAGTCCGCGCCGCGTCTGCGCATCTCCTTCTGGTGCTCCAACGGGCACGAGACGCAGCCCAGCTTCGCCAGCGACGCGCAGGTTCCCGACACCTGGGACTGCCCGCGCTGCGGCTTCCCGGCCGGACAGGACCGGGACAACCCGCCGGACCCGCCGCGCACCGAGCCCTACAAGACGCACCTCGCGTACGTCCGGGAGCGGCGCAGCGACGCGGACGGCGAGGCCATCCTCGCCGAGGCGCTCGCCAAACTGCGGGGCGAGATCTAGGAGTTGGAAGCCGGCCGGGCACCGAGAGGGTGTCTGGCCGGAGCTGTTTCGCACCGGCTGAGCCGGTTGATTTGGCTGCCCACCCGCTCTCGCACCGGCTGCCCGTCCGTCCCCGGACCGATCGTCCCCGGACCGATTGTCAGTGGTGCCCTCTACGGTTTGTCCATCGTCTCGATGCGGGCGAATCATGAGGGGGAGCTGTGACGACGGTCGAGTCCGCGGAAGTGCGCGCGCTCGCGTGGCGTGGGGGATTCGGGCGGCTGTGGAGTGCCGCCGTGCTCTCCAGCTTCGGGGACGCTCTGCGCAACGCCGCGCTGCCCCTGCTCGCCGTGCGGCTCACGGACCGGCCGATGCTGGTCGCGACGGTGACCGCCTGCGGCTATCTGCCCTGGCTCGCCTTCGGGCTGCTCGGCGGCGCGGTGGCCGACCGGGTGGACCAGCGGCGGGCGATGTGGACGGTGGACGCGCTCCGAGGGCTGCTGGTGGCGTCCTTCGCGGTCGCCGTCGCCCTCGGGCACGCCTCCATCGGGCTGCTGATCGCGCTGGCCTTCACCCTGACCACGCTCCAGACCCTGTTCGACAACGCCTCCACGGCCCTGCTGCCCGTGCTGGTGGACCGCGAGGTCCTCGGCAGCGCGAACGCCCGGCTGCTGACCGGGCAGCGCATCGCGGGCGGGCTGCTCGGCGCACCGGCCGTCCCGCTGCTGCTGGCGGCCGGGACCGCCACGCCGTTCGCCGTCGACGCGGGGACCTTCCTGCTGGCCGCCGCCCTGGTCGCCTCGCTGCGGACCGCCGCCCCGCGGCGCGGACCGGCGGTGGCGGGCAGCACCCTGCGCCGGGAGATCGCGCAAGGACTGCGCACCCTCGCCCGGGACCGCGCCCTGCGCGGACTGTGCGCCGCGACGGCCCTGTGCAACATCGGCATGGGCGCCCAGCTCGCCACCCTGGTCGTCCTCGTCACCGGCTGGCTGCACGCCGGCACCGTCGGATACGCCGCGGCCGGCACCGCAGCCACCCTGGGCGGCCTGGCCGGGGGAGTGGTGAACCGCCGGTTCGTCGCCCGTCTCGGCCGGATGCGGGCGGTGCTGATCGCCGGCGCCGTGCAGACCGCTGCCCTCGTCGCCATGGGCAGCGTGCGCAGCCTGCCCGTGCTGGTGACGGCGATCGCCGTCTTCGGGCTGATGGGCATGGTGTGGAACGTCAACACCACGACTCTGATGCAGGAGCGCAGCCCCGCCGACATGCTCGGCCGGATCAGCTCCGCCTTCCGGACCCTGTCCTACGCCGGGGTCCCGCTGGGCGCCCTCCTCGGCGGCTCCGTCGCCACCGCCTGGGGCCTGAACACCCCGCCGCTGCTCACGGCGGCCTTCTTCGTCCTCGCCGTCATCGCGCTGATACCCGCGCTCAAGGTGAACGTACCTGTTGTTGCGCCGCACGACGACGCCACGACGGCTCACGCGCCGCGCTGATCAACTAGGTTGGAACAGCTGGGACAGGCACGAAAGAAGGCTGAAGTCGCACATGAACGCAGACGGCCGTACCAGGCTCAACCAGACGCCCGAGTGGACCGCGCTGGACAAGCACCGCGAGGATTTCTCCGGCACCCATCTGCGGGAGCTGTTCGCCGCCGACCCGGGCCGCGGCACCGGATACACGCTCCAGGTGGGAGACCTCCACGTCGACTACTCCAAGCACCTGGTCACCGACGAGACCCTCCGGCTGCTGCGTGAACTGGCCGCCGCCACCGACGTGTTCGGGCTGCGCGACGCCATGTTCCGCGGCGAGAAGATCAACACCACGGAGGACCGCGCCGTCCTGCACACCGCGCTGCGCGCCCCGCGCGACGCGGTGATCGAGGTCGACGGCGAGAACGTGGTGCCGAAGGTGCACGAAGTCCTCGACAAGATGAGCGACTTCGCCGACCGCGTCCGCTCCGGCGCCTGGACCGGCCACACCGGCAAGCGCATCAGGAACGTGGTCAACGTCGGCATCGGCGGCTCGGACCTCGGCCCCGCGATGGCCTACGACGTGCTGCGCGCCTTCACCGACCGCGACCTCACGGTCCGCTTCGTGTCGAACGTCGACGGCGCCGACCTGCACGAGGCCACCCGCGACCTGGACGCCGCCGAGACGCTGTTCGTCATCGCCTCCAAGACCTTCACCACCATCGAGACCATCACCAATGCGACCTCGGCGCGCGCCTGGCTCCTCGACCAGCTGAAGGCCGGTCAGGAGGCGGTCGCCCAGCACTTCGTGGCCCTGTCGACCAACGCCGAGAAGGTCGCCGACTTCGGCATCGACACCGCGAACATGTTCGAGTTCTGGGACTGGGTCGGCGGCCGGTACTCCTACGACTCCGCCATCGGCCTGTCGCTGATGATCGCCATCGGCCCGGACCGCTTCCGCGAGATGCTCGACGGTTTCCGGCTGGTCGACGAGCACTTCTGCACCGCGCCCGCCGAGTCCAACGTGCCGCTGCTGCTGGGCCTGCTGGGCATCTGGTACGGCAACTTCCACGACGCGCAGTCGCACGCGGTGCTGCCCTACAGCCACTACCTCTCCAAGTTCACCGCCTACTTGCAGCAGCTGGACATGGAGTCCAACGGCAAGTACGTGGGCCGGGACGGGCAGGAGGTCGACTGGCAGACCGGGCCGGTGGTGTGGGGCACCCCGGGCACCAACGGGCAGCACGCCTACTACCAGCTGATCCACCAGGGGACGAAGCTGATCCCCGCGGACTTCATCGGGTTCGCCGAGCCGGTCGCGGAGCTGAGCGACGGGCTGAAGGCGCAGCACGACCTGCTCATGGCCAACTTCTTCGCGCAGACGCAGGCGCTGGCCTTCGGCAAGGCGCCCGACGAGGTGCGGGCGGAGGGCGTGCCGGAGGAGCTGGTGGCCCACAAGACGTTCAAGGGCAACCACCCGACGACCACGATCCTCGCGCGCGAGCTGACGCCGTCCGTGCTGGGACAGCTCATCGCCCTCTACGAGCACAAGGTGTTCGTCCAGGGCGCCGTGTGGAACATCGACTCCTTCGACCAGTGGGGTGTGGAGCTGGGCAAGGTGCTGGCCAAGCGGGTCGAGCCCGCGCTGACGGAGGGCGCGGACGTGCCGGGTCTGGACGCCTCCAGCAAGGCGCTGGTCGCGAAGTACCGTGAGCTGCGCGGACGCGGCTGACGGCCTCGGTGCCTGAGCGGGGCGGTGCGTGACCGCCCCGCTCAGGCCACCGCGCTCGACCCGTCGTGCTCAGGCCACCGCGCTCAGCGTGTCCGCCAGGCGCCGTCGTGCCGCCCGCGCCGCCGGAAGTGCGGCGAGTCCCGTCGCGCCCAGCACCGCCGCCGCCCCGAGCAGCACCAGCAGCAGCGGCGACGGAGCCTGGGCGATCCCCGAGCCGATGCCGCTGGACCTGCCCTGGGCGTTGATCAGCCAGTGCGCGAGGGGGGTGCCCAGGGCGGTGCCGGCGAGGGCGGCGGCCAGGGTCGTGCAGCCGGTGGCGGTGACGGTGATCGCGGTGATCTGCCGGGGGGAGAGGCCGATGGCCTTCAGCGCGAGCAGGTCGCGTTCGCCCTCGCGGACGGTGCCGCCGATGGCGGTGAGCAGTTCGATCAGGCCGATCAGGGCGAGGACGGCGATCAGGCCGGCCACGACTCCGCGCAGCGGCGAGAGGCCGTCGGCCGGGTTGGTCACGGCGTGCACGTCCAGCCGTCCGTGCCCGGCGGCGGCCAGGCGGGCAGCCACCGCGGCCGGGTCGGCTCCGGGGCGCAGCCGTACCTGGTAGAGGGTCGGGGTCAGCCGGGGGTCGTTCTGGCGGAGGGTGTCGAGGGAGGTGGAGACTACCCGGCCGGCGTTCTCCGGTTCGATGCTGCGGCCGACGATGTGCAGGATCTGCGGCTGGTCGCCGACGGTCAGGCGTACCCAGTCGCCGATCCGGAGGTTCAGCAGGTCGAGCAGACCCTGCCCGGCCACCGCCTCGTCGTCCCCGCGCGCGGGGCGGCCCTCGGCGAGGGCGTACGGGTAGGGGTCCTCACGGGTGCCCAGGCCGCGCAGGGCGATGGTGGCGGTCTGGCCGGGCACCAGGGCGGCCACCTCCAGGCCCGGGTACGCGGCGGCGACCTGCGGGTCACGGTCCAGAAGGGCGCGGGTGCCGCGTTCGCTCAGGCCGTCGTTCGCGTGGACGGTGAGGGCGGCCGGCAGACCGATCCGCTCCGGGCTGCTGTGGAAGCGGTCGATGGTGGTCCAGGCGGACATCGCGACGACGATCAGCAGCAGGGGCAGTGCCAGCCGGGCCACAGTGGTCACCGACCGCAGACGACGGCCGACCACCGTGTGCCAGCCCAGCACCAGCGCGGGCGAGAGCCGGGTGGCGAGCGCGCGCCGGGAGAGCGCGGAGAGCTGCCCGCCCGGCAGGGACGCGGCCCGCCCGCCCGGCACCCGCTCTCCCCGGGCCCCGACGGGCCGTACCCCCGGCACCGGCGGCACCCGCCCCGCGCGCCAGGCCGCCAGACCCGTCGTCGCGCCGATGAACAGCACCGCGCCCACCGGGACCGCGAACAGGGCCGCCGTGTAGCCGGGCAGCCCCTGCCAGACGGCGACCGCGTCCCCGAGGCGCCCCGGGAAGCTGCTGCCCAGGGTCTCCGTCAGCGTGGCCGCGGACACGGCGCCGAGGAGGGCGTAGGCGAGATGCTGCGAGAGGAAGATCCGTACGACCTGCCCCGGGGTGAAGCCGATCGCCTTCAGGACCGAGATGTCCCTGAGGTGGCCGCGGATGCGGGTGGCGATCGCGCCGTGGACCGCGAGACCGGCGGCGATCAGCGCGCCCAGCCCGAACAGGCCCAGCACCTGGCCCAGCAGCCGGTAGTCGCCCTGGGCCTCGGACCGTGCCTGCTGCCAGGTGGAGACCTCGCCCACCGCTCCGGCGCCGAGGACGGTGACGGCGCGCTGGACGACGTAGTCGGTGTCGGCGGGGTCGGTCAGGCGCAGGCCGATGACCCGGCCGGTCGGATGGGGCACGGCGGACGGCAGCGCCCAGACCAGGCCCGGCCGCTCGCCCGCGTGATACCTGGGCTCGGCCGCGTCGGCCACGCCCAGGACGGTCACCGCGTGCCCCGTGCCCGGCAGGGTGAGGGTGTCGCCCGGTTCGGCGAGCAGGGCGCGGGCCAGGCTGCTCTCCAGGACCACACCGTCCGGGGTGCGGTCGTTCAGCCAGCGGCCGGAGGTGATCAGGGGCCGGCCGACGGTGGGGCGGTCGGGTGTGGCGCGCAGTTCGACGGCGGCCCGGGTGCCGCGGGAGGCGAGGGTGGCGGAGGCGGTGGAGTAGGGACCGGCGACGGAGTCGACGCCGTCCAGTCCCGTGAGCCGCCCCACCTTGGCGGACTGGCTGGTGTGGATCCAGACGTGGGCGCCGCGCGACTCGGCGAAGACCCGCTGCCAGGGGTTGGTGGCGTAGCCGAACAGGGCGGTGGCCAGCAGCAGTGACAGCACGATCCCGGCGGTGGCCAGGACCAGGAACAGTGCCTCGCCGCGGTGCGTGCGCAGATCGGAGTGGGCCCAGCGCAGGGTGGCTCGCATGCGGATCAGTGCCTCCGGGGAGCGTCGTACATCCGCATCTCAGTCCCTGAGCTCCAGTACCCCGGATATGCCGCTCTTGCCGGACTTCGGGGCGGCGTCCAGTTCGGCGTCGTCGGCTATGCGGCCGTCGAAGAAGGAGATCACCCGGTCCGCGGCGCTCGCCAGCCGCGCGTCATGGGTGACCAGCACGATCGTCTGGCCGCGTCCGTGGAAGCGGGACAGCAGCCGCATCACCTCGCGGGTGCCCTTGCTGTCGAGGCTGCCGGCGGGCTCGTCGGCGAGCAGCAGGGGAGGGTGGTTGACCAGGGCGCGGGCCAGCGCGACCCGCTGCTGCTCACCGCCGGACAGCTCGCCCGGCAGGCTCCGCTCCTTGCCGTCGAGGCCCAGCTCGGCCAGCAGTTCCTCCCGCTCGGCGCGCGCCCGTTTCGGCGGCACCCCGGCGAGCAGGGCGGGCAGTTCCACGTTGTCGGCGACGGACAGGTTGGAGACCAGGTTGAAGAACTGGAAGACGATGCCGATCCGCTTGCGGCGCTCCACCGCCCAGCGCGCCTCGCTCCAGGCGTCCGCGCTCTTGCCGTCCAGCCAGATGTGGCCGCCGTCGGGCCGTTGCAGGCCGCCCAGCAGATGCAGCAGGGTCGACTTCCCGGCCCCGGAAGGGCCGGTGACGGCCAGGAACTCCCCGGGGCGTACGCACAGGTCGACCCCGCGCACCGCGTGCGCCGGGGCGCCCTCGCCGTAATGCGTCTTGACCAGGCCCTCGGCGCGCAGCACGGGAGCGGGACCGTCGTTCACTCCAGCTCCTCCAGCTCTTCCTGGCACCGCTCCAGCCAGTCGAGGTCGGCCTGCAGGTGCAGCATCGCCCCCTCGATCAGCAGATGGGCGACGCGGTTGTCCCGGTCTTCCGCGGCCGCCAGTTTCGACAGCTGCCGCATGGTGTTCAGATACTGGCGCCGCTGCTTGTTGATCAGCGCGATCCGGTCGGCGAGCCCGGTCTGCGGGGCGAGCGCCAGCTTCATGAAGAACTCGTCCCGCACCCGCGGCTCGTCCTCGGGATCCTCGAACCAGACGCGCAGCGCCTGCCGCCCGGCTTCGGTGAGGTGGTAGACCTTTTTGTTGGGTCGGCTCGACTGCTCGACGTCCTCGCCCTCGATCAGGCCTTGCTTCTCGAGGCGGCCGAGGGTTACGTAGATCTGGCCGACGTTCGGCTGAGGGTACGCGGAGCCCAGCGTCTGCTCAAGGTGCTGCTTGAGCTCGTAGCCGTGGGCCGGGCCGCGCGCCAGGAGAGCCAGGAGGGGCAGGCGCACGTGTGCAGTCCTCCTGTCGGGTCAATGTGCTCCAGGCCCTAGTATCGCCCATACCTAACAGGTATACATGGCCTCTGACTCCGGGCGAAGACGCCCGGCGCCGGGTGTGCAAGGAGGAACCTATGCGGTGGATGCGTGCCGCGGGTAGGGGCCTCCTCGTTCTCGTCGTGGTCATGGCCGGGTACGTCGCCGCGGGCACCCGGCACGACGCGGCTCCGGCCGACGGCCGCGGACCGCTGATCCTGGCCACCGCGGGCGATCTCACCGGCTATCTCCGCCCCCTGCTCGAGGGCTGGAACCGCACCCACCCCGGCGAGCGGGTGCAGCTCGTCGAGCTTCCCGACTCCGCCGACGAGACCCACGCGCAGATGGTCACCGACCTGCGCGGCGGCGACCGCAGCCGCTTCGACGTCCTCAACATCGACGTCAACTGGACCCCGGAGTTCGCCGCCGCGGGCTGGATCCGTCCGCTGCCGCGCGAGCGCTTCCCGCTCGGCGCCTTCCTCAAGCCCGTCAAGAGCACGGCGACCTATGACGGCCGCCTGTACGCCGTCCCGTACGTCACCAACGCCGGCCTGCTCCTCTACCGCAAGGACATCCTCGCCAAGGAGGGTGTCCCGCCCCCGCGCACCTGGGCCGAGCTGGAGCGCGACGCGAAGACCATCGCGCCCAAGTACGGGCTCGACGGCTACGCGGGCCAGTTCCTGCCGTACGAGGGCCTGACGGTGAACGCGGGCCGAGGCCGTCTACTCGGCGCACGGCTCGATCCTCGGCGACGAGGGCGCGAAGGTCACCGTGAACTCCGCGGCGGCCCGGGAGGGGATCGGCTTCCTCGCGCGCGGGGTCCGGGAGGGCTGGATCCCGAAGGCCGCGCTGACGTACAAGGAGGAGGAGTCCAAGCAGGCCTTCGAGAGCGGCCGGCTGCTCTTCCTGCGCAACTGGCCCTACGCCTACGTCCTCGCCTCGGCCAAGGGCTCCCCGGTCGCCGGGAAGATCGGCGCCGTCCCGCTGCCCGGCCCGGACGGCCCCGGCACGAGCGTCCTCGGCGGCTCCAACCTGGCCGTCAACACCCATGCGCGGCACCCCGACTCGGCCGCGCGCCTGATCGCCTATCTCACGAGCGAGCCCGTGCAGCGCCAGGTCCTCACCCGCGGCGCGCTGCCGCCCGTGCGCGCGGCCCTGTACGAGGATCCCGAGCTGATCCGGCGCTTCCCCTACCTTCCCACCCTGCGCAAGAGCGTGCTGTCGGCCATGCCGCGCCCCAAGAGCCCGCGCTACGACCAGGTCAGCCTGGTCGTGCAGGCGGTCGTGCAGGACGCGCTGACGGGCCACGAGACCCCCGCGGCGGCGGTGCGCCGGCTCGCGCGAGAACTGGCCGCGATCCCCGGTCGATAGTTACCTGTTAGGTAACGCGCACATCTCATCTCCCCTCACTCTGTCCTATTTGGTCCGCATTTCACAGGGCAACTCGGCAGTAGCTTCTGTTCTTGTCGTTGACACCCGCGCGACGCGCCTACATAACATGCATGCATGTTGAGTAAGTACCGCTGGTGGCATGACGCGGTGATCTATCAGGTGTACGTCCGCAGCTTCCTGGACAGCACCGGCGACGGCGTCGGCGATCTCGCCGGGGTCAGGGCGGGGCTGCCGTACCTGAAGAAGCTGGGCGTCGACGGGATCTGGCTGAGCCCCTTCTACCCGTCCCCGCAGCACGACCACGGCTACGACGTGGCCGACTACTGCGACGTCGACCCGCTCTTCGGCGACCTCGCCGAGTTCGACCTGCTGATGGCCGACGCCCGGCGGCTCGGCGTCAGGGTGCTGCTCGACATCGTGCCCAACCACTGCTCCAGCGAGCACCCGTGGTTCCGCGAGGCGCTGGCGGCCGAGCCCGGCAGCGCGGCCCGCGCCCGCTTCCACTTCGCCGACGGCCGCGGCCCCGAGGGCGCCGAGCCGCCCAACAACTGGCACTCCATGTTCGGCGGCCCCGCCTGGACCAGGGTCGGCGACGGCCAGTGGTACCTGCACATGTTCGCCTCCGAGCAGCCCGACTGGAACTGGCGCAACCCCGAGGTCGGCGCCGAGTTCGACCGGGTGCTGCGCTTCTGGCTGGACCGGGGCGTCGACGGCTTCCGCATCGACGTGGCCGCGGGCCTGTTCAAGCACCCCGCCCTGCCCGACTCCGACGACCCCGAGGCCGACGCCCGCACCCGCGACTCGGTCAACCCGCTCGCCTGGAACCAGCCCGAGGTGCACGAGGTGTGGCGGCACTGGCGAGCCGTCTGCGAGGAGTACACCGACCGGGACGGCCGCGAGCGACTGCTGGTCGGCGAGGTGTCGGTGCCCACGGCCCGCGAACACGCCCTCTACGTCCGGCCCGACGAGCTGCACCAGGCCTTCTTCTTCGACCTGCTCAGCGCCCCCTGGGACCCGGGCGCCTTCCGCAAGGTCATCTCCGAGGCCATGCAGGACATCGCCGGCACCGGCTCCACGGTCACCTGGGTCCTCAACAACCACGACCAGGTCCGCACCGTCACCCGCTACGGAGAGCCCGCCACCGAGGGCAGCGGCCTCGGCGCCGCCCGCGCCCGCGCCGCCGCGCTGCTGATGCTCGCGCTGCCCGGAGCCGCGTACATCTACCAGGGCGAGGAACTGGGCCTGCCCGAGGTCGTCGACCTGCCCGACGACGTGCTCACCGACCCGATCTTCCGGCGCACGGGCAGCCGGGCCCGCATCCGCGACGGCTGCCGCGTCCCGCTGCCGTGGTCCGGACAGGCCTCGCCCTTCGGCTTCACCTCCGGCGCCGAGACCGCCCGCCCCTGGCTGCCGCAGCCCTCCTACTTCGCCGAGTACGCCACCGACCGCGCCCTCGCCGACACCCGATCCTTCTGGCACCTGTACCGCGACGGCCTGCAACTGCGGGCGTCCCTGCCCCAGTTGGGCGAGGGCACGCTGCGCTGGCTGGACACCCCGCCCGGCGTCCTCGCCTTCGAGCGCGGCGACGGCCTGGTCTGCGCCGTCAACTTCGGTACGGCGCCCACACCCGCGCCGGTCTCCGGCACCCCGCTGCTGTCCAGCGGCCCCTGCCCGGCCGGGGTCCTGCCCGGCTCCACGGCCGCCTGGTGGCTCGCCGACCTCTGAACCGCGGCATCTCCAACCTGACCACTCGTCAGTTACTTACCCCTGAAAGGGACATCAACGATGATGCGACGACGTACCACCCTGCTCACCGGCTGCACCGCCCTCGCCCTCGCCCTGGGCGCGACCGCCTGCGGAGGCGGCGGCCCGGTCTCCGCGGGCGGCGGCGACAAGGCCCTCGGCGGTCAGACCGTCACCGTGGCCGGCGTGTGGACCGGCAGCGAGCAGAAGAACTTCCAGAAGGTCCTCGACGCGTTCAGCGCGAAGACCGGCGCCAAGACGCAGTTCATCTCCACGGGCGACAACGTCTCCACCGTCGTCGGCAGCAAGATCGAGGGCGGCAACGCCCCCGACGTCGTGATGGTCCCGCAGGTCGGCGTGTTGCAGCAGTTCGCCAAGAAGGGCTGGCTCACCCCCCTCTCGTCCACCACCGAGAAGGCGGTGGACGCCGGCTACGCCCCCGTCTGGAAGAAGTACGGCAGCGTCGACGGCCGCCTGTACGGCCTCTACTTCAAGGCCGCCCACAAGTCGACCGTCTGGTACAGCCCCGACGCCCTGAACCAGGCCGGCGTCAAGCCGCCGAAGACGTACGACGACATGCTGAAGGCCGGCCGCACCGTCTCCGACTCCGGGCTCGCCGCGTTCTCGGTCGCCGGCCAGGACGGCTGGACCCTCACCGACTGGTTCGAGAACATCTACCTCTCCCAGGCAGGTCCCGAGAAGTACGACGCCCTCGCCGCCCACAAGCTGAAGTGGACGGACGCGAGCGTGGTGAAGGCGCTGGGCACGCTCGGCAAGCTGTTCAAGGACAAGCAGCTGGTGGCCGGCGGCCAGAAGGAGGCCCTGAACACCGACTTCCCCGGCTCGGTGGAGAAGGTGTTCGGCCCGAAGCCCGAGGCGGGCATGGTCTACGAGGGCGACTTCGTCGCCGGGGTCGCGCACGACCAGTTCGGCAAGACCATCGGCACCGACGCGAACTTCTTCCCCTTCCCCGCGGTCGACGGCGGCAAGGCGCCCGTCGTCAGCGGCGGTGACGCGGCCGTCGTCCTGAAGGACGGCAAGAACGCCAAGGCCGGCATGAAGCTCCTGGAGTACCTGGCCACCCCGGAGGCCGCGGCCGTGTGGGCGAAGGCGGGCGGCTTCCTGTCCCCGAACAAGAAGCTCGACCTCGCCCAGTACGGCGACGACGTCACCCGCGCCACCGCCAAGTCCCTCGTCGCGGCCGGGGACACGGTCCGCTTCGACATGTCCGACCAGGCGCCGGCGGCCTTCGGCGGCACCAAGGGCGCGGGCGAGTGGAAGCTGCTGCAGGACTTCCTGCGCGACCCGTCCGACCCGAAGGGCACCGCGGCCCGCCTGGAGACCGCGGCGGCCAAGGCGTACCAGGGCTGACGCGCCATGACCGCGACCCTGGTGAAAGAGACGAGCCCGCCCGCCGCCGGCCTGGTCGAGCGCGCCCGGCGCTCCCGGCGGCGGGCCCGCATCGTCGCCCTGCTCTTCGTCTTCCCGGCGCTGCTCCTGCTCGGCGCGCTGGTCGTCTACCCGGTGCTCTTCTCGATCGGCCGCAGCTTCTTCGACGCCTCCGGCACCCGCTTCGTGGGCGGCGACAACTACGCCGAGATGTTCCGCGACCCGGCCACTCTCAAGGCCGTCCGCAACACGGCCATCTGGGTCGTGGTCGCCCCGGCCCTGCTGACCGGCCTCGGCCTGATCCTCGCCGTGCTGGTGGAGAAGGTGCGCTGGGCCACGGCCTTCAAGCTGCTGCTGTTCATGCCGATGGCAGTGTCCTTCCTGGCCGCCGGCATCATCTTCCGCCTCGCCTACGACCAGGACCCGGACAAGGGCGTCCTGAACGCCGCCGTGGTCGGCGTGCACGACACCTTCGCGGGCACGTCGCACTACCCGACCGCACGGGTCCGCCCGAACCAGGGCCTGACGGTGGGCAAGGACGGCTCGTACCGCACGAGCGCGACCGCGAAGCCCGGCGGCTCGGTCAGCCTCGGGCTGGTCGGCGTCGCGCCCAAGGATCTGCCGGGCGGCGCCCGGCCCGCCTACCCGGCGGCCCACCGCACGGCGGCCGCCGACGAACTGCGCGGCGTCGTCTACCTGGACTTCACGCCCGGCGGAGGAGGCCGGCCGGGGACGGTCGACCGGCGGGAGAGCGGGCTGCCGGAGATGAAGGTCGAGGCGGTGCGCGACGACGGGAGCACCGCCGCCGCGACGACCACCGCGGCCGACGGCTCCTTCCGCTTCACCGGTCTCACATCGGGCTCGTACACGGTGAAGCTGCCGGCCTCGAACTTCGCCCCGCCCTACCAGGGCGTCTCCTGGCTCGGGCCGGCGCTCGTGACGCCCGCGATCATCGGGGCGTACGTGTGGATCTGGACGGGATTCGCGATGGTGCTGATCGGGGCGGGACTGTCCGCCCTTCCCCGGGACGCGCTGGAGGCGGCGCGGATGGACGGGGCCAACGAGTGGCAGATCTTCCGCCGCATCACCGTCCCGCTCCTCGCCCCCGTCCTCACCGTGGTGTTCGTGACGCTGCTGATCAACGTGATGAAGGTCTTCGACCTCGTCTACATCATCGCGCCCGGCGACGTGGCGGAGGACGCCAACGTGCTCGCCACGCAGATGTGGCTGGTGTCCTTCGGCGGCGGCAACAACCAGGGCCTGGGCAGCGCGCTGGGCGTCCTGCTCCTGCTCCTGGTCGTGCCCGCCATGGTCCTCAACGTCCGTCGATTCCGAAGGAGTCAGCGATGAACGCGGTGCGGCGCGGTCTGTCCAGCGGTCTGGTGCAGGCCTTCCTCGTCCTGATCGGCCTGGTGTGGCTGACACCGCTCGCGGGGCTGTTCGTGTCCTCGCTGCGGTCGTCCGAGGACTCGGCGAGCAGCGGCTGGTGGACGGCGTTCACCAGTCCCGGCCAGCTGTCCTTCGACAACTACTCGGCGCTGCTGAGGAACGCGGGCATCACGCAGGCGTTCTGGAACACCGTGCTGATCTCGGTCCCGGCCACCGTCCTCGTCGTCGTCCTTGCGGCACTCGCCGGATACGCCTTCGCCTGGCTGGACTTCCCCGGACGCGAGGCCGTCTTCCTGGTCGTCGTAGCCCTGTTGGTGGTGCCGGTCCAGATCGGCCTGCTGCCGGTCGCCAAACTCTTCGGCGAACTGGGGCTGTTCGGCACGATCCCGGGCGTGGTGCTCTTCCACGTGGCGTACGGACTGCCGTTCGCGGTGTTCCTGCTGCGCAACTACTTCGCCGAGATGCCGAAGGAGATGCTGGAGGCGGCGAGGATGGACGGCGGCAGCGAGTGGCGCATCTTCACCCGGCTGGTCCTGCCCGTCGGCCGCCCCGCGATCGCCTCGCTGGCCATCTTCCAGTTCCTGTGGGTGTGGAACGACATGCTGGTCGCCCTGCTGTTCGCGGACCCCTCGTCACAGCCGCTGACCGTGGAACTCCAGTCACAGATACGGCAGTTCGGCAGCAACATCGACGTCCTGGCCCCGGGCGCCTTCGTGTCGCTCGTGGTCCCGCTGGTGGTCTTCTTCGCCTTCCAACGGCACTTCGTGCAGGGCGTGATGGCCGGTTCCGTGAAGTGAGGCGGTGGGGGCCGCCGAGGGCGGCCCCCACCGCGTGCTCACGGCGACGCCGGTGGGTACAGCGACCTCGGGAGCTGGGAGGCGGCCGCCGCGTCCAGCAGCCACAGGGTGCGCTGCCGGCCGCGGGCGCCCGCCGCCGGGGCCTGGATCTCGCCCGCGCCGGACAGGGCGATCGCCGCGGCCTCCGCCTTGTCCTCGCCGGCCGCGAGCAGCCACACCTCGCGGGCCGCCCGGATCGCGGGCAGCGTCAGCGTCACCCGGGTCGGCGGCGGCTTGGGGGAGCCGTGGACGCCCACCACCGTGCGGTCCGTCTCGCGGACGGCCGGCAGCTCCGGGAACAGGGACGCCACGTGCGTGTCCGGGCCGACGCCCAGCATCAGCACATCGAAGGTGGGCACGGCGCCCCCCGCGGCGGTAGCCGCTGATGTCCACGTCTCCGGGCCCGCGGCACGGGCCAGTTCCTCCGCGTAGGCCTCCGCCGCCGCGTCGACGTCGGAGCCGAACGGGCCGTCGGATGCGGGCATGGCGTGCACGCGCTTCGGGTCCAGCGGGACCGCGTCCAGCAGGGCCTCGCGGGCCTGCGTGACATTGCGGTCCGGGTCGCCCTCGGGCAGGAAGCGCTCGTCCCCCCACCACAGGTCCAGCCGGCCCCAGTCGATCGCGTCCCGCGCCGGTGCGGCGGCGAGGGCGGCCAGCAGGCCGTTGCCGTTGCGGCCGCCCGTGAGGACCACGGACGCGGAGCCCCGGGAGGACTGCGCGTCCACGATCTTCGTGATCAGACGGGCCGCGGCGGCCTGCGCCATCAGATCCTTGTCGTGATGCACGACCAGCTGCGGAGTGCTCACTCGGCCGCCGCCTTCTTCGACTCCTGCTTCACCGGCTCCTCCGCCGCCGCTTCCTGTGCGGGAGCTTTCGCAGCGTCCTCGACAGGCGTTTCGACGGCGACGGGTTCTCCGGTGCCGGGCTCTCCGGGGGCATCGGCGACCGGCTCTCCTTTGGGAGCCGGGTCCCGAAAGGGAGCCGCCGACGCCGGCGCGTGCAGCCGCTCCACCCCGAACCGCAGCGCCGACGCGTACGTGTCGTCCGGGTCGAGCCGCCGCAGCTCCTCCGCGATCAGCTCGGCCGTCTCGCGCCGCTTCAGCGCCACCGCACGGTCCGGCTGGCCCTGGATGGACAGGGTCGCGAGCGAGCCGTCCGCCCGGTCCAGGACGATCGGCCCGCTGTCGGTGTGCATGCGCACCGCCGTCAGGCCGGGGCCGCCGGACAGCGACCGCTTCACGGGCACGTCGAGGCGGTCCGCCAGCCACATCGCCAGCAGCTCGCAGCTCGGGTTGAACTCCTCGCCCTCCACCTCGACGGCCTCCACCTCGCAGGTGACCTGGTCGA
This sequence comes from Streptomyces sp. MAI_2237, assembly GCF_054189285.1. Classification (NCBI taxonomy): domain Bacteria; kingdom Bacillati; phylum Actinomycetota; class Actinomycetes; order Kitasatosporales; family Streptomycetaceae; genus Streptomyces; species Streptomyces sp. MAI_2237. Next base: position 803,175 of record NZ_JAJPGQ010000001.1, on the reverse strand, counting down.
GAGCGGCGGCCAGCATCGAGCGCCACGGCGTGATGCGGGTCCAGGACAGGTCGGTGTCGCCCGGCGTGTAGGTGTCGGCGCGGGCCGCGAGCTCCCGCACCGGCTGCTCGGCGGCGTAGGTGTCCGTCACCCGGCGCTGGCCGAGGGCGCCCAGCGGGTCGCTGGCCGGGTCGAGCGGCGCGTTCACCGGCCACCAGACGACGACGGGCGCGTCCGGCAGCAGCAGGGGCAGCACGACGGACTGCGCGTGGTCGGCGATCTCGCCGTACATCCGCAGGATGACCGTCTCGCCGGTCCCCGCGTCCGCGCCCACCCGCACCTCGGCGTCCAGCCGGGACGACGTGCGGTCGCGGGGGGTGCGCGAGACGCGCTTGATGACCACGAGCGTGCGCGAGGGGTGCTCGCGCGAGGCGTCGTTCGCGGCCTTCAGCGCGTCGTACGCGTTCTCCTCGTCCGTCACGATGACCAGCGTCAGCACCATGCCGACGGCGGGCGTGCCGATGGCCCGCCGCCCCTGCACCAGTGCCTTGTTGATCTTGCTGGCCGTGGTGTCCGTGAGGTCTATCTTCATGGCCGGCGCCAGCTCCGTCCGTCTCGCTCGAGCATTTCGTCCGCCTCGACGGGACCCCAGGTGCCGGACGGGTACTGCGCGGGCTTGCCGTTCTCGTCCCAGTACTGCTCGATCGGGTCGAGGATCTTCCAGGACAGCTCGACCTCCTCGGTGCGCGGGAAGAGGTTCGAGTCGCCCAGCAGCACGTCCAGGATCAGGCGCTCGTACGCCTCCGGGGAGGACTCGGTGAACGACTCGCCGTAGGCGAAGTCCATCGACACGTCCCGGATCTCCATGGAGGTGCCCGGCACCTTGGAGCCGAAGCGGACCGTCACGCCCTCGTCCGGCTGGACGCGGATGACGATCGCGTTCTTGCCGAGCTCCTCCGTCGCCGTGTGGTCGAAGGGGGAGTGCGGCGCCCGCTGGAAGACGACCGCGATCTCGGTGACGCGGCGGCCGAGGCGCTTGCCGGTCCGCAGGTAGAAGGGGACGCCCGCCCAGCGGCGGTTGTCGATCCCCACCTTGATGGCGGCGTAGGTGTCGGTCTTGGAGTTGGCGTCGATGCCCTCCTCCTGGAGGTAACCGACGGCCTTCTCGCCGCCCTGCCAGCCCGCCGCGTACTGCCCGCGCACGGTGTCGCGGCCCAGGTCCTTCGGCAGCCGCACGGCCCCGAGCACCTTGGTCTTCTCCGCGGCCAGCGCGTCCGCGTCGAAGGAGGCCGGCTCCTCCATGGCCGTCAGGGCCAGCAGCTGCAGCAGGTGGTTCTGGATGACGTCGCGGGCGGCGCCGATGCCGTCGTAGTAACCGGCACGGCCGCCGATGCCGATGTCCTCGGCCATGGTGATCTGCACGTGGTCCACGAAGGACCGGTTCCAGATCGGCTCGAACATCGTGTTGGCGAAGCGCAGCGCCAGGATGTTCTGGACGGTCTCCTTGCCCAGGTAGTGGTCGATGCGGAAGACCTGGTCCGGGGCGAAGACCTCGTGGACGACCTTGTTGAGCTCCTCGGCCGACTTCAGGTTGTGGCCGAAGGGCTTCTCGATGACGGCGCGCCGCCACGAGCCGCCGCTCTGGTCGGCCAGGCCGTGCTTCTTCAGCTGCTGGATGACCACCGGGAAGGAGCGCGGCGGCACCGACAGGTAGAAGGCGAAGTTGCCGCCCGTGCCCTGTGCCTTGTCGAGCTCCTCGATGGTGGAACGCAGCCGCTCGAACGCGTCGTCGTCGTCGAAGGTGCCCTGGACGAAGCGCATCCCCTGGATGAGCTGCTGCCAGACCTCCTCGCGGAACGGCGTGCGGGCGTGCGCCTTGACGGCGTCATGGACCTCGGCGGCGAAGTCCTCGTTCTCCCACTCGCGGCGGGCGAAGCCCACCAGGGAGAAGCCCGGCGGCAGCAGACCCCGGTTCGCGAGGTCGTACACGGCGGGCATCAGCTTCTTGCGCGACAGGTCGCCCGTGACGCCGAAGATGACCAGGCCCGACGGCCCCGCGATACGCGGGAGCCGTCGGTCCGCGGGGTCACGAAGCGGGTTCGCTCCGGAACCGGAAAGAGGAGCCAAGGTCTCAGCCCTCCGAGGGGGCGAGGCGCTCCAGCTCCGCCTCGGTCGACTTCAGCAGGTCGTTCCAGGACGCCTCGAACTTCTCGACGCCCTCCTCCTCCAGCAGCTGCACGACCTCGTCGTACGAGATGCCGAGCTTCTCGACGGCGTCGATGTCGGCGCGGGCCTGCTCGTACGTCCCGGCGATGGTGTTGCCGGTGATGGAGCCGCCCTCCTCGGTGGCGTGCAGGGTGGCCTCCGGCATGGTGTTCACCGTGTTCGGCGCCACCAGGTCGTCGACGTACAGGGTCGGCTTGTAGGCCTTGTCCTTCACGCCGGTGGAGGCCCACAGCGGGCGCTGCTTGCGGGCGCCCGCGTTCTCCAGCGCCGACCAGCGGTCGGAGGAGAAGACCTCCTCGTACGCCTGGTACGCCAGACGCGCGTTGGCGACGGCGGCCTTGCCGCGTACCGCCTTGGCCTCGTCGGTGCCCAGCTCGTCGAGGCGCCGGTCGATCTCGGTGTCGACGCGGGAGACGAAGAAGGACGCCACGGAGTGGATCTTCGACAGGTCCAGGCCGCGCTCCTTGGCCTTCTCCAGGCCGGACAGGTAGGCGTCCATGACCTTGCGGTAGCGCTCCAGGGAGAAGATCAGCGTGACGTTGACGCTGATGCCGAGGCCGATGGTCTCGGTGATCGCCGGGAGGCCCGCCTCGGTGGCCGGGATCTTGATGAGCGTGTTGGGCCGGTCCACCAGCCAGGCGAGCTGCTTGGCCTCGGCCACCGTGGCCTTGGTGTTGTGGGCCAGACGCGGGTCGACCTCGATCGACACGCGGCCGTCCTGGCCGTCGGTGGAGTCGAAGACCGGGCGCAGGATGTCGGCGGCGTCGCGGACGTCCGCCGTCGTGATCATGCGGATGGCCTCTTCGACGGTGACCTTGCGGGCGGCGAGGTCGGACAGCTGCTGGTCGTAGCCGTCGCCCTCGGAGATCGCCTTCTGGAAGATCGTCGGGTTGGTGGTGACGCCCACGACGTGCTGCTGGTCCATCAGCTCGGCGAGGTTGCCGGACGTGATCCGCTTGCGCGACAGGTCGTCCAGCCAGATCGCCACGCCTTCTTCGGAGAGGCGCTTGAGTGCGTCTGTCATGGAATTACATCTCCTACGTGTCGTATACGGGCGTCAGCGCTGGGCGGCGGCGAGGGATTCCCGGGCCTGGGCGGCCACGTTCTCGGCGGTGAAGCCGTACTCCTGGAAGAGCACCTTGCCGTCGGCGGAGGCACCGAAGTGCTCCAGGGAAACGATGCGGCCGGCATCCCCCACGTACTTGTGCCAGGTCAGACCGATACCGGCCTCGACCGCGACCCGCGCCCTCACGCTCGGCGGCAGAACGCTGTCCCGGTACCCCTGGTCCTGCTCCTCGAACCACTCCACGGACGGCATGGACACGACCCGCGTCGGCACCCCGTCGGCCTGCAGCGCCTCGCGCGCCTCGACGGCGACGTGCACCTCGGAACCGGTGGCGATCAGGATGACCTGCGCGTCGCCGCCCTCGGCCTCGAACAGGACGTAACCGCCCTTGGCGGCGTCGTCGTTGGGCTCGTACGTCGGCACGCCCTGACGCGTGAGCGCCAGTCCGTGCGGGGCGCCCTTGCCGTACTCCTTGGTCCAGCGCTTGAGGATCTCGCGCCAGGCGATCGCGGTCTCGTTGGCGTCGGCCGGACGGACGACGTTGAGGCCGGGGATGGCGCGCAGCGAGGCCAGGTGCTCGACCGGCTGGTGGGTGGGGCCGTCCTCGCCGAGACCGATGGAGTCGTGCGTCCAGACGTAGGTCACCGGCAGGTGCATCAGCGCCGACAGCCGGACGGCGTTGCGCATGTAGTCGGAGAACACCAGGAAGGTGCCGCCGTAGACACGGGTGTTGCCGTGCAGGGTGATGCCGTTCATCTCCGCGGCCATGGAGTGCTCGCGGATGCCGAAGTGCAGGGTGCGGCCGTACGGGCTCGCCTCCGGCAGCGGGTTGTCCGCCGGCAGGAACGACGACGTCTTGTCGATGGTGGTGTTGTTGGAGCCGGCGAGGTCCGCCGAGCCGCCCCACAGCTCCGGGATCACCGCGCCGAGCGCCTGCAGCACCTTGCCGGACGCGGCACGCGTGGCGACGCCCTTGCCGGGCTCGAAGACCGGGAGCTTGTCCTCCCAGCCGGCCGGCAGCTCGCCCTTGCTGATGCGGTCGAAGTCGGCGGCGCGCTCGGTGTTGTTCTCACGCCACAGCTGGAACGACTTCTCCCACTCCGCCTTCGCCTCGCGGCCGCGCTCCAGCGCCTGCCGGGTGTGCTTGATGACGTCGTCGGAGACCTCGAAGGTCTTCTCCGGGTCGAAGCCGAGGACACGCTTGGTGGCGGCCACCTCGTCGTCGCCGAGCGCCGAGCCGTGGGCGGCCTCGGTGTTCTGCGCGTTCGGGGCGGGCCAGGCGATGATCGAGCGCATCGCGATGAACGACGGCCGGTCGGTGACCTTCTTCGCGGCCTCGATCGCGTTGTAGATGGCGTGCGGGTCCAGGTCGCCGTCCGGCTTGGGGGCGATCCGCTGCACGTGCCAGCCGTACGCCTCGTAGCGCTTGACGGTGTCCTCGGAGACGGCCGTCTCGGTGTCGCCCTCGATCGAGATGTGGTTGTCGTCCCACAGCAGGATCAGGTTGCCGAGCCTCTGGTGGCCGGCCATCGAGGACGCCTCGGCGGAGATGCCCTCCTGGAGGCAGCCGTCACCGGCGATGCAGTAGACGAAGTGGTCGAAGGGGGACTCGCCCTGCGGGGTCTCCGGGTCGAACAGACCGCGCTCGTAGCGGGCGGCCATCGCCATGCCCACGGCGTTGGCGACACCCTGGCCCAGCGGGCCGGTCGTCGTCTCGACGCCCTTGGTGTGGCCGTACTCCGGGTGGCCGGGCGTCTTCGAGCCCCAGGTCCTGAAGGACTTCAGGTCGTCCAGCTCCAGGCCGAAGCCGGCCAGGTAGAGCTGCGTGTAGAGGGTCAGGGACGAGTGGCCGGCGGACAGCACGAAGCGGTCGCGGGCAACCCAGTCCGGGTCGGCCGGGTCGTGCCGCATCACCTTCTGGAAGAGGGTGTACGCGGCGGGCGCCAGGCTCATGGCCGTACCCGGATGGCCGTTGCCGACCTTCTGTACGGCGTCGGCGGCCAGGACGCGGGCGGTGTCCACGGCCCGCTGGTCCAACTCGGTCCACTCGAGGTCTGTGGTGGTCGGCTTGGTGCTCACCCTGAGTCAGGGCTCCTCTCCACATGTCACGCATGTCGAATGCCGGCGCACTGGACGCCCACCGGCCGTTGTCGAGCCTACCCCTGTAAGAACGTGCATTTTTTCGAGTCATCCCAGACTGCCGGGACTGCGCGGCATCCGCCTCCCGACTGGGCTGTACGGCATTTGGCAACTGAATACGCAGCCGCTCATCTGACTGCTCAATCGAGCTCGCGTACGACCGTCTGCGGGCCCCGTCGCCGCCCCCGTCACGGCCCCCGTCCAACACGAGCCCACCCCCGCGAAGGCCGGGGTATGGGCAACGTCTACAGTGGCGTGGTACGCGCGAGCCTTTACCCGTGCTTCACACGGGCGGGGCTCGCTGGGATGTCTCTGTAGGGGTGTGCGTGACGGCCGTCGAATCCCGTCCAGCGGGGGTAATCGGTGCGAGCGAGAGCCCGCGTCACCGGCCGTTCGGGGCCCGTGTCAAGGCGTTCGTGGCGCTGACCAAGCCGCGGATCATCGAGCTCCTGCTCATCACCACCGTTCCGGTGATGTTCCTCGCCCAGCAGGGTGTGCCGGACCTGACGCTGGTGCTGCTGACCTGCGTGGGCGGCTACTTGTCGGCGGGCGGCGCCAACGCGCTGAACATGTACATCGACCGCGACATCGACGCGCTGATGGACCGCACCTCGCAGCGGCCGCTGGTCACCGGCATGGTGAGCCCACGCGAGTGCCTCGCCTTCGGCGTCACCCTGGCGGTCGTCTCCACGCTGCTGTTCGGCCTCACCGTCAACTGGCTGTCGGCCTGGCTCTCCCTCGGCGCGCTCCTCTTCTACGTCGTCGTCTACACGATGATCCTCAAGCGCCGGACCTCGCAGAACATCGTGTGGGGCGGCATCGCGGGCTGTATGCCCGTGCTGATCGGCTGGTCGGCCGTCACCGACTCCCTCTCCTGGGCCCCGGTCGTCCTGTTCCTGGTGATCTTCTTCTGGACTCCGCCGCACTACTGGCCGCTGTCGATGAAGGTGAAGGACGACTACGCGCGCGTGGGCGTGCCGATGCTGCCGGTCATCGCCTCCAACAAGGTCGTCGCCAAGCAGATCGTGATCTACAGCTGGGTGATGGTGGCCGTCTCCCTGCTGCTCACCCCTCTCGGCTACACGGGCTGGTTCTACACCCTGGTCGCCCTGGCGGCGGGCGGCTGGTGGCTGTGGGAGGCGCACGCGCTGCAGACCCGCGCGAAGGGGGAGGCGACCGGCGCCAAGCTCAAGGAGATGCGCCTGTTCCACTGGTCCATCACCTATGTGTCGCTGCTGTTCGTGGCGATCGCGGTGGACCCCTTCCTGCGCTGACGCCCCCTGTGACGCCCGACGGGCGGGGTGCGTGGCCAAGGCCACGCACCCCGCCCGTCGCCGTTTGATCTACTCGTCGGTAGCATCCTGGCCATGGCAGACACGCAGCAGGTTGACGCGAAGGCCGAACGCAAGGTGGCGAGGCTCGCCAAGCGGATCGGCGCCTTCTCCAAGGCGCACGGCGGAGCCGAGGGGCAGGTGGCCCACATCGGCGAGCGCGGGGCGCGCATCGTCCTCGTCGGCGAGGACGGCGGCTGGGGCGACCTGGTGGCGCCCTCGTACGCACTCGCCGAGAAGGCCCTCCAGAAGGCCGGCATCACCGTCCACGAGGACTTCGACGGGGAGTTCGCGGCGAAGGTGCGCACCGGGCGGTACGAGTGGACGCGGATGGCGGGGATCCAGCTGGGCGGCCCCGCGAACGCCTGACCTCTTCCGGCGATTTCGCACGGGGTGTGTCGCACCAACACCTCTGACCGGTTCACCCGTTAGGACCTGTTAAGGAGCAACGGTCCAGTAAACGGAGATCCCGGATGATCGAAACGCCGTCCCTCGTGGACCAGTACTGCCACGGTGTACTGAGAACCGAACTGGGCCTCGGCACCTTCGAGGCCCAGCTGGCCCGAACCGAGGGCCCGCCCGCCCCGGGCACCACGCTCTTCGACACCCAGACGGGTTTCGCCGTACGGCGCTGGTGCCCGCCCCTGCTGGGCATGGAACCGCACTGCCATCCCGCCCGCTATCTCGCCCGCCGTCGTGAACTCGGCGTGCTGGAGGTGGGCCGCAGGCTCCTGCGCGGCAGCGGCATCACCACATATCTGGTCGACACGGGCCTGCCGGGCGACCTCACCGGGCCGGACGAACTGGCCTCCACGAGCGCGGCCGACGCGCGGGAGATCGTCCGGCTGGAATTACTGGCCGAGCAGGTCGCCGACACCTCCGGCACCGTCGAGTCCTTCCTCGCCAACCTCGCCGAGTCGGTGCACGGCGCCGCCGCGGGCGCGGTCGCCTTCACCTCCGTCGCCGGCACCCGCCACGGTCTGGCCCTGGCGCCCGAGCCGCCGGGACCGGGGGAGGTGCGGGGCGCGGCGGGCCGCTGGCTGTCCGGCCGCCGGGTCGGCGGCCAGCTGAGCGACCCCGTCCTGCTGCGGCACCTGCTGTGGATCGCGGTCGGCTCCGGCCTGCCGCTCCAGCTCCACGCGGGGCTCGGCGAACCGGGCCAGCGCATCGACCGCACCGACCCGGTGCTGCTCACCGACTTCGTCCGCGCCACGGCCGGCCTCGGCACGGACCTGGTCCTGCTGCACGGCTACCCCTACCACCGGCACGCCGCCCACCTGGCGGGCGCCTTCCCGCACGTCTACGCCGACTCGGGCGCCGCCCTGGTGCGCACCGGCGCCCGCGCGGCGACCGTGCTCGCCGAGATCCTGGAGCTGGCGCCCTTCGGCAAGATCCTCTTCTCCAGCGGGGCCCAGGGGCTGCCCGAGCTGCACGTGGTGGGCGCCCGCCTGTTCCGCGAGTCGCTCGGACGGGTGCTGGGCAGCTGGGTGGCCGAGGGGGCGTGGTCGCTGACGGACGCCCAGCGGGTCGCGGGGCTGGTGGCGGCGGGGAACGCCCGGCGGGTGTACGGGCTGGAGTGAGCGGTCCGGCCTAGGCGCGTGTGCCGACCGTCATCTCGGCCGAGGGCCCCGGCAGGTCGGCCACCACCTCCGGCCGCTCGCGCAGCGCCAGCAGCACCCGCAGCACGCCGATCCACACCAGGCAGGAGCCGAACATGTGCAGAGCGACCAGGGCCTCGGGGAGCTTGGTGAAGTACTGGACGTAACCGATGACGCCCTGGCCGAGCAGGATCAGGAAGAGCTCACGGGTGCGGGCGAGGGGGGCCGCGGGCGCGTCGACCGCCTTGAGGACGAACCACAGGGCGAACGTCAGCGTCACCACGATCCAGGCCAGCACGGCGTGCAGCTTGCTGACCGTCTCCCAGTCCAGCGGCATCCGCTCGACCTCGCGGCTGTCACCGGCGTGCGGGCCCGCGCCGGTGACCACCGTGCCGACCGCGATGAGCAGCACGGCGGCCAGCACCAGGAACCACACCATCTGCTGCACGGGCTTGCCGACCAGCGGCCGGGGCGCCCCGTCGCCCTCGCGGGTGCGCTGCCACATCACCACGGCCACGGCGATCAGGGCGGTGGAGAGCAGGAAGTGCGCCGCGACCGTGTACGGGTTGAGGCCGACGAGCACGACGATGCCGCCGAGGATCGCGTTGCCCATCACGATCCAGAACTGCGCCCAGCCCAGCCGGGTCAGACTGCGCCGGAACGGCTTCTGCGAGCGGGCGGCGACGATCGCCCAGCCGACGGCCGCGCACAGCACGTACGTCAGCATGCGGTTGCCGAACTCGATGACGCCGTGGAAGCCCATCGCACTGGTCGTGGTGAGCGAGTCGGCGGTGCACTTCGGCCAGGTCGGGCAACCGAGCCCGGAGCCGGTCAGGCGCACCGCGCCGCCGGTGACGACGATGACCACCGACATGACGAGCGCGGACAGGGCCGCCCGCCGGACCGTCCGGGGATCCGGGGTCCAGCGTGCGGCGATGAAGGCGAGCGGGTTGCGCACGGCCGCGAGGGCGTCGGCGGGGGTCACGTTTGGCACGGCACCCATGGTAGGCCGCCGCTTGTGCACGCTTTCACGAGGGTCCACGACCCCTCACCTTCCTGCTACTCCCAGCGGAAGAACGTCCCCGCCGCGGCCAGCCCCGCGACCGCCCACACGGCCAGGATCCCCAGGTCGCCCCACGGCATGCCGGCGCCGTGCTGCAGCACGTCCCGCAGGCCGTCCGACAGGGCGGAGATCGGCAGCAGGCCCAGCACGTCCTGCGCTCCCTGCGGGAACTTGTCGAGCGGCACGATCACCCCGCCGCCCACGAGCAACAGCAGGAAGACCAGGTTGGCGGCGGCCAGGGTCGCCTCGGCCTTCAGGGTGCCCGCCATGAGCAGCCCCAGGCCCGAGAAGGCCGCCGTGCCCAGGACGAGCAGGAGGACGACGGCGAGCGGGTTCCCGTGCGGGGACCAGCCGAGGGCGAAGGCGATCACCGTCAGCAGGATCACCTGCAGGACCTCCGTGACCAGCACCGACACCGTCTTCGCGGTCATCAGGCCCCAGCGAGGCAGCGGCGAGGAGGCGAGGCGCTTGAGGACGCCGTAGCGGCGCTCGAAGCCCGTGGCGATCGCCTGGCCGGTGAAGGCGGTGGACATGACCGCCAGCGCGAGGATGCCGGGGGTGAGGAAGTCCACGGCCTCGCCCGCGCCCGTGTCGACGATGTCGACGGAGCTGAACAGGACCAGCAGCAGGGTCGGGATCACCACGGTGAGCAGCAGCTGCTCGCCGTTGCGCAGGAGCATCTTCGTCTCCAGCGCCGCCTGCGCCGCGATCATGCGGGGCAGAGGGGCCGCGCCCGGCTTCGGGGTGTAGACACCAGTGCCCACGGTCGTCACGAGCGCAGCTCCTTGCCTGTGAGCTCAAGGCTGTGTCGTCCCGGGGGACAACCCCCGGACCCCCGGCAGGTCCTTGTGCGACCCGGAATCATGCGCGCAACTCCTTGCCCGTGAGCTCCAAGAAAACGTCTTCGAGGGTGTGCCGTTCCACCGAGATCCTGTCCGGCATCACGCCGTGCTGCGCGCACCAGGAGGCCACCGTCGCCAGCAGTTGCGGATCGACCTTGCCGACGACCCGGTAGGAACCCGGCGTCAGCTCGGCGGCGGAGCAGTCGGCCGGCAGCGCCTTGAGCAGCGAGCCCACGTCGAGGCCGGGGCGGCCGACGAAGCGCAGGGTGTTCTCCGCCCCGCCCCGGCACAGCTGCTCCGGGGAGCCGTGCGCGATGACCCGGCCCGCGTCGATGATCACGACGTCGTCGGCGAGCTCCTCGGCCTCCTCCATGTAGTGCGTGGTGAGGATCACGGAAACGCCGTCGGCGCGCAGGTCACGGACCAGGTCCCAGGTGGCGTGGCGGGCCTGCGGGTCGAGGCCGGCGGTCGGCTCGTCCAGGAACACCAGCTCGGGACGGCCGACCACGGCCATCGCCAGCGCCAGGCGCTGCTGCTGGCCGCCGGACAGCCGGCGGTACGCCGTTCGGCCGCAGGAGCCGAGGCCGAGGCGCTCGATCAGGGCGTCCACGTCCAGCGGATCGGCGTGCAGCCTGGCCACGTGGCGCAGCATCTCGTCGGCCCGCGCACCCGAGTACACGCCCCCCGACTGGAGCATCACGCCGATCCGGGGGTGCAGGTCACGGGCCTGGCGCACCGGGTCGAGACCGAGGACGCGCACCGTGCCGGAGTCCGGTCTGCGGTACCCCTCACAGGTCTCCACGGTCGTCGTCTTGCCCGCGCCGTTCGGACCGAGCACGGCGGTCACGCCCGCCTCGGCCACCAGGTCGAGGCCGTCCACGGCGGTTTTCGTGCCGTACCGCTTCACCAGGCCCTGAACCTGGACCACGGGCTCACTTCGCATGGGCCCGAGTCTAGGTACGCGGCGCCCGGCTCCGACGGGCGGGTGCGGGATCCGCACCCGTCGCCATCTCCTCCTCACGGGAGCGGTGCAGCGGCAGCCACCGTTCGGCGTACGCCACGGCGTCCGCCACGGGGAACAGCCGCACCTGCGCCGCGCCCGCCTTTCCCCGTACGACGGGACGGTCCCGTTCGAAGTCCTGGCCCAGCTCGTCGAAGCGGGCCGAGGTGATCGACACCTCGATCACCGTCTCCCAGCCGCCGCCCTGCACGGGCCGGCCCACGCCGACGAGCGGGGAGGGGATGCGGTACTCGGCGAGGTGGAAGCTCGTGCAGGAGGCGTAGCCGGCGCCCAGGAGCAGCACCCGGGCGCCCATCTCCTCCAGCCTGGCCAGCGGGCTCTGCTCACCCAGCCGGCAGTCCGTCGCGTGCCCGTCCACGATCCGCGCCGCCCGGGGGCCGAGCGCGGCGAAGGAGGTCTGGGGGTGCGCGCTGCGCAGGGCGCCCGGCCAGGTGCGCACGGTTTCCGGAATCACGCCGACCCCGCGGGTGGGGGTGATCAGGGGGTCGTAGGCGGGCATCGCGGCCCTGATCCGCGACCACCACTCCTCGGGCACCGGGGGGCTGTTCCACAGGGCCGGGTCCGAGATGTCCCCGGTCTGGGTGGGGACGACGATCGTGCCCTGCGGCCCGACGGCGTCCAGCAGTGCCTGGACCACCGCGACGGCGCCTCCGCAGACCCAGCCGAGACTGCGGAGGGAGGAGTGCACGAGGAGGGTCTCACCGCTGCGCACGCCGAGCTCGCGCAGCTGCGCGGCCAGGGTGTCGCGAGTGACGAGTGGGCCGGTGGGAGGGGGTGTCGCCATGCTCGGGAGTCTTCCCCACGGGCCCGCCGTGTACCACCTGTTTGATCGATCAAAGATCGTTTGCGCAGGTGGGATTAGGTGAGCCTAAGTGACGCAGGGCACCGTCGGGCCTTCCGGACGCCGCTTGCCCGGTCCTGAGGAATTACGCAACAATGGCGTTGTGAAAAACGTCGGCGAGGCTCGGGAGACCCCCACGGGGACCCCCCAGGAGGAGCTCGCGACCGGGGAGCGGTCCACCCGCAACCGGGTCGCGCGGTCCATCCTGGACCACGGGCCGTCGACCGTCACCGAGCTGGCGGGCCGGCTGGGCCTGACCCCGGCCGCCGTACGACGGCATCTGGACGCGCTCGTCGCCGACGACGTCGTCGAGGCGCGAGAGCAGCGGGTGTACGGCACGCGCACGCGTGGCCGTCCCGCGAAGGTCTTCGCGCTCACCGACTGCGGCCGCGACGCTTTCGACCAGTCCTACGACAAGCTCGCCGCGGACGCCCTGCGCTTCATCCAGGAGCGGTTCGGCGGGGACGAGGCGGTCGTCGCCTTCGCGCGCGCGAGGATCGCCGAGCAGGCCGACGCCTACCGCAGGGCGATCGAGGCCGCCGCCCCCGAGGAGCGCACAGAAGCCCTGGCCAAGGCCCTGAGCGCGGACGGGTACGCTGCTACGGCGCGCAGCGCACCGGTCGGCGAGCAGCTGTGCCAGCACCACTGCCCCGTCGCCCATGTCGCGGAAAAGTTCCCCCAGCTCTGCGAGGCGGAGACCGAGATCTTCTCCCAGCTGCTGGGTACTCACGTCCAGCGACTGGCGACCATCGCGCACGGCGACGGCGTCTGCACGACGTTCATCCCAAAGATTTCCGAGATCACTCACAACGCATCTGCAAGCACGGCCGGGAGGAACCCCGCATGACTCTCCCCATCGAGGAGACTGCCCACCCTGAGCTCGAAGGCCTGGGCAAGTACGAATACGGCTGGGCGGACTCCGACGAAGCCGGTGCCTCGGCGAAGCGCGGTCTGAGCGAGGAAGTCGTCCGGGACATCTCCGGCAAGAAGAACGAGCCGGAGTGGATGACCAAGCTCCGTCTCAAGGGCCTGCGCCTGTTCGACAAGAAGCCCATGCCGAACTGGGGCTCGGACCTGTCGGGCATCGACTTCGACAACATCAAGTACTTCGTGCGCTCCACGGAGAAGCAGGCGGAGTCCTGGGAGGACCTGCCCGAGGACATCAAGAACACGTACGACAAGCTCGGCATCCCCGAGGCGGAGAAGCAGCGCCTCGTCGCCGGTGTCGCGGCCCAGTACGAGTCCGAGGTCGTCTACCACCAGATCCGCGAGGACCTGGAGGAGCAGGGTGTCATCTTCCTGGACACCGACACCGCCCTGAAGGAGCACCCGGAGCTCTTCAAGGAGTACTTCGGCACGGTCATCCCGGTCGGCGACAACAAGTTCGCGTCGCTGAACACCGCGGTGTGGTCGGGCGGCTCCTTCATCTACGTGCCGCCGGGCGTCCACGTGGAGATCCCGCTCCAGGCCTACTTCCGGATCAACACGGAGAACATGGGCCAGTTCGAGCGGACCCTGATCATCGTCGACGAGGGTGCCTACGTGCACTACGTCGAGGGCTGCACCGCGCCGATCTACAAGTCGGACTCGCTGCACTCCGCGGTCGTCGAGATCATCGTCAAGAAGAACGCCCGCTGCCGCTACACGACCATCCAGAACTGGTCGAACAACGTCTACAACCTGGTCACCAAGCGCGCCGTCGCCTACGAGGGCGCCACCATGGAGTGGATCGACGGCAACATCGGCTCCAAGGTGACGATGAAGTACCCGGCCGTCTACCTGATGGGCGAGCACGCCAAGGGCGAGACCCTGTCCATCGCCTTCGCGGGCGAGGGCCAGCACCAGGACGCCGGCTCCAAGATGGTCCACATGGCGCCGAACACCTCCTCCAACATCGTCTCCAAGTCGGTGGCGCGCGGCGGCGGCCGCACCTCCTACCGCGGCCTGGTCGAGATCGGCGAGGGCGCCCACGGCTCCAAGTCGAACGTCCTGTGCGACGCACTGCTCGTCGACACCATCTCCCGCTCCGACACGTACCCCTACGTGGACGTCCGCGAGGACGACGTGTCCATGGGCCACGAGGCGACCGTCTCCAAGGTCTCCGAGGACCAGCTCTTCTACCTGATGAGCCGCGGCCTCAGCGAGTTCGAGGCGATGGCGATGATCGTGCGCGGCTTCGTCGAGCCCATCGCGAAGGAGCTGCCCATGGAGTACGCCCTCGAGCTCAACCGGCTGATCGAGCTGCAGATGGAGGGCGCGGTCGGTTAAGGCCCGTCCCCAGGTAAGCAGCCAGCAATTCTGACGTAGGAAGAGAGCAGACCGACAGCCATGGCTGAGGCTCAGAACATCCCGGTGGGCAGCACGACCGCCGGCCAGATCGCGGTGGCCGCCGAGTCGACCGTCGCCACGCGCATGAGCGCGCCCCCCTCCTTCGACGTGGCGGACTTCCCGGTCCCGCACGGCCGCGAGGAGGAGTGGCGGTTCACCCCGCTGGAGCGCCTGCGCGGCCTGCACGACGGCACCGCCGCCGTGACCGGCGAGGGCGTCACGGTCGCCGTCGAGGCACCCGAGGGCGTCACGGTCGAGACCGTCGACCGCGACGACGCCCGGATCGGCAAGGCGGGCACCCCCGTGGACCGCATCGCGGCCCAGGCGTACTCGGCGTTCGAGAAGGCCGGCGTGGTCACCGTCCCCAAGGAGACGGTCCTCACCGAGCCCATCCGGATCGCCGTGCACGGCGAGGGCGGCGTCCGCTTCGGCCACCAGGTGATCGAGCTCGGCGCCTTCGCCGAGGCCGTCGTCGTCATCGACCACACCGGTGACGCCGTGCTCGCCGCCAACGTCGACTACATCCTGGGCGACGGCGCCAAGCTGACCGTCGTCTCCGTCCAGGACTGGGACGACAAGGCCGTGCACGTGGCCCAGCACAACGCCCTCATCGGCCGGGACGCGAGCTTCAAGTCGGTCGTGGTGACCTTCGGCGGCGACCTCGTGCGCCTGCACCCGCGCGTCACCTACGCCGGTCCCGGCGGCGAGGCCGAGCTGCTCGGCCTGTACTTCACGGACGCCGGCCAGCACCAGGAGCACCGCCTCCTGGTCGACCACAACGTCCCGCACTGCAAGTCCAACGTCGTCTACAAGGGCGCGCTCCAGGGCGACAGCGCCCACGCGGTGTGGATCGGCGACGTGCTCATCGAGGCCGCGGCCGAGGGCACGGACACGTACGAGATGAACCGCAACCTGGTCCTCACGGACGGCGCCCGCGTCGACTCGGTGCCGAACCTGGAGATCGAGACCGGCGAGATCGTCGGCGCCGGGCACGCCTCCGCGACCGGCCGCTTCGACGACGAGCAGCTGTTCTACCTGATGGCCCGCGGCATCCCGGCCGACGAGGCCCGTCGCCTGGTGGTCCGCGGCTTCTTCGCCGAGCTCGTCCAGCAGATCGGCGTGGACGACATCGAGGCCCGCCTGCTGGAGAAGATCGACGAAGAGCTGGAGGCGTCGGTCTGATGTCAGCGTTCGTACGCGCCTGTGGACTGAGCGAGCTGGAGGAGGACACCCCGAAGCGGGTGGAACTCGACGGCACGCCGGTCTCGGTCGTGAAGACCGAGGGCGAGGTGTTCGCGATCCACGACATCTGCTCGCACGCGAACGTCTCCCTCTCCGAGGGCGAGGTGGAGGACTGCCAGATCGAGTGCTGGCTGCACGGCTCCAGCTTCGACCTGCGCACCGGCAAGCCGTCCGGCCTCCCCGCGACGCGCCCCGTCCCCGTATACCCCGTAAAGATCGAAGGGGACGACGTTCTCGTCTCCCTCAACCAGGAGTCCTGAGGCACCCATGGCAACGCTTGAAATCCGAGACCTGCGCGTCACCGTCGAGGCCGACAACGCCACGAAGGAGATCCTCAAGGGCGTCGACCTGACCGTGAAGCAGGGCGAGACGCACGCCATCATGGGCCCCAACGGCTCCGGCAAGTCGACGCTCGCCTACTCCCTCGCGGGCCACCCGAAGTACACGATCACCGGCGGCACCGTCACCCTCGACGGCGAGGACGTCCTGGAGATGTCCGTCGACGAGCGCGCCCGCGCCGGTCTGTTCCTGGCGATGCAGTACCCGGTCGAGGTCCCCGGCGTCTCGGTCTCCAACTTCCTGCGCACCTCCGCCACCGCGATCCGCGGCGAGGCCCCCAAGCTGCGCACCTGGGTGAAGGAGGTCAAGGAGGCCATGGAGCGCCTGCACATGGACTCCTCCTTCGCCGAGCGCAACGTCAACGAGGGCTTCTCCGGCGGTGAGAAGAAGCGCCACGAGATCCTCCAGCTCGAACTGCTCAAGCCGAAGATCGCCATCCTCGACGAGACGGACTCCGGCCTCGACGTCGACGCGCTGCGGGTCGTCTCCGAGGGCGTCAACCGCGTCCGCGAGTCCGGCGAGGTCGGCACCCTGCTGATCACGCACTACACGCGCATCCTGCGCTACATCAAGCCCGACTTCGTCCACGTCTTCTCCGGCGGCCGCATCGTCGAGTCCGGCGGCGCCGAGCTCGCCGACAAGCTGGAGAACGAGGGCTACGAGGCATACACGAAGGGTGGCGTATCCGCGTGACACAGCTGCCGGGCCTCCTCGACACCGAGGCGATCCGCAAGGACTTCCCCATCCTGGACCGCCAGGTCCACGACGGGCAGAAGCTCGTGTACCTGGACAACGCGGCGACCTCGCAGAAGCCGCGCCAGGTGCTGGACGCCCTCGCCGAGTACTACGAGCGCTACAACGCCAACGTCCACCGCGGTGTGCATGTGCTCGCCGAGGAGGCCACGGCGCTGTACGAGGGCGCGCGCGACAAGGTCGCCGCGTTCATCAACGCGCCGAGCCGCGACGAGGTGATCTTCACCAAGAACGCCTCCGAGTCGCTCAACCTCGTGGCGAACATGCTGGGCTGGGCCGACGAGCCCTACCGGGTGGACCACGAGACCGAGATCGTCATCACGGAGATGGAGCATCACTCCAACATCGTGCCGTGGCAGCTGCTCGCGCAGCGCACGGGCGCGAAGCTGAAGTGGTTCGGCCTGACCGACGACGGCCGCCTCGACCTGTCCAACATCGACGAGATCATCACCGAGAAGACGAAGATCGTCTCCTTCGTGCTGGTGTCGAACATCCTGGGCACGGTCAACCCGGTCGAGACGATCATCCGGCGCGCGCAGGAGGTCGGTGCCCTCGTCTGCATCGACGCCTCGCAGGCCGCTCCGCACATGCCGGTGGACGTGCAGGCCCTGCAGGCCGACTTCGTGGCCTTCACCGGCCACAAGATGTGCGGCCCGACCGGCATCGGCGTGCTCTGGGGCCGTCAGGAGCTGCTGGAGGACCTTCCTCCGTTCCTCGGCGGCGGCGAGATGATCGAGACGGTGTCGATGCACTCGTCGACCTACGCCCCGGCGCCGCACAAGTTCGAGGCGGGCACGCCGCCGATCGCGCAGGCCGTGGGCCTGGGCGCGGCGATCGACTACCTCGACGCGATCGGCATGGACAAGATCCTCGCCCATGAGCACGCGCTGACGGAGTACGCCGTCAAGCGGCTGGCGGAGGTCCCCGACCTCAGGATCATCGGCCCGACCACGGCCGAGGACCGGGGCGCGGCGATCTCCTTCACGCTCGGCGACATCCACCCGCACGACGTGGGCCAGGTACTGGACGAGCAGGGCATCGCGGTCCGCGTGGGTCACCACTGCGCCCGCCCCGTCTGCCTCCGGTACGGAATTCCCGCGACCACGCGAGCGTCGTTCTATCTGTACTCCACGCCGGCCGAGATCGACGCACTGGTCGAGGGGCTGGAGCACGTACGGAACTTCTTCGGCTGATGGGACGAGCGATCGCATGAAGCTGGACTCGATGTACCAGGAAGTCATCCTGGACCACTACAAGCACCCGCACGGGCGTGGTCTCCGGGACGGCGACGCCGAGGTGCACCACGTGAACCCGACGTGCGGCGACGAGATCACCCTTCGCGTGAAGTACGACGGCCACAGGATCGAGGACGTCAGTTACGAGGGCCAGGGCTGTTCGATCAGCCAGGCCTCGGCCTCGGTGCTGAACGACCTGCTGGTCGGCAAGGACCTGTCGGACGCGCAGAAGATCCAGGAGACCTTCCTGGAGCTGATGCAGTCCAAGGGCCGGATCGAGCCGGACGACGCGATGGAGGAGGTGCTGGAGGACGCGGTCGCGTTCGCCGGTGTCTCCAAGTACCCGGCCCGGGTCAAGTGCGCCCTCCTCAGCTGGATGGCGTGGAAGGACGCGACGGCCCAGGCGCTGGGCGCCGACGCCGAAAGGAAGACGGCATGAGCGAGACCGTTGAGATGAAGCCGGCCTCGGAGGAGGAGATCCGCGAGGCGTTGTACGACGTCGTCGACCCCGAGTTGGGCATCGACGTCGTCAACCTCGGCCTGATCTACGGCATCCACATCGACGACGCGAACATCGCGACGATCGACATGACCCTGACCTCGGCGGCCTGCCCGCTGACGGACGTCATCGAGGACCAGGCCAAGTCCGCCACGGACGGCCTCGTCAACGAGCTGCGCATCAACTGGGTCTGGATGCCGCCGTGGGGTCCGGACAAGATCACGGACGACGGGCGGGAGCAGCTGCGGGCGCTCGGGTTCAACGTCTGAGGCTCCCCCGGGACAGGAAGCGGCGGCACCCCTCGCGGGTGCCGCCGCTTCGTGCTGTGGTGCCGCCGTTTCGGGGCGTCAGGCGACTGGGCCCACCAGCCGGAACGCCGAATCGGCCAGGTAGAGCGAGCTGTTCTGGAACGGGTCGAGCTTCAGCTGGAAGTTCTGGTGGCGCAGGAAGCGGCCCGGGTAGTTGACCGACTCCAGCATGACCGCGCCCGAGTAGGCGGAGGCGCGGGGGCAGAAGGTCGCGTCCTGCCTAAACAGGGTCGAGCCGTCGTTCGGCTCGTCGCGCAGCAGGAAGTTGCGGTGGCGCAGATAGCCGCCGTCCTCCGTGGCGAAGGAGTAACAGGAGCTGTCCGCCAGGCCTTTGACCAGTCTGAACGTGGAGTCCTGGCGGGACTCGGAGCCGCCGAGCGGGTCGAGCTTCACGTAGCCGCCGCTCACGTGCCAGTAACGGTCGGGGTAGTTGACCGATTCGACGGACCGCCAGGTGGCCGACGGCTTCGGCTTGCTCGTCGAACCCGGGTGCGAGCCGGTCGACTTGGAGGGTTTCGCGCTCCGCGCCGCGGACGGCGAGCTGTTCTCCTGGGGTTCGGGGGAGGCGCTGGGACGCGTCGACGACATGCCGCTCTTGCCGTTCGGGGGCATCGACGCGCTCTTCACGGAGGGCGAGGCGAAGGAGATCAGGCCGGGGACGGTCTCGGCGGACGACGGCTCCTGCGACGCCTTCGAGTCACGGTCGGCGCCCGTGTCCATGACGGCCACCGCCATCACGCAGGTGATGACCGTGGCGATGGCGAGCCCGCCGGCCAGCCACAGCCTGCGGGTGCCCGGTGCCCGGGACGTGTCGGGGGCCCAGCCGTTCTCCCAGGGTTCGCGGGAGGGGTCGGGCGTGGTGTCTGGCATGCGCGGTTCCTCCAGCGGCGCCCATGGCGGCGGCCGGGGGTGTGAGGGTGGGGTGGTTGAGCGGTGAAACACTAGTGGAGCCAGGGCGAGTTGGGGGAGATGTTTCGGCAAGCGATTTCAGCGAATATCCAACGTCCCTGAAAAAACCTGCCTACAGGACAGTGAAGCCTCTCCCGTCGCGCACAAAACTTCACACCCTCTCCCCGGCGCCTTCCCGGTCCTGCCTCGAATCCGCCTGTGTACACCCGTACGCATCGTTGTGTACGCTCGTACACATGGGCTACCTCCTGCTCGGCGCGGCCATCGCCGCCGAGGTCGGCGCGACGACCGCCATGAAGTTCAGCGAAGGCTTCAGCCGGCTCGTGCCGTCGCTGGTGACCGTCGTCGGATACGTCGTCTCCTTCGCCCTGCTCGCGCAGACCCTGAAGACCGTCTCCGTCGGCACGGCCTACGCCATCTGGTCGGGCATCGGCACCGCCGCCATCGCCGTCATCGGCCTGCTCTTCTTCGGCGAGGGGATGACGGCGGCCAAGGTCGCCGGGATGGCCCTGATCATCGCCGGAGTCGTGGTGCTCAACCTCGGGGGCGCGCACTGATGCCCCGCCGCTACGACCCCGACCGGCGCCAGCGGATCATCGACGCCGCGATCCGGGTGGTCGGGGACAAGGGCCTCGCGGGACTGACCCACCGCACGGTCGCTGCCGAGGCGGATGTGCCGCTCGGCTCGACGACGTACCACTTCACGACCCTCGACGAGCTGATGGTGGCCGCGCTGCGCCAGGCCGACGAGGGCTTCGCCAAGGCCATCGCCTCCCGCGGCGGGCTGACGGACCCGGCCGCCGACCTGGCCGCCGAACTCGCCGGCCTGCTCGGCGACTGGCTCGCGGGCGACCGCACCGGGGTCGAGCTGGAGTACGAGCTCTACCTCGCCGCCCTGCGCCGCCCCGCCCTGCGCCCCGTCGTCGCCGAGCAGATGACCGCCCTCGCCGACCGCCTCGCAGGCCGCACGGACCCCGTCACCGCCCGCGCGCTGGTCGCGCTCATGGACGGCATCTGCCTGCAGGTGCTGCTGACGGGGACGCCGTACGACGAGGGGTACGCGCGCGAGGTGCTGGCACGGATGATTCCCTGACGCGCCGGCGCGAGGTCCTGGCGCGGGTGATTCCCTGACGGGCCGTCCTGTGCCGGAAGACCGTGAACTCTCCGCCGCCCACCGGGGAACAGGGGGTGACACGCACGCACCGACGAACCCAGGGGGAGCCTTGTGAGCGGACCACCGCCGTCCTGGCCGACGGCGTGGTCGCGGTGGCGGCCGGACGGCAGGCGGTCGCGCTGGAGTACGGCCGGACCGTCGACCCCAAGATCGGCAAGGTCATGCGGGACCAGTGGCTCATCGACCCGCGGACGTACCGGATCGTCGGCATGCGCCTGGTCTCCGGCGACCAGGCCCTCGGCGGCGACTCGCTCGTCGCGACGGCCGTGGTGGACGAGGCCGGCGAGCGCGGCTGACACCCCCGGCCCGGGCGGCCCGCACCACGAGGGGAGTGCGGGCCGCCCGGGCCGTTCACGCTTCGTCCCCGCGCACCGCCGTGAGGGCCGCCGCCACGCTGCCCGCGATGTCCGTCACCGGATACAGCACATGACGCACCGTGCGCTCCCGGTCCACGACCAGCGTGAGCCGCTTCAGCCGGCCGGCCCCCGCCGCACGGAAGGTGGGCAGCCGCAGCGCGGCGACGAGTGACAGCTCGGCGTCCGACAGCAGCGGGAACCGCAGGCCCTCCTTCTCGGCGAACGCCCGCTGCTCGTCCGGGCGTTGGGTGGAGACACCGTGCACGGCGGCGCCGGCCGCGGTGAACTCCTGAAGCCGGTCGCGGTAGGTGCAGGACTCCAGGGTGCAGCCCGCCGTGCCGGGGATGTCCGTCCAGCCCGGCGGATAGGAGTCGGCGCGGGCGTAGGCGCCGGGGAAGCAGTAGAGAACGGTGTACGGGCTGTCGGCGGCGACGGGATCGCGCAACTCGCCCCGGTCGTCGAGCAGTCGGAGCTCGGGCACCCGGGTGCCCACCAGCTCGTGCACCCGCCGCGCCTCCGCCGAGGCATCCTCGGCCGTGGCCGTCGTGCTGCCGTCGCCCAGGACCCAGGTGTCGCCCCAGTCCTGCAGCGCGACCAGGACGGGGAGCAGGGCGCGCCCGCGCGGGGTGAGGCGGTACTCGTAGCGCGGCGGGTGCTCCTGGTAGGGCACGCGGGTCAGCACGTCCGCCTCGACGAGAAGGCGCAGCCGCTCGGTCAACACCTTCCGGGAGACGCCGAGTTCGGCCTGCAGCGCGTCGAAGCGATGCACTCCGCGGGCGGTGTCGCGCACGATCAGCAGGGTCCACCAGTCGCCGACGACGTCCAGGGCCTGGGCGATGGCGCAGGTGGCGTCCTGAAGGCTCGTCCTGCGGGCCATGGCTCTCGTCCCTTCGCGCACCGGTCGTCGTTGACCTGAGGCTGTCATGCGTCCATAGTAAGTTCCCAAAAGGAACTGACCTAAGGGTCGGCCGGTGACGGGGGGACGCGTGCGAGGTCTGCGAGAAGTGCCGAGGCCGGTCTGGCTGCTGGCCTGCGGGACGTTCGTGAACATGGTCGTCAGCGTGAGCTTCGCCTACACGTTCCTGTACCTGACGGGGCCGCGCGGGCTGGGCGCGGGCGAGGCGGGGCTGCTGAGCGGCATCGCCGGGATGGGGCTCGTCGCGGGGAACTTCACCGGCGGCTGGTACGGCGACCGGTTCGGCCATCGCCGGGTCCTGCTCGCGGCCGCCGCGGCCTCGGGGCTGCTGCTGGCCGTCGTCCCCCTGCTGCCCACGCCCGCCCTCTTCGCCGCGCTGCCGGCGGCCCAGTACGCTTCCGGGGCGCAGCGCGCCTCGGCCTCCGCGCTGGTCGCGGCCGTCGTGCCGGAGGGGGCGCGGCGGCCGGCGTTCGCGGTGATGCGGGCCGCCTCCAACGGGGGCTTCACGCTGGGGCCGCTGCTCGGGGCGCTGGTCGCGACCCGGTTCTCCTACGACTGGCTGTACCTGGCGGAGGGGATCGGAAGCCTGGGGCTGGCCCTGTGGACGGCCCGGGTGGTGCCGCCGTCGGCCGTCCGGGGCGGTCGGCCGCGCGCCCACGGCGACCGGCGGAGCGGGGTGTGGGCGGCGCTGCGGGCACGGCCGGCGGTGCTGGTGCTGCTGCCGGCGATCGTCGTCGTCGACGTCGTGTACCGGCAGCAGTACTCCACCTTCCCCGTCTTCCTCGCCGACCACGGCATGGACGCGCGGGTGTACGGGGCGCTGCTCGCCGTCAACGGGGGCCTGCTGCTGTGCCTGGAGCTGCCGGCGGCGCTGGCGCTGCGCCGGAGGTCGCCGCTGCGGATCGTGGGGACCGGCCTGCTGCTGGTCGCCGCGGGGTACGCGGTGCTGCTGCTCGGGGCGGGCGTCGGCACGGCGGTGGTGATGATGGCGGCGCTGACGCTCGGGGAGGCGCTGTACAAGACGACCGCCACGGCGTACGTCGCCGACCAGGCGCCGGAGCATGTGCTCGGGCGGTTCCAGTCGCTGTACGCGGGGGCGTCGATCAGCGGGGTGGTGCTCGCGGCGCCGCTGGGCGGGGCGGTGTACGAGGCGGCGCCGGGGGCGTTGTGGCCGTTGTGCGCGGGGCTGGGGGCGCTGGCCGGCTGCGCGGTGCTGCTCGCCGCGGGTCCGCGCATCTCCCGCACCTCGCCCACGGAACCCTTGACGGCCCGGCCGTCGACGGTGAGCGCGTCCTGAACGCCGGCCGGCACAGTGGCCGACCGCCGTGGGGATGTCAGGTCGGAGGAGTGCGGCGCTCGCCACCTGAGACGTCGGTGGTGCTGGTTGGCCTGGGTGCCCTCCGGCCGGTTAGGTTGCCCTCATGACCGACACGACTGCTCCTCGTACCACCGGCGCCGTGGCCGCCGGGCTCGCCACCCTCGCCGCCGACGGCACCGTCCTCGACACCTGGTTCCCCGCGCCCGAGCTGATCGCCGAGCCCGGTCCGTCCGGGACCGCGCGGCTGACCGCGCAGCAGGCCGTGGAACTGCTGGGCGAGGGCGCGGCGAAGGCGATCGGTCCGGACGCCCGGCGCGGCGTCGAGGTCGTCGCGGTCCGTACGGTCATCTCCTCGCTGGAGGAGAAGCCGATCGACGCGCACGACGTCTACCTGCGGCTCCACCTCCTGTCGCACCGGCTCGTCAAGCCGCACGGCCAGAGCCTGGAGGGCATCTTCGGCTTCCTCGCCAACGTCGCCTGGACCTCCCTCGGTCCCGTCGCCGTCGACGACGTCGAGAAGGTGCGGCTCAACGCCCGCGCCGAGGGCCTGCACCTGCAGGTGACCTCGATCGACAAGTTCCCGCGCATGACCGACTACGTGGCCCCCAAGGGCGTCCGGATCGCCGACGCCGACCGGGTCCGCCTCGGCGCCCACCTCGCCGAGGGCACCACGGTCATGCACGAGGGCTTCGTCAACTTCAACGCCGGCACCCTCGGCACCTCCATGGTCGAGGGCCGTATCTCCGCGGGCGTCGTCATCGGCGACGGCTCCGACATCGGCGGCGGCGCCTCCACCATGGGCACCCTCTCCGGCGGCGGCAACGTCATCATCTCCATCGGCGAGCGCTGCCTGATCGGCGCCGAGGCCGGCGTCGGCATCGCGCTCGGCGACGAGTGCGTGGTCGAGGCGGGCCTGTACATCACCGCCGGCACCCGCGTCACCATGCCCGACGGCCAGATCGTCAAGGCACGCGAACTCTCCGGCGCCTCCAACATCCTCTTCCGCCGCAACTCGGTCACCGGCACGGTCGAGGCCCGCCCGAACAACGCGGTCTGGGGCGGCCTGAACGAGATCCTGCACAGCCACAACTGAGCACCGGCGACCGGCAACCCCGGTCACCCAGGGACAGCGCCCTCCCGCGGCCGACGCCGGCCCGGGAGGGCGTCCGTGCGAGCGGGACCGGCGCGGGCCGTCAGGTCTTCAGGCCCGTCGCGAAGTCCGCCAGGGTCGTGAAGTCCTTGTCGCGCAGGCCGATGCGGGGGTCGACGTGGTGCAGCAGGGCGGCGTTCGGGTGGGTGCGGCCGACGTACTCCTCGTCCGCCGGGCTCTGTTCGTCGTCCACCCAGGCGAAGGGGCGCCCGGCGGCGTACGCCACGATCGCCTCCGTCTTCCAGTGGACCCCGTCGGGGCGCAGGGCGAACAGGCCCGCGCCGAAGTCGACGTACGGCAGCTCGGGCAGGCCGACGACAGGGGCGATCCAGCGGTTGGCCGCGTCCATCCACGTCGTGGCCCAGCACAGGTCGTAGTCGAGGGCGAGGAGGGCCTCGCCGTGCCCGGGGTTCAGATACACGGGCAGGGCCCGGCCGGGCTGGAGGGCGACGACGATCGACGTGTAGCCCTCGGGGCGCCCGTACGGCTGGGCCGCCCACGGGTTGAGGGGGCCGTCGACGTCGAGGAACAGCAGCGGGCGGCGCACACGGACAACGTACGGCAGATCCCGGCGCGGGCGTCGGAGAATTCTCCGGAGCGCAGGCATAGCGCGCGGCGGCCGCACGCGTCACCCGGGGCAGGGGCGGACGGCCGGTCCGCCCGGGGGAAGGCGAAGGTGACGATGGATGCCGAGGCGCAGGACAGCTTCCGGGAGTTCGTGGAGCACCGGTCGTCCGCGCTGCTGAAGACGGCGGTGCTGCTGAGCGGCGGCGATCGGCACGCCGCCGAGGACCTGCTGCAGAACGCGCTGCTCAAGGCGGCGGGGCGGTGGCACCGGATCGAGGAACCGGAGGCGTACGTCCGGCAGGTGCTCTACCGGCAGCAGATCAGCCGCTGGCGGCTGAAGTGGCGCAGACGGGAGCTGACGGTCGCCGAACCGCCGGACAGCGGGGCCGGCCGGGACGGCGCCGCCGACGCCGATCTGCGCCTGCTGATGCGCGGCGCGCTCGCCCGGCTCACCGCCCGGCAGCGCACCGTCCTGGTGCTGCGCTACTTCGAGGACCTCCCGGAGGCCGACGTGGCCCGGATCCTCGGCTGCTCGGTCGGCACCGTACGGTCCACCACCCACCGCTCCCTCGCCCGGCTGCGCGCCCTCGCGCCGGAGCTGGCCGCGCTCGGCCGGCCGGACGCCGGGGAAGTGCCGTCCCGTGACCGCTCGCCCGTGGAGGTGCGTCCGTGAACGCCGAGGAACTGCTGCGCGACTCCCTGCGCGAACTCGCCGCCGAACAACCGCCGGCGGACGCCGGGTTCGCCGACCGGGTACTGGCCGCCCGCCGGCGCCGCCGCGCCCGCACCCTGGCCTCCGTCGCCGCGGCCACGGCCGCCGTGGTCGCCGTCGCGGTGGCGGTGCCGCTGCTGGAGTCCGGCAAGAGCGACGTGCGGCCGTCGGGCGTCGTGCGGAAGGACGGCATCATCGGCCACCCGGACCAGTCGCCGCCGCGCGAGCTGGTGGCGGCCGGGCAGACGGCGCTCGCCGCGTACTACACCTGGCGGACCGTGCCGCAGACCGCGAGCCGGGCCATCGGCGTCCGCACGTACTGGCTGCTCGACCCGGCGACCGGCAGGTATGTGAAGGACGCCCGGTGGTCCTTCGTCGCCGTCGCGCCGGGACTGCGCACGGCCGCGGTGCTGGAGCAGAACCAGCCCGTCGCCCGGATCGGCCTGCTCGACCTCGCGACGAGGAAGGTCGTGCGCTGGATCCCGGTCGCGCACCCGGTCGCCGGGCTGGCGTTCTCGTACGACGGCACCCGCCTGCTGGCGACCACCTACGACGACAACCCCGACGTGCGCGGCAAGGTGTACGACCTCAAGGGCGGCTGGGACTGGGGGCCGGCCTTCGGGACGTCCACCCGGACCGGTTTCTACGACCTCGACGTCGCGTCCGGCCGGGGCGCCTGGACGGCGGTCGCCTCCGACCGGAGCACCCCCGCGCGCGCCGACTTCTCCTTCAGCCGCACCGGCCACGCGGTGTACGCGCAGGTGATGGGCGACCGGGACGGCAAGCAGCAGTTCTACGACCTCGACGGGAACAGGATCGCGGCCCCGGCGGACGAGGCGTTCCTGCGGACGGACGTCGCCGCGCGGCTGTCCCCGAACGGCCGGCTCGCCGCCCTCGGCCTGACCAAGGAGGTCGCCCCCGGCAAGTCGTACTCCTCGATCCGCGATCCGCGCACCGGCCAGGAGATCACCAAGGTCCGCGGCGGTGATCTGCTCGCCTGGGCCGACGACCGGCGGCTCGTCGCCTGGGAGCGGGCGAGCGGCCTGGACGAGCCGTACCGGGCCCGGCTCGTGGTGGTGACGATCGGCAGCGACAAGGTCGTACCGCTGAGCGGTGTGCAGAAGCAGATGTTCGACCAGCTCAAGGCGTGGCAGCCGGTCTTCGCCCGCCGCTGACCGCCCGCCGCCGGCCGGCCGCCGCTTCAGTCGTCGGTCAGCTCCCGGTACGCCGCCAGCAGCCCGTCGACCGCCGCGCGGCCGGCGGGCCGCATCGGGGCGCGGACCGGGCCCGCGGGCAGGCCGAGTTCGCCCAGCAGGGCCTTGGCGGTGACCGCGCCGGGCAGACCCGCCGACATCATCGCCTCGATGAGCGGCGTGGCGCGTTGCTGGAGGCGGGCGGACACGGGGGTGTCGCCCGCCTCGAACGCGTCCAGGACCGCGCGGAGCCGGTCGGGCACGACGTTGGCGACCGTGCTGATGTATCCGGCGCCGCCCACCGCGTACAGCGCGAGGTTGTGCTCGTCGCAGCCCGCGTAGTACGCCAGGTCCGTGCGCGCCAGGACCTTCTGGGCGGCGAGGAAGTCGTAGGAGCAGTCCTTGACCGCCACGATCCGCGGGTGCTCGGCGAGCCGGAGCATCGTGTCCGGCTCGATACGGGTGCCGGTGCGGCCCGGGATGTCGTAGAGGACGACCGGCAGCCCCGAGGCGTCGGCGACTGTGCGGAAGTGGTCCTCCAGCGCGTCCTGCGGGGGCCTGCTGTAGTAGGGGCTGACCACCAGGACCCCGTCGGCTCCCGCCTTCTCGGCCGCCAGCGCGAGCTCCACGGTGTGCCGGGTGTCGAAGGTGCCGACCCCCGCCACGATCGACGCCCGGCCGCCCACCGCCTCCCGCACCGCCTCGACGAGCGCCGCCTTCTCGGCGTCCGTGGTGGTCGGTGACTCGCCCGTGGTGCCGGAGAGCACCAGGCCGTCGCAGCCGAGGGAGACCAGACGGTCGGCGAGCCGCTGGGCTCCGCCGAGGTCGAGCGCCCCGCCGTCGGTGAACGGGGTGATCATCGCGCAGAGGGCGCGGCCGAAGAGCGGGGCGGAGCGTGCGGTGGTCGTCATGGCAGCAGTCTTCGGCAGAACGACAGTGAAGCTCCACTTAAATCTTCTACGAGATAAAGATAAGGCTTCCTACGGCGTACTGCTTTGGGCCCTATGTCCATCGCGGCCCTCTTGAGTCACCATGGCAGGACGGTGACAGACCGCTGGTCATGGGAGGCGTCATGAAGCTCGGCAAGGCACTGGCGACCGGAGTGGCGGAGGAACGGCCGCAGATCCACGAGGAAGAGCCCGAACTGCCCGAGGAGATCACCCAGGAACCGAAGGCCCCCGAAGAGGTCCCGGCGGCCCGATGAGGCTGCGGCTTCCGGAGGAACGCCCGACGGAGCCGCCCACCGGATACAAGATCGCCCACCCGGTGCTGTCCCAGGACGGCACCCGGGCCGGGTTCACCGGTGTGTCGCTGGGCGGCGCGCTGCCGTACGGCGTCCTGGCCGACGCGTCCTGCGTCTACGGCCTGCGGCACGGCGCACCGCACCGCCGCTGCGACTGCGGCTTCCACTGCGTGCACGACCGCCGAACCGCCGAGGCGCTGCTGTGCACGGCCGAACACCGGGCCGCCGTCCTGCTGGAGGTGGTGGTCCTCGGCCGCTACATCCGCTTCGAGCGCGGCTTCCGCTACGCCCGCCAGCGGGTGCGCACCGCCACGGCAGGGCCCTGTGCCTGCGGCGCCGTCGCCGCGGCCCTGGCCGACGCGGGCTGGGGGCGCCCCGGCTGGCGCGTCCTCGCCCCCTCCTGCGCGGGCTGCATCCGCGCCCGTACGTCCGTCTCGCTCGCCGCGTTCGCCCGGCTGGCGGGGGAGGGCCTGCGCGTCGTCGCCGCGGCCGAGGGCGCCCGGCGGACGGCCGGTACCGATCCCACCGCCGCCGGTTCTCTCGGCGTGCCCGAACTGGTCGCGGAGGCGGCGCTGTTGCAGGCCCGTCTCGACTGGTTCCAGACCCAGCTGGCCAGGCTCGGCGAGCCCGGCGGCCGGGGAGGCCGGCAGGGGTAGCCGGGGAGGTGACGGGTACTCGGGGTGTTCCCAGCGTTTCGAACGACAGGAACACGAGAGGAGGCGGCCGTGACCGGGACCACCACCCCCCGGCCGGTGCGCGACGAGCACCACTCCGTGGGTGAACTCGTCAACAAGGCCACCGAACAGCTCTCCCGGCTCCTACGACAGGAAGTGGCCCTCGCCAAGGAAGAGCTCGCCGCCAAGGGGCGGCGCGCCGGACGCGGTGGCGGACTGCTCGGGGCCGCGGGCGCGTTCGCGTACGCCGGACTGCTCGCCGCGGCCGGGACGGCGATCGCCGCTCTCTCGCTGGTGCTGTCCGTGTGGGCCGCGGCGCTCATCGTCACAGCGGTGCTGTTCGTGATCGCCGCCGTCCTCGGCGCCACGGGCCGCGCCCAGCTGCGCAAGGCCACGCCCCCCACGCCGGAGGAGGCCCTCGGCAGCGTCAAGGCCGATGTCGAGGAGATCAAGGAAAGGGCACACCGATGACGGACAAGGCGGCCGGGGACACGGGCGTCGAGGGAGCCGAGGAACTGCGGCGGCAGATCGAGCAGACCCGCAGTGAACTCGGCGACACGGTTGAGGAGTTGGCAGGAAAGATGGACGTCAAGGGCCGCGCGCGGGCCCGCGCGGATGACCTCAGGGACAAGGCGGGCGCGATGAGCGTGCAGCTGCGCAGCTCGGCGGCCCACGCGGGTCACACCGTGCAGCAGCGCGCCACGCAGGCGGGCCACAAGGTTCAGGACACGGCCACCAAGGCCGGTCACCAGGCACACGACCGGGCGCTGAAGGCGGGCCACACCGCCCAGGACCGCACGGCACGCACCCGCCACACCCTGGAGGACAGGGCGGAGCACGGCATGCCGTGGCCGGCCGGTCCCGTCGTGAAGGCGGCGGTCCGCCACCCGCGGCCCGCGCTGCTCATCGGCGCGGCGGTGCTGGCGGTCGCGGTGGTGTCGTGGAGGTACCCCAAGAAGTAGCAGGCAGGTCAGGTGCGGGAGTGCGACCGCGGGGCGCGGGGCCGCAGTCGCGCACACGCCGGACGGGTGACGAACCCGTCCGGCGTCCGGCTGTTTCCAGCCGACTCACGAGCCCCCGGCAGGCTCACCACTCTCACGGCAGGCTGAGCGCAGGCTCAGCCTCGCGGCAGTCTCACGACCCTCACGGCCGCACCGGCGGCTTCGCGGCGGTGGCCCGCAGGGACGCCCGCAGCTTCGGCGGCCACTTCCGGGTGTCGCGGGGCTCGACGTACGGCTCCTGGGCCGGTGACTGCCCGTGGACGACCGCCCGCTCACGGGACAGCTCCGCGTCGAACTCCAGCCCCAGCAGGATCGCCAGGTTCGACAGCCACAGCCACACCAGGAACACGACGGCCCCGGACAGGGTGCCGTACGTCCTGTTGTAGGAGCCGAAGTTGGCCGCGTACAGCGCGAACCCCGCGGACGCCGCCAGCCAGATCAGGGTGGCCAGCACGCTCCCGGGGCTCACCCAACGAAAGCCCCGCCCCCGCACGTTGGGCGCCGCCCAGTACAACAGGCCGATCATGAGCACCACCAGCAACAGCAGCACCGGCCACTTCACGACACCCCACACCGCGATCGCGGCGCCGCCCAGTCCGACCGCCGTTCCCGCCCGCTCCGCGAGCGGCCCGGTGAACACCACGATCACCGCGCTCGCCGCCAGCAGCAGCATCAGTGCCACGGTCAGCGCCAGCCGCAGCGGCGTCAGCTTCCACACCGGGCGCCCCTCGGGCAGGTCGTACACCGCGTTGGAGGTCCGGATGAACGCGGCGACGTACCCCGACGCCGACCACAGCGCCACGAGCAGCCCCACCACGGCCAGCACGCCGCTCGTACCGCCGCTGTCGCTCAGCTGCGTCACGGAGTCCCGCAGGATGTCCCGCGCGGGGCCCGGCGCGAGCCCCCCGATGTTGTCGAGGATCTTGTCCGTGGCACTGCGCCCCACCACCCCGAGCAGGGACACCATCAGCAGCAGCGCCGGGAAGAGCGACAGCACGCCGTAGTACGTGAGCGCGGCGGCGCGGTCGGACAGCTCGTCGTCCAGCAGTTCCCTCGCCGTGCGCCGTACGACCGCCCGCCAGGATCGGGCGGGCAGCCGACGGGGACTGTCCCGTCGACCGGAGCTGTCGTTGTCGGCCATGACCAGTGAGTCTCCCGAATTCCCTTCCCGAATCGCCTACTTGAGTCGGACCTGGCCGTGGAGGTCGAGCCGGACCCGGCCGTGGCGGCACGCCGAACACTTGGATCGTCTGGACAAAAAAAGTTTTCGGTGAGACGGTGGACGCATGCTGGACGTCACCGTGATCGAGGACCCCGAGGCCGCCGCCGTCTCCCTGGACCCCATACGGGCCCGGCTGCTCGCCGAGCTGGCCGCCGGGCCCGCCTCCGCGGCCATGCTCGCCGGGCAGGTCGGGCTGCCGCGGCAGAAGGTGAACTACCACCTCAAGGCGCTGGAGCGGCACGGCCTGGTCGAGCTGGCCGGCGAGCGCCGCAAGGGAAACGTCACCGAGCGGCTGATGCGGGCGACCGCGGCGTCGTACGTCATCTCGCCGCTCGCCCTCGCCGCCGTGCAGCCGGACCCGGACCGCTTCCGCGACCAGCTCTCCGCCCGCTGGCTGCTGGCCCTCGGGGCCCGGCTGGTGCGCGACGTCGGGTCGTTGATCACCGGCGCGGCCAAGGCCCGCAAACGGCTGGCCACCTATGCCCTGGACGGCGAGGTCCGCTTCGCCTCTGCCGCCGAACGGGCCGCTTTCATCGAGGAGTTGACGGCCGGGGTCACCGCCCTGGTCCGCAAGTACGACGCCCCGGACGCCGAGGGCGGCCGTGACCACCGGATCGTCGTCGCCGTCCACCCCACCCTCAAGGCAACCGAGCCGCCACAGGTACCGCAGTAGTCAGGAGCCCACCATGTCCAAGGAATTCGAGATCGTCCGGGAGTTCGAGGTCGACGCCACCCCCGAGCAGGTCTGGGAGGCGATCACCACCGGAACCGGCGGCTACCTGTGGCCGATGGACCCGCCGGAGCCCAAGGTGGGCGGCGCCGGGCCCTTCGGGTCCACGGTCACCGCCTGGGACCCGCCGCACCGCTACACCAACCGCGTCGCGGACGTCCAGGGCATCTCCGAGCAGACGATGAACCAGCTCGACTACACCGTCGAACCCCGCGACGAGGGCCGCCGGGCCTGGGTCCGGTACGTGCACAGCGGCATCTTCGTCGACGACTGGGACAACCAGTACGACGGCGCCGCCAAGCACACCGACTTCTACCTGCACACCCTGCGCGAGTACCTGGTCCACTTCGCGCCCCGGCCGGCCGCGTTCGCCACCTTCGACGGGCCTGAGGCCTCGAAGGCCGCCGACGCCCTGGCCGTCGTGGGACGAGCCCTCGGCGTCGGCGAGGACGTCACGGCCGGCACCCGGGTGACGGTCCACGGACCGGACGCCTTCGACGCCGTGGTCGACTTCCGCAACCCGTACTTCATCGGGCTGCGCACCGACCGGGGCATGACCCGCGTCTTCGGACGCAACCACTGGGGCCACCCGGTCGGCATCTCGCTGCACGACTTCACCCCGGGCACCGACATCATGGAGTGCGAGAGCGCCTGGCAGGGCTGGCTGAACGGCGTGTTCGACCAGCCCTGACCGGGCGGGAGCGTCACGGACGGAAGCGCAGCACCTGCGGGTCGTGGTCGCTGATCTGGTCGTGGAACTCCGAGTTGATGTGCACGGAGTCGTAGTCCAGGTCGCAGCCGCGCCGGATCGACGGGCTCACCAGGATCTGGTCCAGGACCTGCTGGTTGCCCTGGTAGTCGTAGGTGTACCGCTCGCTCTTCGGCAGGGACTTGATCGCCGACCACAGCTCGCCGTCACCCTCGAGGATCTGGGCGGTGCCGGAGAAGTCGAAGTCGTTCATGTCGCCGAGCGCGATGACGTCCGCGTTCTTCTGGACGTCGAGGATGCTCTTGACGAAAGCGTTGACCAGCGTCGCCTGCGCGTGGCGCTGGGTCTCCGAGCTGCGCGTCGGGGGCTGGTACTGCGAGGTCAGACCCTGGTCGCCGCCCTTGGAGTTGAGGTGGTTGGCGATCACGAAGACCGTGCGGCCGCGGAAGACGAACTCGCCGGCCAGCGGCTTGCGGCTGGACTTCCAGGCGTCGTTCGCCGGCTCGATGCGGCCCGGGGAGGCCGTCAACTGCGCCTTGCCGCGCACCTTGGTGACACCGACGGCCGTCGTGGAGTCGCCGCCCGCGCGGTCGGTGAAGGACACCCGCTCCGGGTTGAACAGGAACACCTGGCGGATGTTGCCGCCGGGCTCGCCGCCGTCCTGGTCGTTGACCGGGTCGATCGAGCGCCAGTCGTACTTCGGGCCGCCCGCCGCGACGATCGCGTCGATCAGCTTGTTCACGGTCGCGCTCGCGTCGACGACGCCGTCGTCCTTCGCGCCGTCGTTGTCCTGGATCTCCTCCAGGGACACGATGTCCGGCGACTGCAGGTTGTTCACGATCGCGGCGGCGTGCGCGGCGAACGTGCTGTCGGACGGGTCGAGGTTCTCGACGTTGTACGTCGCCACCGCCAGCTCGCCCCGCGCCTGCTTGCGGGTGGTCTCGCGCTGCAGCCCCCCGCTCTCGAGGGTGCCCAGCTCGCTCGCGGCCAGGGTGTAGCCGCCGTACTGGTTGTAGTCCAGCGGGCCGGTCGTGGTGCCGGTCAGCGTGTCGCCGACGTTCGCCACCGGGAAGCCGGAGGTCGGGCCCAGCGACTGGATCTGCAGCCGGCCGGTGTTCTGGGAGTCGTAGGAGCCGTACAGCGCGCCGCCGCGGCGGGTGCGGTTCTCGTGCGGCTTCACCGTGACCCACAGCTCGCTGTAGGGGTCGGTGGCGGTGACCACGCGGGCGTCGGCGACCTGGACGTTCATGCCCTCCAGGGACTCGTAGTAGTCCAGGGCGTACGTCGAGGGCTCCAGCGGCAGGCCGTTGATCGAGCCGTTCGCGGCGCTGTCGCCGGCCGGGGCGTACTCACCGGGCACCGACTTTGCGTCGATCACCGTCGGCGCCGGGACCGCGTTGCCGGTGGAGACGGTGACGACCGTCGGCTTGGTGATCTCGGTGACCGACTGGTTGCCGGACGAGGTGCCGCCCGGGACGTACTCGGAGACCGTGCCGGAGACCGTCACCGAGTCGCCGACCGCGACCTTCGGGGTGGAGCTCGTGAAGACGAAGACGCCCTCGCTGGTGGCCGGGTCGTCGTCCGGGGTGGGGTCCTGCATCCAGAAACCTCTGGAGGAGCCGTAGGTGCGCGTGGCCGTGACGATGCCGGGCACGTCCGACACCTTCTGGCCTGCGTACGGGGATATTCGGGTCGTGCCCTGGACGTCGTGGATGCGCACGGAGTCGGCGTGCGCCGGCGAGGTCAGGGCGACGGCGGACGCCGCGGAGCACACGGCGGCGACGGTGAGCGCGGCGAGACGCGCGGAGGACTTGCTCGGCAACGGAATCCCTCCGGGGATGTTCGTGAGTGCCGGGACGAGGGTGGGTCGTGGGGGGAGGGTGACGCGCGTAGAAAACAGTGAACAGTTGTCCCCCGAGTTTCTACGCGCGTCAATCTCCTGCCTGCTCCGGCCAGTTGTCAAGGTTTCGGCCATGTCCGGGGGCCGACGAGGAGATGAACCGGGCGGCATAGGTGGAAATCCGTCTAGGCTGAGCCACTGAGTCGTACGCGTCCAGGTGGTCGTACGGTCTTCGAGGCGCCCGAGGAGAACCGAGCCGATGTCAGACAGCTCCCCCCTGCCGCCCGTGCGGCTGCACCCCGAAGCGGAGCTGGCGCGGGACGCGCTGTCCACGCCCCTGCTGTCCCGGGCCGCGAGGCTGGCCCGCTGGGCCGGTCCGGACACCCGCGTCGACGCCGGGGGAGAGCTCGCCGAGGAGCAGCTGCCGGCCGCCGCCGAGGTGCTGGGCCTGACCGGGGACGACGCCGCGGCCGACGCGGGCGAGGCCTGGCGGGCGGCCGTGGACACCGGGCTGGTGGAGATCGCCGACGAGGACGCCGGCACCGTCACGGCAGGTCAGGAGCTGGCGCGGCTCACCGCCGGCTCCCCGCACGACGTGCTCGCCGTGTGGCAGGGCGTCCTGGAGACGGTGCTCGCCGACGCCAGTGTCCCGGACATCGAGGGCTTGGAGGAGGCCCTGGCCGAGGACGGCGAACTCGACCTCTCCGGGCTGGAGTGGGACCCCGAGGCGGAGGCCGCGTTCCTCGACGGCGTCCTCGGCAACCTCTACCTGCTCACCGTCAGCGAGGACGGCCCCGGCGACGCGCCCGTGCCGCTGCCGGCGCTCGCCGCCTCGATGATCGTGCCCTCCGACATGGGGGAGCCCACCAACGACGTCCTGGAGCAGGTCTCCGACGCGATGATGCGGCTGGACGACCAGTTCCGGCTGCTGCAGCCGGTCGGGCTCGTCGAGTACCAGCCCGTCGACGAGGCCCTGATGGCCGACGCCGACGAGGAGCCCGCCGCACCCGTCGACGACACGGACGTCTCCCGCTACGGCATGGTCCGGCTGACCCCACTCGGGCTGTACGGGCTGCGGGCGCGGCTGCTGGAGGCCGGCTTCACCGCGCCGGCCGTGGGCGACCTCGCCGACAAGGGGGCCGACGCGCTGCTCGACGGCACGGCGACGTTCCCCGCCGGGGCCGCGCAGGCCGAGACCGAGCAGTGGCTCGCCCGGCGCGAACCCCTCACCGCCGCGCGGGAGTTGCTGGCGGCCGCGCGCGGCGCGGACGCCGGCGCCCCTTTGCGGCGGCTGCGCTGCCAGCAGGCCCTGTCACTGGTCGGCGTCGAGGCGGAGCCCGCGCTGCGTGAGGTCCTCGACGACGCCGAACTCGGCGGCCTGGCCCGCGTATGGCTGGCCGAGCGGGGCGTGCCGGACGTGCCCGCCCCGTCGGAGGCGATGATCTTCTGGCTCACCATCGACACGGTCGCCGCACAGCTGGCCGCCGAGGGCAACTCCGACGAACTGCGCGAGCTGGTGCAGGGGCTGGCCGCACAGCACGGCGAGTTCTTCGACACGGCCTGGCGGGTGGACCACCCGGCCACCGCGGACGTCCTGGAGGCGATGGGCCGGCTGCACCCGGACAAGCGGGTGGCCAAGGAGGCCCGCAAGGCGGCCTTCAAGGCGAGGTCGCAGCAGGGGGGTTGAGCGAGCGCTCTCAAGGCGCGCGCCAGACAAGGTCGTTGAGCGAGACCGCTCCCGGCGGGGCGGTTGAGAGTCCTTTCAAGTCGGGCTCCCGGCAGGGCGCTTGAACGCGCCGTGGCCCCACGCTCGGCGGGGGCCACGGACCGTCCCGTCCCGGCCTTCAGCAGTGGTGGACCGTCGTGTGCTTGAACGACGACGTCGCCCCGTTGAAGCCGTACGTCCCCCGGTAGGCCGGCGGGTTCTGGAACTCGCCGGGACCCCGGCTACTCCTGCGCGGACACCTCGCCGATCGCGAGCACGCGCACGGGTACGCCGTCGAGTTCCTCCGGAACCACGTCCTCGTCCCTGAGCCGGTCCCTGGGCACCTTGCGGGCCACGAAGGCGACGATGACGTCCCGGCCCGTGGCCTCGTCCCTCCCGGTCCCGACCCCCGTCACATTGGGCAGGCCCATCAGCCGGCCCTCATGGAGGCTGCGCGCACGACGTGCGTCCACTTCGGCTCGCCTCCCCCGGGTTCTCCAGGCAAGAGGGTGTCTATTCCCCGAGCACCGCCGGTCAAGATGGTCTGCGGTAAATCATGTGATTGGCGAGGTTTGGTACCGGTCGACCTTGTTTACGAAGATTCGTCCGACCGATTACCCGGGCGCGAGGGACTTTTGCTTTCCGTGGGCCGCCGCGTACGGATTCATGGAACTGCGTCCGGTGGCGTCGCCCGGTGTTCAACTCCCGTTCAGGCGTGGGCGGGACGGTGTCGCCGACCCGAGGTCCGCCACCCTCCACGGCACACCCACCGTCACAGGAGACACCATGTCGCTCACCCGCAGGGACTTCGCCAGGAAATCCGCGATCACCGGTGCCGGTGTCGCGCTGGCGGGCAGCGTCGGCGCCCTCGCCACCGCTCCCAACGCCCTCGCGTCCACCGACACCGAGACCGCCGAGGAGGGGACGGCGCACGGCCACGGCGGCGTCGGCTACGGACCGCTGCTCCCCGACCCCGACGGCATCCTCGCCCTGCCGGCCGGCTTCAAGTACCGCATCATCACCTACAGCGGCCGCACCAAGCTGGAGTCGGGTGAGTTCACCCCGTCCAACCACGACGGCACCTCCACCTTCGACGGCCCCCGCGGCGCGACCCTCCTCGTCAACAACCACGAGCTCAAGGGCCCCCGTTCGAGCTGGACGTACCCGGTCCCGCTCACCGAGGGCCTGGTCTA
Organism: Streptomyces sp. MAI_2237; assembly: GCF_054189285.1. NCBI lineage: Bacteria > Bacillati > Actinomycetota > Actinomycetes > Kitasatosporales > Streptomycetaceae > Streptomyces > Streptomyces sp. MAI_2237. The sequence goes on along the minus strand of NZ_JAJPGQ010000001.1, from coordinate 765,753 downwards.
CGACCCCGCCGCCTCCGGCGGCTGCACGGTCGTCGAGGTCCGCCGCGACCACGTCGCCGAGTGGGTCGGCATCGCCGGCACCTCCACCAACTGCGCGGGCGGCAACACTCCTTGGGGCACCTGGCTGACCTGCGAGGAGACCGAGGACAAGGCCGGCCAGAACGGCATGACCAAGGACCACGGCTACGTCTTCGAGGTCGATCCCGCCGACCGCCGGGCCAACCGCGACCCCAAGCCGATCAAAGCACTGGGCCGTTACGCCCACGAGGCCGTCGTCGTCGACCCCAAGCGCGGCCACCTCTACCTGACCGAGGACGCCTCCAACCCCAACGGGCTGCTGTACCGCTGGACCCCGCCGGCCGGCTTCCACCACGGCCGCGGCAGGCTGCGCACCCTCGCCGCCGACGCGGGCGTCCTGCAGGCCTTCAAGTGCTTCGACTCCGGCGGCAAGTTCGTCGACGACCTCTCCCGCGCAACGAAGATCGGCACGGTCTACGGCGTCGACTGGGTGGACGTACCCGACCGCGACGCGAGGACCACCTCGGTCCGCAAGCAGTTCACCGAAGGCCAGATCACCCGTGCCCGCAAGCTGGAGGGCATGTGGTGGGGCGACGGCGGCGCCTACATCGTCTCCTCCTACGCCCGTGACGAGAGCCCCGTCCAGCACGACGGCGCGGTCTGGTTCTACGACCCCAAGCGCCGCACCCTGACCCTCAAGGTCCTGCTCGGCGTCAACCCCGACCCCGCGCAGGAAGGCCGCTTCGACGGCCCCGACAACATCACCGTCTCCCCGTACGGCGGCCTCGTCATCGCCGAGGACGGCGAGGGCCTGCAGCACCTGTTCGGCGCCACCGACAGCGGCCGCACCTACCCCATCGCCCGCAACGAACTGAACATCGGCACCGAAGAGGAGCCGGAGTACAGCGAGTTCACCGGCGTCACCTTCTCGCCCGACGGCGCCACCCTGTTCGCCAACATCCAGGAACCGGGCATCATGCTCGCCATCACGGGGCCGTGGAAGCGGCAGAAGCGCGGCTGAATACCCTTCCTGAATTAATTCGTTGGCTCACCCCGCGGCCCCCTCCTAGAGTGATGAACGTCCAGGTGCGAAGGCAGGACCTACTTCCACTGATAATGGGGCGGTCGCGGGTTCGAGTCCCGTCACCGGTACAACGCGCCGGTGTAGCTCAGGGGTTGGAGCACCTACGTCGGTTCCGCCGACCTTGTTCTCTGGACACCACAACTTCATGCACCTCCCGGTGCGCAGGCTGCGGCTACTTCCCTTTCTCAGAGAATCAGTGCCGCCGCCGACCTTGATCTCGGGAGGCGCAGCTCATGGTGGGTGCCCGGTGCGCAGGCAGCGGTTACTTCATTGGATCGGGCGGTTGCGGGTTCGAATCCCGTCATCGACTTCGGGTCGGTGTAGCTCAAAGGGAAGAGCACCTGGCTGAATCCGTCGCCGACCCCTGATCTCGGGCGCCCTCCTTCTGCCGCGCCTCCCTCCGAAACCTGTTCAGAATTCGGGGGAATTCACCATGGCGCGATTCAACACCAAGGGCGCGAAGGCGCAGCCCACTTCGCGCGTCACCTCCACGGGCCGAGTGCTCCGCACCTACGAGGGCGGCCGCGGCCGCGAGCGGGACGCGCGCTCCGAACTCTTCCTGCTGGCGGTGTCCCATTTCGCGGCGGACACCTTCTACGAGACCGGTGCCGACCGCGACGACCGCTACGCGCATCTCGTACGCCGGCTCGCCGTCGAGGACCCGGCGTGGACCGCGGGACTCCTGGGCTGGCTGCGCGGCGAGGGAAACCTGCGTACCGCCTCCGTGGTGGGCGCCGCCGAGTACGTGAAGGCGCGCCTCGACGCGGGCGCCACCGACGGCCCGTCCAACCGCCAGGTCGTGGCCTCCGTGCTGCGGCGCCCGGACGAGCCCGGCGAACTGCTCGGGTACTGGACGGCGATGTACGGCCGTAGCGTTCCCAAGCCCGTCAAGCGCGGTGTCGCCGACGCCGTGCGGCGTCTCTACAGCGGCAAGTCGCTGCTGAAGTACGACACCGCGTCCAAGGGCTACCGCTTCGGCGACATCCTCAACCTGGTGCACGCGGCGCCCGACCCGGACAAGCCGTGGCAGGGCGCGCTGTTCCAGTACGCCCTGGACCGCCGGCACCACCCGGACACGGCGGTGCCGCCCGCGTCCGACCGTGTCCTGACCGCGCACCGCGAGCTGATGGCGCTGCCGGTGGCCGAGCGGCGCGCGCTCGTCACCGCACCCGACGGCGCCGAACGGCTGGCAGCGGCCGGCATCACGTGGGAGGCGCTGGCGGGCTGGCTGCAGGGCCCGATGGACAAGGCGGCCTGGGAGGCCGTGATCCCGTCCATGGGTCCGATGGCGCTGGTGCGCAACCTGCGCAACTTCGACCAGGCCGGTGTGTCCGACGAGGTCGCGGCGCAGGTGGCGGCGAGGATCAGCGACCCGGCGGAGGTCGCGCGCTCGCGGCAGTTCCCCTTCCGGTACCTCGCCGCGTACCAGCACGCGCCGTCGCTGCGCTGGTCGTACCCGTTGGAGCAGGCGCTCGGCCACTCGCTGGCCAATGTGCCGGCGCTGCCGGGCCGCACGCTGGTCCTCGTCGACCGCTCGGGTTCGATGTGGGCGCGGCTGTCGGACCGTTCGGAGCTGAACCGGGCGGACGCGGCGGCGATCTTCGGCACGGCGCTCGCGCTGCGGGCGCAGAAGTCGGACCTGGTGCAGTTCGGCAGCACGAGCCGGCGGCTGTCCTTCCGTAAGGGGGAGTCGGTGCTGAAGATCCTGGAGCGCTTCGGCGACCTGGGCGGCACCGACACCACCGGGGCGATCCGGGCGCACTACCGAGGCCAGGACCGGGTGCTGATCGTCACGGACGAGCAGTACGCGTTCAGCCAGTACGGCGACCCGACCGAGCAGGTTCCGGCGGATGTGCCGGTCTACACCTGGAACCTGGCCGGGTACCGGGCGGGTCACGGCCCGTCGGGCCGGGCGAACCGGCACACCTTCGGCGGCCTGAGCGACGCGGCCTTCCGGATGGTGCCGCTGCTCGAGGCGGCCCGGGACGCCGACTGGCCCTGGATCGCCTGAGCCATCTGATCGTGGCCCGCACTTCTACGGGGGGTGCGGGCCACACCCTTGCCCGCACCCTGACTGACATCTAACATTTCAGTTGTGGAAGCCATCCGGCCGGTCGGCCGCACCCTGCTGAGGGACCGTGCCTACGAGGCCATCCGGGACGCCATCGTGACGGGGGAGATCGAGCCGGGCGCCGTCGTGCGGGACGCCGAGCTCGCCGAGCGGCTCGGGCTGTCCCGGGCCCCGGTGCGGGAGGCGTTCTCTCGGCTGGTGGACGAGGGGCTGCTGGAGAGCAAGCCGCAGAGCTACACCCGCGTCACGCCGCTGGTCGCCGCCGACGTCCGGGACGCCGCCGCCGTGGTCGGTGCCATGCACGAGCTGGTCACCCGCACGGCCGTGCCCCGTCTCTTCGCCGCCGACGTCGAGGCGATGCGCACCGCCAACGAACGGTTCGCCGCGGCCGTCGGCGCGGGCGACGTCGACGGAGCCCTGGAGGCCGACGACGCCCTGCACGACGTCCTGGTCCGGGTCGCCGGCAACCGCGCGGCCGCCGCCACCATCGTCCGCTACACCCCGCTCGTCCGCCGTCTCGAACGCCGTCGCTTCGGCGAGAGCACCTGCCGTTCGGCCGGACTGCACGAGCAGCTGATCGAGGCTTGCGCGTCCGGTGACGCGGAGGCGGCGGTGCGCGTCACCGCCGAGATCTGGCGCAGCCTCGCCGACCTCGTCGACCGCACCGACGGCGACTGATCCCGACCCCTCCGGGAGGACCCGTGTCCCTGTCCCTCTCCTCGTACGACCGCTACCCGCTCCTTTTCGGCCCCTCCCCGGTACACCCGCTCGAGCGCCTCACCGCCCACCTCGGCGGCGCGTCCCTGTGGGCCAAGCGGGAGGACTGCAACTCCGGGATCGCCTACGGCGGCAACAAGACCCGCAAGCTGGAGTATCTCGTCGCCGACGCGCTCGCCCAGGGCTGCGACACCCTGGTGTCGATCGGCGGCGTGCAGTCCAACCACACCCGCCAGGTGGCCGCCGTGGCCGCCCGGGCCGGCCTCAAGTGCGTGCTGATCCAGGAGAGCTGGGTGGACTGGCCCGACTCCGTCTACGACAAGGTCGGCAACATCCTCCTCAGCCGCCTCGCCGGGGCCGACGTCCGCCTGGTCAGGGCGGGCTTCGGCATCGGCTTCAAGGAGAGCTGGGAGCAGGCGCTCCGGGAGGTCGAGGAGTCGGGCGGCAAGCCGTACGCCATTCCGGCCGGCGCCTCCGACCATCCCCTCGGCGGCCTCGGCTTCGCCGGCTGGGCCCACGAGGTGGCCGAGCAGGAGCGCGAACTCGGCGTCTTCTTCGACACGGTGGTCGTCTGCTCGGTGACCGGGTCCACCCAGGCGGGCATGGTCGCCGGTTTCACCGCCCTGGAGGAGGCCGGGGGACGCCCGCGCCGGGTGCTCGGCATCGACGCCTCGGCCAAACCCGCCACCACCCGCGAGCAGATCGCCCGCATCGCCCGGAACACCGCCCAACTCATCGGCGTCAAGCGGGAGTTGACCGAGACGGACGTGGAGCTGGACGAGCGGTACCACGCGGGCACGTACGGCATCCCCGACGACACCACCCTGGAGGCGATGCGCCTCGCGGCCCGCACGGAGGGGATGGTCACCGACCCCGTCTACGAGGGCAAGTCCATGGCCGGCATGATCGACCTGGTCTCCCGCGGCGAGATCCCCTCCGACTCCACGGTCCTCTACGCCCACCTGGGCGGCCAGCCGGCCCTGAACGCCTACAGCGCGCTGTTCTGACAGGGCGGACCATCACCCTCAGCCGCAGGGACTCCGCCCAGTCACCCGCGCGCAGAGCCCGCCGGCTCGCGAAGGCCCCCTCGTCGTACCCCTGCATCCGCTCCAGCTTCCAGAACCCCTCGGCACCGATGCGCCAGAAGCGACGCTCGAAATCGGCGACATACGCCTGCTGATCGAGACGCGTGGTCGCGGAGGTGGGTGAAGTCCGGCACAGGGGCGCCTTTCGGCTCGGGGTGCGGACGGGGCCGCCTCGGCGGTATCGGCGCCCGAGGCGGCATTCCCGTCCGCCCCTTTCACAGCGCCTCGGCCGACGGCTTCACCATTCCTCTTACCGTGCGGGCCTTCACGAAGGCGCCCATGGCCGTCATCTCCCATTCGCCGGAGAACTGGCGGATGAGCTTGGCCATCATCACGCCTGTCTGGGGTTCGGCGTTGGTGAGGTCGAAGCGGACCAGTTCCTCGCCGGTGGCGGCGTCCAGGAGACGGCAGTAGGCCTTGGCGACCTCGGTGAACTTCTGGCCGGAGAAGGAGTTGACGGTGAAGACCAGACCGGTGGCCTCCTGGGGGATGCGGCCGAGGTCGACCACGATCACCTCGTCGTCGCCGCCGCCCTCGCCCGTGAGGTTGTCGCCGGAGTGCTTGATCGCGCCGTTCAGGATCGACAGCTTGCCGAAGTAGCAGCTGTCGATGTGGTTGCGCTGCGGGCCGTAGGCGATGACCGACGCGTCCAGGTCGATGTCCTTGCCGCGGTAGGCCGGCTCCCAGCCGAGGCCCATCTTGACCTGGGAGAGCAGCGGGCGGCCGCCCTTGACCAGGGAGACGGTCTGGTTCTTCTGCAGGCTGACCCGGCCCTTGTCGAGGTTGATCTTCCCGGTGCCGGGCGCGGGGGCGGGCGGTGCGGCCGGGGGAGGCGGGGCCGCCGCCGGCTGCGGGACGGACATGGGCGGGGCGAGGGGCGCGGCGGGAGCAGCGGCCGCGGCCGGCTCCTCCACCGTGACGCCGAAGTCGGTGGCGATGCCCGCCAGTCCGTTGGCGTACCCCTGGCCGACCGCGCGGGCCTTCCACTGGCCGTTGCGCAGGTAGATCTCGACGACCACCAGAGCCGTCTCGGTGCCGAGCTGCGGGGGTGTGAACGTCGCCAGGACCGCGCCGCTGTCGGCGTCCCTGACGGTGGCGGTCGGCTCGATGCCCTGGAAGGTCTGGCCCGCGGCGTCGGGGCTCGCGGTGACGACGATCTTCTCGATGCCGGGCGGGACGGCGGCGGTGTCGACGGTGATCGCGTCCGGGGACGTACCGCCGCCGGACCGGTACGTCACGCCCGGTCCGGCCGGCTGGTTGTAGAAGATGAAGTCGTCGTCGGAGCGCACCTTGCCGTCGCCGGTGAGCAGCAGGCCCGACACGTCGAGCCGCACGGGGGCGGCGACGTCGACCGCCACGCGTGAGACGGACAGAGGGATGTTCGAGCCCGGGGTCATAGCTGTCATGCCGGGTGAACGAACGGACCCGCTTTACCGTTCCCTTAAACTTCCGCGGCCCACCGGATCGCTCAGGGCACCACGACGATCTTCCGGCCGACCCCGGCGGCGAACTGCTCCAGCGCCTGCGGGTACCGCTCCAGCGGGATGCGGTCGCTGATGAAGACGTCGGGGTCGAGGACGCCGTTGCCGAACAGTTCCGCCGCCCGCTCGAAGCTGTGCAGGACCGCCATGGAGCCGGTGATCGTGATCTCCTGGTTGTAGATGCGGTACGGGTCGATCGTCACCCGGGTCGCGTAGTCCGCCACCCCGAATTGCAGGAACGTTCCGGCCTTGGCCACCCGCCCCAGGCCGTCCTGGATCGCCGCCGCGTTGCCCGTCGCGTCGATGACCAGGTCCCAGCCCTGGGGGCGGTCCAGCTCGTCGGGGTTCGCGGCGGACGCCGAGACCCCGAGGCGCCGCGCGGTCTCGAGCCGCTCCGCGTTCAGGTCGACGACGTCGACGCTCGCCGCGCCGGTGCGCTTGGCGAGCTCCAGCATCATCAGTCCCATCGTGCCCGAGCCGTAGATCAGCACGTGGGCGCCCAGGCGCGAGCGCAGGACGTCGTAGCCGCGGATCGCGCAGGACAGCGGCTCGACCAGGGCGGCATCCTGGGTGCGCACATGGTCGGGGAGCTTCACACAGTTCGCGACGGGCGCGACGGCGTACTGGGCCGCGCCGCCGCCGGTGGTGACGCCGATGGCGGCCCACCGCTCGCAGAGGTTGCTGTGGCCCGTACGGCAGTACCGGCACTCGTGGCAGTACAGGGAGGGGTCGACCGCCACCCGGTCGCCGATCGCGACCTCCGTGACCTGGGCGCCCACGCCGACGACCTCGCCGGCGAACTCGTGCCCCGGCACGATCGGCAGCTCGGGCGCGAACTCGCCCTGGAGGATGTGCAGGTCGGTGCCGCACAGTCCGCAGGCGGCGACCTCCACGACGACCTCGCGGGGTCCGGGCGTCGGGTCCGGGACCTCGGTGACGACGGCGCGGCCCACGGACTCGATGACGGCGGCCTTCATTTGACGGCTCCAAGCGACAGGCCCTGGACCAGCTTGTCCTGGGCGGCGAACCCCGCGGCGAGCACCGGCAGGGAGATGACGAGCGACGCGGCGCACACCTTGGCCAGGAACAGGCCCTGGCTGGTGATGAAGCCGGTCAGGAAGACGGGGGCGGTCTCGGCGACCACGCCGGTCAGGACCCGCGCGAAGAGCAGTTCGTTCCAGCTGAAGATGAAGCAGATCAGGGCGGTCGCGGCGATGCCCGGGAGGGCGATGGGGGCGACCACGCGCGCGAGGATCGTCGGCAGCCGGGCGCCGTCGATCTGCGCGGCCTCGATGACCGCCACCGGGACCTCGGCGAGGAAGGACTGCATCATCCACACCGCGATCGGCAGGTTCATGGCGGTGTAGAGCAGGACCAGCAGCCAGATGTTGTCCAGCAGCCCGGCGTTCTTGGCGAACAGGTAGATCGGCAGCAGGCCCGCCACCGCGGGCATCATCTTCGTCGACAGGAAGAAGAACAGGACGTCCGTCCACTTCCTCACCGGCCGTACGGACAGCGCGTACGCCGCCGGCAGGGCGAGGAGCAGGACGCAGAGCGTCGACGCGACGGACGCCACGGTGGAGTTGATCAGCGCCGGCCAGGGGCTCGCGCCGCCGCCGGTGCCGAAGAACTCGCGGTAGCCGTCCAGGGTGAGGGAGGCCGCGAAGGACGGCGGGTTGGTGGCCGCGTCCGACTCGGAGTGGAAGGACGTCAGCGCCATCCACGCGATGGGCAGGAAGAACGCGATCCCGACCAGCCAGGCCAGCAGCCCCAGGCCGGCTCCCCGGCGGCGCGGGCGGGTTCGTACGGCGACGGTGCTCATGCGCGGGACACCTCCTCGCGGAACAGGGACGACACCACGCGCAGCGCGAAGGTGGCGATGACGATGGAACCGATGACCACCAGGACGCCCGCGGCGGAGGCGAGGCCGTTCTCGTGGGCCTGGTAGAAGCTCTGGTAGACGGTGTAGGGGAGATTGGCGGTGCCCAGGCCGCCGGAGGTGATCGTGAAGACGGCGTCGAAGTTCTGGACGATGTAGATCGAGCCCAGCAGAGCGCCGAGTTCGAGGTACCGGCGCAGGTGGGGGAGCGTCAGGTGGCGGAAGATCTGCCAGTCGCTCGCGCCGTCGACGCGGGCCGCCTCGATCTGCTGGTGGTCGCGGCTCTGCAGGCCGGCGAGCAGGATCAGCATCATGAACGGCGTCCACTGCCAGACGAGCGAGGCCTCCACCGCCATCAGCGGGGTGCGGGAGATCCAGTCCGGCTGGGGGCCGCCCACGTAGTGGAACAGGCCGTTGAACAGGCCGTATTCGGGGTTGTAGAGCACGTGTTTCCACAGCAGGGCCGCGGCCACCGGGACCACCAGGAAGGGGGCGATCAGCAGGGTGCGGACCACCCCGCGGCCCTTGAACCTGCGGTCCAGGAGCAGGGCCAGGAGCAGGCCCAGGATCAGGCTGACCAGGACCACGGTGACGGTCAGCAGGACGGTCGTCCACACCGAGTGGCGCAGGTCGGCGTCGGTGAGGACCTGCCGGTAGTTGTCGAGGCCGGTGAAGTGGCGGGCCTTGGGGTAGAGGGCGTTCCAGTCGAAGAACGAGATCACCAGCGTGGCCACGAAGGGGAGCTGGGTCACCGCGATCATGAACACCAGGGCGGGCAGCAGCGGGGCGCGGGTGGCCCAGGCGCGCAGCCGGGTCGAGGGTGCGTTCCGGGTGCGTACGGGAGTTGCGGCGATCGGTGCCGTGGTCGTGGCGGTCATCGTCCCTCGTACTCCTTCGAGATCTTCTCGGCGAGCTGCTGGGACCTCTTCAGCGCCGCGTCGACGGACTGGCGTCCGGCGATGGCGGCACTGATCTCCTGGGAGACCTTGGTGCCGAGATCGGTGAACTCGGGGATGCCGACGAACTGGATGCCGGGCGCGGGGCGCGGCTGCACCCCCGGGTCGTCGGGCCGGGCGCCCTCGATGGCCTGCTTGGTCATCTCCTGGAAGGCGGCGGCCGACTTGACGTACTCGGCGTTGGTGTAGGTCGAGGCGCGTTTGCCGGCCGGTACGTTGGGCCAGCCGCTGGTCTCGCCGACCAGCTGCTCGTAGCCCTTGCTCGACGCCCAGGAGACGAACTTCCAGGCCTTGTCGGGGTTGCGGGAGGCCTTCTGGATGCCCCAGGCCCAGGTGTAGAGCCAGCCGGAGCCGGCGGTCTTCTCCACCGGGGCCGGGGCGTAGCCGAGTTTGCCCTTCACGGGGGAGCCCTCGGCCTCCAGGGAGCCGGCCGCGGAGGTGGCGTCGTACCACATGGCGACCTTGCTCTGGGTCATGTTGTTCAGGCACTCGGCGAAGCCGGACTGGGCGGCGCCGGACTCACCGTGTCGGCGGACCAGGTCGACGTAGAACCTGGTCGCCTTCTCGAAGGCGGGGGAGTCCAGCCGCGCCTTCCAGTCCTTGGTGAACCAGGTGCCGCCGAAGGTGTTGACGACGGTGGTCAGCGGGGCCATCACCTCGCCCCAGCCGGGCAGTCCGCGCAGGCAGATGCCCCTCAGGCCGGGCTTCGCGCCGTCCGCCTTCGCGGCGAGGCCGGCCACCTGCGTCCAGGTGGGGTGCGCGGGCATGGTGAGGCCCTTCGCCGCGAAGACGTCCTTGCGGTACATCAGGAACGACGACTCGCCGTAGAAGGGCTGCCCGTAGAGCCTGCCGTCGTCGGCCGTCAGGGACTGGCGCATCGGTTTGAGGACGTCCTGCTCGTCGTAGGAGGGGTCCTTCGCCACGTACGAGTCCATCTCGCGCAGCCAGCCGTTCTTGGCGTAGATGGGGATCTCGTAGTTGGAGAGCGTCGCCACGTCGTACTGGCCCGCCTGGTTGGCGAAGTCCTGGCTGATCTTGTCGCGGACGTCGTTCTCGGGCAGGACGGTGAAGTTGACCTTGATGCCGGTGTCCTTGGTGAAGTGCGCCTTGGTGAGTTTCTGCAGCTCCACCATCTGCGGGTTGTTCACCATCAGGACGTTGATGGAGTCGCCGCCGGAACCGGACCCGCCCGCCCCGGCCCAACAGCCGGAGAGCAGCGGGGCGAGCAGCGTCCCTGCGGCGGCCAGGGCGAGCGTTGCTCGCGGTGGCCTTCGTCGGCTCGGGGTGCGCATGGATCGCTCCTGGACATAGGGGGTAGAAGGGGCGCCGCTCGGCACGGCGTCCCCCGGTGTCGCGTGCAGGCCGGGCTGTCAGACGCGGATGACCTGTGGCCCTTGCAGTGAGTACCGGTGGGCCTCGGCGGACGGCAGCAGGGTGCTGGTGACGATGGTCTCCAGCGCGCCGATCTCCGCGAACCGGCAGAAGCTGACCGCGCCGAACTTGGTGTGCACGCCGGCGAACACCGTGCGGCGCGCGGCCCGCATCGCCTGCGCCTTGACCTCGCTGACGGCCGGGTCGGGGGTGGTCAGGCCGTGTTCGCGGGAGATGCCGTTGGCGCCGATGTAGGCCAGGTCGAGGACGAAGCCGGCCAGCATCTTCGTCGTCCAGTGGTCGACGGTCGCCAGGGTGCCGGGCCGGACCCGGCCGCCGAGCAGCAGGACGGAGGTGTTCTCCGCCTCCGCGAGGGCTCCGGCGACGGGCAGGGACGCGGTGACGACGGTGAGCGCCCGGTCCCTGGGCAGCGCCTCGGCGATGAGCTGTGGGGTGAAGCCCTCGTCGACGAAGACGGTCTCGGCGTCCCCGAGCAGCTCGGCCGCGGCGGCCGCGATCCTGCGTTTCTCGGGCACATGGCTGGTGGCCCGGAACGCGAGCGTCGTCTCGAAGCCGGCGCTCTCCACGGGATAGGCCCCGCCATGGGTGCGGCGGATCAGGCCGTGGTCCTCCAGGGCGCGCAGATCCCGTCGTACGGTCTCCTTGGCCACGCCCAGCTGTGCGGCGAGCGCCGTGACGTCGACCGAGCCGGTGGCGCGCGCGACGCGCACGATCTCGCGCTGGCGCTCCTCCGCCGTCCTCGCGGTGTTCGCCGTCATCGCCGTCACCTGCTTTCCTGCCGTGTCCGCGGGCTGCCCGTTCGGGCCCGGTGGGACCCATGCAGGAAGTTCTACAACCGGCGCTCGGCGCTGACCAGGCTTGTTGCCGGCCCGATGCTGCCCGGGTGTGCCCGTTCCACCAAGCGGAGCGTCCGCCTCGGACCTGCGCGGCTGTGCACGCGCGCGTGGGAGCGGGCAGCGTCCGTGCCCGAACACGGCGGCGGGCGGGCCCGTTCGGTGCCCGCCCGCCGTGCGAACGATCTGTTCCGGTCAGGTCAGTACGGCCAGACCGGCGGGTCGCTGACGAAGGCGCCGCCCAGGTACGCGTGCGCGATGTTGCCCTCTTCCAGCTCGCCCTGCTCGGCGATCAGCTTCTGCGCGAACTCCTCCGAGTCGTCCCGCGGCTCGTAGCCGAGCGCCCGGGCGGTGGACAGGTCCCACCACAGGCGGGTGTTGGCGGAGGAGCCGTAGACGACCGTGTGCCCGACGTTCTCGGCGGACAGGGCCGCGTGGAAGAGGCGGGCGCCGTCGGCCGGGCTCATCCACACCGACAGCATGCGCACGCTGGTCGGCTCCGGGAAGCAGGAGCCGATGCGGACCGACACCGTCTCCAGGCCGTGCTTGTCCCAGTACAGCTGCGCCAGGTCCTCGCCGAAGCACTTGGACAGACCGTAGAAGGTGTCCGGGCGGCGCGGGGTGTCGATCGGGATCAGTGGGTCCTCGCCCTGCGGGCGGGGGTGAAGCCGACCGCGTGGTTGGAGGAGGCGAACACGATCCGGGCCACGCCCTCCTCGCGGGCGGCCTCGTACAGGTTGTACGTGCCCTCGATGTTGGCCTTGAGGATCTTCTCGAACGGGGCTTCCAGGGAGATGCCCGCGAGGTGGATGATCGCGTCGACGCCCCGGACGGCCTCGCGCAGGGCGGCACGGTCGGAGAGGTCGGCGGTGACGGCGTCGGGGTCGCCCTCGATCGGGCGCACGTCGAGCAGGCGCAGTTCGTAGCCGAAGGCCGGGAGCAGGTTCCGCATCAGGGTGCCGACCCCACCGGCGGCGCCGGTGAGCAGAACGGTGCGGGGAGCGGGCATCCTCGGTCTCCTTGAAGGCACATGCATGGACAGTATTCACATTCATGGACACGCTAGGGAGCGGTGCCGCGCCCCGTCAAGTGTCCCGCGCGGCCGCCGTATTCACCTCTTTTACAGCGCCTTTCGGTCGACCTCCCGCCGCATTGCGCGCTTGACCGGCCCGGAGAGGGCTCTTTAGGGTGGCGATGTTCAGAAATATAGACGCCGATCACAAGAACGTACGCGCCTGCCTCAGGGAGAGCCCGTGACGCCTGCCCCCCTCGCCGCTCGCCTCAGCATCCCGAGCGGGCCGCTGTTCTTCCCGGTCACCGCCTTCGGCCCGGACGGCGCGCTCGACCTCGCCGCCTACCGCACCCATGTGCGCCGGGGCGTCGAGGCCGGGGCCGCCGCGGTGTTCGCCTGCTGCGGCACCGGCGAGTTCCACGCGCTCACGCCGGAGGAGTTCCAGACGTGCGTGCGGGCGGCGGTCGAGGAGACGGCGGGCCGGGTGCCGGTCGTCGCGGGCGCCGGGTACGGCACCGCCCTCGCCGTGCGCTACGCCCGCCTGGCCGAGGCCGCCGGCGCCGACGGACTGCTCGCCATGCCGCCGTACCTGGTGGTCGCCGGACAGGAGGGGCTGCTGCGGCACTACCGGGAGGTGGCCGCCGCGACCGCGCTGCCGGTGATCGTCTACCAGCGCGACAACGCCGTGTTCACCCCCGCGACCGTGGTCGAACTGGCCCGCACGGACGGGATCGTCGGCTTCAAGGACGGCCTCGGCGACCTCGACCTCATGCAGCGCGTCGTCAGCGCCGTCCGCACCGAGACGACCGGCGACTTCCTCTACTTCAACGGCCTGCCGACCGCCGAGCAGACCCAGCTCGCCTACCGCGCCATCGGCGTCCCGCTCTACTCCTCCGCCGTGTTCTGCTTCGCCCCGGAGCTGGCCCTCGCCTTCCACGCGGCCCTGAACTCCGGCGACGACAGCACCGTCCGCCGGCTCCTCGACGGCTTCTACCGCCCCTTCGTCGAACTGCGCGCCCAGGGCCGCGGATACGCGGTGTCGCTGGTGAAGGCCGGTGTACGGCTGCGCGGACTGGACGTCGGCGAGGTCCGCCCGCCGCTGCACGAGCCGGCCGAGGACCATGTGAAGCACCTCGCGGCGCTGATCGAGCGCGGCTACGCGCTGCTGGAGGAAGGCAAGTGAAGGCGTCGACGTTCGTCTACCCCTGGGACGTCAACGGAGACCCCGGGGCCGCGCACCGCATCGCCGGCCTCGGCGTACGGCAGGTGACGCTGGCCGCCGCCTACCACTCCACGCGCGCCCTGACCCCCCGCCACCCGCGCCACCGCATCGTCACCGCCGAGCACGCGGCCGTGCTGTACCCCACGGACGGGCGCTGGGAGGGGCGGGAGCTGCGCCCCTACCCGGCCGGCGACTGGGCGCCCGGCGACGCGTACGGGGAGGCCGCGGCGGCCCTCGCGGACGCCGGCCTGGAGGTGCACACCTGGGTCGTCCTCGCCCACAACTCCCGCATGGGCGCCGAGCACCCGGACACCTCCGTCGTCAACGCCTACGGCGACCGCTACCCCTGGGCCCCCTGCATCGCCCAGCCCGCCACGCGCGCGTACCTCACCGACCTCGCGGCCGAGGCCGCCGTACGGCCCGGGGCGCACGGCACCGAGCTGGAGTCCCTCGGCTGGTACGGCCTGCAGCACCTGCACGCCCACGACAAGACCGGGGCGGTCGGCCTCGGGGACGCCGGGTACTACCTGATGGCCCTCTGCTTCTGCCCCACCTGCCGCACGGGCTACGGCACCCAGGGCCTCGACCCCGACGAACTGGCGGCCGCCGTACGCGACGCGCTGGAGCCGCTGTGGCGGGGCGCGCCCGACGACGCGGGCTGGGCCGGGGTGGAGAAGCTGCTGGGCGAGGAGAGGGCGGCCGCCACGCGCGCGTGGCGCGACGAGACCGCCCGCACGCTCCAGGAGGCGGCCGTACGGGCGGTGCGCGAGGCCGCCCCCGACGGCTTCCAGGTGCTGCTGCACGCCGACCCGGCGACGTACCGCGTCGGCGCCAACCCGGGCGTCGACCCCGCGCACATCCTCGCCGTCGCGGACGGCCTGGTCGTGCCCTGCGCGGGCGGCCCGGGCCTGCTCACGCCGTTCGCCGAGCAGGGCCGCGCGGGCGCCGTCCTCGCCGCCAACCTGCCCGTGGTGGCGGGCATGGGCGGCAGCCCCGAGACGCTGGCCGCGGACGCGGCGGCGGCCCGCGAGCACGGCGCCACCGAACTGCGGCTCTATCACGCCGGGTTGGCGTCGGACGGCGACCTGGAGGCGGTGCGCTCGGCATTGGGGTCCCTCTGAGGGACGGGCCTCGCGGCGTCGCGACGGCTGACACGTCGCATGCCGATCGCAGCCACCGGACGCCGTTCCGTCTCGCCCGCAGCTCCGTCAGGACGGGCCGGCCGGGGGAAGCGGGCGCCCTCCTCCGCGGTCCGCGCCCGTGGGTCCGAGGAGGGCACGTCCGGATCGGGCGGGTGCCGTAGGAATGCGCCGTCGCAGAACTCCGCCCGCACCGGGCGATGAGTTTCGCGGCCCGCGCCGGTCTGCCTCTTCGACACGACTGTGAGGAGCGGTGAATGACCGACACGATCCTGGATCTCGGACCCCAGGCACGGATCATGGCGCGGCTCGCGGAGGGCGTGCGGGACGAGCAGCTGGCGGCGCCGACGCCCTGCCCCGGCTCCGCGGTGCGCAACATGCTGGGCCACGTGCTGCATCTGTCCGTCGCCTTCCGCGACGCCGCCCGCAAGGAGCTGGGCGTGACGACCGACGGCAACCCGGGCGCCGCCGCCCCCGACCTCACCCCGGGGTGGCGCGAGGAACTGCCCAAGGCCCTCGACGAACTGGCCGACGCCTGGCGCGACCCGGCGGCCTGGACCGGCATGACCAGGGCGGGCGGACTGGACATGCCCGGCGCGGTCGCCGCAGCCGTCGCCGTCGACGAACTGGTGATCCACGGCTGGGACCTGGCCCGCGCCACCGGCCTGCCCTACGCGCCCGACCCGGGGGCGCTGCGGATGTCGTACGACTTCCTGTTCGCGGCGGCCGAGGACCCGAGCCGGGGCGGCGGCATCTTCGGGCCCGTCGTCGCGGTGCCGGCGGACGCGCCGCTGCTCGACCGGGCGGTGGGGCTGAGCGGGCGCGACCCGGGCTGGACGCCGTAGCCGGCGGTACGCGGAGGACGTAGACGCCCGGGAAACGACCGCGGGCGCCGGGGCCGGACCCTACCCTGCCCACCATGCCCCTCAGCCTCACCGTCCTCGGCACCGCCTCCCCGCACCCCGGCCCCGGACGTCCCTGCTCCGGCTATCTGGTGCGCGGCGGCGGTGCCGAGGTCTGGGTGGACGCGGGCCCCGGAACGTTCGCGGAGTTGCAGCGGCACACCGATCCGGCGCGGCTGACGGCGATCTGGATCTCGCACCTGCACGCCGATCACACCGCCGATCTGCTCGCCGCCTGCTACGCCTTCGCCTTCGGCGGACTCACCCCGCCCGCCCCCGTCCCGGTGTACGCGCCCGCGGGCTGCGCCCACCGGCTCGCGGGCTTCCTCGGCCGGCCGGACACCGGGTTCTTGAACGGTGTCTTCGCCTTTCACCCCCTGTACGACGGACACACCGTCCGGCACTGGAACCTGCGGCTGACCTCGCGCGCGGTCGTCCACGACGTCGAGGCGTACGGGCTGCGGGCCGAGTGCCAGGGCAGCGTCCTCGCCTACTCCGGCGACAGCGGGCCGTGCGACGCGCTCGCCGAACTCGCCACCGGCGCGGACGTCTTCCTGTGCGAGGCCGACATCGACCGGCATCGCGATGGCGAACAGCCCGTCCATCTCACCCCGGAGGACGCCGGCGCCTGGGCGTCCGGGGCCCGGGAGCTGCTCGTCACGCACGTGGGGCCCACGCTCAGCCGCGAGTCGGCCGTCAAGCGCGCCGCCGCCGTCTTCCGCGGGCGGACCTCCGCCGCCGTCGAGGGCGACACCAGGGACTTCTGAGCCCGCCACCTCGGCAACCTCGACTTCCTCTGTCGGAAGCATTGACGAAACCTTCGCCCCCTCCTACCTTCAACGCGTCGTACTTCGTACGTCATATATGAGACGCGATACGCGAGATCAGATACGCGACACCGAGAGGGCCGCATGACCTCTGTGCCCACGCCGATCCCGTCCCGCACGCAGTACGTGCTGGACGCGATCAAACACCGCATCCTCACCGGGCAGTTGACGCCGGGACAGGCCCTGGTCGAGACCGAGCTCGCCGCACAGTTCGGGGTGTCCAAGACCCCGGTGCGGGAGGCGCTCAAGACCCTCGCCGGTACCGGGCTCGTCGTGATGAGCCAGTACAAGGGCGTCACGGTGCGCATGGTGGACGCGGACATGGCGCGCGAGGTCTACGACGTCCGGCTGCTCCTGGAGCCCGAGGCGCTGAAGCGCGCCGTACGCCGCAAAGCCTCCCTGAACGCCGCCCGCGATGCCCTCACCAGGGCCGACGCGGCGACCGACACCGCCGAACGGTCCCTCGCCAACCGGGAGTTCCACCGCGCCCTCTACCTTCCCTGCGGCAATCCGCTGCTCGGCCGGATGCTCGACGAGGTCCGCGACCAGGCCGCCCTGGTCTCCGCGGTCGCCTGGGCGGCCTCGCCCTCCTGGGAGCGGGAGGCCGGCGAGCACCGGGAGATCCTGCGGCTCGCCCTGGACGGCGACGCCGACGGCGCCGCGCGCGCCCTGCACGACCACATCGCGTCGTTCGTGCGGCGGGCGTTCCCGCAGGCGGCGGAACCGCCCACGGCAACCGACGAGGAAGGTCAGGAATGAGCAGCGTGACGTTCGAGGCCCAGCGGGCGGCCCTGGCCGACGTGGTGGCGATCCCGGTGACCCCGTTCGCCGAGGACGGCTCCGTCGACACCGTCGCCCACCGGGCCCTGCTGCGTCGGCTGGTCGACGGCGGCGTCCGCATCCTCACGCCCAACGGCAACACCGGCGAGTTCTACGCCCTCACCCCCGAGGAGCGCCGCCTGGTCACCGAGCTGACGATCGACGAGGCGGGCGACGGCGCCGCGATCCTCGTCGGTGTCGGCCACGACGTGCCCACCGCCGTCGCCTCCGCGCGGCACGCCCGCGAGCGCGGCGCCCAGATGGTGATGGTCCACCAGCCCGTCCACCCCTACGTCTCCCAGGCCGGCTGGGTCGACTACCACCGTGCCATCGCCGAGGCCGTCCCCGAGCTGGGCGTCGTGCCGTACATCCGCAACGCCCAGCTGTCCGGCGCCCGGCTCGCCCAGCTCGGCGAGGCCTGCCCGAATGTCATCGGCGTCAAGTACGCCGTCCCGGACGCCGCCAAGTTCGCCGCCTTCGCGCGGGACGCGGGCCTCGACCGCTTCGTGTGGGTGGCCGGACTCGCCGAGCCGTACGCGCCCTCCTACTTCTCCGCGGGCGCCACCGGCTTCACCTCCGGCCTGGTCAACGTCGCCCCCTCCGTCTCGCTGAACATGATCGAAGCGCTGCGCTCCGGCGACTACCCGGCCGCCATGAAGGTCTGGGAACAGATCCGCCGCTTCGAGGAACTGCGCGCCGCGCACGGCTCCGCCGACAACGTCACCGTCGTCAAGGAGGCCCTCGCCTCCCTCGGACTGTGCCGCCACGACGTCCGGCCGCCGAGCCGGACGCTGCCCGAGGAGCAGCGCGCCGAGGTCGCCGTCATAGCCGCCGGATGGTCGATATGACCGGCGGCGAGCGCAAGACCCCCGAGGAGCTGCGCAGCCACCAGTGGTACGGCACCGAGGGCCAGTTGCGCACCTGGTCGCACAACGCCCGGATGCGCCAGCTCGGTTACGAGGCGGAGGAGTACCGGGGCCGCCCGGTGATCGCCGTCCTGAACACCTGGTCCGACATCAACCCCTGCCACGTCCATCTGCGCGAGCGCGCCGAGGCGGTCAAGCGGGGGGTGTGGCAGGCCGGCGGCTTCCCGCTGGAGTTCCCGGTCGCCACGCTCTCCGAGACCTATCAGAAGCCGACCCCCATGCTCTACCGCAACCTGCTCGCGATGGAGACGGAGGAGCTGCTGCGGTCGTATCCGATCGACGCGGCGGTGCTGCTCGGCGGCTGCGACAAGTCGACTCCGGCGCTGCTGATGGGCGCGGCCTCGGCCGACGTGCCGTCGCTCTTCGTGCCGGCCGGGCCGATGCTGCCCGGGCACTGGCGCGGGGAGACCCTCGGCTCCGGCACCGACATGTGGAAGTACTGGGACGAGCACCGCGCCGGCAACCTGACGGACTGCGAACTGCGCGAACTGCAGGGCGGGTTGGCGCGTTCCCCCGGCCACTGCATGACCATGGGCACCGCGTCGACGATGACCGCGGCCGCCGAGGCCCTCGGCATGACCCTGCCGGGCGCCTCCTCGATCCCGGCGGTCGACTCCGGGCACGAGCGGATGGCCGCCGCCTCCGGGCGCCGCGCCGTGGAGCTGGCCTGGACCGGTCTCAGGCCGTCGCAGATCCTCACCCGCGACGCCTTCGAGGACGCCGTCACCACGGTGCTCGGGCTCGGCGGCTCCACCAACGCCGTCATCCACCTGATCGCCATGGCCGGCCGGGCGGGCGTCGAGCTCACCCTCGACGACTTCGACCGCATCGCGCGCACCGTGCCGGTGCTGGCGAACGTCCGGCCCGGCGGACAGACGTACCTGATGGAGGACTTCCACTTCGCAGGCGGCCTGCCCGCCTTCCTCTCCCGCATCACCGACCTGCTGCATCTGAACCGGCCGACCGTCAACGGCACCCTGGGCGAGCAGTTGGAGGGCGCCGCCGTCCACGACGACGACGTCATCCGCACCCGCGAGAACCCGGTCGCCCCCGAGGGCGGAGTCGCGGTCCTGCGCGGCAACCTCTGTCCCGACGGCGCCGTCATCAAGCACATCGCCGCCGAGAAGCACCTGCTGAAGCACACGGGTCCCGCGGTCGTCTTCGACGACTACAAGACCATGCAACGCACCATCGACGACCCGGAGCTGCACATCACCGCCGACAGCGTGCTGGTGCTGCGCAACGCCGGACCCAAGGGCGGCCCCGGCATGCCCGAGTACGGCATGCTGCCCATCCCCGGCCACCTGCTCAAGCAGGGCGTGCGCGACATGGTGCGGATCTCCGACGCCCGGATGAGCGGCACGAGTTACGGCACCTGCGTGCTCCACGTGGCCCCGGAGTCGTACGTCGGCGGCCCGCTCGCCCTCGTCCGCACCGGGGACGGCATCACCCTCGACGTCGAGGCGCGCTCCCTCCAGCTCAACGTGGACGAGGAGGAGTTGGAGCGTCGCCGCACGCGGTGGACGCCTCCGCCCACCCGCTACGAGCGCGGCTACGGCGCCCTCTACAACGAGCAGATCACCCAGGCGGACACCGGCTGCGACTTCGAGTTCCTGGCCGGGCAAGGCAAGGCCCCAGATCCCTACGCCGGTTGACCGGTCCCACCCAGGGGCGCGGGGAACTGCGCGACAAGCCACAACGCACCCGCACCCGCCCCTCAAACAGCAATGGCACCCCACGCGCAGCGAGAAAGCGCTTTCCGCTCCACGAACGCAAGACGTACCGAGAACGGAGACCCTGTCATGGCCCAAGCCGCAGCCGTGGCGAAACCGCCCGCGCCACCCCGGCGGCGCCGTGCCTCCGCCACCCCGCGCAGGCTCCCGTACCTGCTGATCGCGCCGGCGGGGCTGCTGATGCTGGGCTTCATCGCCTACCCCGTCATCAGCGTCTTCTACTACAGCCTGCAGAACTACAACCCCACCAAGCCGTGGCGCAACGGCTACGCGGGCTTCGACAACTTCGTCCAGATCTTCACCAAGGACACCCAGTTCTGGGACACGCTGACCTTCAGCGCCAAGTGGGTCGTCGTCGAGGTCGGTCTGCAGCTGCTCTTCGGTCTCGCGCTCGCGCTGATCGTCAACCAGACCTTCGTGGGCCGCGCGGTGGGCCGGGCCCTGGTCTTCTCCCCGTGGGCCGTCTCCGGCGTGCTGACCTCCGCGATCTGGGTGCTGCTCTACAACTCCCAGACGGGAATCACCCGTTACCTCGCCGACCTCGGCATCGGCTCCTACGGCACCAGCTGGCTGTCGGACACCTCGACCGTCTTCCCCGCGGCGATCGTCGCCGACCTGTGGCGCGGCGTCCCCTTCTTCGCCATCCTCATCCTCGCCGACCTCCAGTCAGTCTCCAAGGACCTCTACGAGGCCGCCGAGGTCGACGGCGCCAGCCGCCTCAAGCAGTTCTGGCACATCACCCTGCCCCACCTGAAGGACGCCATCGTCCTGTCGACGTTGCTGCGCGCGGTGTGGGAGTTCAACAACGTCGACCTCCTCTACACCCTCACCGGCGGGGGACCGGCCGGCGAGACCACGACCCTGCCCCTCTACATCGCCAACACCAGCGTGGACGCCCACAACTTCGGCTACGCGTCCGCCCTGACCACGGTGGCGTTCGTGATCCTGCTCTTCTGCTCGATCGTCTATCTGCGGCTGAGCAAGTTCGGAGGCGACCAGAAATGATCACCGAGATCGCCCCCGCGCCGGAGCGCATAGCCTCCGAGCCCGCACGCCGGCCGCGCGGAAAGCGCCCCGCCTGGGACGAGGTGCCCCGATGGCACATCTACCTCCCGCTCTCGATCTACCTGCTCTTCACCCTGATCCCGTTCTACTGGATCCTCCTGTTCGCCCTGCGCCCGGCCGGCTCGACCTCGCTGGTGCCCTGGCCGATGACCTTCGACCACTTCGAGAAGGTCTGGAACGAGCGGGCGTTCGGCACGTACTTCCAGAACAGCGTCCTCGTCGGCGTCGCGACCCTCGTGATGACGACCCTGGTCGCCCTGGCCGGCGGATACGCCCTCGCCCGGTTCGACTTCAAAATCAAGAAGGCCTTCATGCTGGCCCTGCTGTGCACGCAGTTCGTGCCCGGTGCCCTGCTGCTGGTCCCGCTCTTCGAGATCTTCGCCAACCTGCGGATGATCAACTCGCTCGCCAGTGTCGTCATCGCCGAGACGGTCTTCCAGCTGCCCCTGTCGATGATCCTGATCAGCGGCTTCATCCGGAACGTGCCTTTCTCCCTGGAGGAGGCCGCCTGGGTCGACGGCTGCAACCGCTTCACCGCCTTCCGGATCGTCGTCCTGCCGCTGCTGCGGCCCGGGTTGATCGCCGTCGGTTCCTTCGCCTTCGTGCACGCCTGGAACCACTTCCTGTTCGCCCTCATGTTCCTGTCCGACCAGGGCAAGCAGACCATCCCGGTCGGCCTCAACACGCTGATGAGCGCGGACAGCGTCGACCTCGGCGCGCTCGCCGCGGGCGGCATCATCGCGGCCGTACCCGTCGTGATCGTCTTCGCCTTCATCCAGAAGTGGCTGATCACCGGCTTCAGCGCGGGGGCGGTGAAGGGATGAGGGCCCGTCCGTTGCCTACCCTGCACGCACGAACCAGCGCGGGGAGGATCCCATGAGCACCGTAGACATCGTCCTGGCGGGCGCGCGCGGCCACGGCCGCTGGCACCTCGACAACATCCGGCGCCTCCAGGACAAGGGCATCGTCCGGCTGGCGGGCATCTGCGAGCTGACGCCGCTCGGCGCCGACGAGATCCCCGACGGCCTCGGCACGCCCGAGCAGTCCGCCGACTTCGGCGCCCTCCTCGACTCCACCGGCGCCCGGGTCGCGGTGATCTGCACGCCGATCCCCACGCACACGGACCTCGCGCTGACCGCCGCAGCCCGGGGCGTGCACGTGCTGCTGGAGAAGCCGCCCGCGCCGTCGTACGCGGAGTTCCGCCGGATGGCCGACGGGGTCGCCGCGGCCGGGGTCGTCTGCCAGATCGGCTTCCAGTCGCTGGGCTCGCACGCCGTGCCGGCGATCCGCGAGATGATCGCCGAGGGTGCCGTCGGAGACATCGTCGGGATCGGCGGAGCCGGCGCCTGGGCGCGGCCGGAGTCGTACTACCGGCGGGCGCCCTGGGCTGGGAAGCGGCGGCTGAACGGCGTCGACGTCGTCGACGGCGTACTGACCAACCCGCTCGCCCACGCCGTCGCCACCGGCCTCGCGCTCAACGGCTCCGCGCGCGCCGAGGACGTCACCGACGTCGAGCTGGAGCTGCTGCGCGCCAACGCCATCGAGTCCGACGACACCTCCTGCGTCCGCGTCACCACCGCGCAGGGCCGCCAGGTCACCGTCGCCGCGACGCTGTGCGCCGAGGAGCCCGGCGAGCCGTACGTCCTGATCCACGGCACCCGCGGCCGGATCACCTTCTGGTACAAGCAGGACCGGGTCCTGCTCCAGCGCGCGGACCACGGTCCCGAGGAGTACGAGTACGGCCGCACCGACCTGCTGCAGAACCTCGTCGACCACCTCACCGACGGCGACGACCTGCTGGTCACCCCGGACGCGACGGGCGCCTTCATGAAGGTCGTCGAGGCCATCCGGCTGGCCCCCGATCCCACCCCGCTGCCGGACACGGCCTGGCGGCTGCTGCCCGAGGAGGAGCGCCGGGTCGTCCCCGGCATCGACGCCCTGGTCGTGGCCGCCGCCGACACCCTCGCCCTCTACTCCGAACTCGGCGCCGGCTGGGCCCCACCGAGAGAGGTGAGCACCTGATGACGACCAACGAATCCACGGTCCTGCGGGTCTCGGGCCGCCCGGTCGGCCGCTACGTCACCCGGCCCGAACTCCCCGCCAGGCTCTCCCCGCGCCCCTATCTGCACCCCGTCACCACCCTGGCCGGCACGGCGGTCACCGAGCTCAGCCCCGCCGACCACACCCACCACCTCGGCGTCGGTGTCGCCGTTCCCGACGTCGAGGGGCACAACTTCTGGGGCGGCCGGACCTACGTCCGCGACCAGGGCCCCACCGAGCTGGACAACCACGGCGCCCAGCGCCACATCTCCTTCCAGCTGCGCGACCCCGACGGCTTCGTGGAGGAGCTGCGCTGGGTGGCGTCCGGGGCGGAGCTGCTGCGCGAGCGCCGCACGGTGGCCGCTACCGAACTCACCGACACCGCCTGGGCGCTGGACTTCACCTTCTCCCTCACCAATGTGACCTCGGGTCCGCTCTCCTTCGGCAGCCCCGCCACCAACGGCCGCCCGGGCGCCGCGTACGGCGGCTTCTTCTGGCGGGCCCGCAAGGAGGAGGACGCCCCGCACGTCTTCACCCCGGACCGCGAGGGCGAGCCGGCGGTGCACGGCAGCCGCGCCGACTGGCTCGCCCTCGCGGGATCCACCTGGACCCTCGTCCTCGCCGGTGCCACCGACGCCACCCGCCGCGACCCGTGGTTCGTGCGCACCGCCGAATACCCGGGCGCGGGACCGTCGTTGGCGTCCGAGGAGCGGCTCCCGGTCGAGCCGGGCGGCACCGTCGTACGCCGTGTCGTCACCGTCGTCGCCGACGGGCGGCTGGGCCGGGACGAGGCGGCGGCGCTGGTCCGCAAGGCGGTGAGCCGGTGACGACGTACACCAACCCCGTCCTGAACGCCGACTGGTCCGACCCGGACGTCCTGCGCGTCGGCGACGACTTCTACCTCACCGCCTCCAGCTTCGGCCGCGCCCCGGGCCTGCCCCTGCTGCACTCGCGCGACCTGGTCAACTGGACGCTGGTCGGCCACGCCCTCGAACGCCTCGAACCCGAGGCGGAGTTCAGGACGCCACGGCATGACTGCGGTGTGTGGGCACCGGCGTTCCGGTACCACGACGAACGCTTCTGGATCTTCTGGGGAGACCCCGACCAGGGCGTCTTCCAGGTCAACGCCCCGGCGGTGCGCGGCCCGTGGACCCGGCCGCACCTGGTCAAGGCCGGGAAGGGCCTCATCGACCCCTGCCCGCTGTGGGACGAGGAGACGGGAGACGCCTATCTGGTGCACGCCTGGGCCAAGTCCCGTTCCGGGGTGAAGAACCGCCTCACCGGCCACCGGATGCGTCCCGACGGCACCGAGGTCCTCGACGAGGGCAAGGTGATCGTCGACGGGGACCGGATACCGGGCTGGTTCACCCTGGAAGGCCCCAAGCTCTACCGGCACGACGGCTGGTTCTGGATCCTGGCTCCCGCGGGCGGGGTGGAGACCGGCTGGCAGGGCGCCTTCCGCTCACGGGGCTTCTTCGGGCCGTACGAGGAGCGGATCGTCCTGGAGCAGGGGGACACCGACGTCAACGGGCCGCACCAGGGCGGCTGGGTCCGCACCCGGACCGGCCAGGACTGGTTCCTGCACTTCCAGCAGCGCGGCGCGTACGGCCGGGTCGTCCACCTGCAGCCGATGCGCTGGGGGAGTGACGGCTGGCCGGTGATCGGCGACGAGGGCGCCCCCGTCGCCGTGCACGAGGCGCCCGCGCTGCCGGCCCAGCCGCCCGCCGCGCCCGCCACCGACGACGACTTCCCCGGCGGGCGCTTCGGCCGCCAGTGGAGCTGGACCGCCAACCCCCGGGACGGCTGGGCCACCCAGCACTCCGGCGACGGCCTGCGGCTGTCCTGCGTCCGCTCGGCCGACGTCCATGACCTGCGCAGACTCCCGAACGTCCTCACCCAGCGGCTGCCGGGGACCCCGTCGGCCGTCGAGGTGGAGCTGGCCCTGCACAGCGAGGAGCCGGGGGCGCGGGCGGGACTCGCGGTGCTCGGGGACGCGTTCGGCTGGATCGGCCTGCAGCGGGGCGGCGACGGGGCGGTGCACGTGGTGCACCGGTTCGCCGAGGCCGTCGCCGACCACGAACGGGACGCGGACCATCCGCGGCTCGCCCCCGAGGGACGGGTCCGGCTGCGGATCGAGAGCGGGGCGGGAGCCCGCTGCCGCTTCCTCTACGACACCGGTCGGGGCCCGCGCCCGTCGGGACCCGTCTTCTCCGCCACCCCCTGGCGCTGGGTCGGCGCCGTGCTGGGCCTGTTCGCCGTAGCGCCCGCCGGAACGGGACACGCGGGCGCGGCAACCTTCACGCGCTTCAGGATCGACTCCCCGTAACCCCCCGCCCCACCGCTGCAACGCCGCACCGCACAGCACCACCCTGGCAGCAAGCGCTTGCCCCGAGCGGGTGGCGCCGCACCCCGCACCGTCCCCCCACAACCTCACATCTCCGTAGGAACCAGAAGAGAGAGCCGGCCAATGAAGACCAGCATCCGCAGAAACAGGCGCGCCGCCGTTGCCGTCGCCCTGGGCTCCGTACTCGCCCTGACCGCCACCGCCTGCGGTGACGACGGCAGCGGCAGCGCGGGGGACAAGGGCAACGAGGGGTCCGGCAAGGGGGAGATCACCTTCTGGGACAACAACGGCGGTGTCCGCACCGACATCTGGAAGCAGATCATCTCCGACTTCGAGAAGAAGTACCCGAACATCAAGGTCAACTACGTCGGCATCCCGGCCGCGAGCGCCCAGTCGAAGTACGACACCGCCATCCAGGGCGGCGGCCTGCCCGACGTCGGCGGTGTCGGCACCGCGATGCTCGCCGAGGTCGCCGTCCAGGGTGCGCTGGAGCCGCTGGACGGCCGGCTGGCGAAGAGCCCGCTGAACGGCAAGCTCAGCCAGAACCTGCTGGCGAGCAGCAAGGCGGCCGGCGGCGGCGACCAGCTGTACCAGATCCCGACCTCGTCGAACAACGGCACGCTGTGGTACCGGACGGACCTGTTCAAGAAGGCCGGCCTGGACGCGCCGACGACGTGGGACAAGTTCTACACGGCGGCCGACAAGCTCACCGACAAGGGCAAGAACCGGTTCGGGTTCACCATCCGCGGCGGCGAGGGGTCCATCGCCCCGGCGCTGGACGCGGCGTACAGCCAGAGCGGCATCACCTCGTTCTGGAACGGTGACAGGACGACGGTCAACGACCCCAAGAACGTCGCCGCGCTGGAGAAGTACGTCGCCCTGTACAAGAAGGACACCCCGTCCGCCGACGTCAACAACGACTTCACGAAGATGGTCGCCCAGTGGGACAGCGGCACCATCGGCATGCTCAGCCACAACCTCGGCTCGTACCAGGACCACTTGAAGGCGCTGGGCGCGGACACGTTCCGGGGCCTGCCGAACCCGACGCAGGCCGACGGCACGCGCGTGCAGATATCGAACCCCGTCGACGGACTGAGCCTGTTCAAGTCCAGCAAGAACAAGGCGGCCGCCTGGAAGTTCGTCGAGTTCGCCCTCTCGCACGAGGAGAACTCGAAGTTCAACCAGTCCGCCGGGCAGATCCCGGCGAACACCGACGCCGCCAAGGACGCGTGGATCCAGAAGGCCGAGCCCACCAAGCTGGCGGCCGAGGCGCTCAACGGCGCCGGCACGAAGATCGTGCAGCTGCCGTACTACCTGCCGGACTGGAACACGATCTCCAAGGCCGACAACGAGCCGAACTTCCAGAAGGTGCTGCTCGGCAAGATGAGCGCGAAGGACTTCCTGAACACGCTGGCCGACCAGCTGAACAAGGCGCAGGCGGACTGGAAGCAGAACCACTGACGGTGCCGGGTTCGGGCGTGGGGGACCGCGGGTCCGTCGTGGCTGGTCGCGCAGTCCCCCGCGCCCCTGGACGTGGGAAAGGTGAACGGTCTTGTCGCTTACCCGTAGACAGGTCGCCGCGGCCGCGGTGGGTGTCGTTCCGATCGTCGGGCGGTCCCGCGCGAAGAAGCAGCGCACCCTCTACATCGCCGGTGATTCCACCGCCGCCCAGAAGTACGCCGACGCGGCCCCCGAGACGGGGTGGGGGATGGCGCTCCCCTTCTTCCTGCGGAAGGACGTCGTCGTCTCCAACCAGGCCGTGAACGGGCGCAGTTCGAAGAGTTTCGTGGACGAGGGACGGCTCGACGCCATCCTCGGCACGATACGGCCGCACGATCTGCTGGTCGTCCAGTTCGCGCACAACGACGAGAAGAGCGGGGACCCGACCCGGTACACCGAGCCGTGGACGACGTACCAGGAGCATCTGCGGCTGTACATCGAGGGCGCCCGTGCCCACGGCGCCCGCCCGGTGCTCGCCACCCCCGTCGAGCGGCGCCGTTTCGACGCCGACGGCAACGCCGTGCCCACCCACGGCGACTACCCGGCGGCGATGCGCGCGCTCGCCGCGGAGGCGCGGGTGCCGCTGCTCGACATCGAGGCGCTGTCGCTCGCCCTGTGGCAGCGGCTCGGGGTGGAGGCGACGAAGACGTACTTCAACTGGACGGACACCGAGCAGGACAACACGCACTTCAACCCGCCGGGGGCCATCGCCGTGGCCCGGCTCGTGGCGCAGGAGCTGCTGCGCACCCGGGTTCTGGCCCGGCACGACGTCATCCGGCTGCACGAGGAGATCCCGACCTCGTGGATCACCTGGCCACCCGCAAGCTGAGGAGAACCGCACCGTGCGTACACAGAAATGTCATGGACGTGTCATAGGAACCGTCGTGGGCTGCACCGCCCTCGTACTGGCGGTCACCGGGACCGCCCAGGCCGCCCACCGGCCCTCCTTGGACCGGCAGGTGCTGCCCGCGAGCGACGGCTGGGCCTCCTACGGCACCGGCACCACCGGTGGCGCCGCCGCCGACGCCGCCCACGTCCGCACCGTCACCGACTGGGCCGGCTTCAAGGCCGCCCTGGCCGACGGCGGCACCGCACCGAAGATCATCAAGGTGAAGGGCACCATCGACGCGGACGGGCCCGGCTGCGCCTCCTTCGAGGTGCCGGGGTACGACTTCGACACCTACCTGAAGACGTACGACCCCGCCGTCTGGGGCCGCGACAAGAACCTGGACGGCGAGCCGGACGCCAGCCCCGAGGGCCTGCGCCGCGCCTCACAGGCCAACCAGGACGCCTACATCAAGGCGTACGTCCCGGCCAACACCACGATCATCGGCATCGGCGAGAACGCCGGCTTCCGGGGCGCCAGCCTGCAGATCAAGGGCGTCGACAACGTCATCGTCCGCAACCTCAGCCTGGAGAGCCCGCTCGACTGCTTCCCGCAGTGGGACCCCACCGACACCGCCGACGGCAACTGGAACTCCGAGTACGACAGCGCGGTGATCTACGGCTCCACCCACGTGTGGATGGACCACGACACCTTCACCGACGGCGACCACCCGGACAGCACCCTGCCGTACTACTACGGCCGGATCTTCGAGCAGCACGACGGCGAGCTCGACATCGTCAAGGGCGCCGACTACGTGACCGCCTCCTGGAACGTCTTCGAGGACCACGACAAGACGATCCTCATCGGCAACAGCGACAGCGCCTCGACGGCCGCCGTGGACCGGGGCCATCTGAAGGTCACCTTCCACCACAACCTGTTCGCGAACCTCGTCGAGCGCGCGCCCCGGGTGCGGTTCGGCCAAGTCGACTCCTACAACAACCACTTCGTCGCGGGCGACGGCTACGCCTACAGCTACGGCATCGGCATGGAGTCCCAACTCGTCTCCGAGCACAACGCGTTCACGCTGCCCGACGGGGTCAGGGCCGGTTCGATCCTGAAGAAGTGGAAGGAGGCGCCGCTGACCGCCGACGACAACTACGTCAACGGCGAGCTCACCGACCTGATCGCCGTCCACAACGCCCAAGTGCCCACGGAGGTCCTCCAGTCGGGCGCCGGCTGGACGCCGACCCTGCGCACCGGGGTCGACCCGGCCCGGGCCGTCCCCGGGATCGTCGACCACTGCGCGGGCGCGGGCAAGCTGCGCTGACGCCCCGGGCCGGGGCGCATGGCGCCCCGGCCCCCTTCCCCCAGAGCCGCACTGCGAAGGACCACTCGTATGCCCTCGCCGCACCTTCCCCCGTCCCGGAGGGGCTTCCTCCGCGCCGGCGCCGGGCTGGCCGCCTCGCTCGGCCTCGCCACCGCCACCGCCCCGGCACGAGCCGCCGAGCGGGCCTGCCCCTTCGGCCGCCACGGCTCGCCCGAGCGCCGTCTGACCCCGCAGACCCTGTACGTCGACCCGCACGGGCGGGGCGACTTCACCTCCGTCCAGGCCGCCTTGACCGCCGCGACCGGCAGCGGCCGGACGCTGGTCATCGCGCCCGGCACCTACCGGGAGACCGTCCTCCTGGACGCCGCCCGCACGGAGGCCACCTGGATCGGCGCCTCGGAGGACCCCCGGGACGTCGTGATCGTCTACGACCACGCCAACGGCACCCCCAAGCCCGGCGGCGGCACCTACGGCACCACCGGGTCCGCCACCGCCACCCTCCAGGCCGACGGCTTCACCGCCCGCTGGATCACCTTCGCCAACGACTGGCTGCGCGCCGACCACCCCGACATCACCGGCACCCAGGCGGTCGCCGTCAAGGTGCAGGGCGACCGGAGTTCCTTCACCCGCTGCCGCTTCCTCGGCCACCAGGACACCCTGTACGCCGACTCGATGGCGCTCGGCACCTTCGCCCGCCAGTACTACGCGCACTGCTATGTCGAGGGCGACGTCGACTTCGTCTTCGGGCGGGCCACGGCCGTCTACGACCGCTGTCACTTCCGCACCCTCGACCGCACCGACCTGGCGGCCGCCCCCTTCGGGTTCGTCTTCGCGCCCTCCACGGCGGCCGCCAACCCGCGCGGCTACCTGGTGACCGGCAGCCGGGTGAGCAGCGAGGCACCGGACGGCTTCTACAAGCTGGCCCGCCCCTGGGTGCCCGGCTCCGACACCACCGCCCGCCCGATGCTCACCGTCCGCGACACCCACCTCGGCCCCGGCATCGACGCGGTCGCGCCCTACACCAACATGTCGGACACCTACCCGTGGCAGCTCCAGCGGTTCGCCGAGTACCGCAACACGGGCCCCGGCGCCGTCGTCAGCGTGCCGGCCAACCGCCCCCAACTCACCCCCGAACAGGCCGCGTCGGCGACCCGCGAGGTCCACCTCGGCGACTGGACGCCCTGGAAGGAGGGCCGCTGAGATGCGCCGGCGCGCCCTTCTCACCGGCATCGCCGCCGGCCTTGTGACCGCGGGCACCACGCCCGTCTTCGCCGGCGGCCACCGGACCCTGCACGTTCGCCCCGGCGACAGCGTCCAGGCGGCCGTGGACGCGGTGGACGGACCCGGCGGGACGATCGTCGTGCACCCGGGGACGTACCGCGAGACCGTCGCCGTCCCCGCCGAGACGACGGACCTGACGATCCGCGGGGCCACCGGCGACCCGCGCGACACCGTCATCGTCTTCGACCGCGCGAACGGCACGAAGAAGCCCGACGGCACGACCTACGGCACCGCGGGCTCCGCCACCTTCACCTCGGCGGCCGCCGGACTGACCGTCCGCGACCTCACCCTCGCCAACGACTGGCTGCGCGCCGACCACCCGGACATCACCGGCACGCAAGCGGTGGCGGCCTATGTCCACGGCGACCGCACCCACTTCGACAACGTCCGGCTGCTCGCCCACCAGGACACCCTGTTCGTCGACACGACCGCGCTGGACGCCTTCGACCGGCAGTACTTCTCGCGCTGCCACATCGAGGGCGACGTCGACTTCGTCTTCGGGCGGGCGACGGCGGTGTTCGACCGCTGCCGCTTCCACACGCTGGCACGGGACGTCGACTTCACCCCGAAGGGCATGGTCTTCGCCCCGTCCACCGCCCGCGCCAACCCGCACGGCATCCTCGCGGTCCGCTCCCGGATCACCTCCGGCGCGCAGGACGGGGCGTACAAGCTGGCCCGGCCCTGGGTGCCGTCGTACGAGACGACCGCCTGGCCGTCCCTGGTCGTCCGGGACACCTGGATCGGGCCCGGCATCGATCCGGTCGCCCCCTACACCAACATGCGCGACGCCTATCCCTGGCAGTCCATGCGTTTCCACGAGTACGACAACTCCGGTCCCGGCGCGGTGATCCCGGTCCCGGAGAACCGGCCTCAGCTCACCCCGGAAGAGGCACGGGCGCACACCCCGCGGACCTGTCTCGGCGACTGGTGCCCCGATGTCCGGGGCTGAGCGGCTGAACCGCCGGACCTTCGTCACCGGGGCCGCCGCCGCGGCCTTCCTCGGCGCGGCCCCGGGCTCCGCCGAGGCCGCCGACCTCGTCGACGGCACCCTCCCCGACTTCCACCAGGCCCTCAAGGACGAGCTGAACTTCCCCCTGGCCTGGGGCACTTCGCCCGTCCGTGACGTCCGGGCCTGGCGGCGGGCCGCCCGCGCCACCGTCGAGGAGCACCTCCTCGTCCCACGGCAGGACGGGACGCCGTACGCGCCCGACCACCAGGAGCCCTCCCGCGGCGACGGCTACACACGGGAACTGGTCACGCTCTCCCTCACCCGCTACGAGCGGGTCCGCGCCGCCCTCCTCACCCCGGACGGGCCCGGCCCGTTCCCCGCCGTGCTCCTCCTGCACGACCACGGCGCCAGGTTCGACATCGGCAAGGAGAAACTCGTCCGGCCCTGGTACGACGACACCCGGCTCGCCTCCGCCGAGGCCTGGGCGCAGAAGTACTTCAGCGGGCGGTTCGTCGGCGACGAACTGGCCCGGCGCGGCTACGTCGTGCTGTGCGCGGACGCGCTCGGCTGGGGCGACCGCGGTCCCGTCACCTATGACCAGCAGCAGGCCCTCGCCTCCAACTTCTACAACCTCGGCTCCTCGCTCGCCGGGCTCATGGCCCGCGAGGACGCCCGCGCCGCAGGGTTCCTCGCCGGTCTCGACCGGGTCGACGCCCGGCGCGTGGCGGCCGTCGGCTTCTCCATGGGCGGCTACCGCGCCTGGCAGACGGCCGCGCTCAGCGACCATGTCGCGGCCGGCGCCGCCGTCTGCTGGATGACCGGCCTGAAGGAAATGATGGTGCCCGGCAACAACACGCTGCGCGGGCAGTCGTCGTACTACATGCTCCACCCCGGGCTCGCCCGGCACCTCGACATCCCCGACGTGGCGAGCATCGCCGCCCCCAGGCCGATGTTCTTCCTCGACGGCGCGCAGGACCCGCTCTTCCCCGCCGACGGCGTCCGGGCCGCCTACGCCAGGCTGCGCGCCGTCTGGGACTCGGCCCACGCCGGGCAGCGGCTGCGCACCAAAACCTGGCCGGGCCTCGGCCACGTCTTCACGCAGCCCATGCAGGACGAGGTCTTCGACTGGCTCGACACCGTCCTGTGAACCGTCCCCCGACCCGCACGAGCAAAGGACCGCTCTCCATGTCTCGTCGTACCGCACTCGCCACCGTCGCCGCCCTCGCCCTGGGCACGGGCCTCGCCGTCCTGCCCGGTCAGGCGCAGGCCGCCACGGTGGTCGTCAGCAACTCCACCGACCTGTCCAACGCCATCAAGAACGCCACCGCCGGCACGGTCATCCAGGTCCGCGGCGGCACCTACCACCCGACGGCCACCCTCCAGTCCACGGCCAACGGCACCTCCTCCGCGCCCGTCACGCTCACCGCGTACGGCTCGGAGACCGTGAAGATCGACGGCTCGTCCCTGCCCTCGGGCTCCTGGATCTTCAAGCTGACCGCGGACTACTGGAACGTCTCGAACATCACCTTCCAGAACTCCCCGGACAGCGCGGTCGTCTGCCAGTCCTGCACCGGCACCAACTGGAACAACGTCAAGACCATCAACGGCGGCGACTCCGGCTTCACCCTGACCGGCGACGGCACTGTCAACAACACCGTGAAGAACCTGGACAGTTACGGCAACTACGACGCCGCCACCCACGGCCAGAACGCCGACGGCGTCGCCATCAAGTTCGGCTCCGGCACCGGCAACCTGGTCACCGGGGCCCGCCTGTACAACAATTCGGACGACGGCATCGACCTGTGGTCGTTCTCCTCGCCGGTCACCATCGAGCACACCTGGTCCTTCGGCAACGGCAAGAACCGCTGGGGCGACAGCGCCTTCGAGGGCAACGGCAACGGCTACAAGCTGGGCGGCAACGGCCCCACGGTCGCCCACGTCGTCAACAACTCCGCCGCCTGGGACAACGCCGGCAACGGCTTCACCGAGAACTCCAACACCGGCGCGATCGTCATCAACCGCACCACGGCCTACGCCAACGCCAAGTGGGGCTACTACTTCGCCACGGGCGCGGCGAAGCTCGGCAAGAACCTGGCGGTGAGCAACGCGGGCGGCGCGGTGAGCAAGGGCTCCTCGGTCACCTCGGCCGGCAACAACTGGGACTCCGGCATCTCCACCCCCGCGTTCAAGTCCACGGACGCATCGACCGTCTACAACGCCCGCCAGTCCGACGGCTCCCTGCCCGCGACGACCTTCCTGACGACGGGCAGCTCCACCATCGGCGCGACGATGAACTGAACCGGAACCTTCCCGTCCAGGGCGCTTGACCCGTTTTTTGCCTCCGATCGAGGTATCGATCGGGCAACGGGTCTCGCGCCCGCGGGGGTGACGCGCGTAGAAACCTGTCATGCATAAGCCACTGCGTATCGCGGCGATCGCCGCAGCGTGTGCCCTCTCCGGCGGCGCCCTCTACGGCGCCGGTGCGGCGACGGCCGGACAGTCCACGGCCAACTCCACCCACGAGCCCTACAACATCGGGCTCCTGGTGAAGGACATCGACACCTACTACGGCACTACGGCGGACGCCAACGGCGTGTACCAGGCGTCCCCGGACAGCCCGTACGCCCAGGACCTGGCGCACATCGACGCCGCCGCCCACAAGTACATCGACCAGGCGGCCCGCAAGGCCCACCACCGCGGCGAGAAGCCGGCCGTCGTCTTCGACATCGACGACACGCTGCTGCTCAGCCTGGACTACGAGAAGCGCTACAACTACACGTACAACTCGACCACCTGGGCCGACTACGTGAACAAGGCGGACCGCCCGGGCGTCTTCGGCTCCGCCGAGCTGGTCCGCTACGCCGAGTCCAAGGGCGTCGAGGTCTTCTACAACTCCGGTCTGAGCGAGGCCCAGCGCTCCGCCGCCGTGGAGAACCTGAAGAAGATCGGCGCCGATGTGAACCTCGACGCCGACCACATGTTCCTCAAGGACAAGGCCAACCCGCCGGCCTACCTGTCCTCCTGCGCCACGCCCGGCACCTGGACCTGCACCACCGTGCAGTACAAGTCCGGTACGCGCGAGCACATCGAGGACGACCTCGGCTACGAGATCGTCGCCAACTTCGGCGACCAGTACTCGGACCTGGACGGCGGCTACGCCGACCGCACGTACAAGCTGCCGAACCCGACGTACTTCGTCAGCTAGTCCCTCACGGGCCTGATCGACTCCAGGGTCGGCACGACCGGCTGAAGGGTACCGTCCGCGGCGAACCACAGCCGGTCGGCGGTCGTCTCCCGGTGCATCCCGTCACCGCCGGGCCCTCCCGGCCCGGCGAGGGCGAACCGGTGGTAGACGATGTACCAGTCGTCGGTGCCGGGCACGTTCACCACGGAGTGGTGGCCGGTGCCCAGGATCCCGTACTCGGGACGCTTCGACAGGATCGTCCCCCGCTCGGTCCACGGGCCGAGCGGGGACGGTCCCGTCGCGTAGGCGACGTGGTAGTTCTCGCTGCGCGTGTCGTCCTCGGACCACATGAAGTAGTACGTGCCCTTGCGCTTGACCACGAAGGACCCCTCGCGGAATCCGGACGGGGTGATGTCCTTCACCCGCGCCGGGTCGTACGACGTCATGTCGTCGTTCAGCGGGACCACGTACCCGTGTCCGTTGCCCCAGTAGAGATACGACGTCCCGTCGTCGTCGGTGAAGACGGCCGGGTCGATCATCTGGCCCTTGAGTGAACCGCCCTTCGCCACCAGGGGTTTGCCGAGGGCGTCCTTGAACGGGCCGGCCGGGGAGTCGGCGACCGCGACGCCTATCTGCTGCTCGGCGCAGAAGTAGAGGTAGTACTTGCCGTCGCGCTCGGCGATCGCGGGCGCCCAGGCGTATGTGTCCGCCCAGGAGACGTCGGGCCCGAGGTCCAGGACGACGCCGTGGTCCTTCCAGTGGACGAGGTCGCGTGAGGAGTACGCCTTGAAACTCGTGCTGCCCCAGCCCTGGTTGCCGTCCGTCGTCGGGTAGATCCAGTACCGGCCGTCCAGATACGCCACGTCCGGGTCGGCGTTCAGGCCGGGCAGGATCGGGCTGCGGGTGCGGACGGCCTCGACCGTCCAGGTCCGGTTCGTGCCGTCGGCGGCGGTCACGGTGTACGTCCGAGGGGTGCGGAAGTCGCGGTGCGTACCGGACCTGGGGGTGACGGTCGCTCCCTGGGCGACGGCGATCCGCGGCGCGAGGTGCGCGAGGTCGGCGTCGGGCTCCATGGGCAGCACGACCTTCGACGCGCTGTCGGTGACGACGGCGTACCCCTTCTGGCCCTTCGCCGTGGCGTCCATGACCGAGGTGGGAGTGCTCGGGTAGGCGGCCAGCAGCCGGTCGTACTCCGCCTGCGTCACCGGCATGACCGTGCCGTGCCGGGGGCTTGCCGGCAGCTGGTAGTCCTTCGACATCGTCCACTTGCCCGAGTCGAGGTCGGTGGTCTCGAACGGGACGTAGCCGCGCTCGCCGTACTCGTCGATGAACAGGTACCACTTCTTCTCGGTGTTGGACCGGAAGACCGTCGGCCCCTCGCCCCGGGCGATCGACCCGCTGCCGATGCAGTCGGAGACGAAGTCGTACCTGGCGGAGGTCAGACTCGTCGACTTCTCCGCCGTGATGAACTTCGAGCAGGGGGAGTCGGAGGACGGGTTCCGCTCGTCCTTGGTGTAGCGGTAGTACGTGTCCTTGTACTTGACCACCGTCGAGTCGATCACCGAGTAGCCCGGGTCGTCCCAGACCTTCGGCGCGCTGAAGGTGCGGAAGTCCTTGGTGGTCGCGTACATCATGCGGTTGTACTGGTCCCCGGTGTGCTCGGGGTCGTCGTCGGCGTACAGCTTCGACGCCCAGAAGACGACGTACTCGCCGAGCGAGTCGTCCCAGTAGGCCTCCGGCGCCCAGGTGTTGCCCGCGTTGTCGGGGGCCACCTTCACCAGGCGCTGGTCGCTCCAGTGGACCAGGTCCGTGGACTCCCAGATCATGATCGACTTGCTGCCGTGCCGCTGGACCTGGTCCCAACTGCCGCTGCTGTTCCGGTACATCCTGAGGTCGGTGGCGATCAGGTAGAACTTGTCGCCTTCGGGGGAGCGGATGACGAACGGGTCGCGCAGCCCCTTCTCGCCGATCGTCGACGTAAGGACGGGCTTGCCCTGGTTCAGCTCACGCCAGTGCAGCGGGTCGTTGCCCCGGCTGAGGGCGTACCGGATCTGTTCGCCGTCGGCGCTGCCCTCGCCCGTGAAGTAGGCGAAGAGATAGCCGGCGTACTGGGAGTGCTTCACGGGCGGGGCTCCTGAGTGGGCGGTACCGGGGGGTGCGGCGAACAGGCCGAGGAGGAGGGCGAGGCAGACGACGAGCACGGCTCTGGGGCGCATCGGCGATCCTGTCGGAGTGTGGGGGTTTCTGTTGGGTGTTGCGCGCCTTCGGAGTGTTCCCAGGGGGAAACTGCGCGTCAACAGGCAGAGGCGGGCAGGACGCGGGCGAAACTTTCGATGGACCGGGCCCGGAAACGACGAACGCCCCGCCGGTCGTCACCGGCGGGGCGTCCCTGTCGCCGACGAGGGGGGCTCTGTCGGCGGCTGCTGACCGAGGGGGGCTCAGGTCAGCAGGTCCACTGAGGACGTCATACCGTCCTCCGTCCGTCTTTACGCACTACTAGGGACGTCGAAAGGGGAGGTGAGGTTGTGTCACGTTGGGAAACCGTGGCGCCGTCACGAGCCGTCCGCGCCGCTGGTGTGCGCCGCGAAGTCGCCCCCCACGGCGCGCTGCCGGCCTTCCGCCGTCGCCCGGATCGTGTAGCCGTCGTCCTTGGCGTCCCGGCCGCCGCGCTGATGGTTGTACTGACCGGCGAACACCCACGCGCCCGTGGGGACCGTACGGCCCGCCTTGAGCGTCCAGGTGTACACCAGGAAGCCGTCCCGCTCGCCGACGGCGAGGTCGAAGTCCTGTTCCGGCAGCGAGCGCCAGGCCCCGGTGTCGCTCACCCCACCGGTCTGCGCGACCTTCAACTGCACCACCAAAGAAGTGAGTCGGGCGCTGGTCTTGAGGGTGATGTCGCTCTGCGCCCAGAAGTCGTTGCTGTGCGGGTCCACCGAGCCGTCCGCCCACAGAGGGCCGTCGCTCTCGCCGCCGGCGGACGGCAGCACGGTGACGGGGGGCTTCGTGGGGGACGGGGTGCCACTCGGCCGGTGGGTGCCCGGAGTTCGGCTCGGGGCCGGTTCCACCGGCGGTACGGGTGCCCGGCTCGTCGCGTCCGGCGAGGGCGTGGGCGTCGGGGAGACCGCCACCGTCTGCTGCCGCGGGGCGGCGTCGCCCTTCACCGCGGACGCCACCGCGTACCCGCCGACCGCGAGCATGCCCGCGACCGCGGTCGTGGCGCCCACGACCCGCACCCAGCTCCACACCGGCGTCCGCGTAGCCCGGTGTCCGGCACGGCCGGCCTCGGAGCCCATGCCCCGCTCGATCCTGGCCAGCATGCGGGCCCGGTCCGGCTCGTGCGCCTCGACCGCCTCGTGCAGCCGGGCGCGCAGCTCGTCGTGCACGTCCTGCTGCCTCATCGCGCCGTTCCTCCGGTCTCGCCGCCGCGCGCCATCGCCGCGTGCACCTTCTGTGGGCCGCCCGCGGAGCCGAGGACCTTCTGCAGCTCGGCCATCCCCTTGGACGTCTGGGACTTCACCGTACCCACGGACACCCCCAGGGCGAGCGCGGTGTCCTTCTCCGACAGGTCGAACGCGTGCCGCAGGACCACGCACGCCCGTTTCCTGAACGGCAGCCTGCGCAGGGCCTCCTGGACGTCGACGACACCCGCTATGTCGGGGTTCTCCGTCCGCTCCTCGCGCTGTGACCAGAACAGCGAGACGCGCCGGCGTTCGCGGACGGCGCTGCGGATGCGGGTGCGGGCGAGGTTGGCGACGACTCCGCGGGCGTAGGCGACCGGATGGTCCGCGGCGCGCACCCGGTCCCAGCGGTGCCACAGGGCGAGCAGCGCGTCCGCGGCCAGGTCGTCCGCGGCGTCCGCCTCGCCGGTCAGCAGGTGGGCGAGCCGGGAGAGTTCGGCGTAGTGCCTCTCGAAGAAGGCATGGAACTCCATGGAGGCTGCGTCGTCGACGACAGTGCCCACGGGCGACCTCTCTGCGTGGGTGTCATGTGAATGACATGTGATCATCCGGAGTGCCCCGGTCGAGATCCGGAAGCGTAGCAGCGGCCGACCAATCGCTCTCGTACGGGCCTTCGAACAGGGTGTGACGGGCCGGTCGATTCCGTAACACGGAGAAAACCTGAAACGCGTTCATCGTGGGAACAATCCAGCCAGCATCCGCACTCGTCCGATCAGGCACCGAGGAGCACCCGCCCATGTCCGACACGAAGGACCCCCAGCAGGCCGCCGACCGGCCGACATCAGCGCCACCAGCGGCGAACGGCGTCGACCGGTTCTTCCGGATCTCCGAGCGGGGATCCGGCTTCGGCCGGGAGATACGCGGCGGCTTCGCCACGTTCTTCACCATGGCCTACATCCTTGTCCTGAATCCCATCATCCTCGGCAGCGCGAAGGACAAGTTCGGCCACCAGCTCGACACCGGCCAACTCGTCACCGCCACCGCCCTGGTGGCCTGCGTGATGACGATCATCATGGGCGTCGGCGGCAACCTTCCGCTCGCCATCGCGGCGGGCCTCGGCCTCAACGCCGTCGTGGCCTTCCAGCTGGCGCCGCTGATGAGCTGGCCCGACGCGATGGGCCTGGTCGTCCTCGAAGGCGTCCTGATCTGCGTCCTGGTCCTCACCGGGCTCCGGGAAGCGATCATGAACGCGATCCCGCAGCAGCTGAAGCAGGCCATCGGTGTCGGCATCGGCCTGTTCATCGCCTTCATCGGCTTCGTCGACGCCGGGTTCGTCAGCCGCATCCCTGACGCCGCGAACACCACCGTGCCGGTGCAGCTCGGCGCCGTCGGCCGGCTCACCGGCTGGCCCGTGCTGGTCTTCTGCGTCGGCGTGCTGCTCACCATCGCGCTGCTCGCGCGCAAGGTGAAGGGCGCGATCCTGATCAGCATCGTCACCATGACGGTCGTCGCAATCGTCATCAACGCCATCGCCGACGTCAAGAGCTGGGGTCTGACCACACCGAAGCTGCCCGACAAGATCGTCGCCGCCCCCGACTTCGGGCTGATCGGCCACTTCAGCCTGTTCGGCGGCTTCGCGAAGGCCGGTATCCTCACCGCCGTCCTGCTGGTCTTCACCCTGATCCTGTCGGACTTCTTCGACGCCATGGGCACCATCGTCGGCATCAGCGCGGAGGCCGGACTGCTCGACGACCGGGGCCAGGTGCCGGGGATCGGGCGTGTGCTGTTCATCGACGGCGCGGCGGCCGTGGCCGGCGGTCTGGGCTCGGCCTCCTCCAACACCGCCTACATCGAGTCGGCGGCGGGCGTCGGCGAGGGGGCGCGCACCGGGTTCGCGAACCTGATCACCGGCGGCCTGTTCGGACTGGCGCTGTTCCTCACGCCGCTGCTGACCATCGTCCCGCTGCAGGCCGCGGCGCCCGCCCTGATCGCGGTCGGCTTCCTGATGATGACCCACGTCAAGCACATCGACTGGGACCGGTACGAGATCGCCATCCCGGCGTTCCTCACCATCGCCGTCATGCCGTTCACCTACTCCATCACCGACGGCATCGGCGCGGGCTTCCTCGCCTACGTCCTCATCAAGGCGGTGCTGGGCAAGGCGCGGGACGTGCACTGGCTGCTGTGGGGCGTGTCGGCGCTGTTCCTGGTGTACTTCGCGATCGATCCGGTGGAGCAGATCCTCGGGGTCAAGTGAAGTCACGTGACTGCAGCGCCCCGTAAGGGGCGCGGGGAACTGCGCGACCAGCCACGGACGGCCCGCAGCCGATCGCGCAGTCCCGGTCAGTTCTTCAACGCCGCCTGCATCATGGCCTTCGCGACCGGCGCAGCCAGCCCGTTGCCGCTCACCTCGGACCGCGCCGCGTTCGACTGCTCGACCACGACCGCCACGGCGACCTCCTTGCCGCCGGCCTTGCCGTAGGACGTGAACCAGGCGTACGGCGTCTGGCTGTTGTTCTCGCCGTGCTGGGCCGTGCCCGTCTTGCCGCCGACCGTCACCCCGGAGATCCGCGCGTTGGTGCCGGTGCCCTTCTCCACGACCGTCTGCATGGCCGACTGCAGCTGCTCGGCGGTCGAGGAGCTGACGATCTCCTCGGTGCCCGCGCTGTCGTCGTAGTTCTTCAGCACGTCACCGCCGCCGTCGGTGATCTGCGCGACCATGTGCGGCGAGACCAGCTTGCCGCCGTTGGCGATCGCGGCGGACACCATCGCCATCTGCAGCGGGGTGGCGGTGACGTCGAACTGGCCGATGCCGGTCAGGGCGGTGGAGGACTCGTTCATGCCGGAGGGGTAGACGCTGGTGTACGCCCGCACCGGCACGTCCTGGGCGTCGTCGTTGAAGCCGAACTTCTCGGCCATCGCCCGCACCTTGTCCTGGCCCAGCTGCACGGCCATCCGGGCGAAGACGTTGTTGCAGGAGTACTCCAGCGCGGTGCGGATCGAGGCGTTCTCGCACGGCGCGTTCGGGTTCTCGTTGGACAGCGCGCGGGTGGTGCCCGGCAGCGTGTACGGATCGGGGCTGGCCGTGTGCTGGTCCACGGAGGAGTACA
The DNA here is from genome assembly GCF_054189285.1 of Streptomyces sp. MAI_2237. NCBI lineage: Bacteria > Bacillati > Actinomycetota > Actinomycetes > Kitasatosporales > Streptomycetaceae > Streptomyces > Streptomyces sp. MAI_2237. The sequence continues at coordinate 724,633 of NZ_JAJPGQ010000001.1, read as the reverse complement.
GGCCGTCCTCCAGCGCGGCCGCCGCCACGACCAGCTTGAACGTCGAACCCGGCGGCAGCGGCTGGCGCAGCGCCCGGTTGGTCAGCGGCTTGTCCGGGTCGGCGTTGAGCTTCTTCCAGGCCGATCCCGCCGTGTTGGCGTCCGTCAGGGACGTCGGGTCGTACGACGGCGTGGAGACGACCGCCAGGATCTTCCCCGTCTTCGGGTCGATCGCGACGGCCGCGCCCTTCTTGGCGCCGAGCGCGTCGTACGCCGCCTTCTGCACGGCCGGGTCGATCGTCGTGACCACGTCTCCCGGCTCGGCACGCTTGCCGGTGACCGTGTCCATCACGGTCTTCAGGCGGTTGTCCGTGCCGTTGAGCAGGTCCTGGTAGATGCCCTCCAGCTGGGTGGGGGCGTACGCCTGCGAGGCGTAGCCCGTCACCGCCGCGTACAGCTCGCCGTTCCTGTACGTGCGCTTGTACGCCAGATCACCGCTCTTCGTCCGCGCCGAACCGGTGACCGAGCGTCCGGCCACGATGATGTTGCCGAGCGGCTCCGCGTACGTCTGGATCACGTTGCGCCGGTTGTACTTGTCGTCCGCTAGGGCCTTGCCGTCGTAGTACTGCACCCAGGTCGCCCGGATCAGCAGGGCGAACACGAGCAGCAGCACGAAGACGGAGGTCCGCCTGATCGTCTTGTTCATCGCGATCGTGAAGACGAGCGGGAAGGGGCGGAACGTTCCCTTCCCGCCGGATTCTCATCGGGCGCTCATGAACCTCACGCCTCCAGCGTGAGCACGACCTCGTCGATCTCCGCGCCCCGCGCGTTCGCGAAGCCCGTCGCATGCGCAGTCAGCCGGAACCCGCACTTCTCCAGCACCCGCCGCGAGGCGGCGTTGTCCGCAGCGGCCCGCGCGTACAGCGGCCGCTCCGGCACCTCGGCCAGCAGCGCCCGCAGCGCGGCCGTGGCCACGCCCCGCCCCCAGTACGCCCGGTCCACCCAGTAGGTGACCTCACGCTCGCCCGGGTCCCCGTACACGGCCGCGCTGCCCACCACGTCACCCTCCAGCAGGACCGTGCGCAGCAGGTTTCCGCCGGCCCGGATCCGTTTCCAGTGCGCGTCGAAGGCGTCCCGGTCGGCGGGATCCTTCGCGGTGAAGGCGGCCATGTGCAGGGCCTCGGGATCGTTCATCTGCCGGTAGAAGACGGGCAGATCGCTGTCGTGCACTTCACGCAGTACGACGTCCATGGACGAAGAGGCTAGTGCCTGTCGTTTGGATCAGGTCGGCGACAGGGGACGGTGCGTCACGGCCGACCCGAGCGGGGTCTGGTGCGCGTGCCAGGGCCCGCGACGCCGAGCTGATCCCAACGGCAGGCACTGGGGGTCACAGCCGCCGGGTCGCCAGGGTGAGTCGGTCGCGCGCGTCGAACAGGGCGTCCTTGACCAGCTGTTCGTGCGCCGGCGTGAGCCGGGCCACCGGCACCGAGCAGCTGATCGCGTCGCGCGCGGGTGTGCGGTAGGGGATGGCGACGCCGAAGCAGCGCAGGCCCAGCGTGTTCTCCTCGCGGTCGACGGCGAAGCCCTGCTCGCGCACCTGGTGCAGCTCCTCGATGAGCTTCTCCCGGTCGGTGATCGTGTTCTCGGTCAGCGCGGGGAGCGTCTCCGGGAGCATCTTGCGGACCTGCTCGTCGGAGTACGTGGCGAGGATCGCCTTGCCGAGCGAGGTCGAGTGCGCCGGGAGGCGGCGGCCGACGCGGGTGAAGGGGCGCAGGTAGTGCTGGGACTGGCGGGTGGCGAGGTAGACGACGTTGGTGCCGTCCAGCCGGGCCAGGTGGATGGTCTCGGTGGTGTCGTCCGAGAGGCGGTCCAGCGTCGGGCGGGCCGCGGCGACCACCTCGTCGCCGTCGATGTAGGAGGTGCCCACCAGCAGCGCCCGTACCCCGATGCCGTACCGCGTGCCGGTCGCGTCGGTCTCCACCCAGCCCAGCTCCACCAGCGTGCGCAGGAGCATGTAGAGGCTGGACTTGGGGTATCCGACGGCCTCCTGGACCGATGCGAGGGAGTGCATGCCGGGGCTGCCGGCGAAGTACTCGAGCAATTCGACGGTTCGCACCGCGGATTTGACCTGCGCCCCGCCGCCTGTCTCGGCTACCGACATCGCCCTGGACCCCTTCGTTGGACGAGAAACCGAAGTTATAGTCTCCAACAGCATATTCATCATCAGAGACAGCGTTCAGTATATCGAACGACCCTGGTGAATGACCCTGATACACCTGGAGGGATCCGCGGTGGCAGCAGCACCAGTCTGGAGTGTCGACCCCCGAACCGGGAAGCAGCGGGAACAGGTTGCGGTGGAGGCCACAGCCCAGGAGGTCGACGCCACCGTCCGCGCCGCCCACGCGGCCCGCGCCTCCCTCGCCGACCGCGCCGTCCGCGCGGCCTTCCTGCGCACCGCCGCCGAGCAGCTGGAGGCGGCCAGGGAATGGCTCGTGGAGACCGCCGACGCGGAGACCGCGCTCGGCCCGGTCCGGCTCACCGGCGAGCTCGCCCGCACCTGCTTCCAGCTGCGGGCCTTCGCCGACATCGTCGACGAGGGCGCCTTCCTCGACGTGATCATCAACCACCCCGACGACACCGCGACGCCCCCGATCCCGGACCTGCGCCGCTACAAGGTGCCCCTCGGCGTGGTGGCCGTCTACTCGGCCTCCAACTTCCCCTTCGCCTTCTCCGTGGCCGGCGGCGACACCGCGAGCGCGCTCGGCGCGGGCTGCCCGGTCGTCGTCAAGGCCCACCCCGACCACCCGGCCCTGTCCGAGCTGGTAGCCAAGGTGCTGCGCCGGGCCGCCGCCGCGCACGGCATCCCCGAGGGCGTCGTCGGCCTGGTGCACGGCTTCGAGGCGGGCATCGAGCTGGTCCGGCACCCGCTGGTCTCGGCGGCCGGCTTCACCGGTTCCGTCAAGGGCGGCCGCGCCCTGTTCGACGCGGCGGCCGCGCGGCCGGTGCCGATCCCCTTCCACGGCGAGCTCGGCTCCCTGAACCCCGTCGTCGTCACGGAGGCCGCGGCCGCCGAGCGCGCCGAGGCCATCGGTGCGGGCCTGGCCGGCTCCATGACCCTCGGCGTCGGGCAGTTCTGCGTGAAGCCCGGCCTGGTGCTGGCCCCGGCGAGCGCGGCGGGCGACCGCTTCCTGAAGTCGCTGACCGACGCCGTGAGCGACACGGACGCCGGGGTGCTCCTCGACCACCGCATGCGCGACAACTTCATCGCCGGGGTCGCCGAGCGCACCAAGCTGCCGGACGTGGAGTCGCCGGTGACGCCCGGCTCGGGCGGCGAGCACACGGTGAGCGCCGGCTTCCTGACCGTCGCGGCCGACAAGCTCACCGAGGAGGGCGCGTACGACCTCCTGCTGGAGGAGTGCTTCGGCCCGGTCACGGTCGTCGTCCGCTACGACGACGACGCCCAGGTGCAGAGCGTGCTCTCGCGCCTGCCCGGCAACCTCACCGCGACGGTCCACCTGTCGGCCGAGGAGGCCGCGGGCGAGGGGCGCGGCGCGCAGATCCTGGCGGAGCTGACACCGCTGGCCGGCCGCGTGCTGGTCAACGGCTGGCCGACCGGCGTCGCCGTGGCCCCGGCCCAGCACCACGGCGGCCCGTACCCGGCGACGACGTCGACCTCGACGTCCGTCGGCGGTACGGCCATCGAGCGGTGGATGCGGCCGGTGGCGTACCAGGGCGCGCCCGAGGCGCTGCTTCCGCCCGAGTTGCGGGACGACAACCCGCTCGGTCTGCCGCGTCGGTTCAACGGCCGGCTGGAACGCTGACCGGACCCACCTGACACAATCGCCCGATGGACGTCGAACTCCCCGAACTCCCCTTCGCCCTGCGCACATACGGCCCCGAGGGCAACTGGTCCTACGAGGACGGTGTGCTCACCGGCTGGGCCGGCCCTCGGCAGGACCGGTTCGTGCCGCCCACCGGTGAGGCCCTCGAACCGGCCTCGGACGCCCCGCGGCTGCTGGGCTGGCCCGAGGGGGACTTCCAGCTGATCGCCCGCGTCACGGTCGGCTTCGCGGGGGCGTTCGACGCGGGGGTCCTCTACGTCCATGTCGGCGAGCGGGCCTGGGCCAAGCTGTGTCTGGAGTACTCCCCGGACGTGCCCACCGTCTGCACGGTGGTCACCCGGGGGCACTCCGACGACGCCAACTCCTTCACCGTGGACGGCAGTTCGGTGTGGCTCCGGGTCAGCCGCACCGGCCGCGCCTTCGCCTTCCACGCCTCCCGCGACGGCGAACGCTGGACTTTCGTCCGCCTGTTCACCCTGGGCGCCGAGAAGGAGACGGACGCGGCCCTGGTCGGCTTCATGACCCAGTCCCCGATGGGCGAGGGCTGCGTCGTCACCTACGACCACATACAGTTCCGCCCCCACTGGCCCGAAGACCTGAGAGACGGCAGCTGAGCACACCCAGCCCGTCCGGCGTTTGAGGACAAGGCCCCTTCAGGGCCGAAGGGGGGTCCGGGGGCACAGCCCCCGGCACTCACCGCAACCGCAAGGCAGCCGCCCAGGTCAGCGCCAGCGCCCCCGCACTGATCAGCAACGCCACCCGCATCCCGTCCACGAACCCACCCTCCACCAGCGACCCGAACACCGCGATTCCCAGCCCCCCGGCCACCTGCCGCGCAGCGTTCAGCACGCCCGCCGCGAGCCCCGCCCGCTCCACCGGCACCGCGTCCATCATGGCCGCCGTCAGCGGCGGCACCGTCAGCGCGCACCCCAGCGCCAGCGGCACGAGGAGCACGGCCGTCAGGACGGAGGACGTGCCGGCGTCGACGTACAGCAGGACGATCAGGCCAGCGACGGCGAGCGCCTGCCCCACCAGCATCGGCGGCTTCGCCCCGTACCGCCCCGCGAGCTTGCCCGCGACGACGTTCGTCACCGCGATCAGGCCGGTCATGGGCAGGAACGCCAGCCCGGCGCGCAGCGCGGACAGCCCCGCTTCCGCGCCGAGAGCGGGGTCAGCCCCCTGCAGTGGCTGCTCCACCAGCGCATCGAGCGCGCCAGGGAACTCCTGGAGACCACCACCCTTCCCGTGGACCAGGTGGCCCGCGCCAGCGGCCTGGGCACCGCCGACTCGCTGCGCGCCCATGTCGTCCGCCGCACCGGCCTGACGCCGAGCGCCTACCGCACGCAGTTCAGCCGGCTGGGAACCGCGGCCTCCGCGGACACGTCCTCCGCTGCATGATCAGTGACCGAGTCAGGGGAGCCCGGGTGATCCGCACGGTGCTGCCCGCCGAGGCCGAGGCCGTCACCGCCCTGCACGCGCGCGCCCGGGCGACCTACTACCCGGACGGCGTCCCCGAGGACGGCACCGACTGGCTCGCCGCCTGGCACGGAGCCATCACGCGGCCGGACGGCGAGGTGCTGTGCCTCGTGGAGCAGGGCCGCATCGTCGCCGTCGCCTCCTTCCGCACCCCGCCGGACGCCGACGCGGACACGGTCAAGCTGTACCAGTTCCACGTCGACCCGGACGCCTGGCGCCGCGGCGTCGGCACGGCCCTGCACACCGCCTGCGCCGAACAGTGGCAGGCCGACGGCCGCCGCGTCGCCGTCCTCGACGTCCACGTCGACAACCGGCGCGCCCAGGCCTTCTACGCCAGCCAGGGCTGGGTCCCCGACCCGGAGAACCCGCCCGTCGAGGACGACCACCACCTGTTCCTGCGGTATGCGGTGACGGGGGAATGATCCCCGCTGCTTGAACGTTCACCCACTCGGCGGAGGCGGCCTCCGTACCCGTACGAGCTGGAGAGAACATGAAGGTCGAGATCTGGTCGGACATAGCGTGCCCCTGGTGCTACGTGGGCAAGGCGCGCTTCGAGAAGGCGCTCGCCGCCTTCCCGCACCGCGACCGGGTCGAGGTGGTGCACCGCTCCTTCGAGCTGGACCCGGGCCGCGCCAAGGGCGACGTCCAGCCGGTGATCACCATGCTCACCAGGAAGTACGGCATGAGCGAGGCCCAGGCGCAGGCCGGCGAGGAGAACCTGGGCGCGCAGGCGGCCGCCGAGGGCCTGGAGTACCGCACCCGCGACCGCGACCACGGCAACACCTTCGACATGCACCGCCTGCTGCACCTCGCCAAGGAGCGGGGCCGGCAGGACGAGCTGATCCAGGTCCTGTACCGGGCGAACTTCGCCGAGGAGCGCTCCGTGTTCTCCGAGGGCGACGAGCGGCTGGTCGAGCTCGCCGTCGCCGCCGGGCTGGACGCGGAGGACGCCCGCGAGATCCTCGCCGACCCCACCGCCTACGCCGACGACGTCCGCGCCGACGAGCGCGAGGCCGCCGAGCTGGGCGCCAACGGCGTCCCCTTCTTCGTCCTGGACCGCAAGTACGGCGTCTCCGGCGCCCAGCCCGCCGAGGTCTTCACCCAGGCGCTGACCCAGGCCTGGGGCGAGCACTCCCCGCTGCAGCTCCTCGACCAGGGTGACGCGGACGCCTGCGGTCCCGAGGGATGCGCGGTGCCGCAGAGCTGAACACGCAGGTCGGGGCCCATTCATAAGTCCTGCTTAGGGAAACCACGCAGAAAACGGCAATGGACTATGAGTTCCGTGGGGCCCACAGTGGACTCATGGAGACCTTCGAGAGCCTCGTCCGCGCCGAGTTCGCCCCGGAGAGCACCTACCTCAACACCGCGAGCAACGGCCTGCTGCCCGCCCGCACGGTGACCGCCCTGCACCAGGCGGCGCTGCTGCGGGCCCAGGGCCGTCCGCTGACCCCGCTGCACGAGGACGTGGAGGCCTGCCGGGCCGGGTACGCCCGGCTCGCGGGTGTTCCCGCCACCCGGGTGGCGGCGGGTGCCTCCGTTGCCGCGCACACCGCGGTGATCGCCGCCTCACTGCCGTCCGGTGCCGAAGTCCTCACCGCCGAGGACGACTTCACCTCCGTCCTCAACCCCTTCCACGTCCGCGGCGACCTCAAGGTGCGCGCGGTGCCGCTGGAGGGGATCGCCGAGGCCGTCCGCCCGGGCACCGCGCTGGTCGCAGTCAGCGCCGCGCAGTCCGCGGACGGGCGCGTCGCCGACCTGCCCGCCCTGCGCGAGGCCGCCCGCACCCACGGGGCGCGTACCTACGTGGACTTCTCCCAGGCCGCCGGCTGGCTGCCGATGGACGCCGACGCCTACGACTTCAGCGCCACGGTCTCCTTCAAGTGGCTGCTCGGCCCGCACGGCGCGGCCTTCCTCGTGGTGCCGGAGGACTTCGGGGGGCTGACCCCGGTGCTCGCCGGCTGGGTCGCGGGCGAGCGGCCGTGGGACAGCTGCTACGGCCCGGTCGCCGAACTCGCCCACTCCGCCAGGCGGTTCGACCTCACCCCGGCCCTCTTCACCTTCGCCGGACTGCGCCGCTCGCTCGACCTGATCGAGGAACTCGGCGTGGCCGCCGTCCACGCGCACGACGTGGCCCTCGCCGACCGGTTCCGCGCGGGGCTCGCGCGTCTCGGGCACGAGGCCGTGCCCGCGCCGGGCTCGGCGATCGTCTCGGTCCCTGGGCTCGGCGACCGCCAGCCCGCCCTGAGCCGGGCCGGCATCGAGGTGTCGGACCGCGCCGGCAATCTGCGCGCCTCCTTCCACCTCTACAACACGCCCGCCGACGTGGACCGTCTGCTGGACGCGCTCTCCGGGTGACGGACGCGACCGGGCCGGGGCCTCCCGTCCCACACGAGGAGGCCTCGGCCCGGTGCTTTCAGGGGGTCACTTCACCGGGGTGAAGTCCCGGGCGCCGATGAACTCGGGGCGCCGGATCGGTGCCGCGAACGGCTCCGCCGCCTTGTTCTCCACGCTGTTGAAGACGATGAAGACGTTGCTGCGCGGGAACGGCGTGATGTTGTCGCCGGAGCCGTGCATGGCGTTGCAGTCGAACCAGGTCGCCGAACCGGCCTTGCCCGTGAACAGCTTGATGCCGTACTGGCTCGCCATCTCGGTCAGCGCCTCGTCCGAGGGCGTGCCCGCGTCCTGCATCTGCAGCGACTTCTTGTAGTTGTCCTTCGGGGTGGCGCCGGCGCAGCCCAGGAACGTCCGGTGCGAGCCGGGCATGATCATCAGCCCGCCGTTGGTGTCGTAGTTCTCGGTCAGTGCGATCGAGACGGACACCGTGCGCATGTTGGGCAGGCCGTCCTCGGCGTGCCAGGTCTCGAAGTCCGAGTGCCAGTAGAAGCCGCTGGCCCCGAAACCGGGCTTGACGTTGATCCGCGACTGGTGGACGTACACGTCCGAGCCGAGGATCTGCCGGGCCCGGCCGACGACCCGCTCGTCGCGCACCAGCTTCGCGAACACCTCGCTGATCCGGTGCACCTCGAAGACCGAGCGGATCTCCTTCGACTTCGGCTCGACGATCGACCGCTCGTCGGCCCGGATCTCCGGGTCGGTGACGAGCCGCTCCAACTCACGCTGGTAGACGCCCACTTCGTCCGGGGCGATGAGCTGGTCGACGGCGAGGAAGCCATCCCGCTCGAACGACTGCAGATCGCCGGCCGAGATCGGGCCCGGGGCGTCGGGGGCGCCCCACAGGACGGGGTCCTGGCGCGGGACCGACACCTCGGTGGTGCCGCGGGTGGGGTAGAGATCGGTGACGGTGGTCATGGGGTTCTCACACCTCCTCGGGCTCGGTGAGCAGCGGGTAGACGCCGTTCTCGTCGTGGTCCTCCCGGCCGGTGACGGGCGGGTTGAAGACACAGATGCAGTGGAAGTCCTCCTTGACCTTGAGCGTGTGCCGCTCGTGGCCGTTGAGGAGGTACATGGTGCCGGGCGTGATGTGGTAACTCTGCCCGGTCTCGCGGTCGGTCAGCTCGGCGTCGCCCTGGGTGCAGACGACGGCCTCGATGTGGTTGGCGTACCACATGTGGGTCTCCGTGCCCGCGTAGAGGATCGTCTCGTGCACCGAGAATCCGACCCTCTCCTTGGCCAGGACGATGCGCTTGCTCTCCCAGGTGCCGGACGCGGATTTCACATGCCGGTCGGTGCCTTCGATCTCCTTGAACGAACGGACGATCACTGTGCTGCACTTCTCCTTTGTCGGCGGGTTTCTCAGTGGGTCTCGCGCACGGACCGGGCGAGGACGCTCAGCCCCTCGTCGAGCTCGTCGGCCGTGACGGTCAGGGCCGGCAGCAGCTTGACGACCTCGCTCTCCGGGCCCGACGTCTCGATGAGCAGGCCGAGTTCGAAGGCGCGCCGCGCGATCCGGCCGGCGCGCTCCTTGTCGTGGAACTCCATGCCCCACACGAGCCCGCGGCCGCGGTACTCCTTGACCTCGCCGCGGTTCTCCTCGGCGATGGCGGCCAGCGCCCGCTCGACCTGCTCGCCGCGCGTGCGGGTCTGCTTCTCCATCGCCGAGCCGTCCGCCCAGTACGCCTCCAGCGCGGCGGTGGCCGTGACGAAGGCCGGGTTGTTGCCGCGGAAGGTGCCGTTGTGCTCGCCCGGCTCCCAGATGTCCAGCTCCGGCTTGAACAGGCACAGCGACATGGGCAGTCCGTAGCCGCTGATGGACTTGGAGACGGTGACGATGTCGGGCGTGATGCCGGCCTCCTCGAAGGAGAAGAAGGCGCCGGTGCGGCCGCAGCCCATCTGGATGTCGTCGACGATGAGCAGCATGTCCTGCCGCTCGCACAGGTCGGCGAGCGCGCGCAGCCACTCGGGGCGTGCCACGTTGATGCCGCCCTCGCCCTGCACGGTCTCCACGATCACCGCGGCGGGCTTGTTCAGACCGGAGCCCTGGTCCTCCAGGAGCCGCTCGAACCACAGGAAGTCCGGGACCTTGCCCTCGAAGTAGTTGTCGAACGGCATCGGCGTGCCGTGGACCAGCGGGATGCCGGCGCCGGCCCGCTTGAAGGCGTTGCCGGTGACGGCGAGGGAGCCGAGCGACATGCCGTGGAAGGCGTTGGTGAAGGACACGATGGCCTCGCGGCCCTTGACCTTGCGGGCGAGCTTCAGCGCCGACTCGACGGCGTTGGTGCCCGTCGGCCCGGGGAACATGACCTTGTACGGCAGGTCGCGCGGACGCAGCACCAGGTCCTGGAAGGTCTGCAGGAAGGACCGCTTGGCGGTGGTCGACATGTCGAGCCCGTGCGTGACGCCGTCCCGCTCCAGGTAGTCGATCAACGCCCGTTTCAGGACCGGGTTGTTGTGGCCGTAGTTGAGTGAACCGGCGCCGGCGAAGAAGTCCAGGTACTCGTGGCCGTCCTCGTCGTACATACGGCTGCCGTGCGCACGGTCGAAGACGGTGGGCCAGCCGCGGCAGTAGCTGCGCACCTCGGACTCGAGGGTCTCGAAGACGCTGAGGTCGGGCTGGGTGATGGTCACGACGAATCGCTCCTCGTTGCGTGGGGGAGTGCGTGGGGTCGTCAGCTGCGAGTGAGGGAGTGAGGGGAGGCCGGCGTCAGAGGGCGAGCGGGCCGATGCGGTACAGGACTTCCGGGTCGTGCGGACCGTCGGGGAACAGGCCGGTGTCGAACAGCACCTCGCGCTCCACCCCGGCGCCGTGCCGCTCGGCGAAGGAGGTGAACAGGCGCTCGGAGGCGGTGTTGCCGGGCGTGATGGTGGTCTCGATCGCGGTGATCCGGTGTTCGCCGGTCAACCGGGCGACGAGCCCGTCCAGCAGTGCGGCCGCCAGTCCCCGCCCGCGCTGGGCCTCGTCCACCGCCACCTGCCAGATCAGCAGGGTGCGCGGACGGTCGGGCCGCACGTAGCCGGTGACGAAGCCGACGGCGTCGCCGTGCTCGTCGCGCGCCACGGCCGAGGTGGCGGCGAAGTCGCGGCACCACAGCAGATAGCTGTACGACGAGTTCAGGTCGAGCACCTTCGAGTCGCGCGCTATCCGCCACAGCGCTGCGCCGTCCCTCACCGAGGGACGGTCGATTTGCAACTGTGCTGAATCTGCTTGTGCGGCGGTCATGCGAATTGAACTTACCGAGAGGAATTTAAAAATGCATGGCCGATCGGGGTTACGTATGGGCGGTGCGTATGTTATCGCGCGGGCGCGAGCCGACTCCGGAGTCGCGGCCGAAAAGGCCCGTTTTGGCCGGTAAATACCACACAAAACGGGCCGCTTGTGTAACGTGTCACACCCGTGTAACCCTCACGAGATCTACCCGAATTACCCCCGCCGGTGTTCGCGAAATCTTTGCGTTTAGGACCGGGGAGAGCGGGCAGGAGAAGACGGGAAGCTGCCCCGGAATTGTATTGAGTAAATGCTGCCGAATTCAGGCGCCGGTAACTCCGTCGATACGCTCGCGCAGAATATCCGCGTGCCCGTTGTGCCGGGCGTACTCCTCGATCATGTGAAGGAACACCCAGCGCAGGCTCACCTCGGCACCCGCCATCGGACCGTCGGCCAGGCGCCCGGTCTGCTCCAGCGGCCGTCCGGCGCACAGCTCCCGGCCCCGGGCGATCTCCCGGCGCCACACGTCCAGCGCCTCCTGCAAACCCCGCGCGGGATCGAGCCCGTACCCGCTCTCGTTCCCCTCGCCGTACACCGGCGGGACGTCCAGCCCCGCCACCGTCCGCTGGAACCAGTTCCGCTCCACCTCGGCCATGTGCTGCACCAGCCCGAGCAGCGTGAGCACCGACGGCTCGGCCGCGGCGGCCCGCACCTGGGCGTCGTCCAGCTCCTTGCACTTCAGCTCCAGCGTGGCGCGATGGAAGTCGAGCCAGTCGTCGAGCATGGGGCGTTCGTCGCCGGTGAGTCGGGGGACGGGGCGGCCGTCGGGAAGAACGGGGCGCGTCTCGATGGTCATGCGGGCAGCATGGCACGCGGGTTCGGCGGCGCCGTCTCGAATCGGCCGCGGTCAGCGCCAGGCGTTCTCCGCCGCCCGGCGCGCACCCTCCAGGTCCACGGTCAGCCCCTGCTCCGCAAGTGCGGCACCCAGCGCCGCCAGGCATCCCTGCACGGTCCCCGCCGTCGCGTCCGAGCCGTAGTCGTTGACCCGGATCATCTCCTTGGCCAGCGCGCCCCCGCCCGCCGCCAGCGGCAGTGCCGGGTGCGCCGCCAGGGCCCGCGCCACCAGCTCCGAGGCCACCACACCGGCCGGCGTCCGCAGCGTCGTGGCGACGGGCGCCGCCTCCCGGGCGTCGTGGACGTACGGCTCCAGACCTCCGCCCAGGGCCAGGGCCCCCGCCCGGGTGGCCGCGGCCGCCGCCCGGTGGCGGCCCATCACCGCGTCCAGGCCCTGTGCCTCGATCCGCTCCAGGCACGCCTCCAGCGCGAGCATCTCCAGCTGCGCCGGAGCGTGCGGCAGCACCTTCCGGCCCCCGTCGAGCCACCGCTCCTTCCAGTCAAGGAGCGAGAGGTAGGACCGGCGCGGCGCCCCGGGGTTCGCCGCCATCCGGGCCCACGCCCGCGCGCTCACCGACACCGCCGACACCCCGGCCGGGCCGCCCATCGCCTTCTGCGCCCCGATCACGCACAGGTCCACGCCCCACGCGTCCACCAGCACCGGCTCGGCCCCGACGGAGGCGACCGCGTCGACGTAGAACAGCGCGCCCCGCTCCCGTACCACCTCGCCGATCTCGGCGACCGGGTTGGTGTTGCCGGTCGCCGCCTCGGCGTGGACCAGGGAGACGAAGTCGATCTCCGGGTGCTCGGCGAAGGCCTCCCGGATCTGCTCGGCGCTCACCGCCGTGTGGAAGGGCACCGACAGGTCGATCACCGTCGCCCCGCAGTCCCGCAGCCAGTCCCCGAACGTCTGCCCGTACGGCCCTGTGATCACGTTCAGGGCGGTGGTCCCGGGAGCCGCCGCCCCGCGGATCGCCCCCTCCAGCGGCAGCAGCGCCTCGCCCTGCATGATCACGACGTCCTGCTCGGTGCCGAGCAGCCGGGCCACCCGGTCCTCGACGGAGGCGAACCGCGCGGCGCTCAGCGGGGGCAGGTCGAGGAAGGGGTGGGTCACGGCGATGCTCTCCTCGCTCACGAGTGGTCGGCTCAGTCGAGGGTATCCGCCCCTCGCGACCCTCCTGTCGACTCCCCGCGCTTGCGACTTCTTAGGCCGGGCGACCTCGTCACCATCGGTTTGATTTGAGAGACCCAAACTTCTCCTTATAATCGGAACCCACAGTTCCCACACAGGAGGCCACCCCGTGACAACGTTCTCCGGCCGCCGGACCCGCGTCCTGGCCGCCACCACCGCCACGGCCGGGCTGGTGCTCGTGGCCGCCTGCACCTCCAGCGGGAGCGGCGGCAGCGGCACCAAGACCGCCGCCGGCGGGGTCCAGCTCGTCAAGGCCGGTCAGCTCACCACCTGCACCCACCTGCCCTACCCGCCGTTCCAGTCGGAGATCGACGGCAAGGTGCAGGGCTTCGACGTGTCGATGATCGACCTCGTCGCCAAGGACCTCGGCGTCAAGCAGCAGATCCTCGACACGCCCTTCGAGAACTTCAAGACCGGCGCCTTCCTCAACTCCGGTCAGTGCGACCTGGCCGCGGCCGGCATGACCATCACCGCCGAGCGCAAGAAGAACGTCGACTTCTCCGACCCGTACTTCGACGCCACCCAGGCCCTGCTCGTCGACAAGAACAGCGGCATCACCTCGCTCGCCGACGCGAAGGCGAAGAAGGTCAAGCTCGGCGCCCAGGCGCAGACCACGGGCGAGGACTACGCCAAGAAGCAGGGCTTCGACCCGGTCTCCTTCGAGTCCTCCGACGCCGTCCTCAACGGTCTGCGCGCCGGCCAGGTCAAGGCCGTCGTCATCGACTACCCCGTCGTCCAGGGCTGGCTCAAGGACAAGGCCAACGCGGACGCCTTCAAGCTCGCCGGCCAGATCAACACCGGTGAGCAGTACGGCTTCACGGTGAAGAAGGGCAACACCAAGCTGCTCGCCGCCGTCAACAAGGCGATCAAGAACGCCAAGGCCGACGGCACGTACAAGAAGCTGTACGAGAAGTGGATCGGCCCCTACGACGCCGCCGCGGCCTCCCCGTCCGCCTCATGACCGCCACCGACGTACGCCTCCAGCCGAAGAAGAAGGGGCTGACCCGGCGTCAGAAGCGCAGCCTGTCGCGGGGAGTGCAGTACGTCGTCTTCGTCGCCGCCGTGATCGCCTTCGCGGTCTCGGCGGACTGGGGGCGGCTGAAGAACCAGTTCGCGCAAGGCAGTATCGCCCGGCAGATGTTCCCGGACGTCATCACGCTGGCGCTGAAGAACACCGTGCTGTACACGCTGTCCGGGTTCGTGGTGGGACTGGCGCTGGGCATGGTCATCGCCCTGATGCGGCTGTCGTCGGTCGGGCCGTACCGCTGGCTCGCCGGCGTCTACATCGAGATCTTCCGCGGCCTGCCCGCTCTGCTGATCTTCATCTTCATCGGCGTCGCCGTCCCCCTCGCCTTCCCGGGTACGGAGATCGTCGGCGGCACCTACGGCAAGGTGGCCCTGGCGCTCGGCCTGGTCGCCGCCGCCTACATGGCCGAGACCATCCGCGCCGGCATCCAGGCGGTGCCCAAGGGGCAGATGGAGGCGGCCCGTTCGCTGGGCTTCTCGCCCGCCCGCGCGATGACCTCGATCATCGTCCCGCAGGCGTTCCGCATCATCCTCCCGCCGCTGACCAACGAACTCGTCCTGCTCTTCAAGGACTCCTCACTGGTCCTCTTCCTCGGCGTCACCCTGGAGGAGCGCGAACTGTCCAAGTACGGCCGCGACCTGGCCAGTACGACCGCCAACTCCACGCCCATCCTCGTCGCCGGCTTGTGCTACCTGCTGGTGACCATCCCGCTCGGCTTCGTCGTGCGCCGCATGGAGGCGAAGGCCCAGGAGGCCGTCAAATGAGCGAGCAGCCCGCCCCGGCAGGCCCGGAGATCGAGGTCCGCGGCCTGCGCAAGTCCTTCGGCGACAACGAGGTGCTGCGCGGCATCGACCTGGAGATCCGTCAGGGCGAGGTCGTGTGCGTCATCGGCCCCTCCGGCTCCGGCAAGTCGACGCTGCTGCGGTGCGTGAACCTCCTGGAGGAGCCTACGAAGGGGCAGGTCTTCGTCGGCGGCACCGAACTCACCGACCCGGACGTCGACATCGACGCCGTACGCCGCCGTATCGGCATGGTCTTCCAGCAGTTCAACCTCTTCCCGCACCTGACGGTCACCGAGAACCTCACGCTGCCCCAGCGCCGGGTGCTGCGCCGGGACAAGGCGACGGCTGCGAAGGTCGCCGCCGAGAACCTGGAGCGGGTGGGACTGTTGGAGAAGGCGGACGCCTATCCCGCCTCCCTCTCCGGCGGTCAGCAGCAGCGGGTGGCGATCGCGCGCTCGCTGTCGATGGGCCCCGAGGTGATGCTCTTCGACGAGCCGACCTCGGCGCTCGACCCCGAACTCGTCGGCGACGTCCTCGCGGTGATGCGCGTGCTCGCCGACGAAGGCATGACCATGATGGTCGTCACGCACGAGATGACGTTCGCCCGCGAGGTCGCCGACCGGGTCGTCTTCATGGACGGCGGGGTGATCGTCGAGGACGGCACCCCCGAGCAGGTCATCGGCGCCCCGCGCCACGAGCGCACCCGGCACTTCCTCGCCAGGCTGCTCGATCCCGCGATGGCGCAGGTCGAGGAGGAGACCTCGGACCAGGTGGGCGGCAGCGGCTGACACGGGCATACGAAACGGGGACATACATTCCCCTGTCGCCCACACGGCCGGAACCGTCATCATTCGGGCCATGACGACTCACGACGAGCCGGCCGGCTTCGGCCCCGGCACGCCCCTGCCCGCCCTGCCGGAGGACTGGGAGCGCTGCCTGGCCGTGGCCGCCCACCCGGACGACATCGAGTACGGAACGGCCTCGGCCGTGGCCCGCTGGACGGCGCAGGGCAAGCGGGTGACGTACCTGCTGGCCACCCGCGGCGAGGCGGGCATCGACGCACTCCACCCCGACGAGGCCGGGCCGCTGCGCGAGGCGGAGGAGCGGGCCGGAGCCCGCGAGGTGGGCGTGGAGACGGTCGAGTTCCTCGACCACCGGGACGGGACCGTCGAGTACGGCCCCGCCCTGCGCCGCGACATCGTCCGGTCGATCCGCCGGCACCGGCCCGAGGCGCTGGTCACCGGCGCTCGTACCGTGCGCATGATCGGCGGCATGGTCAACCAGGCCGACCACCGCGCGGTGGGCCTCGCCGCGCTCGACGCGGCCCGGGACGCGGGCAACCGCTGGATCTTCCCCGAACTCGCCGACGAGGGCCTCGAACCCTGGGGCGGCGTCCGCTTCGTGTGCTTCGCCGGCGCCGAGCGCCCCACCCACGGCGTGGACGTCTCCGGCGAGCCGCTGGAGCGGGGCATCGCCTCCCTGGCCGCCCACGCCGAGTACACGAAGGGCCTCGGCGCGGCGGGCTTCGAGCCCCGGCCCTTCCTGACCTGGGTGGCCCGCCAGGGTGGCCCCGCGCTCGGCGTCGAGGCCGCCGTCCTGTTCGACGTGTACACCCTGGCCTTCGAGGGGTCGCCGCCCTGGGAGCGGTGACGGCCACCGCCTAAGGTGCGGGACATGAGCGAACACGCGGTGCTGCACGTGAAGGGCCGGATCCTGGCCGGGGCCGAGGACGTCCGGGACGAACTGTGGGTGATCGACGGCCTGATCTCCTACGACCGTCCCGCGGGCGCCCGTGACGTGAGGACCGTCGAGGGCTGGGCCCTGCCCGGCCTCGTCGACGCCCACTGCCATGTCGGGCTCGGACCGCACGGCCCGGTGCCCGAGGACGTGGCCGAGAAGCAGGCCCTGACCGACCGGGACGCGGGCACCCTGCTCATCCGCGACGCCGGCTCCCCCTCGGACACCCGCTGGGTCGACGACCGCGAGGACCTGCCGAAGATCGTCCGGGCCGGCCGGCACATCGCCCGCACCGGCCGCTACATGCGCGGCTACGCCCACGAGATCGAGCCGGAGGACCTGGTCGAGTACGTCGCCCGGGAGGCCCGGCGCGGCGACGGCTGGGTCAAACTGGTCGGCGACTGGATCGACCGCGGCCTCGGCGACCTGGCGCCCAGCTGGCCGCGGGACGCCGTCGAGGCCGCCATCGCCGAGGCCCACCGGCTCGGCGCCCGCGTCACCGCGCACTGCTTCGCCGAGAACTCCCTGAAGGACCTGGTCGAGGCCGGCATCGACTGCATCGAGCACGCCACCGGACTGACCGACGACCTGATCCCGCTCTTCGCCGAGCGCGGCGTCGCCATCGTCCCCACCCTCGTCAACATCGCCACGTTCCCCGAGCTCGCGGCGGGCGGCGAGCGCAAGTACCCCGAGTGGGCCGAGCACATGCGCCGGCTGCACGAGCGCCGCTACGACACCGTGCGGGCCGCCTATGACGCCGGTATCCCGGTGTTCGTCGGCACCGACGCGGGCGGCCACCTCGCCCACGGTCTGGTGGCGGGCGAGGTCGCCGAGCTGGTCACCGCGGGCATCCCCGCCGTCGAGGCCCTGTCGGCCACCACCTGGGGGGCGCGGAAGTGGCTCGGCCGGCCGGGGCTGGAGGAGGGCGCGGCGGCGGACCTCGTCGTGTACGAGGACGATCCGCGGGCCGACGTACGGGTACTGGCGGCACCACGCCGGATCGTGCTGAACGGGCGGGTCGTCGGCTGACGCGTGCAACGCCTGTGCCCGGTGATTCGAAAACATTCACGTCGAATGCACGATGGGGTGAACTGGCGGCGGACGGCCGCCAGTTCACCCGTAGTGCGTAATTCTTGGCGGGTCCCGAGCAAGTCTCTCTGAGGGGTCCCCACCTTGAACGGCAAGAACTTCCGCATGCCCGCACGCCGTCTCGCGACCGTCGCGACGGCGACGGCCCTGGCCGCCGGTCCCGCGGCCCTCGCCGCCGCGGGCACCGCGCACGCCACCGGCGACCAGGGGCGCGCGAGCGCCGTCGTCCTGCGCACCGGGCTCGACGTGTCGCTGCTCGACAAGACCGTGAACGTCCCCCTCGCGGTCTCGCTCAACGAGGTCCAGGCGCCGCAGAGCGCGGAGAAGACCGCGCTCACCGCGACCCTGGACGGCGTGAACGGCGGCAAGCCGTTCAACGTCCTGGCCGCCGAGGTGGCGACCGCGAAGGCGACCGTCACCAACGCCAAGACCGAGGGCTACACCCGCCTCGCCCACGCCAGACTGCACGTCCCCGGGCTGCCCCTGCTGTCCCTCGTCGAGATCGGCCAGGTCACCTCGAAGGCGACCTGCGCGGCCGGCAGGGCCCCGGTCGCCGAGTCCAACCTGCTCGGCGGGGTCACCGTCCTCGGCAAGAAGGTCACCGTCACCACCGGCGGCACGACCGACGTCAAGGTGCCCGGCATCGGCGAGGTCCGCCTGGACCTGTCCCAGAGGGAGACCACCTCGCGCACGGCCGCGGCCACCGCCCTGGAACTGAAGGTCTCCGTCAACCCGTTGAAGCTCAACGTGGCCGAGGTCGAGGGCACCCTCACCCTGGCGAAGGCGACCTGCGAGGCCCCCGCCGCAGCGGCCGCGCAACCGAGCACGGCACCCTCCGGCGACGTCGAGCCGCAGGGCGCACCCGGCGAGGAGGCCGACCTCGCGGAGACCGGCGGCAACTCCGTGACGCCGTACCTCGCGGGCGGCGCGCTCGCCCTGGTCCTGGCGGGCGGCGGCGCGCTGGCACTGGCCCGCCGAGGCCGCAACTGACCCTGCGTCCGTCCCTCAACGGGCCCACGGGGCACGGCCACCGGTGACGCCGGCGGTGCCCCCCGGGTTCGGCGGGCGCCGGCGTCGGAGCGCATCGTGGCCCGGTCCCGCCCCGCAGACCGCGGCCACTCCCGCCCGGTTCGCCGGAGCCGTCCGCCGGGACCTTCCCCACAACCGGCCCGTGCGGCACGCCTGCCGTGCCCCGTGGGTCTCAGGGAGTCGCCAGGGTCATCGCGCGGTCCAGGGCCTGGAGGAAGGAGTTGACCGTGGTCCGGTCGCGTACCGCCAGGCGCAGCCACTCCTCGTCGAGTCCCGGGAAGGTGTCGCCCCGTCGCACGGCGAAGCCCAGGTCGCGCAGGTGGCCGCGGACGGCCCGCGCCCGCGGCAGCCGGACGAGGACGAAGGGGCCCTCGGCGGGCTCCGCCACCCGCAGCCCGTCCGCGGCGAACTCGCGCAGTCCCGCGACGAGATGAGCCCGGTCGGCGGCGATCCGGTGGGCGGCGTGGGCGGCTTCCGCGAGGGCCTGCGAGCCCACGCAGGCCTCGGCGGCGGCCAGCGCCGGGGTGGAGACCGGCCACAGCGGCTGCGCCCGCTCCAGGTCGGCGATCGTCTGCGGCGCGGCGAGGACGTAGCCGATGCGCAGCCCCGCCAGACCCCAGGTCTTGGTGAGGCTGCGCAGAACGACGAGGCCGGGCACGTCCGTCCGGCCCGCCAGCGTCTCCCGCTCGCCCGGCACCGCGTCCATGAACGCCTCGTCCACCACCAGCGTCCGCCCCGGGCGGGCAAGTGCGGCGACGGAGGCGGCCGGGTGGAGGACCGACGTGGGGTTGGTCGGGTTGCCGATCACGACCAGCTCGGCGTCCTCCGGGACGGCGGCCGGATCGAGCCGGAAGCCGTCCTCCTCGCGCAGCAGCACCCGGTCCACCGTGTGTCCGGCGTCCCGCAGCGCCGCCTCCGGCTCGGTGAACTGCGGGTGCACCACGACGGGCCGGCGCACCTTCAGGGCGCGCGCCAGCAGCACGAACGCCTCCGCGGCGCCCGCGGTGAGCAGCACCCGCTCCACCGGCAGCCCGTGCCGGGCCGCCACCGCCGCCCGGGCGGCCCGCCCGTCGGGGTAGGCCGCGAGCGAGTCCAGCGACCCGGCGATCCGCTCCCGCAGCCAGGCCGGGGGAGTGTCCGCGCGGACGTTGACGGCGAGGTCGACCAGTGCGGCCCCGTCGTCGCGCACCTCGGCGTCGCCGTGGTGCCGCAGATCGTGCCCGGCGCCGTCCTCAGTGCGCATGGGCGTGTCCGCCGTGAGGGTGCCCGTGGTGGTGATGGTGGCCGTCGTCGTCCGGGTGGAAGTGCGGCTGCTGCGGCTGCCCTACCTTGTCCTCGAAGCCGGGCAGCGCGATGCGGTACACGCACGAGTCGCAGTTCATGCGCAGATCGCCCCGCACGGCCTCCCGGTACCGCTCCATGACGAGGTCGAGGAGCTCCGGCTCCGGGCCGATGACCTCGGCCGAGAGCACCTCCGTCTCCGGGTGCGCGGCCGCCCAGGCCCCGGTCTGCTCCTTCACCCGGTCCGGCAGGATGCCGGTGAACAGGAAGTAGGGCAGCACGACGATCCGGCGGGCCCCGAGCTTCAGGCACCGGTCGAGACCGCCGGGCACGTCCGGCGCCGCCAGCGACACGAACGCCGTCTCCACGCCCGCGTAGCCGCGGCCCTCCCACAGCAGCCGGGCCGCCTTGTGCACCTCGGCGTTGGCGTCGGGGTCGGTGGAGCCGCGCCCGACCAGCAGCACGGTGACGTCCGCCCGCTCCTCGGGGGTGCTCGGGCCGCCCAGCGCCTCGTCCAGCCGCCGCTCCAGGATCGACAGCAGCGCCGGGTGCGGGCCCAGGGGCCGGCCGTAGGTGTACGAGATCCCCGGGTGCCGTTCCTTCTCGCGGGACAGCGCCGCCGGGATGTCCCCCTTGGCGTGACCGGCGGACACCAGCATCAGCGGGACGGCGGCGAACCGGCGCACACCGCGCTCCACCAGGTCGGCGACCGCGTCGCCCAGCGGCGGCGGCGACAGCTCGATGAAGCCGCCGGCGACGGGCAGTTCGGGGTGGCGGCGGCCGAGCTCCCGCACGAAGTCGCGGAACGCCTCGGCCCCGGCCTCGTCCCGGGTGCCGTGGCCGGCGATGAGCAGGGCGGGCGGCGGGGTGGTCACGATGTCTCCTCGGACGGTGAAGTGGGGTGGTACAGCAGGGCGTTGAGCGCGGCGGAGGCGACCGCCGAACCGCCCTTCTCGGACACGTTGCTCACGGCGGGCAGCCCGCTCGCGCGCAGGGCGGCCTTGGACTCGACCGCGCCGACGAAGCCGACGGGCAGTCCGATGACGAGCGCCGGGTCGGCGTCCAGGGTCAGCAGCTCCTCCAGCGCGGTCGGCGCGTTGCCGATCACCCAGATCGCGCCCGGGCCGACCTGCTCGTGGGCGAGCCGGATCGCGTGCGCCGAGCGGGTCAGCCCCGGCCCGGCGACGGCGTCCTTCAGCCGGCACACGGTCGCGCGCCGGGTGATCCCGGCCGCCACCATCTCGACGTCGACGACCACCGGAGCGCCGGCGTGCAGGGCCGCGTGGGCCTTCGTCAACTCGCCCTCGTCCATGACGAGATCGCCGGCGTAGTCGAGGTCGGCGGCGGAGTGGACGACCCGCTCGACCACGGCCCGGGTCAGCGGCGGGAAGTGCGAGGTGTCCAGGCGGGCCCGCATCCGCCGGTAGGACTCCACCTCGATCGGGTGGATCACACGGTTCACTTCGGCTCCTCCTGCCAGCGGTAGCCGCGCGGCGTCACCATGCGTCCCGCGATCTCGCGGGTCGCCGTGTTGCCCACGGTCACGACCGTCATCATGTCGACCGTGGCCGGGTCGAGTCCGGCGAGCGTCGTCACCCGCGCGGCCTCGTCGGGGCGGGAGGCGTTGCGCACGACGCCGACCGGCGTCGCCGGCTCGCGGTGCCCGGCGAGGATCGCCAGCGCCTTCGGCAGCTGCCAGTCCCGGCCGCGCGAGCGCGGGTTGTAGAAGGTGACCACCAGGTCCGCCTCGGCCGCCGCCCGCACCCGCCGCTCGATGACCTCCCAGGGGGTGTGCAGGTCGGAGAGGCTGATGGACACGTGGTCGTGGCCGAGGGGCGCCCCGAGGAGCGCGCCGGCCGCGAGCGCGGCGGTGACGCCGGGCACGCCGACCACGTCGATGTCGTCCGACGCCTCGGCCAGCGCGGGCGAGGCCATGGCGTAGACGCCGGCGTCCCCGCTGCCGATCAGCGCGACGGCCTGCCCCTTGCGGGCCTCGGCGACCGCGGTACGCGCCCGCTCCTCCTCGGCGCCCAGCCCCGACTCCAGGATCCGGGTGCCGGGCCGCAGCAGGTCGCGGATCTGGTCGACGTACTGGTCGAGCCCGACGAGCACGGAGGCGCGCCGCAGCTCGGCCTCGGCCCGCGGGGTGAGCAGGTCGCGGGCGCCGGGGCCGAGCCCCACGACCGCGAGCCGGCCGCGCGCGGGCCGCCGTACGACCGCGCAGGTCGCCATCGCCGGGCTCGCCGCGGACTTCCGCTTGGGGACGAGGAGTTCGCCGCCCCGGACGAGGGCCGCCGCCTCGGCGACCGACGGCGTGCCGACGGCGGCGAGGGGCGCCTCGGAGGGGTTGGGCACGTCGACCGCCGCCAACTCCTCGGCCGGGTACGTCACCAGGGGCACGCCCAGCCGCTCGGCCGCCCGCACGATCCCCGGCTCGTCGGCCTTGGCGTCGACGGTGGCCAGTTCGGCGAGCGAGGCGGGGGAGAGGCCCGCGTCCCGCAACGCGCCCTCCACGAGCTCCAGGACCTCCTCGACCGGCGCTCCCTTGGAGGCGCCGACGCCGACGACCAGGGAGGGCGGACGCAGGACGACCTCGCGCTCGCCGGGCTCGACGGCCCGGTCGGTCACCCGGATCGTGTACGCGCCCTGCGCAGCGACCGGCAGCGCGGGCAGCGGCCAGCCCAACTCGGCGTCCAGGGCGACGGGTTCGCCGTCGAGCAGGGCCCGCGACACGGCCGCGACGGCTCCCTCGACCGGCAGTCCGAGCGTGTCCAGACCCGCGAGCCCGACCGCGTCCGTCGCCGTGGTCACCACCGGCTCGGCACCCAGCAACTCGCCCACCTCGCGGGCGAGTTCGTTGGCGCCGCCGCCGTGGCCGCCGACCAGCGACACGGCGAACCGGCCGCCCTCGTCGACGCACACCACACCGGGGTCGGCGTTCTTGTCGCCCAGCAGCGGTGCGATCAGCCGGACGACCGCTCCGGTGGCCAGGAAGCACACGAGCTGCTCGCACTCCGCGAACGCGGCCCGTACGGCGTCCCCGACGGGACCCTCGTACACGCGCGTGCGGTCCGGCCAGGCAGCGGCCAGCCGGTCGCGTGCCGCCGCCCCCGCCGCGGTGGCGGAAATGAGGCCGATCACTGGGCAACTCCTTCGTCAGACACGGGGGTTCTGGACCCCCACAGCAGAAACACGGGGTTGGTCGCCGCGAGCCGGGTGACGTCTCCCGGCAACGGGGCGAGCCGCGACGACTGCAGCAGCACGCCGTCGCAGGCGAACCCGGCGCCGGTCAGCGCCGCGCGCGCGGCAGGTACGCGGTCCAGCGCGGCCATGGCGACCACGACCGTCCGCCGGGCGCGCCGGGCGCAGGCGGCGACGACGGCGGGCAGGCCGGCTCCACCACCCCCGACGAACACGGCGTCCGGGTCGTCGAGTCCGGACAGGGCGTCCGGCGCCGTGCCGTGCACGACCTGGACGTCCACGCCGTGGGCGGCGGCGTTGGCCCGGATCCGCTCCACGCCGTCCGGGGTCTTCTCCACCGCGGTGACGGCGGCCCCGAACCGGGCGCACTCGACGGCCACCGAGCCGGAGCCCGCGCCGACGTCCCACACCAGGTCGCCGAGGCGCGGCCCGAGCCGGGCGAGCGCCAGGGCCCGTACCTCGAACTTGGTGATCATCGAGTCCCGGTGCGCGAACGCGTTCTCGTCCAGGGCCCACGACGCGGGCCCGGCCGGTGCACCGGCAACCGTCCGCACCTCGCCCGTCGCGCGTGTCTCGTCGAGGCACAGCACCACGCTGACGTCCGGTCCCCAGTCGCGGTCCGCGGCCTCGGCGGGCGTCACCCGCTCCACCCGCTCGGCCCCGGAGCCGAGCGCGGAGGCGACGACCAGGACCCGGGCGGTACCGCGCAGTCCGGCCCCCAGCTCGGCGGGCCCGCCGCCCGGACCGGTCAGCACCGCCACCTTCGGCCGCGCCCGGCACACGTTCACCGCCGTCCGCACGTCCCGGCCGTGCGCGCTGACGACGACCGCGTCGTCCCACGTCAGCCCGGCCCGCGCGAACGCGGCGGCGACGGACGACACCCCCGGCCGCACGTCCAGCCGCCCGGACCCGAACCGCTCGGCCAGCACCCGCACGATCCCGAAGAACCCGGGGTCGCCGGAGGCCAGCACCACCACCCGGGCCCCCTTCTCCAGATGCCGCTCGACGGCGTCCAGGGCGGGCGCCAGGGGACCGAGGACGACCTGCTCGGCGTCCGGCGGCACCAAGGCGGCGGCCAGATGGCGCCGCCCGCCGACGACCAGCCCGGCGCCGGCCAGCGCCTCGGCGGGGACCGGCGCGCCCGTCCCCGTGCCGACGACCGTGATCGGGCCGCTCATGTACTCGCCCCGCGCTCGCGCAGGGCCCGGCGGGCCTCCGGGTCGGCCTTGCGGAAGCCGTGGAAGTGACCGGGGTGGTACAGGTGCGAGCGGGTGCCCTCGGCGTCCAGTGCCGGGCCGACCAGGAACAGGGTGTGCTTCCAGAGCTTGTGCTCCTTGACCGTCTCCTCCAGGGTGCCGATGGTGCAGCGCACCAGCAGCTCCTCCGGCCAGGTCGCCTGGTAGGCGACGACGACCGGCGTGGACGTCGGGTAGCCGCCCTCCAGCAGCTCCCGCACCAGCTGCCCGCTGCGGGCGGCCGACAGGAACAGCGCCATGGTGGTGCCGTGCCGGGCGAACTCCCGGACCTCCTCGCCGGGCGGCATCGGCGTCTTGCCGCCGCCGAGCCGGGTGAGGATCACCGACTGCGCCACCTCGGGGATGGTCAGCTCGCGCTGCGCGAGGGCGGCGACGGCGGAGAACGCCGAGACGCCGGGGACGACCTCGGTGGCGATGCCGAGCGCGGCGCACCGGTCGAGCTGCTCCTGCGTGCCGCCCCACAGGGCCGGGTCGCCGGAGTGGATACGGGCCACGCGCAGCCCCTCGGCCCGCGCCCGCTCGTAGACGGCGACGACGTCCTCCAGGGACATGGTCGCCGAGTCCAGGATCTGCGCGCCCTCGCGCGCGTGCTCGAGGACCTCCGCCTGCACCAGGCTCGCCGCCCAGATCACGACGTCGGCCTCGGCGATGGCGCGCGCGGCACGGAACGTCAGCAGGTCGGCGGCGCCGGGGCCGGCACCGACGAAGGTCACCTTGCCGGTGGAGGCATCGGCCATGAAAATCGGTCCTCTCATGAACAACTCGTACAAAACGTCTTACGTGAGGGGTCGTCGAGGCCACACGATGTGCGCAAACGACGGTTGATCGGATAACAAGGCCCCATGGCGGTCTTCGTCGCGCTGTGCGCGTTCCTGATGACGCTGGTCGGCGGATGGACGGCACAGCGGGTCACCGACCGTCGCCATCTCGTCCTGGGACTGGCCGGTGGACTGATGCTGGGCGTGGTCGGCCTGGACCTGCTGCCGGAGGCGCTGCGGGCGGCGGGCGACGAGGTCTTCGGCGTGCCCGCGGCCCTGCTGCTGTTCGTGGCCGGCTTCCTGCTGGCCCATCTGGTGGAGCGCACCCTCGCCCACCGCCAGGCGTCCCACGGCGGCGACGAGGCGCACGACCACCGGGCGCCCGAGGTGGGCCTGACGGCGGCGGCCGCCATGGTCGGCCACAGCGCGATGGACGGTGTCGCGATCGGCGCGGCCTTCCAGGTCGGCGGCGGCATGGGCGCGGCGGTCGCGCTCGCCGTGATCGCCCACGACTTCGCGGACGGCTTCAACACGTACACGATCACGAGCCTGTACGGGAACGACCGCCGCAAGGCGCTGACCATGCTGTTCGCGGACGCGGCGGCCCCGGTGGTCGGCGCGGCCTCCACGGCCTACGTGTCCATTCCCGAGAGCCTGCTCGGCGGCTATCTGGGCCTGTTCGGCGGCGTGCTGCTCTACCTCGCCGCCGCCGAGATCCTCCCCGAGGCGCACCACGAACACCCCGCCCGCTCCACCCTGCTGTTCACGGTGGCGGGCGCGCTGTTCATCTGGCTGGTGGTCGGGCTCGCCGGCTGAGCCGGGCCCCGGGCGCGGTCTCACAGCTTGCCGCCCCGCCCGCCCTCGCGCCGGGCGGGCGCGATGAGCGTCGACAGGTACGGCAGCGGGGCCCCGTCGAGGTCGGCGGCCGCCCGGATCGACTCGCTCTCCAGCCCGAGCGCCGCCCCCCACACCGCGCCCTCCAGCCGCCCGGTCTCCCGCAGCACCTCGGCGACCTCGGCGGCGTGCCGGCCGAACTTGTAGGCGACGACGGTTCCGGGCCCGTTCAGGGCGTCCTTGAGGACGGCCGCCCCCGCGGTGACGGGGACCAGGGTCAGCGGCTCGGTGCCCTCGGTCAGCACGGCCCCCGACCGGGCCGCCAGGTCCTGCATGGCGGTGATCCCGGGCACGGTCTCCACCACGGTCCCCGGAACCAGCGCGGCGACGGTCTGCGCGAGGTAGGTGAAGGTGGAGTACACGTTGGGGTCGCCGATGGTGGCGAAGGCGACGCTCCCGCGCTCCCGCAGGAGCCGGGCGACCCGCTCCCCGGCCGCGTCCCAGGCGGCCTCCCGCCGTCCCCGGTCGCTGCGCTCGTTCAGTGCGAACACGACCCGTACGACCTTCTCCTCGGGCACGTAGTGCAGCACGGTCGCCTCGGCGCGCCCGCGCTCCCCGGTGTCCATGACGGGCACGACGACCACACCGGCGGCCCGCAGCGCGTTGACGCCCTTGACGGTCACCAGCTCGGGGTCGCCGGGCCCCACTCCCACTCCGGTCAGCTTCCTGCTCATGACGTCCGGCACCTCTCCACGAACCGACGGGCGACACCGGGCCGCGACGCCCAGTGCGTGTGCAGATAACTGGCGTGCACACCTTGTTGTACGAAACCCTCGACGCGCCGCTCCGGGGCGCGCACCCCCCACGCCGGAGCCGCCCCCGCGCCCGGCTCCACGACGGTCCGGTGGAACTCGTGCCCCCGCATCCGCGTCCCGGCGACGGCCAGCGCACTGTCGCTCACGGCCACGGCGTCGCGGTAGCCGAGGGTCAGCCGCTCGCTCATCCGCGCGGTCGCGTCCAGCACCCCGCACATCGGCAGCCCGTCCAGCTCCCGGGACAGATACAGCAACCCGGCACACTCGGCGGCGACGGGCGCCCCGCTCACGGCGAGGTCGGCGACGGCCTTCCGCAAGGGTTCGTTGGCGGACAGCTCGGCGGCGTACACCTCGGGGAACCCGCCCCCGATGACCAACCCGCTCGTTCCGTCAGGCAGTTGCTCGTCCCGCAGCGGGTCGAACGTGACGACCTCGGCACCGGCGGCGGCGAGCAACTCGGTGTGCTCGGCGTAGGAGAACGTGAAAGCACTACCGCCGGCCACGGCAACCCTCAGCCCGTCTGGGGGCACCCCCTCCGGGGGAGATTGAGGACGAGCCCCTTCGGGCCGATGGGGGCCTGGGGGCGCAGCCCCCAGAACCTCAGCCGCATCCCACGCCGCACACGACAAGGCACCCGCACCGCGCGCCAGCGCCAACAGCGCGTCGAGGTCGCACCCGGCTGTCACCTGCGCCCCCATCGCCGTCACGGCCTCCACCGCGGCCGCACCCCGCTCGGCGACCGGCACCAGCCCCAGGTGCCGTGACGGCGTCTCCACCTGCGCGGCCCGCCGCAGCACCCCCAGCACCGGCACCCCGGCCGAGTCCAGGGCCTCCCGCAGCAGGGCCTCGTGCCGGTCGGAGGCCACCTTGTTCAGGATCACGCCGCCGATCCGCACCTGCGGGTCCCACGACGCGAACCCGTGCACCAGGGCCGCCACCGACCGCGACTGCGAGGACGCGTCGACCACCAGCACCACCGGCGCCCGCAGCAGCTTGGCGACATGGGCCGTGGACGCCAACTCGCCTTCGCCCGCGGCCCCGTCGAACATTCCCATGACACCCTCGACGACCGCGAGGTCGCACCCCTGGGCGCCGTGCGCGAACAGCGGGCCGACCAGCTCGGGCCCGCACAGGTACGCGTCCAGGTTCCGCCCCACCCGCCCGGTCGCGAGCGCGTGGTACCCGGGGTCGATGTAGTCTGGCCCGACCTTGTGCGGGGACACGGCGAGCCCCCGCGCGGCGAACGCGGCCATCAACCCCGTGGCGACGGTGGTCTTGCCGCTGCCCGAGGAGGGCGCGGCAATGACCAGCCGCGGAACGGAACCTGTCACCACTCGATGCCCCTCTGGCCCTTCTGGCCCGCGTCCATCGGGTGCTTGACCTTCGACATGTCGGTCACGAGATCGGCGAACCCGACCAGCTTCTCCGGCGCGTTGCGCCCGGTGATCACGACGTGCTGGATCCCGGGCCGCTCCCGCAGCACCTCGATCACCTCGTCGGTGTCGACCCACCCCCAGTGCATGGGGTAGGCGAACTCGTCGAGCACGTACAGCCGGTACGTCTCGGCGGCCAGGTCCCGTTTGACCTGCTCCCAGCCCTCGCGGGCCTTCTCCTCGTTGTCCATCTGGGCGTCCCGCTGGACCCAGGACCAGCCCTCGCCCATCTTGTGCCAGTCGACGGTTCCGCCCTCGCCGCTGGCGCCGAGCACCCGCAGCGCGTTCTCCTCGCCGACCTTCCACTTGGCCGACTTCACGAACTGGAACACCCCGATCGGCCAGCCCTGGTTCCAGGCGCGCAGCGCGAGCCCGAACGCGGCGGTCGACTTGCCCTTGCCGATCCCCGTGTGCACGACGACCAGCGGCCGGTTGCGGCGCTGACGTGTAGTCAGCCCGTCGTCCGGTACCACACTCGGCTGTCCCTGCGGCATTACGCGGCCCTCCTCTGTACGTCCTTCACCAGCCCGGCGATGCTGTCCGCCCGCAGTTCGTCGAGCGTCACCGCCGTCCCGCCCAGCTCGCCCGCGAGCTGACCGGCGAGCCCCAGCCGCACCGGCCCGGACTCGCAGTCGACGACCACGGAGGCCACCCCGTCGGCGGCGAACAGCCGCGCGGCCCGCCCGGCGAGGGCGACCGGCTCGGGGCCGCCCGTGGCCCGCCCGTCGGTGACCAGGACCACCAGCGGCCGGCGCGCGGGGTCCCGCAGCCGCTCCACCCGCAGCACGTCATGGGCCTTCAGCAGCCCCGCGGCGAGCGGCGTCCGCCCGCCGGTGGGCAGCGACTCCAGCCGGGCCGCCGCCGCGTCCACCGACGAGGTCGGCGGCAGCGCCACGTCCGCGGCCGCCCCGCGGAACGTCACCAGCCCCACCTTGTCGCGCCGCTGGTAGGCGTCCAGCAGCAGCGACAGCACGGCGCCCTTCACGGCGCTCATCCGCGCCCGCGCCGCCATCGACCCGGAGGCGTCGACCACGAACAGCACCAGGTTGCCCTCGCGCCCCTCCCGCGTCGCCTGCCGCAGATCGTCCCGCCGGACCACGAGACCCGGCCCGGACCGCCCCCGCGCCCGCTGGTGCGGCGCCGCGGCCTGCACGGTCGCCGCCAGGTGCAGCTTGGTGAGCGCCCCTCGGGGCCGCCGGGCCCCGGTCGTACGCCCGTGCTCGGTCCGCGCCCGCGACCGCCGCCCCGCTGCGCCCTCACCGATCCCGGGCACGCTCAGCACCTTGGTGCGAAAAGGCTCCGCGGCCCGCACGGCGGACTGCTCGCCGCCCCCGGAGGCCTGCGGCGCGCCCTCCTCCTCACCGGACTCCGGGCGGGCGCCCGTGTCCCCGTCCTGCGGTCCGGCGTCCGGCGACGGCTGCCCGCCGCCCCCGCCGGGTCCGCCGCCCTCGGGGTCGGGATCGTCGTCCTCCTCGCCGAACTCCTCCAGCGTCTGGTCCAGCTTGTCCTCGTCCAGGCCGGGCGCGTCGAAGGGGTTGCGGCGCCTGCGGTGCGGCAGCGCGAGCAGCGCCGCCTGCCGCACGTCCTCGGCCAGCACGTCCGTCCGCCCCGCCCACGCGGCGAGCGCGGACGCGGTGCGCGCCATCACGATGTCGGCCCGCATGCCGTCCACCTCGAAGGCGGCACAGGTCGCCGCGATCTGCCGCAGCGCCCCGTCGCCCAGCCGCACCGACGGCAGCAACTCGCGCGCTGCGACGATCCGCTGACGTACGGAGGACTCCTCGTCCGCCCAGCGCGCGGCGAAGTCGGCCGGGTCGTCGTCGTAGGCGAGCCTGCGCCGGACCACCTCCACCCGCTGGTCCGGCTCCCGCGAGGCCGCGACCTCGACGGTCAGCCCGAAGCGGTCGAGCAACTGCGGCCGCAGCTCGCCCTCTTCGGGGTTCATGGTGCCCACGAGGAGGAAGCGGGCGGCGTGCCGGACCGACACACCCTCGCGCTCCACGTACGACGCGCCCATCGCGGCCGCGTCCAGCAGCAGGTCGACCAGGTGGTCGTGGAGGAGGTTGACCTCGTCGACGTAGAGGATCCCGCGGTGGGCGTCGGCGAGCAGGCCGGGCTCGAAGGCCTTCACGCCCTCCGCGAGCGCCCGTTCGATGTCGAGGGCGCCGACGAGACGGTCCTCGGAGGCGCCGACCGGCAGCTCCACCATCCGGGCCGGGCGCCGGGTCCCCGCACCCGGCTCGTGCGGTCCGTCCGGGCAGGACGGGTCCGGCGCCGCCGGGTCGCAGGAGAAACGGCAGCCGGGCACGACGGCCACCTCGGGCAGCAGCGCCGAAAGGGCCCGCACGGCCGTCGACTTGGCGGTGCCCTTCTCACCGCGCACCAGCACACCGCCGACCGCCGGGGAGACGGCGTTCAGCAGCAGCGCCAGGCGCAGGTCGTCCTGACCGACGACGGCGGTAAAGGGAAAGGGGGTGGTCACTGGTCGCCCTCCAGGTCGCCTTCCAGCTCCAGATAGGTCGCGCGCAGCCGCTCCAGCGTCTCGGCGTCCGGCTCGGCCCACAGCCCGCGCTCGGCCGCCTCCAGGAGCCGTTCCGTGATGCCGCGCAGCGCCCACGGGTTGGACTGCTTCATGAACTCCCGGTTCTCCGGGGCGAAGACGTACTCGGCGCTGAGCTTCTCGTACATCCAGTCGTCGACGACCCCGGCCGTGGCGTCGTACCCGAAGAGGTAGTCCACGGTCGCCGCCATCTCGAAGGCGCCCTTGTAGCCGTGCCGGCGCATGGCCGCCATCCAGCGCGGGTTGACCACGCGGGCGCGGAAGACGCGGTGGGTCTCCTCACCGAGCGTGCGCGTCTTGACCTGGTCGGGGGTGGCGGAGTCGCCGACGTACGCCTCGGGGCTCTCGCCGGTCAGATGGCGCACCATGGCGACCATGCCGCCGTGGTACTGGAAGTAGTCGTCGGCGTCGACGAGGTCGTGCTCGCGGGTGTCGACGTTCTTCGCGGCGACGTTGATCCGCCGGAACGCCGTCTCCATGTCGCCGCGCGCGG
Organism: Streptomyces sp. MAI_2237; assembly: GCF_054189285.1. Taxonomy (NCBI): domain Bacteria; kingdom Bacillati; phylum Actinomycetota; class Actinomycetes; order Kitasatosporales; family Streptomycetaceae; genus Streptomyces; species Streptomyces sp. MAI_2237. The sequence continues at coordinate 693,353 of NZ_JAJPGQ010000001.1, read as the reverse complement.
CCCGCCCGTCGAGCCCGCGTCCGTAGGCGTAGCCGCCCCACACCGCGTACACCTCGGCGAGGTCGGCGTCCGAGCGCCAGTTGCGGGCGTCGATGAGCGGCAGCAGACCGGCGCCGTACGCGCCCGGCTTGGAGCCGAAGATGCGAGCGGTGGCCCGGCGCCGGTCGCCGTGCGCGGCGGTGTCCTCGTCGGCGTGCGCCTTCACGAAGTTGTGCTCGGCGCTCTCGTCCAGCTCGGCGACCGTGCGCACGGCGTCGTCGATCAGCCCGACCACGTGCGGGAAGGCGTCCCGGAAGAACCCGGAGATGCGGACGGTGACGTCGACGCGCGGCCTGCCGAGTTCGGCGAGGGGGACCACCTCGAAGCCGGTCACCCGGCGCGAGGCGTCGTCCCACACCGGCCGGCAGCCCAGCAGCGCCAGGATCTCGGCGATGTCGTCGCCCTGGGTGCGCATCGCGGACGTGCCCCACACCGTCAGCCCGACCGACTTCGGGTACTCGCCGGTGTCCTGCAGATAGCGCTGGACGAGCGAGTCGGCGAGCGACTGCCCGACCTCCCAACTCAGCCTGGAGGGAATGGCCTTGGGGTCGACGGAGTAGAAGTTCCGGCCGGTCGGCAGGACGTTGACCAGACCGCGGGTGGGGGAGCCGGAGGGACCGGCGGGGACGTAACCGCCGTCGAGCGCCTTGAGGATGTGGCCGATCTCGTCGGTGGTGCGGGCCAGCCGCGGCACCACCTCGGTACACGCGAACTCCAACACGGCCACCGCCTCGGGCAGTTCGGTGCGCAGCACCTCGCGCACCAGCGGGCCGCTCTCGGCGGCCGCCCAGCCGCGCTCCTCCATGCCCTCCGCGATCCGCCGGCACAGCTGCTCCAGCAGGTCGATCGCGTCCGCGGCCGAACGGGAGGGCCCCTCGACGAGATCCGTCAGCTCGACCGGCACCTTCACCGGCGCACCCGGCTCGGCGAGCAGCTCCTTCTCGCCGAGCCCGAAGTGGGCCGCGAGGCAGGACCTCAGCCCCGGCAGCGCGTTCGCCCGACCGCCCCACACCTGCGAGGCGCGCAGCACGGCGAGCACCAGGTTCACGCGCGGCTCACCGACGGGACCGCCGCCGAGGATGTGCAGACCGTCCCTGATCTGCACGTCCTTGATCTCGCACAGGTAGCCGTCGATGTGCATGACGAACTCGTCGAACGCCGCGTCGTCCGGCTGCTCGTCCACGTGCAGGTCGTGGTGGAGCTCGGCCGCCTTCACCAGCGTCCAGATCTGGGCCCGTACGGCGGGCGCCTTGGTCGGGTCCAGGTCGGAGACGAGCGCGTACTCGTCGAGCAGCTGCTCCAGCTTGGCCAGGTCGCCGTAGGTGTCCGCGCGGGCCATCGGCGGCACGAGGTGGTCGACGACCGTGGCGTGCCCGCGCCGCTTGGCCTGGGTGCCCTCGCCCGGGTCGTTGACGATGAACGGGTAGACCAGCGGCAGTTCGCCGAGGACGGCGTCCGGCGCGCAGCCCCCGCTGAGCCCGAGCCCCTTGCCGGGCAGCCACTCCATCGTGCCGTGCTTGCCCATGTGGACGATGGCGTCGGCGCCGAACGAGTTCTCCAGCCACCGGTAGGCGGCCATGTAGTGGTGCGACGGCGGCATGTCGGGGTCGTGGTAGATCGCGATCGGGTTCTCGCCGAAGCCGCGCGGCGGCTGGATCATCACGACGACGTTCCCGAACTGCAAGCACGCCAGCACGATGTCGTCCCCGTCGACGTACAGCGAGCCCGGCGGCTCGCCCCACGCCTGAAGCATCCCGTCCCGCAGCTCCGGGTCGAGCTTGTCGAACCAGGCCCGGTAGTCGGCGAGCGGCACCCGCGCGGGCGCGGCGGCCAGCTGCTCCTCGGTCAGCCACTCCACGTCGTGACCGCCGGCCTCGATCAGCCGGTGGATCAACTCGTCGCCGCCGGCGGGGTATTCGGTGAGCGAGTACCCGGCCTCCCGCAGCGCGTCCAGCACCCGCACCGCCGAGGCGGGCGTGTCCAGCCCCACCGCGTTGCCGACCCGTGAGTGCTTCGTCGGGTACGCCGTGAAGACCAGCGCCAGCTTCTTGTCGGCGTTCGGCTTGTGCTGCAGCGCCGCGTGCCGTAGGGCGATCCCAGCGACCCGCGCGGCCCGCTCGGGGTCGGCGACGTACACGGGTACGTCGTCCGGTCCCTGCTCCTTGAAGGAGAACGGCACGGTGATCAGCCGTCCGTCGAACTCCGGGATCGCGACCTGCATCGCCGCGTCCATGGGGGAGAGGGCCGCGTCGGACTCCTCCCAGGCGGCCCTGGACGACGTGAGGCACAGCCCCTGCAGCACGGGTACGTCGAGGTCGGCGAGCGCGCCGATGTCCCAGGCCTCCTCGTCGCCGCCCGCCGAGGCCTGCGAGGCGTGCGTGCCGCCGGCGGCCAGGACGGTGGCCACGAGCGCGTCGGCCCCGCCGAGGATCTCGTACAGCCCCGGGTCCGCGTCGCGCAGCGAACCGCAGTACACGGGAAGGGCGTTGGCGCCGCGCGCCTCGATCGCCTGGCACAGGGTGTCCACGAAGGCGGTGTTGCCGCTGAGTTCGTGGGCCCGGTAGAACAGCACGCCCACCGTCGGGCGGCCGTCGACGCGCTCGTACGAGCCGTGGACGCCGTACTCCGGCATCTTCTGCGGCTCGACGAAGCCCTCGCCGGTCAGCAGCACGGTGTCGGACAGGAACCGCGCCAGCTCGGTCAGGTTGTCCGGCCCGCCCTCGACGAGGTACTTCAGCGCCTCGGCGACCACACCCGCCGGCACGGACGACTCGGCCATCAGCTCCGCGTCCGGCACGGCCTCGCCGCCGAGCAGCACGGTCGGAACGCCGGACGCCTTCAGCGCGGCGAGCCCGTCCTGCCACGCCCGCTTGCCGCCGAGCAGCCGTACGACGGCGATGCCGGCGCCGTCGAGGAGCGCGGGCAGTTCCTCCGCCACGTCCACCCGCATCGGGTTGCCGATCCGGTAGTCGGCGCCGGTCGCGGCCCGCGCCGCCAACAGGTCCGTGTCGGCGGTGGACAACAACAACACAGTGCTCATGCGGGCGCTCCCGGTGGAATGAAAGGCAGTCCTTGCGGCGCGCCGGACTCGATGAGCCGCCACAGCGCGTCCGTGTCCGCGTGCTGTTCGATCAGGTCGCCGAGCCGGTCGAGCTGCTCCTCGCGCAGCGCGGCGAACGAGGTGTCGCCGGCCGGCACGAAACGGCGGCCCGCGGCGGCCGCCACCTCGCGCAGGAAGGCGCGCCGGAAGCCGTCCGACTCCAGTGAACCGTGCCAGTGGGTGCCCCAGGTCTGGCCGACCCGGCAGCCGTCGAGGCTGTGTCCTTCGTCATCGGAGATGAACGCCTCCCCTCCGCTCAGGGAGGCGACCCCGTGATGGATCTCGTACCCCTCGACCCGCTCGCCGAGGGCTTCGCCCACCGGCCGGGTGAGGGTCTTCTCACGGGCGAACCGCACCCGCACGGGCAGGATTCCGAGGCCCGTCACCTGCCCGCGCCGGCTCTCCACCTCGTCCTCGATGTGCTCGCCGAGGACCTGGAAGCCGCCGCAGACACCGAGGATCGGGCGCTGTTCGGCGGCCCGTCGGCGCAGCGCGTCGGCGAGTCCCCGCTCGTGCAGCCACTCCAGGGCCCGGACGGTCCCGCGGGTCCCCGGGATGACGACCAGGTCCGCGTCGGCCAGTTCCTCGGGCCGGTCCACGAACCGCACGACGACGCCCGGTTCGGCGGCCAGTGCGTCGACGTCCGTGAAGTTGGACATCAGCGGGATCGCGCAGACCGCGACCCGCAGCACGTCCTCGCCCACCGGCGGGGCGGTGTTCGACTCCCGCACGGTCCCGCGCAGGGACACGCGCAGTCCGTCCTCCTCGTCGATGCCGAGCCCGTGCCGGAAGGGCAGGACGCCGTACGTCCGCCGCCCGGTGAGCCCGTGCAGCATGTCGAGGCCGGGCTCCAGGAGGCCGACGTCGCCGCGGAACTTGTTGACGAGGAACCCGGCGACGAGCGCCTGGTCCTCGGGGGACAGGAGCGCGACCGTCCCGAAGAAGGAGGCGAAGACACCCCCGCGGTCGATGTCCCCGACCACCAGCACGGGCAGCCCGGCATTGCGGGCGATGCCCATGTTCACGATGTCCGTGCGCCTGAGGTTGATCTCGGCAGGACTGCCCGCCCCCTCGCAGATCACCGCGTCATACGTGCCCCGCAGTTCGGCGAGACAGTCCAGCACGGTCCCCAGCAGCTTCTGCTGCCTGCCGCCGTGGTACCCCCGCGCGCTCAACTCGCCCACGGGCCGGCCCATCAGCACGACCTGGCTGCTCTGCTCGCCGCCCGGCTTCAGCAGCACGGGGTTCATCAGCGCGGTCGGCTCGATCCGGCAGGCCTGGGCCTGCATGGCCTGCGCCCGCCCGATCTCGGCGCCCTCGCGCGTCACGAACGAGTTCAGCGACATGTTCTGCGCCTTGAACGGCGCGACCTTGACGCCCTGTCGCACCAGCCAGCGGCAGATCCCCGCGGTGACGACGCTCTTGCCCGCGTCGGAGGTGGTCCCGGCGACCAGCAGCCCGCCGCCGCTCATGACGCACGCCCCTTCAGCAGGGCGCGCGCCGCAACGCTCACGCCGAGCGCGAGCAGTCCCACGCGCCGCGACAGCCGCACGGCCCGCTCGATGTCCCCGACCTCCACCGGCCGCCCCTCCCTGTTCAGCACGGGCCGGTGCTCGACCCGCCCTCCGTACGACAAGGTCCCGCCCAGGCGCACCCCGAGCGCTCCCGCGAACGAGGCCTCCACGGGCCCGGCGTTGGGGCTCGGGTGCCGTCCGGCGTCGGCGCGCCAGGCCCGCACCGCGCCCGCCGGATCGCCCCCGGCGACCGTCGCGAGCCCGGCCGTCAACCGGGCACCCGGCCATCCGGCCACGTCGTCCAGGCGCGCCGAGGCCCAGCCGTAGCGCCGGTAACGGGCCGACCTGTGCCCGACCATGGCGTCCAGCGTGTTGACGGCCCGGAAGCCCAGCAGCCCCGGCACCCCGCCGACGGCTCCCCACACCAGCGCCCCCACCACCGCGTCGGAGGTGTTCTCGGCGACCGACTCCACCACGGCCCGCGCGATCCCGGCGGCGTCCAGCGCCTGCGGGTCCCGCCCGCACAGATGCGGCAGCCGCGCCCGGGCCGCCTCGACGTCCCCCGCCTCCAGGGCCCGCCCGACGGTCCGTGCCTCGCGCGCGAGCGAAGTACCGCCGACCACGGCCCAGGTGGCGGCGGCGGTCAGCGCGACGGAGGCGGCACGGGAGGGACGTACGAGCGACTGCGCCGCGGCACCGAGGGCCACGGCGCCGCCCACGCACACGGCGGTGTGCAGCGCGCCCCACCCGCGGTGGTCGCGCCACAGCACTCTCTCGACGGCGCCGGCGGCACGTCCGAACACGGCGACCGGATGCCCGCGGCGGGGATCGCCGAGGAGCTGGTCACCGAGGAGTCCGGCGGCGGCGCCGTACGCGAAGACGCGATCGGCCCGCACCGGGTCAGCCCGCCGAAGGGTCGGGCGGGACGGGGGTGGTGAACCTCAACAGGCAGCCGCGCATGGCGATATGTCCTCACTCAGGGTGTCCGCGCCCTGGTTCGACGAGACCGGCGGTGGGAGTTCCTGGCTCCCGGGGCTACCTACCCCGGTGACAGTGGCGGGACCGCGCCGGAATCGCACCGGCTTCCTCCCTTGCCGCCGTACATGGCTCCGGCAGTCCACCATGCGCCCGAACGGCAGTCAACTTGCCGTTGACCTGCGGCGCGGGAGTGTGCTGAGGCCCACACGCAGGGGGTCGCCGGGGTCACCGGAACGCGTGATGCCGGGACGGATCACCGTCCCGGCATCACAGGTGCGTTCGAGGCTCTCAGGCCTTGTTCATGATGAGCGAGATTCCGTACGCGACGGCCGCCGCGCATCCCGCGAAGGCCACGTAGGCCCCGGTCGCCGCGAGGGTCGCGGAGTTGCCCTCGGCCACGGCCCGCTCCTTGCGGGACAGGCCCATCACGCCGAGGGTGAACAGGGCGACGAGACCTACGGTGACCGCGAGGCTGACGCCGAAGACGGAGCCCAGAGCTGCCCAGTCGATCTTCATGCTGCTGATTCCTTCGTTACCTGATGCTCGGGACTCAGACGGCGGCCGGCGGGGCCGCCGGCTCCGTGGTCGGGGTCGTGGCCGGCGCCGAGATGGTGGCCGTCAGCTCCTCGGTGACCGGGCTCGCGGGCGGCGGGGTCACGGCGGCGATGGCGGTGGTCACCACGCCGGGCGGTTCCTCGGTCTCGTTGACGTTGGACGCGTCGACGACCTCGCGGCGCGAGAGCTTCCAGATCGCGGCACTCGCGGCGACCAGGAAGACGGCGACGACGGCGGTGCCCCAGTCACCGAGGTCCGTGACGGACTCGGCGCCCGCGCCGACGAGCGCGGCGGCCGGGAGGGTGAGGACCCAGGCGACCAGCATGCGGGTCGCGGTCGACCAGCGCACCACACCGCCCTTGCGGCCCAGACCCGCGCCCATCACCGAGCCGGAGACGACGTGCGTGGTGGACAGGGAGAAGCCGAGGTGCGAGGAGGCCAGGATCGCCGTGGCGGCGCTGGTCTGGGCGGCGAAGCCCTGCTGCGGCCGCAGCTCGGTCAGGCCCTTGCCCATGGTGCGGATGATGCGCCAGCCGCCGATGTAGGTGCCGAGCGCGATGGCCAGACCGGCGGAGAGGATGACCCAGGTGGGCGGGTCGGCGTCGGGGGCGACGACACCGCCGGCGACCAGGGCGAGGGTGATGATGCCCATCGTCTTCTGCGCGTCGTTCGTGCCGTGCGCCAGGGAGACCAGGCCGGCCGAGGCGACCTGCCCGGCGCGGTAGCCCTTGGCCGCCGCCTTGCCGTCGGCCTTCTTGTCCAGGGTGTAGGAGAAGCGCGTCGCGAGGAACGCGGCCAGACCGGCCACGATCGGGGCGGCGAGCGCCGGGAGGAGAACCTTGGTCGCGAGCACGTCGCCGTGGACCGCGCCGAAGCCGGCCGAGGCGACGGTGGCGCCGATCAGACCGCCCATGAGGGCGTGCGAGGAGCTGGAGGGCAGGCCCACCAGCCAGGTCAGCAGGTTCCAGAGGATCGCGCCGACCAGGGCGGCGAAGATGACCTCGGGACGGATGCCGGTCTCGTCGACGAGACCCTTGGAGATCGTGTTGGCGACCTCCACCGAGAGGAAAGCGCCCACAAGGTTCAGCACGGCGGACATGGCCACCGCGACCTTGGGCTTGAGTGCACCGGTCGAGATGGTGGTGGCCATCGCGTTGGCGGTGTCGTGAAAACCGTTCGTGAAATCGAACGCGAGTGCGGTTACCACCACAATCGCGAGGATCAGCGAGAAGTTTTCCATTTACCCAGGCAATCGTTCGAAGTCATCGGACGGTTGACCGTAAATAACCTGGGTGAACGGAAGATGAACTGAGGTGGGCATCAGAGTGTCGGAAACGGGGCCTCACGGGTCGTGCGGTCACGCTCGGCCTGGCACCGGTGCCGGAGCGGTAGGGGTTGTATGCGACCGCACGTTTCGGACGAGCGGTTTCCGCCCTGAAGCGCACGCGCCCGGAGACGTCCGGCACCCTCTTTGGCAGGATCGCCGTATGGCTGAGCAGCGGCGGGACCAGGGCGACGGGCGGGATCTCCGGGAGGACGCGCGGGACGTGCCGCGGAGACAGGGGAGGGCCGCCCTCCCCGAGGAGGCGCGTGCCTGGGAGGCGCTCGTCGCCACGGCCCGCCGTACCGTCGCCGACGGCCTGGTCGTCGGCACCTCCGGCAACGTCTCGGTGCGGGTCGGCGACACCGTCCTGGTCACCCCGTCCGGAGTGCCGTACGACCGCCTCACCCCGGACGACATCACGGGGGTCGCCCTCGACGGCCGTCAAGTCCTCGGCTCGCTGGTCCCGACCAGCGAGCTGCCCATGCACCTCGCGATCCACCGCTCCACCGACGCCCGCGCCGTCGTGCACACCCACGCCGTGCACGCGACGGCAGTCTCGACCCTCGTCCCCGAGCTCCCGACGATCCATTACATGTCCGCCGCCCTCGGCGGACCCGTCCGGGTCGCCCCTTATGCGACGTACGGCAGCGACGAGTTGGCCCAGAACATGCTCGACGCCCTCGCCGGCCGCACCGCGTGCCTGCTGCAGAACCACGGCACGATGGCCCACGGCGCCACCCTCGACCAGGCCTACGACCGCACGGCCCAACTGGAGTGGATGTGCCGTCTGTGGCTCACCGCGTCCTCGGTGCCGGGCCTGTCGCCGCACCTCCTGACCCGCGAACAGCTGGACGAGGTGGGGGAGAAGCTGAAGGGGTACGGGCAGCGCTGACGCGGGCGTCACGGGGTAACCGGGATGGCGTGAGCACACCACATCGCCGCCGTACGACGTCACCCCGCCCCCGCCTTCCGCTGGCCGGTCACCCCCACCGCCAGGACACTGGACAGGTGCGTACTGCCAAAGCGACGGCCGCCGCCGTCACCGTAGCCCTCGCCGCCGGCGCGGCCTCCGTGGCCGCCGGCCGCTTCGCCAGCGGCGCCGCGCTCAAGACGGCACCCGGCAGGCCCCTGCCCACCGAGCCCCGCCTCACCGTGCATGCCACCGCGGCCGGCCGCATCACCCTCACCCGCCACCTGGCGGCGCTGCGCCCCGGCACCTACGGTCTCGCGGGCGACTCCAGCCACGCGGTCGTCGGCCCCGTCCTCGACTCCGCCGAACACTCCGCCGACACCGTCGTGCGCCGGCTGGAGCGCGTCACGCACGGCACCCTCGAACGCCGCGACAAGGTCTGGTTCACCCCCAGCCTCCACGTCGGCAACCCCCGCGACGCCCTCGGCCTGGACCACACCGACGTCGACATCCCCGGCGAACTCGGCTCCCTGCCCGCCTGGTTCGTCCCCGGCGTGCGCGACACCTGGATCATCGCGGTGCACGGCCTCGGCACCACCCGCGAACTCCCCATGAACGTCATGGAGTTCCTGCACCGCCAGCGCTTTCCGGTGCTCGCCCCCGCCTACCGCGGCGACCTCGGCGCCCCCCGCTCCCCGGACGGCCTGAACCACCTCGGCGAGACCGAGTGGCGCGACCTGGACGCGGCCATCCGCTACGCCCTGAGCCACGGCGCCGGACGCGTCGTCCTGCACGGCTGGTCCACCGGCGCCGCCATGGCCCTGCGCGCCGCCGCGGACTCCGGTCTGCGCGGGCGGATCTCCGGGCTGATCCTGGACTCCCCGGTGCTCGACTGGCCGACGACCCTGCGCGCCCTCGCCGCGGCCCACCGCACCCCCGGCGCCCTGCTGCCGCTCGCCGTGCGCGCCGCCCAGGGCCGCACCGGACTCGACCGCGACCGCACCGCCGAGACCGTCCGGCTCACCGTCCCGACCCTGCTCTTCCACGGCCCCGACGACACCCTGGCCCCCTGGGAGCACTCCCGCCGCCTCGCCGACGCCCACCCGAACCTGGTCGCCCTGCACACCGTCCGGGACGCCCCGCACTCGGCCATGTGGAACGCCGACCCGAAGGCCTACGAGGAGGCGCTGCGCCGCTTCCTGACCCCGCTGATGTGACCTCCCCGACCCCTCGGCCCGAACCGTTGGCCCCGGTTCCGTTTAACGTCGAACCGCTGGCCTGAACTCGGTCCCGGGCCGTCCTCGGAGGCCCGCCCTTGGCCAGTCCCGTCGCCGCCCGTGACCTTCCGTTTGGGTTTTCGGACCGTCAACCGGAAGACTGCACCCGTGACGTCCCGTATCCCGCGCGACTCCAGGCTTCGACTCGTCCGCCCGCGACCCCTGGCCGCCGCCCCCACAGCTGTGAACCAGCGGCGCCCGCGCCGCCCCGCGCCCCGCCCCCCGGAGGGCACACCGGCCCCCGCGGAGCTGGCCAGAATGGCGCGCTTCCAACTGGCCGCCGCCGCCCGCGTCGCCCGCTGGGCCGACGTCGCGCTCGGCCCGGGCAGCGACGGCGCGGGAGACGGCAAGGCCACCCTCGCCGACGCGACCGCCGAACGCGCCGCCGGGGACCTCGGCCTGACCGCCGCTCAGGTCCGCGCCGACTGGGACATCGCCCGCCTCGCCGGCCTCGTCGAGGTACACGGCGACAGCGCCCGCCCCGGCTGGCGGCTGCGCGCGTGGGACCGCGACGACAGCGCCGTGCTGCGCGGCTGGGTCGCCCTCTTCGACGCCTGGTCGCTCGCCTACCCGGAGCCCGCGGACCACGAGCCCGCCGCCGTCGCCGAGGTCGTCTCGGCCATGCCCCAGGTGCTCTCCTTCCTCCAGCTCTCCGCCGGGCCCGTCCCCGTCGAGCAGCTCCTGGACCTGCTGGAGCAGCGCGTCACCGAACTGCGCACCGAACGCTGCGAGATCCCCTACGGGCCGCAGCCCGAGCCCGTCGAGCCCCCGCGGTCCGAGGACACGCCGCTCGCCCCCCTCCTGGACTGGGCCCTGCACGCCCTCGCCTCCGTCGGCGCCCTCACCTACGGCGAGGGGCACGCCACGCTCACCCCGCTCGGCAGCTGGGCGGTGTGGGTCAAGCTGGAGCAGATCTGTGTGGCCGCGCAGAGCCCCGCCGGGAACATCGAGGCCGTCGCCGAGGAGATGCTGCGCGGCTGCGCCCAGCTCCGCCCGAACGCGGCCCGCGCCGAGTACCGCGCCTGGCTCGCCGCCCGCCCGGTCGGCAGCGCCGTCACCGAGCTGATCGCCGCCGCCCGCGGCGACGACGCCCTGCTGCGCGGCCTGGCCTTCGAGGCACTGCGCGTGGTCGGCGCCCCCGCCGAGCCCGACGTCCGCGCCGTCGCCGAGGAGCCCACCCTGCGGCCGTACGCCCTGCTGTGGCTGGCCGAGCACGACGGCGCCGACGCCGAGGACGCCCACGAGGTGCTCACCCGGCAGGAGGCCACCTGGCTGTGGGTGGACACCGCGGCCGCCGTCGCCGACCACGGCGAGGCCCCGATGCTCGTGCGGCACCTGGAGTCCGCCGTGCAGCCCACCGTGCCGATGCTCCTCGACGAGGTCCGCGCCGTCGGCCACCCCCGCACCGTCCAGGTCCTGGTCGCCCTCGCCGCCGCGCATCCCGACCCGGCCCTCGCCAAGGCCGTGCGCCGGGCCGCCTTCCAGGTGCACACCGGAGGGAACTGACAGGTGCCCACCGGAGGGAACCGACAGGTGGGCACCTGGGGGGACCGAGGAGTGCCGTAACGAACACCTGGACGCCGGAAAAGTCCTTGCACGGCCCCGTTAGACTTCTCCCATGGCCATTCTCCTCGCGCATTAGACGGCGGGAACGTCCTCAGCCGCCCACCCGTCGAAACCCATATCCGCCCTGGAGTCTGTCCGTGATCTCCGCCTCCGGTATCGAGCTGCGCGCCGGCGCCCGAGTCCTCATCGAGTCCGCCACCTTCCGGGTCGCCAAGGGCGACCGCATCGGCCTGGTCGGCCGCAACGGCGCCGGCAAGACCACCCTCACCAAGTGCCTGGCCGGCGAGGGCATCCCCGCCGGCGGCCAGATCACGCGCTCCGGTGAGGTCGGCTACCTCCCGCAGGACCCCCGCACCGGCGACCTCGACGTCCTCGCCCGCGACCGCATCCTCTCCGCGCGCGGCCTGGACGTCCTGCTGCGCAAGATGCGCGAGAACGAACAGCGCATCGCCAACGGCCAGGGCGCCACCCGCGAGAAGGCCATGAGGCAGTACGAGCGCCAGGAGACGGAGTTCCTCACCAAGGGCGGGTACTCCGCCGAGGCCGAGGCCGCCACGATCGCCGCGGCGCTGAACCTGCCCGACCGGGTCCTCGGCCAGCCCCTGCACACGCTCTCCGGCGGTCAGCGCCGCCGTATCGAGCTGGCGCGCATCCTGTTCTCCGACGCGGACACCCTGCTGCTCGACGAGCCCACCAACCACCTCGACGCGGACTCGATCATCTGGCTGCGGGACTACCTGAAGACCTACCGCGGCGGCTTCATCGTGATCTCCCACGACGTCGACCTGGTCGAGACGGTCGTCAACAAGGTGTTCTACCTGGACGCCAACCGCGCCCAGATCGACGTCTACAACATGGGCTGGAAGCTCTACCAGCAGCAGCGCGAGGCCGACGAGAAGCGCCGCAAGCGCGAGCGGCAGAACGCCGAGAAGAAGGCCGCGGCCCTGCATTCGCAGGCCGACAAGATGCGCGCCAAGGCCACGAAGACGGTCGCCGCGCAGAACATGGCCAAGCGCGCCGACAAGCTCCTCGCCGGCCTCGAGGCGGTGCGGATGCAGGACAAGGTCGCCAAGCTCCGCTTCCCCGAGCCCGCGCCGTGCGGCAAGACCCCCCTGACCGCCGAGGGCCTGTCGAAGTCGTACGGCTCGCTGGAGATCTTCACCGACGTCGACCTGGCCATCGACAAGGGCTCCCGGGTGGTCATCCTCGGCCTCAACGGCGCCGGCAAGACCACCCTGCTCCGGCTCCTCGCCGGCGTCGAGCAGCCCGACACCGGCGCGGTCGTGCCCGGTCACGGCCTCAAGCTCGGCTACTACGCCCAGGAGCACGAGACCCTCGACGCCGACCGCAGCGTCCTGGAGAACATGCGCTCGGCCGCCCCCGACATGGACCTCGTGGAGGTCCGCAAGGTGCTCGGCTCCTTCCTGTTCTCCGGCGACGACGTCGACAAGCCGGCCGGCGTCCTCTCCGGCGGCGAGAAGACCCGTCTCGCCCTGGCCACGCTCGTGGTGTCCTCCGCGAACGTCCTGCTGCTCGACGAGCCGACCAACAACCTCGACCCCGCCAGCCGCGAGGAGATCCTCGGCGCCCTGCGCACCTACAAGGGTGCGGTCGTCCTCGTCACCCACGACGAGGGCGCCGTCGAGGCGCTGCAGCCGGAGCGCATCATCCTGCTGCCGGACGGCGTCGAGGACCTGTGGGGTGCCGACTACGCGGACCTCGTGGCCCTGGCCTGAGGGTCATCGCCGCTTGATCGAATGTGTGATCAACGGCGTATGGATCATTCGGCCGACCGGTGATCCACCATCTGAGTGAGATCTCCTCGTACCGTCGTGTGTCCTACATCCATTTCGCGGCCGAGTCCTTCATCGACAAGGGCTCGGCCGTCGTACGTCTCTGACCTGCCGGTTGTCGAGAGAACCCGTTCGGCGGTACGAATGCCCCGTCGTGGAATTCCTGATTCCACTTGTGGGGATGCGCTCCTGTCGTCAAAACCCTGTCTCACGGACCTTGCCGAATGGGTGGCCATCGCGCCCCGGAGGGGTGATCATGAGGAGACCAGAGCGCACTTCCCATGAGGAGGCACGGGTGGCCGAGACTCTGAAGAAGGGCAGCCGGGTGACCGGCGCCGCGCGCGACAAGCTCGCGGCAGACCTGAAGAAGAAGTACGACTCCGGTGCGAGCATTCGGGCACTGGCCGAGGAAACCGGCCGCTCGTATGGCTTCGTGCACCGGATGCTCAGCGAGTCGGGCGTCACGCTTCGTGGGCGTGGCGGCGCGACACGGGGCAAGAAGGCCGCCTCGTCCTGACCCGGGCGGCCCATCGGCTTCGATGGTGGCCACCCGGTCGGTCGGCTGACCGGCCGGGTGGTTACTGTGCAGTCACTTAGCTTGTACGTCTGCTCTGCTGACCGCACTCATCGGAGGCGCCCCATGGCCACGCCCGCCAAGGACCTCGGTCCCGTACTCGACAAGGACGGCGTCCGGCTCACCGTCGACGACGCGATCGCCACGGTGACGCTGACCAACCCGGCCAAGCGCAACGCGCAGAGCCCCGCCATGTGGCGCGCGCTCGCCGAGGCCGGGCGGGTTCTGCCGGGCTCCGTCCGCGTCGTCGTGCTGCGTGCCGAGGGGCAGTCCTTCTCCGCCGGCCTCGACCGGCAGATGTTCACGCCCGAGGGCATCGAGGGCGAGCCGACGTTCATCGACCTGGCACGCAGCAGCGACGGTGAACTCGACGCGAGCATCGCCGGCTTCCAGGACGGTTTCACCTGGTGGCGGCGCAGCGACCTCATCTCCGTCGCCGCTGTGCAGGGGCATGCCATCGGCGCGGGCTTCCAGCTCGCCCTCGCCTGTGACCTGCGCGTCGTCGCCGACGACGTGCAGTTCGCCATGCGCGAGACCAGCCTCGGACTGGTGCCGGACCTGACGGGCACGCACCCGCTCGTCGCCCTCGTCGGCTACGCCCGCGCCCTGGAGATCTGCGTCACCGGCCGCTACGTCCAGGCCGAGGAGGCGGTCGCCACCGGCCTCGCCAACCTCGCCGTCCCCGCCGACCAGCTCGACGCCGCCGTACGGGACCTCGCCTCGGCGATCCTGGCCGCGCCCCGCGACGCCGTGATCGAGACCAAGGCCCTGATCCGCGGGGCGCAGGGGCGTTCCTACGACGACCAGCGGGCCGCGGAGCGGGCCGCGCAGGCCCGTCGCCTGCGGGACCTCGCCGGCCTCGGCGAGTGACCCCTCAGACGATCGCCGTGACCAGCACCGCCACCGTCGGGTGATCCGGTAGCGCCTCGGCGACCACCGCCCGGACCTCCCGGGCCACCTCCACGGCCCGGTGGTCCGCGCGCACCGCGATCTCGACGCGCGCGTGGCGGCGCGGCAGGGTGCCCTCCCGGTGCTGTTCCTCGAGGTGCACCGCGCGGCCCAGGCCGGCGGTGAGGCGGTCGACGCCGGGGACCGACAGCGCGGCGGAGGCCGCGCGCGTCTCGTCCCCGGCGGCCGGCTCCCCGGCAGGCGGCTCCTCGGCGGCCGGCGGCCCGGGCGGCGCCACCGGGGCCGGTTGCGGTACCTCGTCCAGCAGGGACGTGACCCGCAGGTCCACCTCCGTGACCCTCAGGCCGAGCAGCTCGGCCGCCGCGTCCGCCAGCGTCGTCCGCACCCGGGCGGCCGTCACCGGCAGCGGCTCGGCCGGTGACGCCGCGAGGTCCGCCGTCACCCGCAGCGGGCCGGGCGGCAGGGCGCTCGGCGGCGGCGGGACGACGGGCTCGTCCGTGTCCTGCGGATCGGCGAGGCCGATGCGGAGCGCGTCCAGCCGTGCTCCGCGCAGTTCCCCCGCGGCCCGCCGCAGTGCCGTCTCGGCGGCCTCCTCCGAGATCCACGCGCCGTCGTGCGGCCCGCCCAGCGGCAGCAGCCTGCCCAGCCCCAGCCGGTGCCGTACCGTCCGCGTCCATCCGTCCGCCGTCATTCCTCCAGCCTGCCGCATCCCGGGCGCGCTGCGGCGTTGCGCCACTTACCGTGGTCACAGGACGACGAACCGAAAGGGACGTGCGGCGATGACCGACATGACGCAACCGAACCGGACGGGGACCCCGGGAGTCGAGACGGAGGTGCCGGAGACCTCCGGCACGCGGAAGGCGCAGATGACCCGGCGCGGCGGCGGAGACCCCGGCGCACGGGGCCGGACCACGATCGCCGACGGGGTCGTGGAGAAGATCGCCGGGCTGGCCGCCCGGGACGTGCTCGGCGTCCACGCCCTGGGCAGCGGGCTCAGCCGCACCTTCGGGGCCGTGCGCGACCGGGTGCCCGGCGGCTCGAAGTCCGTGACACGCGGCGTGAAGGTCGAGGTCGGCGAGGTACAGACGGCGCTCGACCTGGAACTCGTCGTCGACTACGGCGTGTCGATCTCCGACGTCGCCCGCGCCGTGCGGGAGAACGTCATCGCGGCCGTGGAGCGGATGACCGGCCTGGAAGTGGTCGAGGTCAACATCGCCGTGAGTGACGTGAAGCTGCCCGAGGAAGAGGACGAGGAGCCGGAGCCCCGGCTCCAGTGACCGGCGGGCGAGCGGACAACCGTGAGGGGAGCGCACGATGAGCATGGCCGTGGTCGGCATGATCGCCGGAATGGCCCTGGGCTTCGCCGGCTATTTCGGCGGCTTCGGAGCCTTCCTGCTGGTGGCCGCCCTGGGAGCCGTCGGTTTCGTGGTGGGCCGGTTGCTGGAGGGGGACCTGGAACTGGGTGACTTCTTCCGCACCCGTGACGACCGGCGGCGGTGACGGCGTTGACCACGGTGCGCGAGAGCGTCGGCGAGCGGGGCGGCCCGCGCGGCGCCGTCGCGCCGGGGGAGCGCGGGGCCACCCGGATCGCCGACCGGGTCGTGGCGAAGATCGCCGCGCAGGCGGCCCGTGAACGCCTCGGCGACCGGTCGAGGCGGGCCGCGTCCCCGCACGCCACGGTCGTCGTCCACCACGGGACCGTCCGCGTCCGGCTCCATCTCGAACTCGACTACCCCTGCGACATCGGGGCCCGGTGCGCGGATGTGCGTCGACATGTCGCTTCCCGGGTACGCGCGTTGGTGGGCATGGAGGTTCCGGAGGTCGCCGTTCACGTGGAACGGCTGCACCTGACCCCGGCACACGGCGCGGTACAGGGGAGGACGCGATGAGCGAGCCCCAGGGCTCCGAGGGCATCACACAGCGGCTGCCGGTGATCGAGAGAGCACCGGAGGAGGAGCCCGACCACGGACCGCCACCGCCGACGGGCGGTCAGGGCCGCTTCTGGTCCGCGCGCCGCGTCCCCGCCGCCGTCGTGGCGGTGCTGCTGCTGGCCGTCGCGGGCATCTTCCTCTACGACATCGCGTCCGTCCGGGCCCACCGGCCCGCGATGGCCTGGCGCCGCGAACTCGCCCGGCAGCTCGCGCAACGGCCCCTCGACGACCTCTGGGTCCTGATCGGTGCCGGGGTCGCCGCGGCTCTCGGCCTCTGGCTGATCGCGCTGGCCTGCACCCCCGGCCTGCGCGGCGTCCTGCCGATGCGACGCCTGCATCCCGACGTCCACGCCGGCCTGCACCGCGAGGCCGCCGCCCTCGTCCTGCGCGACCGCGCCATGGAGGTGGCCGGCGTCCAGTCGGTGCGCATCCGCCTGCGCCGTTCCCGCGCCGACGTCCGCGCCGTCTCCCACTTCCGTGACCTGGACGACGTGCGGGCCGACCTGAACGCGGCCCTGGAGTACGCGATCGAGGGGCTGGGGCTCGCCCGTCCCCCCGCGCTGTCGGTCCATGTCCGGCGACCCGGGCGAAAGGGGTGAGCGGGATGCTCCGCATCGTCAACCGCGTACTGATCGGGCTCGTCGGGCTCGTGCTGATCGTCGTCGGCGGCTCGGTGCTCGCCGTCGGGCTGGGCGCGCCGCCGCCCTCCTGGTGGATCCACGACGGGCGGCACGACGTCCTGCTCAGCGACGCCGAGCGGACCAAGTGGCAGGGGCACGGTTGGTGGTGGCCGACCGTTCTGGCCGTCCTCGCGGTCCTCGTGCTGCTCGCCCTGTGGTGGCTGACGGCCGTGCTGCGCCGCCGCCGTCTGACCGAGGTCCTGGTCGACACCGGCGACGGCGAGGGCGCGCTGCTGCGGGGCCGTGCCCTGGAGAACGTCCTGGCGGGCGACGCGGCCGAACTCGACGGCGTGGCCCACGCGCAGGCCCGGCTGACCGGCCGCCGTACCGCCCCCGGTTCCCGTGTACGGCTCCTGCTGGAACCCCATGTGGACCCGGCGGCGGCCCTGCACCACCTCGCCACCGGGTCCCTGATGCGCGCCCGCGCCTCGGCGGGACTCGCCGCACTGCCCTCCGAGGTCCGCATGAAGGCGGTCAAGCACCGTGCGGAGAGGGTCAGTTGAGGCTGCGGTCCCGGTTCAGAACCCGTGCCGCATACCGCCGTCGACCGGCACCATGATCCCGGTCAGGTAGGAGGCGGCCGGCGACAGCAGGAACGCCGCCGTCCGCCCGAACTCCTCCGGCCTGCCGTAGCGCCGCAGCGGGATACGGGACTCATGGGCCGTCCGCGTGGCCTGCGGGTCCGCGGACATGCCGTCGAGCTCGCGGACCCGGTCGGTGTCGATCCGGGCCGGCAGCAGCCCGACGACCCGGATGCCGCGCGGCCCCAGCTCGTCGGCGATCGACTTGGCGAACCCGGCGAGCCCCGGCCGCAGACCGTTGGAGATCGTCAGCCCCGGAATCGGCTCGTGCACCGAGCCCGACAGCACGAACCCGATGACACCCCCCGCCTCCAGCTCCTGCGCCGCCGCCCGGGCCAGCCGCACCGCGCCGAGGAACACCGACTCGAAGGCGGCCTCCCACTGCTCGTCGGTGTTGTCGGCGACGAACCCCGGCGCGGGGCCGCCCACGCTCACCAGGATGCCGTCGAACCCGCCGAACCTCTCCCGCGCGGCCTCGATCAGCCGGGTCGGCGCCTGCGGATCGGCGTTGTCGACGGCCACCCCGAAGGCGTTCGGCCCCAACTCGCCCGCCGCGTCGGCCACCCGCTTCTCGTCCCGGCCGGTCACGACGACCTTCGCGCCGTCGGCCACCAGCTCCCGTGCCGCCGCGTTGCCGAGGCCGCGCGTGGCCCCGGTGACGACGTACACCCGGTCCTTCAGTCCAAGATCCATGGCCCCTATCCTGCCTCCCCGTCCCCGTCACCGGACAGGGCGAGGGCGGTGTTGACCAGACCGACGTGGCTGAAGGCCTGCGGGAAGTTGCCCAGCTGACGTCCGCTCACCGGGTCGTACTCCTCGGACAGCAGTCCCACGTCGTTGCAGAGGCCCACCAGCCGTTCGAACAGCTCCCGTGCCTCCTCGCGGCGGCCCGTCATGTGCAGGGCGTCCGCGAGCCAGAACGAGCACACCAGGAACGTGCCCTCGTCGCCGGGCAGCCCGTCGACGGTCGTGCCGTCCGTGCTGTAGCGGCGCAGCAGGCCGTGGTGCCCCAGCTCGCCGCGGATCGCCTCGATGGTCCCGGTGACCCGTGGATCGTCCGGCGGCAGGAAGCCCAGGCGCGGGATCAGCAGCAGCGCGGCGTCGAGTTCGCGGGAGCCGTAGGACTGCGTGAAGGTGTTGCGTTCGGCGTCGTAGCCCTTCTCGCACACCTCCCGGTGCACCTCCTCGCGCAGCGCGCGCCAGCGGTCGAGGTCCCCGCCGAGCTCCGGTTCCTCCTCCAGCGTCCGTACCGCGCGGTCCGCGGCCACCCACACCATGATCTTGGAGTGGACGAAGTGGCGTCTGCCGCCGCGGACCTCCCACAGCCCCTCGTCGGGCTGCCGCCACTCCTCGCACAGCCAGTCCATCAGCGCCCGCTGGATCGACCACATGTGCGGCCGCGGGGGCAGGCCCGAACGGCGGGCCAGCGCCAGCGAGTCCATGACCTCGCCGTACACGTCGAGCTGGAGCTGGTTGACGGCCTCGTTGCCGATCCGTACGGGCGCCGAGCCGTCGAAGCCCGACAGCCACGGCAGCTCCGTCTCCGGCAGCCGCCGCTCGCCCGCGAGGCCGTACATGATCTGCAGGTCGGCCGGGTCGCCGGCGACCGCGCGCAGCAGCCAGTTCCGCCAGGCCTCCGCCTCCTTGCGGTAGCCCGCCGCCAGGCCCGCGTTGAGGGTCAGGGTGGAGTCGCGCAGCCAGCAGTAGCGGTAGTCCCAGTTGCGCACACCGCCCGGCTCCTCGGGCAGCGAGGTGGTGGCGGCGGCGACGATGCCGCCGGTCGGCCGATAGGTCAGGGCCTTGAGGGTGATCAGGGAGCGGACGACGGCGTCGCGGTACGGGCCGTCGTAGCGGCAGCGTCGCACCCACTTGCGCCAGTCCTTGACGCTGGCGTGCACCGCCTTGTGCGGGTCGACGAGGGGTGGCCGCTGCTGGTGCGAGGGATGCCAGGTCAGGACGAAGGCGACCTTCTCCCCCTCCTCGACGGTGAACTCCGAGTACGTGGTCAGGTGCTCGCCCCAGGTGCGCACGGACGGCTCGCTGCGCAGCCACACCGAGTCCGGCCCGGCGACCGCGACGCGGTGCCCGTCGGACTTGCGCATCCACGGCACGATCGAGCCGTAGTCGAAGCGCAGGCGCAGCGTGCTGCGGACGGTCACCCTGCCGCTGAGACCCTCGACGACGCGCACCAGATCGGGGGCGCGGTCGCGTTGCGGCATCAGGTCGGTGACGCGGATCGCGCCCTCGCCGGTCTCCCACTCCGTGTCCAGTACGAGGGTGTCCGGGCGGTAGGCGCGGCGGGTGCAGGGCCCGTCGGCGTCCTTGGGGGCGATGCGCCAGTGGCCGTTCTCCTCGTCGCCGAGCAGCCGGGCGAAACAGGCCGCCGAGTCGAAGCGGGGCAGGCACAGCCAGTCCACGGAGCCGTCCCGGCCGACCAGGGCCGCGGTCTGCTCGTCGCCGATGAGGGCGTAGTCCTCGATACGGGGATGCACGAAGGTGCGGGTTCCCGGCCTGCGGAGCGGGCAATCAGGGGGTGGGCCGAGGGAGTGAGTGCGCCGGGGCGGACCGGCGGGTCACACCGAAGCGGGGGTCGCCTCCGCCTCGGCCTCCTGGGCCGCCGCCGCCCGGTCGCGGCGCTCCCGGCGCACCAGGACCCACCAGCCGTACGGCACACCGGCCGCGAACAGCCACCACTGGATCATGTACGCGTAGTTCAGCGGGGCGTCCTCCTTGCCCGGGTCGGAGATCTGCTCCGGGCTGCCGCCCTTCGGCTCGGGCGCCGTCTGCTGGATGTAACCGCCGAGGACCTCGGCGTGCAGGCGCCGGGCCTGCTCCTCGCTGTTGATCAGCATGATCTGCCGGGCCGGCAGCCCCTTGAGGTCCTTGATGCCGCTCGCCGACGTCGTCTCGTCGGGCATCAGCCGGCCCTGGACGGTGACCTGGCCGCTCGGCGGCGCGGGAACCTTGGGGAAGGTGGTCTGGCTCGGGCCGTCGGAGGGGATCCAGCCCCGGTTGACCAGCAGCACCCGGCCGTCCGACAGCACGAAGGGGCTCAGGACGTGGTAGCCGACCTCGTCGTCGGAGTTGGTGCGGCGGCGGACGACGACCTCGTGCGCGGTGTCGAAATGCCCCTTCGCGGTCACCGTGCGGTAGCGGTCGTGGGTGGTCACGGCATGCCCGGGCGAGGTCAGCTCCTCCACGGGGACGGGCTTGGCGTGCAGCGCGTCCGACACCAGCTGGTTGCGCGCGGAGCGCATCTCGTAGCGGTGCATCTGCCAGATGCCCAGCCTGATCATCGTGGGGATGAGCAGCAGGGCGACCAGCGTGAGGATCACCCACTGCCGGGTCAACAGGAAGCGGTACACCCCACGACCGTACCTCTCGGGCCGTGGGGTGCCGTCGCCAGGGGTGTGCCTCAGACGCGGTCGACGATGCCGGCCTTCCCGGCCGCCCGGGCGCAGTGGGCACCGCAGTACCACTGGCCGTCGGCCTCGACGCCCTGACCGATGATCTGCACCCGGCAGTGCTCGCAGATCGGTGCCATGCGATGGATCGCACAGGAGAAGCAGTCGAAGACGTGCACCGCGCCCTGCGCGTGCACCTCAAAGCTCATTCCGTAGTCATTGCCGCAAACTTCGCATCTCGCCATGGGCCACAGGGTGGGCCGTCGGCGCCGCGCGGGCGAGCGGGCGCCGGGCGAGTCGCGCGGCAATCACCCGTCCGTACGGGTCACTCGTCCGCCGGTTCGACGTCCCTGAGCAGCTGTCCGAACGCCGCCTCGTCCACCACCGGCGTCCCGTACTGCCGGGCCTTGACCACCTTCGACGTGCCCGAGTCGGGGTCGTTGGTGACCAGCAGGCTGGTCAGCCGGGACAGGCTGGTGGCCACATGCAGGCCGGCCTCGGCCGCGCGGTCCTCCAGCAGTTCCCGCTCGACGGAGGTGTCCCCGGAGAAGGCCACCCGCATGCCCTGCTTGAGCGGTTTGCCGTCTTCGTAGCGGCCCGGGTTGGGATGGGGGCATGCGGGCCTTTTGCGGGAGGGGCGCCAACTCGTCGGACGGTAGCCGCCGTAGCCGCCCGCCTGGCGGGGCACCGGCCGGTCCGTGAACTCCGTCAGCGGCCGGCACTCCAGCAGCGGCAGCCGTACGCCGCCCGCCGCCGCGGCCCGCAGGCTCGGCCGGAACGCCTCCGCCAGCACCCGCGCGTCGTCCAGCGCGTGGTGCGCGCGCCGCTGCACCACGCCGAAGTGGGCGGCCAGCGACTCCAGCTTGTGGTTGGGCAGCGGCAGCGCCAGCTCCTTGGAGAGCGCGATGGTGCACAGCCGCTGCCGCACCGGCGCCTCCCGCCGGGCGCGCGCGTACTCCCGCGCGATCATCTGCCAGTCGAAGACCGCGTTGTGCGCGACGAGCACCCGGCCCTCCAAGCGGGTCGCGAACTCCTCGGCGATGTCCGTGAAAAGAGGCGCGCTCTCCAGCACCTCGCTCGTCAGACCGTGGATCCACACCGGGCCCGGGTCTCGCTCCGGGTTGACCAGCGTGTACCAGTGGTCCTCGACCTCGCCGTGCGCGTCCAGCCGGTAGACGGCTGCGGAGATGATGCGGTCGTCCCGGGCCAGGCCGGTCGTCTCCACGTCAACGACCGCGTATCCAGGGGGATACGCCGCCGGCCACCCGGTGGGCAAGGACGCTGCGGTCGTGGGGTCTTCGAGCATGGTCCCTGAGGATACGGGCCGCGACTGACAGTCCCGTCCAACAGGGGCTCCACGTACGGAATGTCCGTTCTCGCGGCAATGGGGCCTTCCCAATCCACGCGCACGCCCCGTTCGTTGGTCGAGCCCCTGTGCGATGCCGGTGGGGGCCGCGAGAGCGTCGGTGCGCGTGCGAACGGCGTTCGGGTGGCATCCTCCGGGTGTGACCGAACCAATGCACAGCGGCGAAGCCCACGGGGGCGCACTGGGACAGCGGCTGAACTGGCTGCGCGCGGCCGTGCTCGGCGCGAACGACGGCATCGTCTCCACCGCCGGCCTCGTCGTCGGCGTGGCCGGCGCCACCGACAGCCGCTCCGCGCTGCTCACCGCCGGCCTCGCGGGGCTGCTCGCCGGGTCGATGTCGATGGCCGCGGGCGAGTACGTCTCCGTCTCCACCCAGCGCGACTCCGAGGTGGCCGCCCTCACCCTGGAGAAGCGGGAGTTGCGCGAACAGCCGGAGGCCGAGCTGGAGGAGCTGACCCAGCTGCTCCGGGAGCGCGGCCTGTCCCACGACGTCGCCCGGGAGGCGGCCGAGCAGCTGACGGAACGTGACGCGCTCAGGGCGCACGCGCGCGTGGAGCTCGGCATCGACCCCGACGAGCTGACCAATCCCTGGCACGCGGCGTGGGCGAGCTTCCTCGCGTTCACCGTCGGCGCGCTGCTGCCGCTGCTCGCGATCGTGCTGCCACCCGCGGGGTGGCGGCTGTGGATCACCGTGGTGTCGGTGCTCGCAGCCCTCGTCCTGACCGGGTGGAGCAGCGCCCGCCTCGGCGCGGCCGAGCCGGGCCGCGCGGTGCTGCGCAACGCGGTGGGCGGGGCGCTGGCCATGGGGATCACCTACGCGGCGGGGGCGCTGCTGGGAGCGGTCGGGGTGTAGCCGCGCACCGCGCCGCCCGGGCCCTTTGGCGGAGATCACCAAGAAGCAAGCGCGTACCCCGGCCCATACTTGTGGGTAACAACGTCTGGCCCTCAGCGACCAGCGGTTCTACGGTGCCCCCATGCCGAACCTGCCCGATGTCGTGCTGTGGTCGATCCCCGCCTTCGTCCTGCTCGCCGTGGTCGAGATGATCAGCGTCCGTCTCCATCCCGACGAGGACGCCGCCGGATACGAGGCGAAGGACGCCGCGACGAGCGTCGGCATGGGACTGGGCAGCCTCGTCTTCGACTTCCTGTGGAAGATCCCGATCGTCGGCGTCTACGGGGCGGTCTACGAACTCACGCCCCTGCGCGTGCCGGTGTTGTGGTGGACCGTCCCGCTGATGCTCCTCGCGCAGGACTTCTTCTACTACTGGTCGCACCGCGGCCACCACGTCATCCGCATCCTGTGGGCCTGCCACGTCGTCCACCACTCCAGCAGGAAGTTCAACCTGACGACCGCGCTCCGCCAGCCCTGGACGTCGTGGACGGCCTGGCCGTTCTACGTCCCCCTCGTGGCCGCCGGCGTGCACCCGGCCGCCGTCGCCTTCTGCTCCTCGGCCAGCCTTGTGTACCAGTTCTGGATCCACACCGAGCGCATCGACAAGATGCCCCGCTGGTTCGAGTCCGTCCTCAACACCCCGTCCCACCACCGCGTCCACCACGCCTCCCAGGGCGGCTACCTGGACCGCAACTTCGGCGGCATCCTGATCGTCTGGGACCGCCTGTTCGGCTCGTTCGTGGCCGAGGCCGAGCGACCCGTCTACGGGTTGACCAAGAACATCGACACGTACAACCCGGTCAAGGTGGCCACCCACGAGTACGCCGCGATCATCAGGGACGTCAGGGCGGCGGAGAGCTGGGGCGAACGCGCCGGGCGGGTCTTCCGCGGCCCGGGCTGGCGGCCCGCCCGCCTCGCGCCACCGGCCCTGGTGACCGGACCGGCCCCGGCCGAAGGGACCGCGGCCGCGTGAGACCGGACGACAGCGCATCCGCACCCCCGGCCGCGAGCCTCCCCGGGCCCCGCCCCGGCGTCCCCGGGGCCGACAGCCCCTGGCCGGCCCGGCTGCTCGGCCTCTTCGTCGTGGCCACCCTCACCGACCTCGTCTCCCTCGCCGTCGGCTTCGAGCCGGGGCACACCGTCGCCAAACCCCTGCTCATGCCGCTCCTCGCGGCCTACGCCGGCGTGCGCGGCGCCCCCCGGCTCCTGCTCGCCGCCCTTCTGTTCGGCTGGGGCGGCGACGTCCTGCTCCTGTCCGACGCCGACCCGGCCTTCCTCGCGGGGATGGCCTGCTTCGCGGCGGGGCACGTCTGCTACCTCGCCCTCTTCCTGCGCCACGGCGCCCCCCACGCGCGGGCCCGTCTTCTCGCCCCGGTCTACGCCGTCGCCCTCGCCACCACGGTCGCCCTGCTGTGGCCGGACCTCCCGGCGGACCTGCGCGTCCCGGTCGCCGGCTACAGCACCCTGCTCACGGCCATGGCGTACGGCGCCGCCACCCGGCTCGGCCCCCGGGCCGCCGCCGGCGGCGCGCTCTTCATGCTCTCCGACACCCTGATCGCGACCGGCGTCGCCGACTGGCCACAGCCGCCGCGGCCCGACCTGTGGATCATGCTGACCTACGCCGCCGCCCAGTTCCTGCTGGTCCAAGGCGCCCTCGACGAGCGGCCCGCGACGGCGACGGCGTACCGTGAAGTGCGCTCGACCACCCCCTGAGCGCGCCCACGACACCGCACGAGAAGGATCCTCGCCATGCGCGCCACCACCATCCACGCCCCGTACGACATGCGCGTGGAGGACGTTCCCGAGCCCGTGGTGCAGCTGCCCACCGACGCCGTCGTGCGGGTGCTGCGCGCCTGCATCTGCGGGAGCGACCTGTGGGCGTACCGCGGCGAGGCCGCCCGGCAGCCGGGGCAGCGGATCGGGCACGAGTTCCTCGGTGTCGTGGAGGAGACCGGCAGCGAGGTCGCGGGCTTCCGGCGGGGAGACCTCGTGGTCGCCCCGTTCATGTGGTCCGACGGCGTCTGCGACTACTGCCGGGAGGGCCTGACCACCTCCTGCGAGCACGGCGGCTTCTGGGGCTCCGTCGGCTACGACGGCGGCCAGGGAGAGGCGGTGCGCGTCCCGTTCGCCGACGGCACCCTCGTGCAACTGCCCAAGGAGGCCGCCTCCGACGAGCACCTGCTGTCCGCCCTGCTGACCCTCTCCGACGTCCTGGGCACCGGCCACCACGCGGCCCTCGGCGCGGGCGTCCGCCCGGGCGCCACGGTCGCCGTCGTCGGCGACGGAGCCGTCGGCCTGTGCGCGGTCCTCGCCGCCAAGCGGCTCGGCGCCGAGCGGATCATCGCCCTCGGCCGCCACGAAGTGCGCACCGACATCGCCCGCCGTTTCGGCGCCACCGATGTCGTCGCCGAGCGCGGGGAAGCGGCCGTCGAGGCCGTGCGCGCACTCACCCGCGGCCAGGGCGCGCACGCCGTGGTCGAGGCCGTGGGCACCGAGCAGTCCATGCGCACGGCGGTCGAGATCACCCGCGACGGCGGCGCCATCGGCTTCGTCGGGGTGCCGCACGGCAGCGGCACCGGTCTCGACCTGGGCGTCATGTTCGACCGGAACATCGCGCTGCGCGGGGGAGTCGCACCCGTGCGCGCGTACATCCCGCAACTGCTGCCCGACGTCCTCGACGGCACCGTGGACCCCTCGCCCGTCTTCGACATGACCGTCGACGTCGAGGGCGTGCCCGACGGCTACAAGGCGATGGACGAGCGCACCGCCCTCAAGGTCCTCGTCACCAACGGCTGATCGGCGCTCGACGTCAGGACCAGCGGATCGGCAGCGGCAGCGCCGTGAGCAGACCCGACACGGCGACCACCGCGCCGAGGGCGACGACCTCCGCGCGGGCGGGAGCACAGGCCGTGAGCGGGTCGGCGGCGCGGCGCAGCCGCAGCCGCGCCCACCCGGCGAGCACGGCGACGGCCGCCACCAGGATCACCTTGGCCAGCAGGGTGCGCCCGTAGGCCGTCGTCGTCAGCTGGTCCAGGATCGTCGCCGACGGCATGCGGCGCAGCGAACTCCACACGCCCGTCGCGGTGATGACGGCGAGCAGCACGGCCGCCACGCGCGCGTACAGCCCCAGCAGCGCGGGGCCGGCCTCGGCCCGGCCCCAGCGGCGCAGCGTCCGCAGCGCGTGGAGCAGACCGCCCGTCCACAGCGACGCGCACGTCAGGTGGATGAGCGTCAGCCCGGATCCGACCAGGGGGCCGTGCTCGGCGGTGGGGTGCGCCCTCAGGGCCTCCGCCACGATCACCGCGGCCACCGGCCAGAGCCGGACGGCCGGGTGGCGCGAGCGGGCGCACAGGAGGGCCGCGAGGAAGGCGTTGACCTCGACCAGGGCGAGCCTGCCGTCCCGCGAGCCGTACAGGCCCCCGACGTCGATCTGGGCCAGGCTGTGCGGCACCAGGTTGCCCGTCGAGACGACCGACGCCAACCCCAGGGCGGCCACGAGACCGGCGATCGCCGCGTACGGGGCCCAGTTGCGGGGCGCCTCCCTGGGGGCGCCGGGCAGCGAGCGCGCCAGCCGGTTCACGAACGCCTCGCCGACCGGGACGCACAGCGCGGCGAACAGCACCGCCCGCAGCAGCCCGATGCCCCGCGTGCCGGGCGCGGCGGCCTCCCCGGTGCCGTGCAGGGCGGCGGACGGGCCCAGCAGCGGTATCAGCGCCGCCAGCGCGACCAGGACCAGGACGGCGACGGCCCGGCCGGCACCGGGGCGCCGTCCGGGCCCGCTCGCGTCCGCCACCCCGGCGGAGGGTCGTATCGACGTCACCTCGAGAACTTCACCAGCCGTCGCAGAACAGGGCAACCGAAGTAAAACAACTGACGGTACGCCATTCCGCCCGCACAAGAGGTTCTTGGCCGTCCCTTGGCTCAGACCCAACGCGCGGGAGCGGACCCCCACGGCACCGGCGGGCGCGCCCAGCCGGCCGGTCCGCCGTCGAAGGACACCGGCGGCAGGGCGTGCCGCAGCCTCCCCAGGGCGCTGTCCGTCTCGGTCAGCCAGGGCTCCGGTCCGCCGTACGCGGCCTCGCCGTCACCGCCCGCCTCGACGTCGTTCACGAGCCACCCGGCCGTCCGGGCCAGCGCCAGCCGCACGGACCGGCCGCCGCCGTCGTACGACTGCTCGGTCAGCGCCCGCAGCACCGCGGCCGCCAGCAGATACCCCGTCCCGTGGTCCAGGGCCTGCGCCGGCAGCGCGCCCGGCCGCTCCGGCGAACCCTCCAGGGTGGCGATGCCGGTGGCGACCTGCACCAGGCTGTCGAAGCCCCGGCGCCCGGCCCACGGTCCGTGGGCGCCCCACGCCGACACCTGGGCCACGACCAGTCCCGGCCGCCGCTCGGCCAGCGCCTCGGGCGACAGCCCGAACCGGTCCAGGGCGCCCGGCCGGTAGCCGGTGACGACGACGTCCGCGTGCGCGAGAAGGTCGTCGAAGGCGCGCCGGTCGGCCCTGAGGTCCAGCAGCGCCGAGCGCTTGCCGAAGCCCGTGTCCGCGTGCTGGTCGGGCAGTTCGGGCAGATCCGGGGGGTCCAGGCGCAGGACGTCCGCGCCGAGCAGGGCGAGCGTGCGGGTGGCGACCGGTCCCGCGAGCACCCGGGTCAGGTCCAGGACGCGCAGTCCGGCGGCGGGCAGCAGGACGGGTCCGTCGAGCGGCGGGAGCACGCGCGCGGGTGCGGAGTCCAGCCGTCCGCGCCCGACGAGCGGCCCTCGGCGCACCTCGGCGGCCTGTTCGTGCGCGGCCCACTCCTGCGGTGTCCGCAGCGCCACCGCGAGACCACCGGCCGCGTACACGGCCTCCTCGACCTCCAGCGACGACCTTCGCGCCAGCGCCGCCTCGACGGCGGCCACGTCCTCGGGCGCCCCCAGCACGTCCAGCAGCCGGGCCCGGTGGTGGGGGTAGTTGGCGTGCGTGCGCACCCACCCGTCCGCGGTCCGCCAGAACCGCGACAGCGGCGCGAAGACGACCGGCGTCCGCCCGTCGACCCGCAGATACCGCTCACTGTGGAACGCGGTCGCGACCGCCCCGTCGTCGACCCGCACCCGGGGCACCCGCGCGAGCCCGGCCCGCCGCGCCCCCAGCTCGGCGGCGGCCAGCGCACACGCCCCGACGCAGGCCCGCGCCAGCACCCGCACGGGAAGGCGCCCCTGAAGAGCGCCCTCCCACGCGGTGGTCGACACTCCGGAGAGCAGGGCGGGATCGCCGCCCAGCTCCGACCATGCGGACTTGATTGCAGTCATGACTGCACTATGCAGTATTGACTCAATCAATATATTGCGGAGTCACCGTCCGATTACTTGGTCACCGCCGCCAGCGCGTCCACGGTGCCCCAGCCGTAGAAGCCGTTGCGGTTCTTGGTGCCCTCGCACACCGCGTCGACCTTGCCGTCGCCGTCGATGTCGTACGGGTCCGTGCACCGCGTGCCGTCGGCCTCGGCGTACAGCAGCGCCTTCACCAGGGCCGGCGAGGCGTGCGGATGCGTCGACTTGATCAATGCGGCGACCGCCGCGACGTGCGGCGAGGCCATCGACGTCCCCGCCATGTAGCCCCACTTGCCGCCGGGCAGCGTGCCCAGGATCAGGCCGCTGGTGGCCGGCGGGGCCGGGGTCTGGTAGCGGGTGGAGTCGCCGCCCGGCGCGGCGACGTCGATGACGCCGAGGCCGTAGTTGGAGAAGGACGACTTCAGGCCCTTCGCGCCCGTGGCCGCGACCGTCACCACACCCGGCAACTGGGTCGGTATGTCGAAGCACTTGGTCGGGTCGATCACCCGGTCCGAGGGCGTGCCGTCGTTCGGCGACACCGGGTCGGTGATCGTGTCGGCGGCGAGGTCGTAGTTCTCGTTGCCGGCCGCCGCCACGTTGACCGCGCCCCGTCGCTCCGCGTACCGCGAGGCCCGGGTGACGGCGTCCACCAGCGCCTTCTGGTCGGGGTCGTCGGTGCAGTTGAAGTACCAGGGGTCGGTGTAATAGCTGTTGTTCGTCACGTCGACGCCGTGCTCGGCCGCCCACACGAAGCCGCAGACCACGGCCTCCGTGTAGAAGTAGCCGTCCGGGTTGGCCACCTTGATGCCGGCGACCTTCACCCCCGGAGCCACGCCCGTCATGCCGACGCCGTTCTTCGCGGCCGCGATCTCGCCCGCCACGTGCGTGCCGTGCGGGCTCTCCGAGGCGCTCGGCCGCCAGGCGCCGTCCGCCGTGTCCGGCTTGCCCGCCACACAGTTGACCGACGCCTTGCGGTCGAAGTTGGGCGCGATGTCCGGGTGCGTGTCGTCGACGCCGGTGTCGATGACGGCGACCGTCACCTTCGGGCTGCCCAGCGACACCTCGTGCGCCTTGTCCGCCTTGATGGCGGCCAGGTCCCACTGCTGGGGTTCGAGCGGGTCCTGCCCGTCGGCTGCCCGCGCGGCGGCGACCTCGCGCGCGGAGAGCACCTTCGGCGTACCCATGTCGTCGGTCGACTGCGCGGGCAGCGGCGCGTTGCGGGTGTTGCCCGCCGACTGCACGCCGGGCACCGCGCGCAGGATCTTGGCGAAGTCGGCGTTCGACGAGTGGACGACGATCACGCCGATCTGGTCGTACGACGTCACGATCGTGCCGCCGGCCTCGGCGATCGCCTTCTTCACGCGCGCCGAAGGGCCGTGCCCGGGGCGGACGTTGACGACGTAGCTGAGCGAGGTCGCGTCGTCGGCCGTGGTCGTGGCCGTGGCCGTCGAAGCGGTCTCCGCCGCCGAGGCCGTGATGTTCGGCAGGAACGCGAGAGCCGTCGCCATC
The DNA here is from genome assembly GCF_054189285.1 of Streptomyces sp. MAI_2237. NCBI lineage: Bacteria > Bacillati > Actinomycetota > Actinomycetes > Kitasatosporales > Streptomycetaceae > Streptomyces > Streptomyces sp. MAI_2237. The sequence continues at coordinate 663,144 of NZ_JAJPGQ010000001.1, read as the reverse complement.
GCCATCCCGAGCGGAAGGGCGAGCGCGCGGCGCGAGCGCGGATGAGGCGCTGTCATGTGTCGGGGTCTCCAGTTCGTTCGCGGTACGAGAGGGCCGTGCGGGAGCCCCGGGGGACGAAGGCGTCCCCCGGAGCGAGTGGACGGTGAGTCGGCCGCGGTCACTTCACCGCGCGCAGCGCGTCGACGACGCCGAAGCCGTAGAAGCCGTTGACCCGCTTGCCGCCCACGCAGGTCGCGTCCACCACGCCGTCGCCGTTCCCGTCGTAGGGGTCGCTCGGACAGCCCGGGTTGACGGCCTCCGCCTTGAGCAGTGCCTGCAGCTGGGCCGGGGTCGCCCACGGGTGCGCCGACTTCAGGAGCGCGGCGACGGCCGCCACGTGCGGCGTGGCCATCGACGTGCCCTGCAGGAAGCCGTACTGGTCGTTGGGCATGGTGGAGAGGATGCGGCCGTTCTTGGACGGCGTGTCCGGGATCTGGTACTTGTCGCCGCCCGGTGCCGCGACGTCCACGCCCCCGTAGCCGTAGCTGGAGTAGTACGACTTGGTGCCCTTGACGCCCACCGCGCTGACGGTGACGACGCCCGGCAGCTGGGTCGGCACGTCGAAGCACTTGTGCGGGTCGACCGTGCGCGTCACCGGGGTCGAGTCGTCGGGGCTGGCGTCGTCGACGAGGGCGTCCGAGTCGAGGTCGTCGTTGGCGTTGCCCGCGGCGGCCACATTGAGCGTGCCCCTGCTCTGCGCGTACAGCTGGGCCCTGTTGACCGAGTCGACGATGGCGCGCTGATCGGGGTCGTCCATGCAGTTGTACTGCCAAGGATCGACGTAGTAGCTGTTGTTGGTGATCTCGACGCCGTGGTCGGCGGCGAACACGAACGCGCAGACCACGCTCTCGGGGAAGAACAGCTGGTTCTCGTCCGGCTGGGCCACCGTGATGCCGGCGACCTTCACGCCGGGCGCGACGCCCGCGACACCGATGCCGTTGCGGGCGGCGGCTATCTCGCCCGCCACATGGGTGCCGTGGTAGTGCTGGGCGTCCACCGGCCGCCAGGAGCCGTACGTCGTGTCCGCCTTGCCGCTGACGCAGTTCGCGGACTGCGAGGGGGAGAAGTTCGGGGCGAGGTCGGGGTGGGTGTCGTCGACGCCCACGTCGATCACGGCGACCGTCACCTTCCTGCTGCCCGGGTCGATCGCGGCCGCCTTGTCGGCGCCGATCGCCCTGAGGTCCCACTGGTCGGCCTCCAGCGGCTCCTCACCGGCCGCCGAGCCCTTCTCCACCTTCGCGGCCTCGGCCTCGGACAGGTACTGTGCGGCGCCCTCGTCCGTCGTCCCCGCCGCCTGCACCGGCGAGGTCCGCGAGGCACCCGCGGACTGCACGCCGCGCACCCCGCGTATCTTCTTCGCGAAGTCGAGGTCCGTGGAGTGGACCACGATGACACCGATCTTGTCGTACGACACCACGACCGAACCGCCGGCAGCCTTGATCGCCGCCTTGACCGACTTGATCGTGGAGGAGTCCGTCCTCGTGTTGACGAGGTATGCATACGTGTCCGCGCCGGCGGCCGCCTGAGCGGCGGACTCCACGCGCGGAGCGGCCTGGGCCGCCGCCGGCAGGAAGCCGAGCGAGGCGGTCAGCGACAGCACGACCGGCACCGCGAGAGCGAGCCGACGTCTGGAACGCAGATGAACCATGGGGTCTCCACATCATCCGGAAACGAAGCCGCCCGAGACACAGGTGGTGCTCGGGCAGGTACATGACGGGCGGTCCAGGCCGAAAACTATCTCTCGAAGTCGCTGGTCAGCAATGAGTTGCCCAAGGCGAGTTAGAAAAACGGTCAAGGGAGTTGAACCCGCTCTCGCGCGGCGCCGTGACCTTGGGCAGGGAGCAGCGGGACACGCGCCGGCTCCCCGAGACGACCGCATCCGCAACGCGAGGAGACTACGTGGCCACCGAGACACCGCCCCCCTCGAAGACTCCCACCCGGCTCCCTGCCACCGAGGCGTTCGTCGCCGAGCAGGAGAGCGCGGAATTCGGTGAACTGCGCCGCTCCTACCGCTCGTTCGCCTTTCCGCTGACCGTCGGCTTCATCGCCTGGTACCTGCTGTATGTCCTGCTGTCGAACTACGCGGGCGACTTCATGGGCACGAAGCTGTTCGGCAACATCAACGTGGCCCTCGTCCTCGGCCTCGCGCAGTTCCTGACCACGTTCCTCATCGCCTGGTGGTACTCACGGCACGCCGCCGCCAAGCTCGACCCCAAGGCCGAGGCGATCAAGTCCCGGATGGAGGGCGGCGCATGAGCCCCGCACAGCACACCCTGATCGCGGCCGGCGAGGCGAGCCAGCACCGGACGCTGATCATCACGTTGTTCGCGGTGTTCGTCGCCGCGACCCTCGTGATCACCATCTGGGCGGGCCGCCAGACCAAGGACGCGGCCGACTTCTACGCCGGCGGCCGCCAGTTCACCGGCTTCCAGAACGGCCTCGCCGTCTCCGGCGACTACATGTCCGCCGCGTCCTTCCTCGGCATCGCGGGCGCCATCGCCCTCTTCGGCTACGACGGCTTCCTGTACTCCATCGGCTTCCTCGTCGCCTGGCTCGTCGCCCTGCTCCTGGTCGCCGAGCCGCTGCGCAACTCCGGCCGCTACACCATGGGCGACGTCCTCGCCTACCGGATGCGCCAGCGCCCCGTCCGCACCGCGGCCGGCACCTCCACCATCGTCGTCTCGATCTTCTACCTGCTGGCCCAGATGGCCGGCGCCGGCGTCCTGGTCTCCCTGCTGCTCGGCATCACCAGCGACGGAGGCAAGATCGGCATCGTCGCCCTGGTCGGCGTCCTGATGATCGTCTACGTCACCATCGGCGGCATGAAGGGCACCACCTGGGTGCAGATGGTCAAGGCCGTCCTGCTGATCGCCGGCGCCCTGCTGCTGACCTTCCTGGTGCTGCTGAAGTTCCACTTCAACATCTCCGACCTGCTCGGCTCGGCCGCCGACAACAGCGCCAAGGGTTCGGCCTTCCTGGAGCCCGGCCTGAAGTACGGCGCCACGGGCACCACCAAGCTGGACTTCATCTCCCTCGGCATCGCCCTGGTCCTCGGCACCGCCGGCCTGCCGCACATCCTGATCCGCTTCTACACGGTGCCCACCGCCAAGGCCGCCCGTAAGTCGGTGATCTGGGCGATCGGCCTGATCGGCGCCTTCTACCTGATGACCCTCGCCCTCGGCTTCGGCGCCGCCGCGCTGATCAAGCCGGACGAGATCATCGCCTCCAACAAGGCGGGCAACACCGCCGCGCCCCTCCTCGCCCTCCACCTCGGCGGCGTCGACTCCAACTGGGGCGCCATCCTGCTCGCCACGATCTCGGCGGTCGCCTTCGCCACGATCCTCGCGGTCGTCGCCGGCCTCACCCTCGCCTCTTCCTCGTCCTTCGCCCACGACATCTATGCCAACGTCATCAAGAAGGGCACGGCTACCGAGAAGCAGGAGCTCGGCGCCGCCCGCTGGGCCACCGTCGGCATCGGCGCCGTCTCCATCGTCCTGGGCGCCCTCGCCCGCGACCTGAACGTCGCCGGCCTGGTCGCCCTCGCCTTCGCGGTCGCCGCCTCCGCCAACCTCCCGACGATCATCTACAGCCTGTTCTGGAAGCGGTTCACCACCTCCGGCGCCCTGTGGTCGATCTACGGCGGCCTGGTCAGCGCGGTCGGCCTGGTGCTGTTCTCGCCGGTCGTCTCGGGCAAGCCGACGTCGATGTTCCCGGACGTCGACTTCCACTGGTTCCCGCTGGAGAACCCGGGCATCATCTCGATCCCGGTCGGCTTCCTGCTCGGCGTCCTCGGCACCTACCTCTCCAAGGAGGAGCCGGACGCCGGCAAGTACGCGGAACTGGAGGTCCGCTCGCTGACCGGCACCGGCGCCCACTGACACCCCCCCGGTACGCCCCCTGAGCGGCCGCGTCGTAGATCCCTACGACGCGGCCGCGCCGCACCTCGTGGGATCCGGGCCGCTGTCGTTGTCGGTGACGTCACGTAGGCTCGCAAGTGACGGACATGACGACCCGCACTGATCCGCTACGAGGGAGGGGGCCCACGTGCTCATCGACACCTACGGCCGGGTGGCCACCGACCTGAGGGTCTCACTGACCGACCGGTGCAACCTCCGCTGCACGTACTGCATGCCAGAGGAGGGCCTGCAGTGGCTGGCCAAGCCCGATCTGCTCACCGACGACGAGATCGTCCGCCTGATCGACATCGCCGTCACCTCCCTGGGCATCGAGGAGATCCGCTTCACCGGCGGGGAGCCCCTGCTCCGCCCGGGCCTGGTCGGCATCGTCGAGCGGGTCGCGCGGCTGGACCCCCGCCCCCAGATGTCCCTGACCACCAACGGCATCGGCCTGGGACGCACGGCGAAGGCCCTGAAGGCCGCGGGCCTGGACCGGGTCAACGTCTCCCTGGACACCCTGCGCCCCGACGTCTTCAAGACCCTCACCCGCCGGGACCGCCACAAGGACGTCCTCGAGGGCCTGCGGGCCGCCCGCGACGCGGGCCTGACCCCGGTGAAGGTCAACGCGGTCCTGATGCCGGGCCTGAACGCCGACGAGGCCCCCGACCTGCTGGCCTGGGCCGTCGAGCACGACTACGAACTGCGGTTCATCGAGCAGATGCCCCTGGACGCCCAGCACGGCTGGAAGCGCGAGGGCATGGTCACCGCCGGCGACATCCTCGCCTCCCTGCGCACCCGCTTCGACCTCACCCCGGAGGGCGCCGACGCGCGCGGCTCGGCCCCGGCCGAGCGCTGGCTGGTCGACGGCGGCCCGCACCGCGTGGGCGTCATCGCCTCGGTCACCCGCCCCTTCTGCGCCGCCTGCGACCGCACCCGCCTGACGGCCGACGGCCAGATACGCACCTGCCTGTTCGCCCGCGAGGAGACGGACCTGCGCACCGCCCTGCGCGACGGCTCCCCGGACGAGGAGATCGCCCGCATCTGGCGGCTGGCCATGTGGGGCAAGAAGGCGGGCGCGGGCCTGGACGACCCGTCGTTCGTCCAGCCGGACCGGCCGATGTCGGCCATCGGCGGCTGACCGGCACCGGCCGGCCGCCCCGCGCCCGTCCCCTGCGCTCAGGTCACGCGTCGCCTGGCTCCTCCGCGGGAACCGCACCGGTGCGCGCCACCGCGGCGTACCACCGTGCGCTCGCCTTCGGGATGCGCCGGCCGGTGGGGTAGTCCACGTACACCGCGCCGAACCGCTTGCTGTAGCCGTAGCCCCACTCGAAGTTGTCCAGCAGCGACCACAGGAAGTACCCGCGGACGTCGACGCCCGCCTCGATCGCCCGGTGCACGGCGCTCAGGTGCCCGCGCAGATAGGCGATGCGGTCGGGGTCGACGACGCGGCCGTGCGGGTCCACGTAGTCGTCGAAGGCCGCGCCGTTCTCCGTGATCATCAACGGCAGCCCGGGGAAGTCCGCCTTCAGCCGCAGCAGCAGCTCGTACAGACCGCTCGGATCGACCGCCCAGCCCATGGCCGTCCGGTCGCCCGGCGGCAGGTGGAAGGCCACCTGGTCCGCGGCGGGCCACGGGCTGTGGTCGCTGCGGCCGTGGCCGTCCGAGTTGTGGGTGCCGCGCCCGTCCGCTGCCGAGACCAGGGTCGGCGAGTAGTAGTTGACGCCGAGGAAGTCCAGCGGCTGCTGGATGGCGGAGAGGTCGCCGTCCTCCACGAAGCTCCAGTCCGTCAGCCGGGAGGTGTCCGCGATGAGGTCCTCCGGGTAGGCGCCGAGCAACTGGGGTCCGGTGAAGACGCGGTTGGCCAGCGCGTCGATCCGGCGGGCCGCGTCGACGTCCTCCGGGCGGTCGGTCAGCGCCCGGACGTGGTGGATGTTGAGGGTGATCGACGTCTGCGCGTCACCTGGCAGTTCGGCCCGCAGCGCCTGAACCGCCTTGCCGTGGGCCAGGTTCAGGTGATGGGCGGCCCGCAGCGCCGCCACCGGGTCGGTGCGCCCGGGAGCGTGCACCCCGGAGCCGTATCCCAAGAAGGCGCTGCACCAGGGCTCGTTGAGCGTGGTCCAGATCTTCACCCGGTCGCCCAGGGCACGGGCCGCGAGCGAGGCGTACTCGGCGAAACGCTCCGCGGTGCCCCGCTCGGGCCAGCCGCCGGCGTCCTCCAGCTCCTGCGGCAGATCCCAGTGGTAGAGGGTGACCACGGGCTCGATGCCCTTCTCCAGCAGGGCGTCGGTCAGCCGCCGGTAGAAGTCCAGGCCCTTCTCGACCGCGGGGCCGCGACCGGTCGGCTGCACCCGCGGCCACGAGATCGAGAAGCGGTAGGCGTCCACGCCGAGGTCGGCCATGATGTCGACGTCCTCGCGCCACCGGTGGTAGTGGTCGCAGGCCACGTCGCCGGTGTCCCCGTTGCGTACCCGTCCGGGCGTGTGCGAGTAGGTGTCCCAGATCGAGGGGGTGCGGCCGTCCTCGGCGGCGGCGCCCTCGATCTGGTAGGCGGCGGTCGCGGTGCCCCAGCGGAAGCCGGTGGGGAAGACCAGGGCGGAGGTGTTCTGCGGCCCGGGTGCGACACGTCGGGTAGCGGTGGTCACGGAGATCCTTTCGGGTGGGGCGAGAGACATGCCTGTGCAGGGGGAGGCGTGCGGAGACCGCGCGGGTCAGCCCTTGACGGCGCCCTGCATGATGCCGCCGACGATCTGGCGGCCGAAGACGACGAACAGGGCGAGCAGCGGCAGGGTGCCCAGCAGGGCGCCGGCCATGATCAGCGACTGGTCGCGCACATACCCCGCGCTGAGCTGGGTGAGGGCGACGGGAACCGTCGGGTTGGTCATGTCGAGCACGATGAACGGCCAGAAGAAGTCGTTCCACGCGTGCACGAACGTGATCATGAACAGCACCGCCATGGCCGGGCGCGCGACGGGCAGCACGATGCTCCAGAAGATGCGCAGCGAGTGCGCGCCGTCCACCCGGCCCGCCTCGACCAGCTCGTCGGGAAGGGCCTCGGCGAGGTACTGCCGCATGAAGAACACCCCGACGGCGCTCACCAGGGTGGGGAAGATGACGGCGGGCAACTGCTGCCCCCAGCCGAGGTCCGTCATCATCATGAACAGCGGCACCACACCGAGCTGCGGCGGCACCATCATCGTCCCGATGACCAGCATCAGCAGCGCGTTGCGGCCCTTGAAGCGCAGCTTGGCGAACGCGAACCCGGCCAGGGTGGCGAACAGCACGGTGGACAGCGCGATCACCCCGGCCACGATCAGGCTGTTGACCATGGCCTTGCCCAGCGCCGCGTCGCGCCAGGCCTTGCCCAGGTTCTCCAGCAGGTGCGGGCCGGGCAGGAAGGGCGGCGGGCTCTGTGTCACACGGGTGTTGTCGCTGGAGGCGGCCACCATCGTCCAGTACAGCGGGAACAGCGACACCAGGGCGGCGAAGCCGAGCAGTACGTAGGCCAGGGGACCGGCGTGGTGCTGGCGTCCGGCGCGCGGCCGCAGCCACAGGCGCGTGCGGCGCCGGCCGGTGGACCCTTCGGGGGTGCCGGTGCGGGGCCGGGTGTCCGCCGTCCGGACCGGGAGACTGTCAGTGGTCATGGGAAGCACTCCTGGTCAGGACCTGCGCGCCAGGGCGCGCTTGAGGACTCGCTGGACGACGAAGACGAGGATGAGCAACAGGAACATCGCCCAGGCGACGGTGGCGGCGCGGCCCATCTGGTAGTTCTTCCAGCCCTCCTCGTACAGCAGCAGGCCAAGCGTCTGGTATTGGTTGTCGGCGCCGCCGGTGATGCCGTTGGGCCCCTGCCCGAAGATCAGCGGCTCGCCGAAGAGCTGGGTGGCACCGATCGTGGACAGCACGATGGTGAAGACGATCGTGGCCCGGATGCCCGGCACGGTGACCGTGAGGAACTGCTGCCAGCGGGAGGCCCCGTCGATGGCCGCGGCCTCGTAGCGGTCGCGCGGGACGGCCTGCATCGCGGCGAGGTACAGCAGGGCGTTGTAGCCGGTCCAGCGCCAGATGACGATCGTCGAGATCGCGATCTGGGCGGCCCACTTGTTGTTCTCGAAGTCGATGTGGTCCACCCCGACCAGGCTCAGCATCCAGTTGATCATGCCGAAGTCCCGCTCGAACAGCATGGTGAACACCAGGGCGGCCGCACCGACCGAGGTGGCGTACGGGGTGAGGGTCGCGACCCGGAAGAACGTCGACCCGCGCATCCGGTAATTGAGCAGATGCGCCAGGCCCAGGGCCATCAGCAGCTGCGGGACCGTGGAGATCACGCCGATGGTGATGGTGTTGGCCAGCGCGTTCCAGAAGCGGTCGTCGTTCCACAGGGCCGTGTAGTTGTCGAAGCCGACCCACTCCATCAGGCTCAGCGACGACAGTTCGACGTGGTGGAGGGAGATCCAGGCCGTGTAGATCAGCGGGTAGAAGCTGAAGGCGGCGAAGACCACGAAGAACGGGGCGATGAACGCGTACGGCGCTCCCCGCAGGTCGAGCCGGTGCAGCAGGTTGCGCAGGCCCTGGCGGTCTTCGCGCGCCCTCTTGGCGGGCGGGGGAGCGGTGCCTGGAGCACCACCCTGGGTGATCGGGGTGGAGGTGGCCACCGGGAGGCTTCCTTCCTTCGCGGGGTGACGGGCTGAGGACCCGGCGGCCCGAACCGGGCCGCCGGGCTGGTGCGACGGAGGGACGGCTCAGCCGGTGGCCTTCTTGATGCGCTCGTCCGTGGTCTTCCAGGCGTCGTCGGGGCTCTTGTTCTGCGACTCGATCAGCGTCAGGCCCTGCGAGAAGATGTCCTTGATCGTGCCGTCCTTGCGGCCGAGCACCTGCTCGTCGGGGATCTCCGTGGCGGCCTCACCGAAGATCTTGCCGATGGGCGCGCCGCTGAAGTACTCCGACTTCGCCCCGGTCACCGCGGGCGACTTCAGTGCCGTCTCCGACGACGGGAAGTTGCCGATCTTCTCGAAGAGGTAGGACTGCTGCTCGGGAGCGGTGAGCCAGGCGACGAGCTCCTTCGCCTCCTTCTTGACCGGGCTCTTCTCCATGACGCCGAGGAAGGACCCGCCCCAGTTCGCGCCCTTCGGCGCCTTGGCGACGTCCCACTTGCCCTTGTTCGCGGGCCCGGCCTTCTCACTGATGTGGGCGAGCATCCACGCCGGGCACACCGTGGTGGCGAAGGTGCTGTTCGCCAGACCGGGGTCCCAGCCCGGCTGGAACTGCCGGAGCTTCGCGGTGAGCCCCGAGGTGGCGGCCTGCGAGGCCAGCTTCCAGGCGTCCTTGACGACCGGGTTCTCGGCGTAGATCAGCTTGCCGCTCTTGTCGTAGAACTGCTCGGAGTTGCCGTAGATCATGGCGTTGAACAGGCCGCTGGAGCTGTCCATGAAGGCGGCCTTGGAGCCCTTGAGGTTGGCCTTGAACTGCTTGCCCACGGCGACGTACTTCGACCAGTCGCCCGCCCACAGCTGAGCCACCTTGTCCCGGTCGGTGGGCAGCCCGGCCTTCTCGAAGAAGTCCTTGCGGTAGCAGACCGCCATCGGGCCGATGTCCGTGCCGAGTCCGATGACCTTCTTGTCGGGGGCGGTGACCTGGCTGAGCTTCCAGGGCAGGAAGTGGTCGGTGCCGGGGACGTCCGCGAGGTCGGCGAACTTGTCCTTCTGGGTGTCGACCAGCTCCTTGGCGCGGCCCACCTCGATGCCCTGGATGTCCTTCAGGCCGCTGCCCGCGGCGAGATGGGTCTGCAGAGCGGTGTAGTACGTCTGCTCGTCGCCGGCGACGTCCGCCTTGATGACGACGTTCGGGTGCAGCTTCATGTACTTCTCCAGCAGACCGGTCTCCTTGAAGCCCATGACGCCGAAGAGGCCCATGGTGATCACGGTCTTGCCGTTCTCGTGGCCTCCGCCGGTGCCGGAGCCACCGCCCGAACCGCAGCCCGCGACCAGCCCGAGGACCGTCGCGGCCGATATCGCGGCCGCGATTCTTGTACGCAACTTCGTGCGGGTGCTGCTCATTTCCGTCTCCCTAGCCGTGGCTGCCGACGCACCGGGACACCAGTCGAAACAGGACGGCTTTTTGTCCGTATTAGTCTGGTGGGTACGTTCCCAAACGTTGGTGGGAACGTGCCCACCAAGGTGGGTGAAGACTGACCGTGTCGCCGTCGTCATGTCAAGAAGGTGAACGCGGTCGGTTACGGGGCGATGTCGCGGCGGCCCCCGGCCGGCGGGATCGGCACCCGTGGGGCTCTGGCACAATGCGCAGGTGGCACGCGTCCGGCGGCGCGGCAGGCAAGGAGGGGCCATGGGGGAGAGGCAGCGGCCGACGATCAAGACCGTCGCCGCACGCGCCGGTGTCGGGCGGACCACGGTTTCACGAGTCATCAACGGCTCGGAACTCGTCAGCGACAAGGCGAAGGCCGCCGTTCTGGCCGCCATCGCCGAACTGAACTACGTCCCCAACTCCGTGGCCCGCGGCCTGGTCACCAGCAAGACCAACTCCGTGGCCCTCGTCATCCCGGAGTCCGAGAGCCGGCTCGGCTCGGAACCGTACTTCTCGGCCGTCATCCGCGGGGTGAGCACGGTCCTCACGGAGACCCGCACCCAGCTCCAGCTCATGCTGGTCCGCGACCAGGGCGAACGCGACCAGCTCACCGCGTCGGTGGCGGAGCGGCGGGTCGACGGCGTGCTCCTCGTCTCCGTCCACGAGCACGATCCGCTGCCGGGCATGCTGGAGGAGATGGGCCTGCCCACCGTGCTCGCCGGCCGGCGCGGCCGGCAGGAGCCGCTGAGCCACGTCCACTCGGACAACGAGGGCGGGGCCGCGGCGGCGGTACGGCACCTGCTGGACCAGGGGCGCTCCAAAGTGGCCACCATCACCGGGCCGCTGGACATGGACGTGGCCCGCAGCAGGCTCCAGGGATGGCGGGAGGCGCTGGAGCGGGCGGGCCTGCCGGCCGGTCCCGAGCTGGTCGCCAGGGGCGACTTCACCGAGGACGGCGGACGGGCCGCGATGCGTTCACTTCTCGAACAACTCCCGGATCTGGACGCCGTGTTCGCCGCCTCCGACGTGATGGCGGTCGGCGCGTTGCTGGAGCTGCGCCGGTCGGGGCGCCGGGTCCCCGACGACGTGGCCGTGGTCGGGTTCGACGACTCGATCCTCGCCCGGCACAGCAATCCACCGCTGACCAGCGTCAGCCAGCCCGTCGAGAAGATCGGCAGCACCATCGCTCGGCTGCTCCTGGAGGAGATCGACGACCCGCGAACCCCGCGCCGGCACGTCGTCCTGCCGACCCGGCTGGTCGTACGCGAGTCGTCCGGGGGGCCGTCCGCCGAGTGAAGGACGCCGGGGCCGTGGACCGGCGCCGGAGTCAGCTGTCGCGCACCCCGTCGGTGCCCGGTGCGTCGGCGGACTTCCCGGCCTCCCAGTCCGGCAGGGTCACGACGTCCTTGAGCATCCCCCGTACCCCGAGGAACTGCGACAGGTGCTCCCGGTGCTCGTCGCAGGCGAGCCAGGTCTTGCGGCGCTCCGGCGTATGGATCTTCGGGTTGTTCCACGCCAGCACCCACACGGCGTCGGCACGGCAGCCCTTGGCGGAGCAGATGGGGGTGTCACTCACAGGTATGTCTCACAAACCGCTGCAAACAAGGCGACGCCGAGCAGCCACGGGGGGAGCTGCCCGGCGTCGGTCCGTCGCTCCGACGGGGGATGCGGAGCGCCTACGAAGTATGTCACGGGTCACCCGCCGCCCGGCACCTGAACAACATGATTGATCTGAGCTTTTCTTGAGGTTGGCGCGAAGGCGCCTTCCGTTTGTCACGCCCCGGTGCGGGTCACGCCGGGTCGTGCGGCTCGCTTCGTGCGCCCGCCGCGGGCTCCGCCGCGACATCTTCCGGAGCCGGTTCCGTGAAACCGTCGTTCGTCCGCGACGGCGTGATCATCGGGCGCATCGGCACGGAGACGAACGTCGACGGCAGACTCGGCGCGTTCTCCCGCCCGGCGTTGGCGACCACCACCGCGATGTACGGCAGGACCGCGCCGAGCACCAACGCCACGATCGCGACCGGCCGTTCCACGTTCCACAGCGAGGCCGCGAGGATGACCGACACCGTACGGATCGACATGGAGATGACGTACCGGCGCTGCCGCCCGCGCACGTCCTCCTGCAGGGCCCGTCCGGGCACCGGTGATCCGGAACACCTGGCCGTTGCCGCCGCCGTGCTGCTTTCGCATCACATTCCACCATCCGCCCGCATCGGCCCTGCCCGTCCCCGTGTCCGGTCCACCCCGGCCGGGGTGGGGGTCCGGACTGCTTCCACGGTACGCCGCGCCTGCGCCGCCTACGAGACCGGGGCCCCTCCACGCTGGGCGAACGCCCTCGGCCGGAGCACGTACGGCCGTACCCGACATGCGCCGTACGGCGTACCGCCCGACCCTTGTCGTAATACTCGCGTCGAGCCGTACAAGGAGGCAGCCATGGGCTGGTTGTGGGCGATCATCGTGGGATTCGTGCTCGGTCTGATCGCCAAGGCGATCATCCCGGGCAAGCAGCACAGCCCCCTCTGGCTGACCACCATCTGCGGCATCCTCGGCGCCGTCGTCGGCAACGCGATCGCGAGGGCGTTCGGAGTGGAGTCGACCCCGGGCATCGACTGGAGCCGGCACGCCTTCCAGCTCGTCGCCGCCATCGTCATCGTCTTCGTGGTCGACATGCTGTACATGGCGACCCTGGGCAAGCGGAAGCAGACCGCCTGAGCGCGGACGGGGTACGACGAAGGGGCGGGCCGCCCGGCGTGCGGCCCGCCCCTTCGCGACGTCGTCCTAGGCGGACGCGACCTCGACCGCCGCCAGGTTCTTCTTGCCCCGGCGCAGCACCAGCCACCGCCCGTGGAGCAGGTCCTCCTTGTCGGGCACGGCGTCCTCGGAGGCGACCTTGACGTTGTTCACGTACGCGCCGCCCTCCTTCACCGTCCGTCGCGCGGCCGACTTGCTGGCCACCAGGCCGACCTCGGCGAACAGGTCGACGACCGGGCCGAGCTCGGCGACCTGGACGTGCGGGACCTCGGACAGCGCCGCGGCCAGCGTCCTGTCGTCCAGGTCCGCCAGCTCGCCCTGCCCGAACAGCGCCTTGGACGCGGCGATCACCGCGGCCGTCTGGTCGGCCCCGTGCACCAGGGTCGTCAGCTCCTCGGCCAGCGCGCGCTGGGCGGCGCGGGCCTGCGGGCGCTCCTCGGTCTGCTTCTCCAGCTCCTCCAGCTCCTCACGGGACCGGAAGGACAGGATGCGCATGTACGTGGAGATGTCCCGGTCGTCGACATTCAGCCAGAACTGGTAGAACGCGTACGGCGTGGTCATCTCGGCGTCGAGCCAGATGGCGCCGCCCTCGGTCTTGCCGAACTTGGTGCCGTCCGCCTTGACCATGAGCGGTGTCGCGAGGCAGTGCACCTCGGCCTCGGGCTCCAGCCTGTGGATGAGGTCGAGGCCCGCGGTGAGGTTGCCCCACTGGTCGCTGCCGCCCTGCTGGAGCGTGCAGCCGTAGCGCCGGTACAGCTCCAGGAAGTCCATGCCCTGGAGCAGCTGGTAGCTGAATTCCGTGTAGCTGATGCCCTCCTGCGACTCCAGCCGCCGGGCGACGGAGTCCTTGGTCAGCATCTTGTTGACGCGGAAGTGCTTGCCGATGTCCCGCAGGAACTCGATGGCCGACATGCCGGCTGTCCAGTCCAGGTTGTTCACCATCACCGCGGCGTTCTCGCCCTCGAAGGACAGGAACGGCTCGATCTGCGCGCGCAGCCGGTTCACCCAGTTCGCGACCGTCTCCGGGTCGTTCAGCGTGCGCTCCGCCGTGGGCCGCGGGTCGCCGATCTGTCCGGTCGCCCCGCCCACCAGCGCCAGCGGGCGCAGTCCGGCCTGCTGGAGCCGGCGCATGGTCAGGACCTGCACCAGGTGACCGACGTGCAGGCTGGCCGCGGTGGGGTCGAAACCGCAATAGAACGTGACGGGACCGTCCGCGAGCGCCTTGCGCAAAGCGTCCTCGTCAGTGGACAGGGCCCACAGCCCACGCCACTTCAGCTCGTCGACGATGTCCGTCACGGTTCTCGTATCTCCTTGGATGATCCTCGGGCAGTCGGCTGACAGCCGCCTACGAGGTTATACGCCCTGGCTGACAGAGCTCATGTTGAAGTCGGGCACCCGCAGGGCGGGCATCGCGGTCCTAGTGAACCAGTCGCTCCACTCCCTGGGCAGCGTCTTTTCCGTGCGCCCGGCCTCGGTGGCCCGGCCCAGCAGGTCCACCGGCGACTCGTTGAAGCGGAAGTTGTTCACCTCACCGGTCACCTCGCCGTTCTCCACGAGGTAGACGCCGTCCCTGGTCAGGCCGGTCAGCAGCAGCGTGGCCGGATCGACCTCGCGGATGTACCACAGGCAGGTCAGCAGCAGCCCGCGTTCGGTGTTCGCGACCATCTCCTCCAGGGAGCGGTCCTCGCCGCCGGTCAGGATCAGGTTGTCGATCGCCGGGGCCACCGGCAGTCCGGTCAGACCGGCGCTGTGCCGGGTGGTGGCGAGGTTCCGCAGCACCCCCTCGCGCACCCACTCGGTGGCCGTGAGCGGCAGGCCGTTGTCGAACACCGACTGGTCGCCGCCGGAGGAGTGGGCGATCACGAAGGGCGCCGACTCCAGGCCGGGTTCGTTCGGGTCGCTGCGCAGTGTCAGCGGCAGCTCGGTGAGCCGGTCGCCCACGCGCGTGCCGCCGCCGGGCTTGGAGAACACCGTGCGCCCCTCGACCGCGTCCCGGCCCGAGGCGGACCACAGCTGGTAGATCAGCAGGTCGGCCACGGCGGTCGGCGGCAGCAGCGTCTCGTACCGCCCGGCGGGCAGCGCGATCCGCCGCTCGGCCCAGCCGAGCCGTACGGCGAGCTCGGCGTCCAGCGCCGCCGGGTCGACGTCCTTGAAGTCCCGCGTGGACCGCCCGGCCCACGCCGAGCGCTTGCGGTCGGGCGACTTGGCGTTGATCTCCAGCGTGCCGTTGGGCTGGTCGTGGCGCAGGCGCAGACCCGTCGACGTCCCCACGTACGTCGACACCAGTTCGTGGTTGGCGAAGCCGTACAGCTCGCGTCCGCCGGCACGCGCGCGGGCGAAGGCCTCGCCGAGGGCCGGCGCGAAGTCGGCGAACACGGCGGAGCCGGTCTCCGCGGGCGCGTCCGTGAAGTCGGGGGAGGCCGGCACGTCCGCGACGAGCGGTTGCGCGTCCTCGGCCGGGCCCGCGGCTCGCGCGGCGGCCTCCGCGGCCCGCACCAGCGGCTCCAGCTCCTCGACGGTGACGGCCGAGCGGGAGACGACACCGGAGGCCGTGCCCTCCTTGCCGCCGACGGTCGCGATCACGGTGAGCGTACGGCCCCTGGTGACACCGTTCGTGGTGAGCGCGTTGCCCGCCCAGCGCAGGTTGGCGGTGGACTGCTCGTCGGCGATGACGACACAGCCGTCGGCGGTGGACAGCTCCAGCGCCCGCTCGACGATCTCGTGCGGCTTGCTGCTGCGGGCGCTCATCGACCGGCCTCCTGCGTGGTGTTGAGGATGTTGACGCCTCGGAAGAGCGCCGAGGGGCAGCCGTGGGAGACGGCGGCGACCTGGCCCGGCTGGGCCTTGCCGCAGTTGAAGGCGCCGCCCAGGACATAGGTCTGCGGGCCGCCCACCGCGGCCATCGAGCCCCAGAAGTCGGTGGTCGTCGCCTGGTAGGCGACGTCCCGCAGCTGCCCGGTGATCCGCCCGTTCTCGATCCGGAAGAACCGCTGGCCGGTGAACTGGAAGTTGTAGCGCTGCATGTCGATGGACCAGGAGCGGTCCCCGACGACGTAGATCCCGCGGTCGACCCCGCCGATCAGGTCCTCCGTCGACATCCCGGCCGGGTCCGGCTGCAGCGAGACGTTGGCCATGCGCTGCACGGGCACGTGCGCGGGGGAGTCCGCGAAGGCGCAGCCGTTGGAGCGCTCGAAGCCGGTCAGCTTCGCGATGCGGCGGTCGAGCTGGTAGCCGACGAGCGTGCCGTCCTTGACCAGGTCCCAGGACTGGCCCTCGACGCCCTCGTCGTCGTAGCCGATCGTCGCGAGACCGTGCTCGGCGGTGCGGTCGCCGGTGACGTTCATCAGCTCGGAGCCGTAGCGCAGCTTGCCGAGCTGGTCGAAGGTGGCGAAGGAGGTGCCGGCGTACGCGGCCTCGTAGCCGAGCGCGCGATCCAGCTCGGTGGCGTGGCCGATGGACTCGTGGATGGTCAGCCACAGGTTGGACGGGTCGACGACCAGGTC
This sequence comes from Streptomyces sp. MAI_2237, assembly GCF_054189285.1. Lineage (NCBI taxonomy): Bacteria > Bacillati > Actinomycetota > Actinomycetes > Kitasatosporales > Streptomycetaceae > Streptomyces > Streptomyces sp. MAI_2237. Next base: position 646,877 of record NZ_JAJPGQ010000001.1, on the reverse strand, counting down.
GTACAGGCCGGCCTCGACGCTCGGCGCCCGCATCTTCTCCGCGAGCAGCTCCGGGATCCGCTCCAGCTCGCCCTCCCAGTCCCAGCCGGTGCCGGTCAGGTACTCCCAGCCCCGTCCGACGGGCGGCGCGACGGTCCGCATCGAGTCGAACTCGCCGCTCGACTCGTCGACCGACACGGCGGTCAGGGACGGGTGCAGCCGCACGCGCTGCTGCGTCGTCGTGGTCCCCGCCGTGTCGGCGTAGAACTTGTTCTCGTGGACGGTGAGCAGGGAGGCGTCGACGTGGTTGACGCCGCTCGCGGCGAGCAGCCGCGCGCTCCAGTCGGCCAGCAGCGCCGACTTCTCCCCGTCGGGCACGGAGAACGGGTCGATCTCGTACGACGACACCCACGTCCGGTCGGCGTGCACGGGCTCGTCGGCGAGCTCCACCCGCTCGTCGGAGCCGGCGGCCTTGATCACCTGGGCGGAGAGCTTCGCCATCGCCACCGCCTGCGAGGCGACCTTGGCCGCGGCGTCCAGGGTCAGGTCGACGCCCGAGGCGAAGCCCCAGGTACCGCCGTGCACGACGCGCACCGCGTACCCGAGGTCGGTGGTGTCCGACGACCCGGCGAGCTTGGCGTCCCGCAGGCGCCAGGAAGCGCTGCGCACCCGTTCCAGGCGGAAGTCCGCGTGCTCGGCGCCCAGCGCACGCGCGCGGGCGAGCGCGGCGTCCGCGAGGGCGCGTAGCGGGAGTGCCGTGAAGGCTTCGTCGATGGTATGAGGCACCTGCGTCTCTTCCTGTTGACCCGACAGTGACCGGCGGTTGCCCCCGATCATGTCGCGACGACCGGGTGGCGGACCACACGTTTGCGGGCGTGCTCGGCAACTTTCTGTAGGGACCCGACAGCGAGTCCCCCGAGCCACTGTCGGTGCCCGATTGTCCGCGGGAGGGCACGGCCCGATAGGTTTTCGAGGGAAGCCGCCTGTCGTCCAGCTGTCCGGGCGGATGTGTCAGACCCCTATCGAAAGGGTGATCCGTTGAGCCGCTCGGTTCTCGTCACCGGAGGCAACCGGGGCATCGGCCTCGCCATCGCCCGCGCGTTCGCCGATGCCGGCGACAAGGTCGCGATCACGTACCGTTCGGGTGAGCCGCCGGCCGGCTTCCTGGCCGTCAAGTGCGACATCACCGACACCGAGCAGGTGGAGCAGGCCTACAAGGAGATCGAGGACGCCCACGGCCCCGTCGAGGTCCTGATCGCCAACGCCGGCATCACCAAGGACCAGCTCCTGATGCGCATGTCGGAGGAGGACTTCACGTCCGTCCTCGACACCAACCTCACCGGCACCTTCCGCGTGGTCAAGCGGGCCAACCGCGCCATGCTGCGCGCCAAGAAGGGCCGCGTGGTCCTGATCTCCTCGGTCGTCGGCCTGTTCGGCGGCCCCGGCCAGGCCAACTACGCCGCCTCCAAGGCCGGACTGGTCGGCTTCGCGCGCTCCCTCGCCCGGGAGCTGGGCTCGCGCAACATCACCTTCAACGTCGTCGCGCCTGGCTTCGTCGACACCGACATGACCAAGGCGCTCACCGACGAGCAGCGCGAGAACATCGTGTCCCAGGTGCCGCTCGGCCGTTACGCACAGCCCGAGGAGGTCGCCGCGACGGTGCGGTTCCTCGCCTCGGACGACGCCTCGTACATCACTGGAGCCGTCATCCCCGTTGACGGCGGACTGGGAATGGGTCACTGAACACCATGAGCGGAATCCTCGAGGGCAAGCGCGTCCTGATCACCGGTGTGCTGATGGAGTCCTCCATCGCCTTCCACGCCGCCAAGCTGGCCCAGGAGCAGGGCGCCGAGATCATCCTGACCGCGTTCCCGCGGCCCACGCTGACCGAGCGCATCGCCAGGAAGCTCCCGAAGCCCACCAAGGTCATCGAGCTCGACGTCACCAACGACGAGCACCTGGGCCGCCTGGCCGACGTGGTCGGCGAGGAGCTCGGCGGCCTCGACGGCGTCGTGCACTCCATCGGCTTCGCGCCGCAGGACGCGCTCGGCGGCAACTTCCTCAACACGCCGTTCGAGTCGGTCGCCACGGCCATGCACGTCTCGGCGTACTCCCTGAAGTCGCTGACCATGGCCTGCCTGCCGCTGATGCAGAACGGCGGCTCGGTCGTCGGCCTGACCTTCGACGCGCAGTACGCGTGGCCGCAGTACGACTGGATGGGCCCGGCGAAGGCCGCCCTGGAGGCCACCAGCCGTTACATCGCCCGCGACCTGGGCAAGCAGAACATCCGCTGCAACCTGATCTCCGCGGGCCCGATCGGCTCCATGGCCGCCAAGTCCATCCCGGGCTTCAGCGACCTGGCCGCCGTCTGGGACAGCCGTTCCCCGCTGGAGTGGGACCTGAAGGACCCGGAGCCGGCCGGCAAGGGCATCGTGGCCCTGCTGAGCGACTGGTTCCCGAAGACGACCGGCGAGATCATCCACGTGGACGGCGGTCTGCACGCCATCGGCGCCTGACCGCTCCCGCGCCGTCCGACGGCGCCCGCGTCGCCGACGCCCCGCTTCCGCAAGGCAGCGGGGCGTCGCCCGTTCGGCCTATCCGGCCGGGCGCCGGCGGCCGGTGACCGGGCACGCTGGAGGGGCGTTCACCACACGCTCCCTCCCCAGCCCGGCCGAGGAGGTCCCCGTTGTGCGCCTGTCCCGCAGCCTGGCCTCAGTGACCGCCGCCGTCGCTCTCGTGATGTCCCTGCCGTTCGAGGCGGTGCCGCACGTGCGCGTGCCGAGAGCCGCCTCCGCCGAGCCCTTCGGGGCCGAGTGCCGCACCAGGGTCACCGGCTCCCATGTGACCGCGTACTGCCACAACCCCTATCCCGAGACCGACCGCGTCAGCCTGCACATCGAGTGCGACCCGTGGTGGGACATCGACAGCGACGGCACCCCCGTCGATGTCTCGCCGGCGCTGACCGTACGGCTCACCGGCCGCTGCTGGGAGGACGTGCGCACGGCGTGGGTCAGCCACCAGAAGGGCTGAACCGCCCGGCACGGCACAGGAACGGATAGCTCGCCGCCTCCGTGCCCGCCGCCTCGGCGTCGCCCGCGCGGATCGCGTCGACCAGCCGCGTGTGGTCCATGTACGTCTCCGGCGTCAGCTCCTCGCCGACGTCGTCGCGCAGCCAGTCCCGCAGCACCTCGCCGAGGTCGGCGTACATCTCGGTCATCACGTCGTTGTGCGACGCGGAGACCACCGCGAGATGGAAGGTGGAGTCGGCCGTCACGAACGCCTCCGTGTCGCCCGACGCCCACGCCTCCTCGCGCCGCACAAGCAGTGCGTCGAGCTGCTTGAGGTCCTTCTCCGTGCGCCGCCGGGCGGCCAGCCGCGCCGCGGAGGACTCCAGCGTGGAGCGCAGCTCGGCGATGTGCCGGGGGTCGGCGTCGGCGAACCGGCGGTGCATCACGCCGGCCAGCTCGCTGGTGGCGACGACGTAGGTCCCCGAGCCCTGGCGGATGTCCAGCAGGCCGTTGTGTGCGAGGGCGCGGACGGCCTCGCGGACCGTGTTGCGGGCGACGCCGAGCTGCTCGACCAGCTCCGGCTCCGTCGGGATGCGCGAGCCCACCGGCCATTCGCCGGAGGTGATCTGGTTCCGCAGCGCGGCGATGACCTGCTCGGACAGGGCCGAACGACGGGGATGGCTCAGGGGCATGGCACACCTTCGCACGCGGCGGCCGGGTACGGCCGACCCGGGCATGGACAACCAATCATCCCATGATTCTATGATGGCTCTCATGGCACGTGAGGAAACCAGCACGACGACGTCCACGGCGGTGCGCGGCCCGGCCGCCCAGGAGCCGCCGCGGCCCGCCACGCACGCGTGGACGACACGACTGCTCCTGATCGGCATCGTGCTGACCGCGCTGAACCTCCGCCCCGCCATCACCAGCCTCGGCGCGCTCCTGAAGGAGGTCCGCGACGGGCTGGGCATGAGCGGCAGCGTCGCCGGACTGCTCACCTCCGTACCCCCGCTCTGCTTCGCCGTCTTCGGCGTCATGGCCGCTCGCCTGGCCCGCCGCTTCGGCCCCGCCGCGGTGGTGTGCGCGGGCATGCTCGCCATCACCGCGGGCCTGCTGATACGGCCGTACGCGGGCGGCACGGCGGGCTTCCTGGCCGCGAGCGCGCTCGCCCTCATGGGCATCGCCGTCAGCAACGTCCTGATGCCGGTCATCGTCAAGCGCTGGTTCCCCGAGAGGGTCGGCTCCATGACCGGCCTGTACTCCATGGCCCTCGCCCTGGGCACCGCGTCCGCCGCCGCGATCACCGTTCCCATGACCGACGCCCTGGGCGGCTCCTGGCAGACCGGCCTCGCGGTGTGGGCGGCGCTCGCCGGGGCGGCCGTCCTGCCGTGGATCCCGTTCGTACGGCGCCGGGAGGCGGCCCCCGCCGAGGAGCCGGCGGTGCGGGGGGAAACGCGCGTGCGGGAGCGCTCCGCCCACGACGCGGCGCCCGCGCTGCGCATCACCCGGAGCCGTACCGCCTGGGCCCTCGCCGTCTTCTTCGGCCTCCAGGCCACCGCCGCCTACATCACGATGGGCTGGATGGCGCAGATATTCCGGGACGCGGGCGTGTCCGCCGGCACGGCGGGGCTGCTGCTGGCGGTCACGATGGTGATGGGCGTGCCGCTCGCCTTCGTCATCCCGCGCGTCGCCACCCGGCTGCCGCACCAGGGACCGATCGTGCTCGCGCTCGGCGTCTGCGGACTGGCCGGATACGCCGGCCTCTACCTCGCGCCGGCGGGCGGCGCCTGGGCCTGGGCCCTGCTGCTCGGCGTCTCCAACTGCGCCTTCCCGCTCGCCCTGACCATGGTCGGCATGCGGGCCAGGACCGGCGCCGGCGTCGCCCAGCTGTCGGCCTTCGCGCAGAGCACCGGGTACCTGATCTCCATCCCCGGCCCGCTGCTCGTCGGCGTGCTCTACCAGCACAGCGGCGGCTGGGGCCTGCCGATCGCCCTCATGTCCGCGCTGATGATCCCCCAGATGGTGGTCGGCGTGCTGGCGGGCCGCGACCGCACGGTCGAGGACGAGGCGGCCCGCTGACCTCACCCCGACGGCCCCCGGGCGGGGGAGGGGTGCGAGACTTGCCGTATGCCAGTGCTCGATCCGAACCCCCAGAACGGCCAGAAGAAGATGCTGATCGTCTTCGGCGCGTTCTTCGCCATCTTCGTGATCATCGCCGTCATCGCGACGCTCGCCTCCCCCTGACACCCCCTGCGGGGGGCCATGGTGGTGCTAGCCCCACCATCCCCTAGGGGGCGAGTGTCAGGGTCAACTGGGTGGATCTCCGGATGGGTTGAGGGCGCCCGGCTCCGTACCTTCGAAGTGTGGCCGCGCCAGGCGGACCACCGACCCGAAGACCCACGGAGGAACCCATGTCGGCCCAGTCGCACACCCGGCCCCACGCGGCGACCACGGGCCGCGTCGACATCCGGCTGCCCTGGTGGGCCCTCGCGCTGCCCACCGTCGCCTTCATCGTGCTCCTGGCGCTCATGCTGAACCCGACGGACGCGCAGGCGGCGGCGGGCGACCCGGCGATCACGCACCTGTTCGAGCGCGTGCAGCAGCTCATGGCCCGCTGAGCACGCCCGAAGCCGCCGGTCAACTCCCTGCGCCCGATGGCCTGTTTCATGCGAAGCTGGGTGGCATGAGCGTCGCAGAACCCCGCAGGATCGTCCTCTTCCGGCATGCGAAAGCCGACTGGCCCCAGGTGACCGATCACGAGCGCCCCCTCGCCGAGCGGGGGCGCATGGACGCCGCAGTCGCCGGACGCAAGCTGGCCGACTCCGCCGTCCCCTTCGACCTGGCCCTGTGCTCCACCGCGACCCGGACCCGGGAGACCTGGAAACTCGCCGTCCACGAGTTCCCGCACCGGCCGAAAACCGTCTATGAGGAGCGGATCTACGAGGCCTCGCCCGGCGAGCTGATCGCCCTGCTGAACGAGACCCCGGACGACGCCCAGAACGTCATCCTGATCGGTCACAACCCGGGTGTGCAGGGCCTCGCCGACATCCTGGCCGGCTCGGCCGAGGGCGACGCCCGCGAGCGGATGAACGGCCGCGGCTTCCCGGCCGCCGCCTTCGCCGTCCTGACCTTCGACGGCTCCTGGAAATCCCTGGAGCCGGCCGTGGCCACCCTCACCGACTACTGGGCGCCCAGCGAGTGACACCCCGCGCGGACGCCAGAGGGGCCCGGCACCATGGTGGTGCCGGGCCCCTCGGCCTTACGGCCTGAGGCGTGGTCCGCGCGGCGACCGGCTACCGGTCGTCCTGGGTGTCCGCGGCCTCGACCTCCTCGCGGGTGACGCCCAGCAGATACAGGACGGTGTCCAGGAACGGCACGTTCACCGCGGTGTGCGCCGCCTCCCGGACGACCGGCTTGGCGTTGAAGGCGACCCCGAGACCGGCCGCGTTCAGCATGTCCAGGTCGTTGGCGCCGTCGCCGATCGCCACGGTCTGGGCGAGCGGCACGCCCGCCTCGGCGGCGAACCGGCGCAGCAGCCGCGCCTTGCCCGCGCGGTCCACGATCTCGCCGGTCACCCGGCCGGTCAGCCGCCCGTCGACGATCTCCAGCGTGTTGGCCTGGGCGAAGTCCAGCCCGAGCCGCTCCTTGAGATCGTCGGTGACCTGGGTGAACCCGCCGGAGACCACACCCACTTGGTAGCCCAGCCGCTTCAGTGTGCGGATCAGCGTCCGGGCACCCGGTGTCAGCCGCACCTCGCTGCGCACCTTGTCGACGACCGAGGCGTCCAGGCCCTCCAGCAGCGCCACGCGCGCGTGCAGCGACTGCTCGAAGTCCAGCTCCCCGCGCATCGCGGCCGCGGTGACCTCGGCGACCTTGTCCTCGCAGCCCGCGTGCGCGGCGAAGAGCTCGATCACCTCGTCCTGGATGAGGGTGGAGTCGACGTCCATGACGACGAGCCGCTGCGCCCGCCGGTGCAGCCCCGCGGCGACGACCGCCACGTCGACACCCAGTGCCGCCGCGTCCGTCACCAGGGCCGTGCGCAGCGGTCCGGTCTCGACGCCGGAGACCGCGAACTCGACCGCCGTGACCGGGTACTTGGCGAGCCGGAAGATACGGTCGATGTTGCCGCCGGCATCGGCGATCTTCGCCGCGATCCGGGCGGTCGCCTCCGCCGTGAGCGGATGACCGAGGACGGTGACCAGGGAGCGGCCCAGACCGCGGGGACGGTTGTCGCCGTGGCCGGAGATGATCTCCGCCTGCATCTTCATCGACTCCGCCCAGCTGTGGACGGTCGCCCGCAGGTCGCCCTCGAGTCCGGCGGCCACCGGCTGCGTCACGAGCGCGCACAGCGTGAGACGGCCACGGGTGACGACCTGCTCGATGTCGACCACGTCGACGGAGTAGGCGGCGAGGGTGTCGAAGAGTCCGGCCGTGATGCCCGGCCTGTCCTTGCCGAAGATCTTGACGAGGAGAGTGGGGACGTCAGGGGCCACGTCGGAGGGCGAGGTCTGCGAAGCGCTCATGGTGTACCCACCGTATCCGGCACCCAGTGCCGTCCGCCGCCGCGGTCCGTCTGGCGGACACCGAACATCGGGTGTCGGGCGGGTGACCGGCACCTTGCGACGCGGTCACGACGTCCAGCCCCCCTGCGGCGGGACTCAGCGATCCTTCTTCGGCCTCCCCGGCGGGGGAGCGGGGGGCGGCGGAGGCGGCGGAGGCGGGCCGTCGCCCCACGACGACCGGGGACGCTCCCCGCGGCCCGGCCGCGGCGGCTGCCGGCCGGGCGGCGGGTTGCCGAGCGGCCGGACCACGGTGGGAGCGCCGTACACGTCGCTGTTGCGGCTGCCGGGCGGCGGTACGGCCTCCCCGGAGCCGGAGCCGGAGCCGGAGCCGGAGCCGGAGCCGGAGCCGGAGCCGGAGCCGGGGCGGTCGGGTGGCCGTGCGTCCTCGGGCTCCCTGGCCTCGTCCGGCACCCGCAGGTACGGATTGGTGGCAGGGTTCGGCGCCCGGTACGACCCGGCGGGCGTGTACGGCCCCGAACCACCCGCATACGGCGCCGCTCCGCCCCCGTGTGCGCCCGTCGCCCCCGCGGGCACCCCGGACTCCGGCGCGTACCGCGGCTGCGCGGCGCCCGTGCCTCCGGCCCCCGCCGTCCCGCCGACCCGCGCCAGGGGAGCCGCGCCGCGCCCCGCCGCACCGGTCGCCCGGGCCAGCAGAGCGCCCACCGCACCCGCCGCCGCGCCCCACGCCGCACCGAGCAGCAGGGCCATGCCGAGGTTCCCCCGCAGGCTGATCCCGGCACCGAACGCGTCGAAGCCCAGCACCGACAGCGAGGCGTCCACCGACACCTCGGTCAGCCAGGCGAGCAGCGGCAGGGTCAGCGCCGTGACGACGCCCAGCCGCAGCGCGCACCGCCCGGCGAACCCGAGGACGCCGGGACCCCGGCCCCCCGCGTCCCCGACCGGCGTTCGAACCGCCGTCAGCACCCCCGCCAGCAGCATCGCCACCACCGCCGCGACCCCGAGCAGCCACACCCGCCCGTCCAGGTCGGCCAGCCTGCCCAGCGTCACCGACTGGTCGGTCTTCGCGGTGAGCAGGTCGTCCAGGGGGTTCGGCAGCAGCTTGGCCAGCGCACCCGTGGCCTTGCCGTCGAAGGGGACGAACAGGCCGATCGGGATGCCGAGCCAGGTGCCGTTGGGGGCACCGAGCAGGGCCGCGCCGAAGATCCGTCGGGGATGGGCGTCGCCGATCGCCGCGTACACCGCCGCCGCGCACCCCGCCGCCACGGTCACCAGCAGCACCGTGACGAGCGCCGAGGCCGCCGGCCGGACGACGCGGTGCACCGCCTCCCAGCCCCGCGGCAGGGGAGTGCGGCGCGAGGCGAGCAGGGCGATCAGCAGGACCCCGGCCGACCAGCCGAGGCCCCCGAGCAGGGTGGCCGCCGTGTCGACCGAGAAGCCGACCCCCGCCTTGGCCTTGATCAGATTGCCGATGTTGTCCGGGAGCAGCCCGCCGATGTCCCCGAGGTCGCCGAGGCCCGGGACGCTGATGCCGCCGCCCCCGCCCGATCCGCCGGGCAGCCTGCCGAGACCCAGCGAGCCGCCGTCGATGGTGATGACGTCGTGCCCCGCCCAGGCGAGCCCGCCCAGCGTCGCCACGAACAGTGCGACCACCGCGCCCGCGCGCGCGAGGAGTTCGGCCGGCGCGACCACAACTCCGGCCGCGCGCAGGGACCGTAGGAAGAACCACGACAGCAGCAGGGCGCCGACCAGGCTCACCCCGAGTGGCGTGATCGTGACGGCCGTATGGGCCTCGGCGCCCTTCAGGCCGAAGGCGGAGACATCGCCGGACGGAGTGACCGAACCGCCCGCGCCGAGGGCCACCACGGCCGCGGTCATCGGTCCCAGCGAGGCCGCGGCGTCCGCCCGCAGCAGATGCAGGCCGAGCGCCGCCGTGCCCGCCATCCCGATCACCGCCCAGCTCACGGAGGCGATCGCGGACAGCACGACGTCTCCCCACGGCACTTGTGAGCCGCGGGTGCCGTGCTTGGCGCTCTCGACACCGAACGACGCGCTCATGGCAGACCCCCCGATCCGCGGCGCGGCCCGGTTGCCGCGCATGTCCCCCTCGCGTGGATTACCACTCTCCGGGTCGGTTTCCACCCCGTCAACGGAACCGGACGACCCGTCCGCGCGTGGTGTTCACAAGGCCCGACTTTCGGTCAGAGGGGCGAGCCTGAAATAGTTCCCGACGATGTTCGACATCCCTAGACTCCCTGTGTCGGGGGTATCTCGGGGGACTACTCAGTGGGGCATGGAGTGCCGGAACTCGTACTGGAATTGAACGGACGCACCTGGACGCTGGATCCGTCCAGGCCTTACACCCTCGGACGTGATCCGCAGGGGGACGTCGTGGTCGACGACGCCAGGGTCTCCTGGCGGCACGCCACGATCAGCTGGAGCGGCCGCGGTTGGGTCCTGGAGGACAAGGGCTCCACCAACGGCACCTTCGTGCAGGGGCAGCGCGTCCACCACATGGAGATCGGCCCCGGTACGGCGGTCCATCTCGGCAACGCGACCGACGGCCCGCGCGTGACGGTCTCCGGCGCCGCGGCCGCCGTCGCGACCCCGCAGGCCCAGCCGCAGCAGCAGCCGTACGCCGCGCAGGGAGCGGGCCCCGGCTGGGCGCAGCAGGCCCCGCCGCAGCAGTCGGCTCCGCAGCCGCAGGTCTCGCAGCCGCAGGGCGCCTGGCAGCAGCCGCAGCAGGCCGCGGCGCAGATCCCGCAGCAGCAGAACCCCGGTGGTGGCGCGGGGGCGCCGCCGGTCTACGGCGACCGCAGCCCGACGACGTTCCACCAGTTCTCCATCGGCCGCGTGATGCGCATCGGCCGTGCCCTGGAGAACGAACTGGTCGTCTCCGACCTGCAGGTCTCCCGTCACCACGCCGAGTTCCACTCGACGCCCGACGGCCGCATGGAGATCCGCGACCTGGGCTCGCACAACGGCACGTACGTCAACGGCCAGCCCATCGCCAAGGGCGGTTCGCAACTGCTCGGCCCCGCCGACGTCGTCGGCGTCGGCCACTCCACCTTCCGGATCGTCGGCGATCGGCTGGAGGAGTTCGTCGACACCGGCGAGGTCTCCTTCTCGGCCCGCCATCTGACCGTGACGGTCGACGGCGGCAAGCAGATCCTCAAGGACGTCTCCTTCGGCGTCCCGGAGAAGTCGCTGATCGCGGTCATCGGCCCGTCCGGTTCGGGCAAGTCGACCCTGCTCAAGGCGCTCACCGGCTACCGGCCCGCCAACCAGGGTGACGTCCTGTACGACAACCGCAACCTGTACAAGCAGTTCGCCGAGCTGCGCCAGCGCATAGGCCTGGTCCCGCAGGACGACATCCTGCACAAGGAACTGACGGTCAAGAAGGCCCTCAAGTACGCGGCCAAGCTCCGCTTCCCGGCCGACACCACCGCGGCCGAGCGCGAGGCGCGCATTGACGAGGTGCTGCGTGAGCTGAAGCTCGACATCCACAAGGAGAAGAAGGTCACCTCCCTCTCCGGAGGCCAGCGCAAGCGCGTCTCGGTGGCCCTGGAGCTGCTCACCAAGCCGTCCCTGATCTTCCTGGACGAGCCGACCTCGGGTCTCGACCCGGGCATGGACCGCGATGTCATGCAGCTGCTGCGCGGTCTCGCCGACGACGGCCGCACGGTCCTCGTGGTCACCCACTCCGTGGCCGAGCTCGCCCTGTGCGACAAGCTGCTCGTGATGGCCCCGGGCGGTGCGGTCGCCTACTTCGGGCCGCCCGAGGAGGCGCTGAACTTCTTCGGCTACGACACCTGGGCCGACGTCTTCTCCGCCTTCGAGAACTACCGCGACTACGACTGGGCCGGACGCTGGAAGGGCTCGCAGCACTACCAGATGTACGCCGCGGACATCGACGCCGTTGCGCCGCAGTCCGTACAGATGCCTCCGATGCAGGCGATGAAGCCGCCGAAGCCGCAGGGCTGGATGAGCCAGTTCGGCACGCTGGTGTGGCGCTACATGTCGGTCATCGCCTCCGACAAGGGCTTCCTGGCGCTGACGGTGATCCTGCCGCTGGTCCTGGGCTCGGTGAGCCTGCTCATCGACTCCGGCAAGGACCTGCTGGTCAACACGGAGATCAACCCGACCACGCAGCAGCCCGTGCCGAACGGCACGGCCACCACGGTGCTGCTGATCCTCGCGGTGGGCGCCTGCTTCGCCGGCGCCGCCAACTCCGTCCGCGAGCTGATCAAGGAACGGGTCATCTACGAGCGGGAGCGCGCGACCGGCCTGTCCCGCTCCGCGTACCTGATGTCCAAGGTGTTCGTGCTCGGCCTGATCACGATCCTGCAGGGCCTGATGGTCGGGGTCATCGGCTTCGCCAGCCGCACCGTCCCGGACAAGGGCGTCGTCCTCGGCAACGCGGTGCTCGTCGAGCTCTGCCTGCCGATCATGGCGCTGGGCTTCACCTCGATGATGTTCGGCCTGATCATCTCCGCCCTGGTGAAGACCTCCGAGAAGACCATGCCGCTGCTGGTCATGTTCGCGATCGTCCAGGTCGTCTTCACCGGCTGCCTCTTCGCGCTGAACGGCGCGATCGGCGTCAACCAGTTCTCGTACCTGATGCCCTCGCGCTGGGCCGTCGGCGCCGCGGGCGCCACGCTGGACTTCAACCGGATCGCCCCGCCGGGCAAGGGCAAGCCCGACGACCCGCTGTGGGCGCACAGCGCCGGCGCCTGGACCCTGGACATGGTCGCCCTGATCGTGCTCGGCGTGATCTGCGCCTTCTTCGTGGCCCGCTTCCTGCGCCGCCACGAGCCGGAGGTCATGCGCAAGTAGGGCCTTGAACGACCCCGAAGGGCGGCACCCGTCAGGAGGTGCCGCCCTTCGGCGTTCACGGGCTGAGGTCCGCGCTGACCTCAGTACGCGCTGTTGACGTTGTCGATCGTGCCGTACTTGTCGGCCGCGTAGTTGGCGGCGGCGGTGATGTTGGCGACCGGGTCGTAGATGTTCCAGGACGTGCCGGCGACGTGGTAGGCGGTGAACGTCGGCGGGATGACCTGCAGCAGGCCCTTCGACGGGATGCCGTTGATCGCGTTGATGTCCCAGTTGTTGATGGCGTTCGGGTTGCCCGAGGACTCCCGCATGATGTTGCGGTACAGACCGTTGTACGAACCCGGGATGCCCTTGCTGTGCATGATGTCGAGGGCGTGGTTGATCCAGCCGTTCAGGTTGTTGCCGTAGCTCTTCACGGCGGCCTTCTTCACGGCGGCCTTCTTCAGGGCGACGCGCTTGGCGGAGCGGCTCGCGGCCTCCTTGGCCCGGCGCTCGGCCTCGGCCTTCCGCTGGGCGGCGGCCTTGGCGGCGGCCGCGGCGGCGGCCTTCTTCTTCGCGACGGCCGCGGCGGCGGCCTTGGCGCGGGCGTCGGCCTTCGCCTTGGCGGTCTCGGCCTTGATGCTGTCGACGGCGAGCCGGTCGGTGACGCTGGCCTTCACGTCCTTGATCTGCTCGGTGCCGTAGGCGACCTTGGCCGTGGAGACGGCCTCACTCGTGGTGGTCTCGGCGCTGCTGGGCACCGCGGAGAAGGCGAGGGCGGCGGCACCGAGGGTGGCGACACCGGCGAGCGCGATCTTGTGGTGGCGGGTCAGCGCACGACTGTGACCGCGGGTGTTGGTGTTCTTGGGCATGACAGACGGACCTCTTCGAATAGCGCGGAGGTCGCTCGACGTCCTGCGGGGGACTCGGGTCCTTCCCGCACGAACGCCGCGGGCGGAACCCGCGGCGCTGAGCGACGGCTGCCATTCTTAGCGGCCGCAAAATCACCAGGCAAAGATGTGACGTACGATCCCGGGTAGTGGATCAGGGAAGGGCAAATCGGGGCAGACTAGACCGTCTCTGCCGCTCATCATGTGAGTCTTCCTCTCCTACCCACCTTCGTACGTGACCTGCGCCCTATGTGCGGGCTCACATGGCCTCTGAGGTTTCCTCACCAACAGTTGCTGGCGCAATGCTGTGCGTGAGGGTCCTCCCGCGGGAGGACGAGATGGACGTCGCCGAACTCGTGCCACAGGTACCGCCCGCGCAGCGCCTCCTCGTACGCGCGGTCCACCGCCTCCCGCCCGGCGACCGCCCGCAGCATCAGCAGATGCGAGGCCTCCGGCTCGTGCAGCCCGGTCAGCAGCCCGTCCACCACCCGCACCCCGCGCTCCGGGGTGACCACGAGATCCGTCCACCCCTCACGCGCCCGGACGACACCGTCGGCGCCGGCCGCCGACTCCACCGCCCGCACGGCCGTCGTCCCCACGGCCACGACCCGCCCGTGCCCGGCCCGCACCGCGTTGATCAGCCGCGCCGACGCCTCCGGCACCGAGAACCGCTCCGGATACGGCGGCTCGTGCGCCTCCGGAGAAGCCACCCCCGTATGCAGGGTGACCGGGGCGAACTGCACGCCCCGGCTCACCAGCTCCGCCACCAGGCGCGCGGTGAAGGGCCGCGCCGCGCTCGGCATCTCCGCGCTGCCCGCCCCGCCGGCCGCCGGCAGCGCGAACACCGTCTGGTAGACGGACAGCGGCTGATCCCGCTCCGTATAGGAGTAGCGGATCGGCCGGCCGTGCTCCCGCAGCATCCCCGGAACCCCGGCCCCGGCCGCCCGAGCCCACCACAGGCGCTCGCCCCGCGCGCTCAGCGGCTCCTCCAGGACCAGCCGCACACCTCCGGGCAGCCGCACCTCCGTCCCCGCCGGTCCCCCCGCCCCCTTCGTCCAGGGAGCGCTCCGCGTCCACCCCGGCGCCGGCGGGCGCGTGGTGCCCCTTCCGTCCGGTTGCCGCAGCTCCACCGCCCATCGCCCGTCGTCCCCGCGCGTGGAGAAGTGCACCACCACGCGCGCGTGCCCGACCCGCCCGTCCACGGCGGCGGCCAGCGTCGGGGAGGTGTTCACCACCAGCAGATCCCCGGCCCGCAGCACGCCCGGCAGCTCTCTGAACGCGTGGTGCGACACCTCCGTCCCCCGCGACACCAGCAGCCGCACGGCATCCCGGTCCAGCCCCGGGCCACGCTGCTCGGCCGGGACACGGGCCGACAGCTCCTCAGGCACCCTCACCGCGAGCGTCATCGCCCCTCCACCAGCAGCGAGAGGGCCGCGTACCGCCCGCTCGCCGGGCGCTCGTCCAGCAGCCGCAGGAACGCCGGCACCACCCCGGCCGGCGCCGGCCGGGGATCGTCGTCGTCCGGTACGGCGGCCGCGTACAGATCGGTCGCCATGTCCCCGGGGTCCACCGCCCACACCCGCAGTCCCGGCTCCTCCGCGCCCAGTACGGCCGCCAGACGGTCCAGCGCCGCCTTGGAGGCCCCGTACCCGCCCCACGTCTCGTACGCCTCGGCGGCCGCGTCCGAGCTGACCGTGATCACCGTGCCCGCCTCGGACGCGCGCAGCAGCGGCAGCGCCTCCTGGACCAGGCCCAGCGCGGCCACCACGTTCACCTCCAGCGCCCGCCGCAGCCCCTCCGTGGGCAGCGCGTCCAGGCGTACGAGAGGCTCGGCGCCCAGCGCGCTCGCGTTGCTCACCAGCAGATCGACGCCGCCCAGCTTCTCGGCCGCCGCCACCAGCTCGGCCCGGTGCCCGGCGTCCGTGACGTCCCCGGACACCGCCGTCACGCGCGTGCCGTGCGCCTCCAGCTCAGCCGCCGTCTCCCGCAGGACCTCCGTCGTCCTCGCGTCGAGCACCAGGTCCCAGCCCCGGGCGGCCAGGGCCCCGGCGAGTGCCCGCCCCAGCCCCTTCGACGCCCCCGTGATGATCGCTACCGGCATGACTCCACGTCCCCTCGTCGACGCCGTCCCACGACGGCCTGCCCTCAACGTAGGAACCGGCCCCTCCGCCCCGCCTCGGACGCGGGGCGCAAAGCGACGGGGCCCTTCGCCCTAAGCCGCCGGTCGGGGGCGGTGGGCCTACGCCACCGGACCTAGGGCCACCGCCCCATCCGCCGCCGTCACAGGTCCGATCCGATGTGTCACACCCCGCCGGTACCGTGAGGTCATGAGTCAAGGCCCCCGGTCCGGCCTGGCAGCGGTGAGCGCCGCGCTGCTGGCCATGAGCAGGCATCTCGAGGTGCGCGACGTCCTCAAGACGATCGTCGCCTCGGCCCGCGAACTGCTGGACGCGCAGTACGCCGCGTTGGGCGTCCCCGACGACCACGGCGGCTTCGCCCAGTTCGTCGTCGACGGCGTCAGCGCCGACCAGTGGGCGGCCATCGGCCCCCTCCCGCGCCAGCACGGCATCCTCGCCGCCATGCTCCAGGAGGCCAAGGTCGAGCGCCTGGCCGACGTGCGCAAGGACCCCCGCTTCGAGGGCTGGCCCGCCGCCCACCCCGACATGTCCGACTTCCTGGGCCTGCCCGTCCGGGACGGCGACGAGGTCATCGGCGCCCTGTTCCTGGCCAACAAGAACTGTTCCCGGCCCAGCGGCGGCTGCGGCTTCACCGCGGAGGACGAGGAACTGCTCGCCATCCTCGCCCAGCACGCGGCGATCGCCCTCACCAACGCCCGTCTGTACGAGCGCAGCCGTGAACTGACCATCGCCGAGGAGCGCTCCCGCCTCGCGCACGAACTGCACGACGCCGTCAGCCAGAAACTCTTCTCCCTGCGCCTGACCGCCCAGGCCGCGGCCGCCCTGGTGGACCGCGATCCCTCCCGCGCCAAGGGCGAACTGCAGCAGGTGGCCGCGCTCGCCGCCGAGGCGACCGACGAACTGCGCGCCGCGGTCGTCGAGCTGCGCCCGGCCGCCCTCGACGAGGACGGCCTCGTCGCCACCCTGCGCACCCAGATCCAGGTCCTCGACCGCGCCCACAGCGCGCGCGTGAGCTTCGACGGCAAAGGGGTGCGCGCCCTGCCCTCCGCCCAGGAGGAGGCGGTCCTGCGCGTCGCCCAGGAAGCCCTGCACAACGCGCTGCGGCACTCCGGAGCCGATCATGTGGACGTGACCCTGACCCGGCGCGGCACGGCGGCGGTCCTGCGGGTGACGGACGACGGCGTCGGCTTCGACCCGCACGGCATACGGCGGGCCGGCCGTCACCTCGGCCTGGTGTCCATGCGCGACCGCACCAGCGGGGTCGGCGGCCGGCTGACCGTGGAATCGGCGCCCGGCAAAGGCACCGTGATCGAGATGGAGGTCCCCGGTGGCTGACGCAATCAGGGTGCTGCTCGTCGACGACCACCAGGTGGTCCGCCGCGGCCTGCGCACCTTTCTCGAGGTGCAGGACGACATCGAGGTGGTGGGCGAGGCCGCCGACGGAGCCGAGGGAGTCGCCCGCGCCGAGGAACTCAGGCCCGACGTCGTCCTGATGGACATCAAGATGCCGGGCATGGACGGCGTGGACGCCCTGCGCAGGCTCCGGGAACTGGACAACCCCGCGCGCGTGCTGATCGTCACCAGCTTCACCGA
Organism: Streptomyces sp. MAI_2237; assembly: GCF_054189285.1. NCBI lineage: Bacteria > Bacillati > Actinomycetota > Actinomycetes > Kitasatosporales > Streptomycetaceae > Streptomyces > Streptomyces sp. MAI_2237. The sequence continues at coordinate 629,937 of NZ_JAJPGQ010000001.1, read as the reverse complement.
ACAGCGCACGGTGGTGCCGGCCCTGCGCGCCGGCGCCGCCGGCTACGTCTACAAGGACGTGGACCCCGACGCCCTCGCCGGCGCCATCCGCTCGGTGCACGCCGGGCACATCCTCCTGCAGCCCGAGGTGGCGCTGGCCCTGCTGTCCCAGGAGGAGGCGAACTCCGCGCCGGGCCGAGCCGGGTCCCTCACCGAGCGGGAGCGCGAGGTCCTCGGCCTGATAGCGGACGGCCGTTCCAACCGCGAGATCGCCCGCACCCTCGTCCTGTCCGAGAAGACGGTCAAGACCCATGTGTCGAACATCCTGATGAAGCTCGACCTGGCGGACCGGACGCAGGCCGCGCTGTGGGCCGTACGACACGGTGTGGCCGGCTGAAACGCGGCGCGAGCGCCGGTGCGGCACGGCAACACGGAGCGTCCCGCTCCGGACCGAGATTCATACTGTCGTGGGAATGTCCCCCGAATGGCGCAACCTCCGGGGAGCGCCGCCGTTCTCCAGTGCGTGCTGCGGCGACTGCCGCGGCCATCGCTAGGAGGACTCAGAAGTGAAGAACCTGAAGAAGGCAGCGGCCGTGACGATGGTGGCCGGCGGCCTGATCGCCGCGGGAGCCGGGATGGCCTCCGCCACCACCGGCGGCTCGCACGCCGACGGCCAGGCCGTGGGCTCGCCCGGCGTGCTGTCGGGCAACCTCGTTCAGGCCCCGGTCCACGTCCCGGTGAACGCCGTGGGCAACAGCGTCAACGTCATCGGCGTGCTGAATCCCGCCTTCGGCAACCTGGGCGTCAACCACTGACGTCCGCCCCACGGCGTGCAGTGATCTCCGGCCTCCCGGGCCCAGCCCGGGAGGCCGGAGGGCTGTCAGGGGGCGGGGCTCACCTCATGCCCCGCTCCCGCTCCTCCACATACGCGTTGTACGCGGCGACCTGTGCCCGGCGCGCCGTCCGCTCCACCGGCCGCAACGCCTCCGCCCGCGCCCCCATCTCCGCCGAACTCACCGCGCCGCCATGACCGTTGCCGTGGGCCAGGGACACCAGCAACCCCACCCGCTGCGCCAGCTCCAGCACGCGGACCGCCCGCGGCGGATACCCCGGTGCCAGCACCTCCCGGCCCCGCTCGGCCCGCGCCCGGTACGCGTCGATCGCCGCCTCCGCCACCGGGCCAGACCCGGCGACGTCCAGCCGCGACAACACCTCCGTCGCCTCCCGGAGCGCCTCCGCCAGCTCCCGCTCCGCCTCACCGAGCGACGGCACGTCGGCCGGGGGAGCCTCCCGCACCGGCAGACAGTTCCAGACCACCTCGACATGCACATCACCGTCGGGACCGGCCTCGTACACCTCCGGCACCAGCCCCAGCGCGGCGCCGTGACAGACCACCGCCTCCTCGGCCTCCATCGCCCGCGCGTTGAACTCCGGCGGCCCGCTCAGCCCCAGCGGATGCCCCGGGGCGGGCAGCGCCACCCGCAGACCGGCCACCCCCAGCGCCCGCAGCCGGCCCAGCCCCAGCGTCAGCCCCACCTGCCCCGACTCACCCGGCAGCCCCTCCATCCGGTGCACGGCGTCCTCACCGACGATCGCGAGCACGGCGTCGTCCGGAGAGACAAGTCCGGCCAAAAGGGCGTTTCCCCAAGCGGCAAGGCGTCCTGAGCGCGGTTCCGAGAGCATGCCCCCACCCTAAGGACCGGACCGATGGAATGGAGGGGCCGACCAGTGGCGTAGATTTCTTCGAGGGCTGCGCCCACAAGCGCACGCGACAGCCGAGACGCCGACCCGAGACCGGTCACACTGCAAGGGGAGACAACGCGCTCATGAGCGATGTTCTGGAGCTTCAGGACGTATCCGTGGTCCGGGAGGGCCGGGCTCTGGTGGACCAGGTCTCCTGGTCGGTCAAGGAAGGCGAGCGCTGGGTCATCCTCGGCCCCAACGGCGCGGGCAAGACCACCCTCCTCAACGTCGCCTCCAGCTACCTCTACCCCAGCACGGGCACCGCGACCATCCTCGGCGAGACCCTCGGCAAGCCCGGCACCGACGTCTTCGAACTGCGCCCCCGCATCGGCGTGGCCGGCATCGCCATGGCCGACAAGCTCCCCAAGCGCCAGACCGTCCTGCAGACCGTGCTGACCGCCGCGTACGGCATGACCGCCGGCTGGCAGGAGGAGTACGAGGAGATCGACGAGCAGCGCGCCCGCGCCTTCCTCGACCGCCTCGGCATGAGCGACTACCTCGACCGGAAGTTCGGCACCCTCTCCGAGGGCGAGCGCAAGCGCACCCTCATCGCCCGCGCCCTGATGACCGACCCCGAGCTGCTCCTGCTCGACGAGCCCGCCGCCGGCCTCGACCTGGGCGGCCGCGAGGACCTCCTACGCCGCCTCGGCCGCCTCGCCCGCGACCCGATCGCCCCCTCGATGATCATGGTCACCCACCACGTCGAGGAGATCGCCCCCGGCTTCACCCACGTCCTGATGATCCGTCAGGGCAAGGTCCTCACCGCCGGTCCGCTGGAGCTCGAACTCACCTCCCGCAACCTCTCCCTCTGCTTCGGCCTGCCGCTCGTCGTCGAACAGGCCGGCGACCGCTGGACCGCGCGCGGTCTGCCGCTGACCTGAGCCCCTTGCGCCCTGTCCGCAAAGGGACTTGCGGTCATACCATGACCATGTGAACGACATCGACGCATGGGTGTGGTGGCTCGTCGGCGCGGCCGCGCTCGGAATTCCGCTCGTGGTCACGGCGATGCCCGAGTTCGGCATGCTCGCCGTCGGCGCCGTCGCCGCCGCGGTCTTCGCCGGACTGGGCTTCGGCATCGTGGCCCAGGTCCTCGCCTTCGTCGTCGTCTCGGTCGCACTGATCGCCGTGGTACGCCCCATCGCGCTCCGGCACAGCGCGCAGCGCCCCCAACTCGCCACAGGTGTGGACGCGTTGAAGGGCAAGCAAGCCGTCGTGCTGGAGCGCGTCGACGGCTCCGGTGGCCGGATCAAGCTCGCCGGAGAGGTCTGGTCGGCCCGTGCCCTCGACACCGAACGCGCCTACGAAGTAGGCCAGGAAGTGGATGTCGTGGAGATCGAGGGAGCGACCGCCATCGTCATCTGACCTCGTAGGACTCAACTGATACGAACAGCCCACGAGTTGTACGACGGTCTGTCAGACTCGACCAGCAAGATCTTCAACAACCATAAGATCTTCCGAGAGCGCCGAGGCGGAGAAGGGTACGGGGAACGACGATGGAACCGGTCATCATCGTCCTGATCATTCTGGTGGTGTTGGTCTTCATCGCCCTTATCAGGACCATCCAAGTCATCCCACAGGCCAGCGCGGCCATCGTCGAGCGCTTCGGCCGCTACACGCGCACACTCAACGCGGGCCTCAACATCGTGGTCCCGTTCATCGACACCATCCGCAACCGCATCGACCTGCGCGAACAGGTCGTTCCGTTCCCGCCGCAGCCGGTGATCACCCAGGACAACCTGGTCGTGAACATCGACACGGTCATCTACTACCAGGTGACCGACGCGCGAGCCGCGACCTACGAGGTCGCCAGCTACATCCAGGCCATCGAGCAGCTCACCGTCACCACACTCCGCAACATCATCGGTGGCATGGACCTGGAGCGGACCCTGACCTCCCGTGAGGAGATCAACGCGGCCCTGCGCGGCGTCCTCGACGAGGCCACCGGCAAGTGGGGCATCCGCGTCAACCGCGTCGAACTCAAGGCGATCGAACCCCCCACCTCCATCCAGGACTCGATGGAGAAGCAGATGCGCGCCGACCGTGACAAGCGCGCCGCGATCCTCACCGCCGAAGGTACGCGCCAGGCCGCCATCCTCACCGCCGAAGGTGAGAAGCAGTCCCAGATCCTGCGCGCCGAGGGTGAGGCCAAGGCCGCCGCCCTGCGCGCCGAGGGCGAGGCCCAGGCCGTCCGCACCGTCTTCGAGGCCATCCACGCCGGCGACCCGGACCAGAAGCTCCTCTCCTACCAGTACCTCCAGATGCTCCCGAAGATCGCCGAGGGCGACGCCAACAAGCTCTGGATCGTGCCCAGCGAGATCGGCGACGCCCTCAAGGGCCTGTCCGGCGCCATGGGCAACTTCGGCCCCATGGGCGGCGGTTCGGGCGGAGGGGGCGGCTCGGAGAAGGCGACCGAACGCCGCGAGAAGCCGTCGATCGACTGACGTAGGCTCCCTGTTACGTGACTGGGGCCCGCCTCCCTCAGGAGGCGGGCCCCAGTTCCACGTCGTGCGCCCTACGCCGCGTCCCGCGCCAGCCAGTCCGGCAGCGCGTCGAAGTCCTCGGTGCCGAGAGCCAACAGCATCGCATCGGCCGGCGTCGGCTCGAACGGCTGCCGCAGCAACGGCATCCCCGCCTGCTCCGGAGTCCGGTCGGCCTTACGGTGATTGTCCTCCGCGCACGAGGCCACCGTGTTCAGCCAGGAGTCCTGACCCCCCTGCGCCCGCGGCACCACATGGTCCACCGTCGTCGCCCTGCGCCCGCAGTACGCGCACCGGTGCCGGTCCCTGACCAGCACTCCCCGCCTCGACCACGGCGCTTGTCTTCGGAACGGCACCCTCACGTACCGGCACAACCGGATCACCCGCGGCGCCGGTATGTCCACATCGGCACCGCGCATGCGCAGTTCGGGGTGGGCCTGCTCGACCACGGCCTTGTCCTGCAGCACCAGCACGACGGCGCGGTTCAACGTCACCGTCGACAGCGGCTCGAAGCTCGCGTTCAGAACCAGTGTGTCCCGCATTCCAGCCCACCTCCCGTGCAATCGGCCCACCCCGTGGCGGGCTGGATCAACTCTGGCCGGGCACGCCGAGATGGACAACGCAATAAAAAATGCCCGCCTCTGATCAATTCCAAGACCAGAGGCGGGCAAACGTTCCATGAACGTCAGGCTTCGGCGGGCACCTCGTACTCACCGACGAGCTGCGCCCGGGCGATCGTGTGGAAGCGCAGGTTGAAGCCCACGACGGCCGGGGACGCGTCCGCGTCCGGACCGAGCTTCTCCTGATCCACGGCGTACACGGTGAACACGTACCGGTGCGGCCCGTCCCCGGCGGGCGGAGCGGCACCACCGAAGTCCTTCGACCCGTAGTCGTTGCGCGCGTGGACCGCGCCCTCGGGCAGCCCCTCGAACTTGCCGCTGCCCGCACCGACCGGCAGCTCCGTCACGGAGGCCGGGATGTCGAACACCACCCAGTGCCAGAATCCGCTGCCCGTCGGCGCGTCGGGGTCGTAGCAGGTGACGGCGAAGCTCTTGGTCTCGGCGGGGAAACCCTCCCACCGCAACTGCGGCGAGGTGTTCCCGGCCGCGTAGACCTGAGCGTCCTTGAGCGTGGCGCCTTCCCGCACGTCCTCACTCGTGACCGTGAACGACGGCACGGGCGGGTGGAAGTCGTGGGGGAGCGGCCGCCGCTTGAGCTCGGACACCTCGGTACCTCCTGATCGGTTACGGAATCAGTGGTTCCCGAGCCTAGAACCAGTTGCGCTTGCTGCCGACCTCGGACAGCCACTGGTTGAGGTAGGCCGCCCAGTCGGTCCCGTGGAAGTCGTTCAGTCCCACCTGGAACGACCGGAAGGTGTCACTGCCCTCGCTGAACAGCCCCGGCTTCTTGTCCATCTCCAGCACGACGTCCATCGCGTGCTCGTCGGCCACGAAGCTCAGCTCGACCTGGTTCAGCCCGCGGTACTGAGATGGCGGGTAGAACTCGATCTCCTGGTAGAACGGCAGCCGCTGCCGCGTGTTGCGGATGTGCCCGCGCTCCATGTCCGCGTTCTTGAAGCGGAAGCCCAGCTGGATGAAGGCGTCCAGGATCGCCTTCTGCGCCGGCAGCGGGTGCACGTTGATCGGGTCCAGGTCGCCGGAGTCGATGGCCCGCGCGATCGCCAGCTCGGTCGTCACCCCGATGTTCATCCCGCGCAGCGCCTGCCCGTCGATCATGGTGATCGGCGTCTCCCACGGGATCTCCAGCCCGAACGGCACGGCGTGCACGGCCCCGGCCTGCAGCTCGAAAGCGCCACCGAGCCGCACCTTGGTGAACTCGATGTTCTGCTTGTACTCCTCGTCGCCGCTCTCGACCTCGACCTTGGCCTGCAGGCCCACGGACAGGCCCTCGATCTCCTGGTTCACGGACCCGCCCTGGATCCGCACCTCACCCTGGACGACGCCGCCCGGAACGGTGTTCACCTCGGTCAGCACCGTCTCGACCGAAGCCCCACCGGCCCCCAGACTCGCGAGCAGCTTCTTGAACCCCATGTCTCTCCCTCTACGTGCGGTGCGTGCGGACCCTTGATCCCTGTAAACGCGATCCGGGCACGGCCGGTTCCGCCCCACACCCTCGCAAGGAGACGGAACCTTGACCAGCCCTTGGCATCCACCCGCCTGGACTACCCTCGGACGGCATGATCGCGCCCACGGACCGTACGCCACTCCCCAGGGAGTTCTTCGACCGCCCCGTCCTGGAAGTCGCCCCCGACCTCCTCGGCCGCATCCTGGTCCGTACGACCCCCGACGGTCCGATCGCCGTGCGCCTCACGGAGGTGGAGGCCTACGACGGCCCGAACGACCCCGGCTCCCACGCCTATCGGGGCCGCACCGCCCGCAATGACGTGATGTTCGGCCCGCCCGGCCATGTGTACGTCTACTTCACCTACGGCATGTGGTTCTGCATGAACCTGGTGTGTGGTCCCGAGGGCAGGGCGAGCGCGGTCCTGCTGCGGGCCGGCGAGGTTGTCGAGGGCGCCGAGCACGCCCGCAAACGTCGACTCTCGGCCCGGAACGACAGGGAACTGGCCAAAGGCCCGGCACGCCTGGCCACGGCCCTGGGCGTCGACCGCGCCCTGGACGGCACGGACGCGTGCGCCTTCGGCGAGACCCCCTGAGGATGCTGACCGGCACCGCCGTCGGGTCCGACCAGGTAGTCAACGGTCCGCGCACCGGCGTCGCAGGTGAAGGGGGTGTCCACCCCTGGCGCTTCTGGGTCGCGGACGACCCGACGGTGAGTCCCTATCGGGCCCACGTGCCCAGGCGCCGCCGAAGTTGACGCGCCCTTGCGAGGTGCGTAATGTAGCCCGAGCCGCTTGAACCGGGTACGGCGTTCGCCAGCAGCCGGAAGCGGCCAAACCACTACCTACGATCAACCCCTGGCGGGGTCGAATTCGTCATGTCTTCATGCCTGAATTCGAACTCGCGGAACTCGATTATGAGTTTCCCGGAGAGATCGGCTAACGTAGTGAATGTCGAAAGGCCCCGCCGACAGGGAATCAGGCCCGAAAGGATCTGATAGAGTCGGAAACGCAAGACCGAAGGGAAGCCCGGAGGAAAGCCCGATAGGGTGAGTACAAAGGAAGCGACCGTTCCTTGAGAACTCAACAGCGTGCCAAAAGTCAACGCCAGATATGTTGATACCCCGACACCGGGATTTCCTGGTGGCGAGGTTCCTTTGAAGAAAACACAGCGAGGACGCTGTGAACGGTCGGGCTCATTCCGCCTGACCGTTCCGCTCTCGTGGTGTCGACCGGATTACCGGTAAACATTCACGGAGAGTTTGATCCTGGCTCAGGACGAACGCTGGCGGCGTGCTTAACACATGCAAGTCGAACGATGAACCACTTCGGTGGGGATTAGTGGCGAACGGGTGAGTAACACGTGGGCAATCTGCCCTTCACTCTGGGACAAGCCCTGGAAACGGGGTCTAATACCGGATAACACTCTCGCAGGCATCTGTGAGGGTTAAAAGCTCCGGCGGTGAAGGATGAGCCCGCGGCCTATCAGCTTGTTGGTGAGGTAATGGCTCACCAAGGCGACGACGGGTAGCCGGCCTGAGAGGGCGACCGGCCACACTGGGACTGAGACACGGCCCAGACTCCTACGGGAGGCAGCAGTGGGGAATATTGCACAATGGGCGAAAGCCTGATGCAGCGACGCCGCGTGAGGGATGACGGCCTTCGGGTTGTAAACCTCTTTCAGCAGGGAAGAAGCGAAAGTGACGGTACCTGCAGAAGAAGCGCCGGCTAACTACGTGCCAGCAGCCGCGGTAATACGTAGGGCGCAAGCGTTGTCCGGAATTATTGGGCGTAAAGAGCTCGTAGGCGGCTTGTCACGTCGATTGTGAAAGCCCGAGGCTTAACCTCGGGTCTGCAGTCGATACGGGCTAGCTAGAGTGTGGTAGGGGAGATCGGAATTCCTGGTGTAGCGGTGAAATGCGCAGATATCAGGAGGAACACCGGTGGCGAAGGCGGATCTCTGGGCCATTACTGACGCTGAGGAGCGAAAGCGTGGGGAGCGAACAGGATTAGATACCCTGGTAGTCCACGCCGTAAACGGTGGGAACTAGGTGTTGGCGACATTCCACGTCGTCGGTGCCGCAGCTAACGCATTAAGTTCCCCGCCTGGGGAGTACGGCCGCAAGGCTAAAACTCAAAGGAATTGACGGGGGGCCCGCACAAGCGGCGGAGCATGTGGCTTAATTCGACGCAACGCGAAGAACCTTACCAAGGCTTGACATACACCGGAAACGTCTGGAGACAGGCGCCCCCTTGTGGTCGGTGTACAGGTGGTGCATGGCTGTCGTCAGCTCGTGTCGTGAGATGTTGGGTTAAGTCCCGCAACGAGCGCAACCCTTGTTCTGTGTTGCCAGCATGCCCTTCGGGGTGATGGGGACTCACAGGAGACCGCCGGGGTCAACTCGGAGGAAGGTGGGGACGACGTCAAGTCATCATGCCCCTTATGTCTTGGGCTGCACACGTGCTACAATGGCCGGTACAATGAGCTGCGATACCGTGAGGTGGAGCGAATCTCAAAAAGCCGGTCTCAGTTCGGATTGGGGTCTGCAACTCGACCCCATGAAGTCGGAGTCGCTAGTAATCGCAGATCAGCATTGCTGCGGTGAATACGTTCCCGGGCCTTGTACACACCGCCCGTCACGTCACGAAAGTCGGTAACACCCGAAGCCGGTGGCCCAACCCCTTGTGGGAGGGAGCTGTCGAAGGTGGGACTGGCGATTGGGACGAAGTCGTAACAAGGTAGCCGTACCGGAAGGTGCGGCTGGATCACCTCCTTTCTAAGGAGCACTTCTTACCGAGTTCGCTCGGTCAGAGGCCAGAACATCAGCGAATGTCTGATGCTGGTTGCTCATGGGTGGAACGTTGACTATTCGGCCGGGTTCTGGGTCGGAGGCTGCTAGTACTGCTCGTAAGAGCGTGGAACGCATGATCTCCGGGCGGGAGCTGGCCGGGCACGCTGTTGGGTGTCTGAGGGAATGGTTTTCCTCAGTCGCCGGCCCCAGTGAACTCACCGCTTGTCGGTGGGGTGATGGGTGGCTGGTCGTTGTTTGAGAACTGCACAGTGGACGCGAGCATCTGTGGCCAAGTTTTTAAGGGCGCACGGTGGATGCCTTGGCACCAGGAACCGATGAAGGACGTGGGAGGCCACGATAGGCCCCGGGGAGTCGTCAACCAGGCTTTGATCCGGGGGTGTCCGAATGGGGAAACCCGGCAGTCGTCATGGGCTGTCACCCTTGCCTGAACACATAGGGCAAGTGGAGGGAACGCGGGGAAGTGAAACATCTCAGTACCCGCAGGAAGAGAAAACAACCGTGATTCCGGGAGTAGTGGCGAGCGAAACCGGATGAGGCCAAACCGTATGCGTGTGAGACCCGGCAGGGGTTGCGCATGCGGGGTTGTGGGATCTCTCTTCTGTCGTCTGCCGGCGACAGGACGAGTCAGAAACCGTTGATGTAGGCGAAGGACATGCGAAAGGTCCGGCGTAGAGGGTAAGACCCCCGTAGTCGAAACGTCAGCGGCTCGTTTGAGAGACACCCAAGTAGCACGGGGCCCGAGAAATCCCGTGTGAATCTGGCGGGACCACCCGCTAAGCCTAAATATTCCCTGGTGACCGATAGCGGATAGTACCGTGAGGGAATGGTGAAAAGTACCGCGGGAGCGGAGTGAAATAGTACCTGAAACCGTGTGCCTACAAGCCGTGGGAGCGTCGGACATCAGCTTGCTGGTGTCTCGTGACTGCGTGCCTTTTGAAGAATGAGCCTGCGAGTTTGCGGTGTGTTGCGAGGTTAACCCGGGTGGGGAAGCCGTAGCGAAAGCGAGTCCGAATAGGGCGATTCAGTAGCACGCTCAAGACCCGAAGCGGAGTGATCTAGCCATGGGCAGGTTGAAGCGGAGGTAAGACTTCGTGGAGGACCGAACCCACCAGGGTTGAAAACCTGGGGGATGACCTGTGGTTAGGGGTGAAAGGCCAATCAAACTCCGTGATAGCTGGTTCTCCCCGAAATGCATTTAGGTGCAGCGTCGTGTGTTTCTTGCCGGAGGTAGAGCACTGGATAGGCGATGGGCCCTACCGGGTTACTGACCTTAGCCAAACTCCGAATGCCGGTAAGTGAGAGCGCGGCAGTGAGACTGTGGGGGATAAGCTCCATGGTCGAGAGGGAAACAGCCCAGAGCATCGACTAAGGCCCCTAAGCGTACGCTAAGTGGGAAAGGATGTGGAGTCGCACAGACAACCAGGAGGTTGGCTTAGAAGCAGCCACCCTTGAAAGAGTGCGTAATAGCTCACTGGTCTAGTGATTCCGCGCCGACAATGTAGCGGGGCTCAAGCGTACCGCCGAAGTCGTGTCATTGCAGCAAATACTCCCAACGGAGGCTGTGATGGGTAGGGGAGCGTCGTCTGCCGGGTGAAGCAGCACCGGAAGGTAGTTGTGGACGGTTGACGAGTGAGAATGCAGGCATGAGTAGCGATTCACACGTGGGAAACGTGTGCGCCGATTGACTAAGGGTTCCTGGGTCAAGCTGATCTGCCCAGGGTAAGTCGGGACCTAAGGCGAGGCCGACAGGCGTAGTCGATGGATAACCGGTTGATATTCCGGTACCCGCTGTGAAGCGTCAAACATTGAATCCAGTGATGCTAAGCCCGTGAAGCCGCCGGCTGAGTCTTCGGACGAGGTCGGAGTGGTGGAGCCGGTGACCCGAGCTGGTAGTAGGTGAGTGATGGGGTGACGCAGGAAGGTAGTCCATCCCGGGCGGTGGTTGTCCCGGGGTAAGGGTGTAGGCCGTGATCTAGGCAAATCCGGATCACTTAAGGCTGAGACCTGATGCCGAGCCGATTGTGGTGAAGTGGATGATCCTATGCTGTCGAGAAAAGCCTCTAGCGAGTTTCATGGCGGCCCGTACCCTAAACCGACTCAGGTGGTCAGGTAGAGAATACCGAGGCGTTCGGGTGAACTATGGTTAAGGAACTCGGCAAAATGCCCCCGTAACTTCGGGAGAAGGGGGGCCACACTCGGTGATCCGTTTTACACGGTGAGCTGGGGGTGGCCGCAGAGACCAGCGAGAAGCGACTGTTTACTAAAAACACAGGTCCGTGCGAAGCCGTAAGGCGATGTATACGGACTGACGCCTGCCCGGTGCTGGAACGTTAAGGGGACCGGTTAGTCACATTTCGGTGTGGCGAAGCTGAGAACTTAAGCGCCAGTAAACGGCGGTGGTAACTATAACCATCCTAAGGTAGCGAAATTCCTTGTCGGGTAAGTTCCGACCTGCACGAATGGCGTAACGACTTCTCGACTGTCTCAACCATAGGCCCGGTGAAATTGCACTACGAGTAAAGATGCTCGTTTCGCGCAGCAGGACGGAAAGACCCCGGGACCTTTACTACAGTTTGATATTGGTGTTCGGTTCGGCTTGTGTAGGATAGCTGGGAGACTTTGAAGTCCATACGCCAGTATGGGTGGAGTCGTCGTTGAAATACCAGTCTGGTCGTGCTGGATGTCTAACCTGGGTCCGTGATCCGGATCAGGGACAGTGTCTGATGGGTAGTTTAACTGGGGCGGTTGCCTCCTAAAGAGTAACGGAGGCGCCCAAAGGTTCCCTCAGCCTGGTTGGCAATCAGGTGTTGAGTGTAAGTGCACAAGGGAGCTTGACTGTGAGACCGACGGGTCGAGCAGGGACGAAAGTCGGGACTAGTGATCCGGCGGTGGCTTGTGGAAGCGCCGTCGCTCAACGGATAAAAGGTACCCCGGGGATAACAGGCTGATCTTCCCCAAGAGTCCATATCGACGGGATGGTTTGGCACCTCGATGTCGGCTCGTCGCATCCTGGGGCTGGAGTCGGTCCCAAGGGTTGGGCTGTTCGCCCATTAAAGCGGTACGCGAGCTGGGTTTAGAACGTCGTGAGACAGTTCGGTCCCTATCCGCTGCGCGCGCAGGAATATTGAGAAGGGCTGTCCCTAGTACGAGAGGACCGGGACGGACGAACCTCTGGTGTGCCAGTTGTTCTGCCAAGGGCATGGCTGGTTGGCTACGTTCGGGAGGGATAACCGCTGAAAGCATCTAAGCGGGAAGCCTGCTTCGAGATGAGTATTCCCACCCACTTGATGGGGTAAGGCTCCCAGTAGACGACTGGGTTGATAGGCCGGATCTGGAAGCACGGTAACGTGTGGAGGTGACCGGTACTAATAGGCCGAGGGCTTGTCCTCAGTTGCTCGCGTCCACTGTGTTAGTTCTGAGGCAACGACCGTTGCCGGTATAGAGCAGAACGCATAACAGAAAAGTGTGCTTGTTCGCTCGAAACCATTAGGGTTTCGGTGGTTATAGCGTGAGGGAAACGCCCGGTTACATTTCGAACCCGGAAGCTAAGCCTTACAGCGCCGATGGTACTGCAGGGGGGACCCTGTGGGAGAGTAGGACGCCGCCGAACAATCTTTGGAGGACCCCTGGTCCCAGCGTTCAGCTGGGACCAGGGGTCCTTTTGTTTTTACAATGCTTGCGGTACCGAAGACAGGAGTCACCCATGTCCACCAACTCTCCCGACGACCGACCGGAGCGCGACCAGCGGCGACGGGACAGTGGCGACCGGGGCGACCGTGGTGGTTACCGCGGCGGCTCCGACCGCGGTGACCGCGGTGACCGTGGTGGCTTCCGTCGCGACGACACCAACCGTGGTGGTGGCTATGGCCGTCGCGACGACCGACGCGGCGATGACCGTGGTGAGCGTCGGGACAGCGACCGTGGTGGTTTCCGTCGTGACGACAACCGCGGTGGTGGGTACGGCCGGCGCGACGATCGTCGGGACGACCGCGCCCCCGGTTCCCGTCCCTCGTTCCAGCGTGACGACCGTGACCGTGGGCCGCGTCGTGACGACCGGGGCGACCGTCCCCCCTTCCGCCGTGACGACCGTCGCGATGACCGCCGCGACGACCGTGGCGGTTTCCGTCGTGACGACAACCGCGGTGGTGGGTACGGCCGGCGCGACGATCGTCGGGACGACCGCGCCCCCGGCTCCCGTCCCTCGTTCCAGCGTGACGACCGTGACCGTGGGCCGCGTCGTGACGACCGGGGCGACCGTCCCCCCTTCCGCCGTGACGACCGTCGCGATGACCGCCGCGACGACCGTGGCGGTTTCCGTCGTGACGACAACCGCGGTGGTGGGTACGGCCGGCGCGACGATCGTCGGGACGACCGCGCCCCCGGCTCCCGTCCCTCGTTCCAGCGTGACGACCGTGACCGTGGGCCGCGTCGTGACGACCGGGGCGACCGTCCCCCCTTCCGCCGTGACGACCGTCGCGATGACCGGGGCGACCGTCCGGTCCGCCGCGACGACCGACGTGACGACCGTCGTGACGACTTCCGCCGTGACGACCGTGGTGAGCGTCGGGACAGTGACCGTGGCGGCTTCCGCCGCGACGACAACCGGGGTGACCGTGGTGGCTTCCGTGGTCGTGACGACCGCGGTGGGCGGCCCGGTGGGTTCCGTGGCCGGGACGACCGGCGGGACGACCGCGGCGGACGCCCTGGTGGCTTCCGTGGCCGGGACGACCGACGTGACGACCGTAGGGACGACCGCCGTGGTGGCGGGCGCTTCCGGGACGAGCGGGACCGGGACAGGGAGCCCATCAAGCGGCTGCCGATCCCGGAGGATGTCACGGGCGACGAGATCGACAAGGACGTACGGCAGGAGCTGCAGAGCCTGCCGAAGACGCTCGCCGAGGACGTCGCCAAGAACCTGGTGATGGTCGCCAGGCTCATCGACGAGGACCCCGAGGGCGCGTACGGCTACTCCAAGGTGGCCCTGCGGTTGGCGTCGCGCGTGGCCGCCGTACGGGAAGCGGGCGGATTCGCGGCGTACGCGAACCAGAAGTACTCCGAGGCGCTCGCCGAGTTCCGGGCCGCTCGGCGGATGACCGGCAGTGCGGAGCTGTGGCCGGTCATGGCCGACTGCGAGCGTGGGCTCGGGCGGCCCGAGAAGGCGCTGGACATGGCCGGGGCGCCCGAGGTGAACAAGCTCGACAAGGCGGGGCAGGTCGAGATGCGGCTCGTCGCGGCCGGCGCCCGGCGTGACATGGGTCAGCTCGACGCTGCCATCGTGACGCTTCAGAGCCCCGAGCTTGCCTCCAACTCCGTCCAGCCGTGGACCGCGAGGCTCCGGTACGCCTACGCCGACGCGCTGCTCGCCGCCGGTCGTGAGGGCGAGGCGCGCGAGTGGTTCGCGAAGGCCGTCGAGGCCGACCGGGACGGCAGCACGGACGCCTCGGACCGGCTCGCCGAGCTGGACGGCGTCGAGTTCGTCGACGCCTTCGACGACAGTGACACCGCGGACGACGCTGAGGCCGAGGACGACACTGAGGCTGAGGCTGAGGCTGAGGCCGAGGCCGAGGCCGAGGTCGAGGGCGAGGTCAAGGCTGAGGCCGAGGTCGAGGACGACAAGGACTGACCTGTGCGAAAGGGCGGGACCGATGCGGTCCCGCCCTTTCGTATGTCAGGGCTCCAGCGCGCGCAGCACCAGCCCCGAGGCTGGTTTCGGGCCGAACGACGTCGACTTGCGGGGCATCGTCACGCCCTGGCGTGCCAGGTCGCGGACGACCTCCTCGCGGACGGGGTGCATCAGGACCGCCGTACCGCCGTCGTGTTCCGCCTTGGCGACCGTCGCCGCCGTGTCGTGGATGTAGGCGATGTGGGCCGGCGAGTCCTCCGGGATGCGCCACACGTGGTCCAGGAGCGTGGCGTGCAGGACCGTGGCGTCCAGCGTGCGCCAGGCCGCGGGGCGGTCGGTGGGGATCGTACGGGCCAGCAGGTCCGGATCCGGGCGGTCCAGGAGGTGGAAGGCCCCGTCGCCGGCCAGGAGGAAGGCGTTGCCGGCGCAGGCGGCGTCGGCGAGGACCTCCAGAGCCTCGGCCAGCGGCACGTCGAGCCGTCGTACCCGGAACAGGCCCTCCACGGCGGCCAGCGCGTCCGTGAGCGGGAGGGCGTGCAGGAGGCGGTGGATGGCGCGGACGCGCAGCGGGTAGCGGGCTGTGTCGACCAGGAGGACCAGGCCGTAGTCCCAGGGGCTGGGGGAGGGGTGCTCCGCGCGCAGTCGGCGGTAGGTCGCCCAGCGGTGGTGGCCGTCGGCGATCAGGGCCTGGTGACGGGCCAGTTCGGACTGGATGGCGGTCACGTCGGAGGGGTCGGTGACCGACCACAGGCGGTGGTTGTAGCCGTCCTCGGTGGTGGTGGACAGCAAGGGGGGCTTGTCGGCGAGGCGTTCCACCACGTCGGCCGTGGTGGCCGTCGAGCCGTTGCCGCGGTAGGTCAGGAGCAGCGGTTCCAGGTTCGCGGAGGTGGCGCGCATCAGGGCCGCGCGGTCGGCGACCACGTGCGGCATGACGTCCTCGTGCGGCAGGACGACGCCCTCCGCCGGGTCCGAGACGCGCAGGGCGCCGATGATGCCGCGCTGGAGGATGCCGTCGGCGTGCCGCTGCTCGTAGACGTACAGGCCCGGTTCGGGGTCGGTGGTCAGGACGCCCTCGGCCTGCCAGCGGCGCAGCGTGTCCGAGGCCTGTTCGTTGCGGTCCGTCGGGGTGGGCGCCTGGGGGAGGATCAGCCGGACGATGTTGTACGGGTCGGCGTCCTGGAGGTGGTGCAGGCCGTCGGGGCGCACGACGACGTCGTACGGCGGGGATGTCACCGCGGAGAGGCTGCCGACCCGGTCGGGGTCGTAGCGAAGGCCGCGGAACGGGGTGAGTTCCAGGCCTCGGCGCGCCGTTGCCTCCGAGTGACCTGCTGTGTTCATCCCGGCATCGTACGTGTGTCGGTGGCATGAGGGATGATCGGGGGAAAGCCGTCGAACGAGGAGCGATGCGGAATGAGCCAGAGCGTCAGGACGAGTCCCGCGGGCAGTGAGCGGGCCCTGAGCGAGGCGTACGACACGGCGCTGCTCGACCTGGACGGTGTGGTGTACGCGGGGGGCAACGCCATCGCGTACGCGGTCGAGTCGCTGGCGACCGCGCGCGATGGCGGGATGCACCTCGCCTACGTCACCAACAACGCGCTGCGGACGCCGGATTCGGTGGCCGCCCACCTGACCGAGCTGGGGATACCGACGGGGGCCGACGACGTCATCACCTCGGCGCAGGCGGTGGCCCGGCTGATCAGCGAGCAGGTGCCGGAAGGCGCGCGGGTGCTGGTGATCGGCGGCGAGGGGCTTAAGGTCGCGCTGCGGGAGCGCGGGCTGGAGCCCGTGGAGTCGGCGGACGACGATCCGGTGGCGGTCGTGCAGGGATACGGCGGCCCCGAGTTGCCGTGGGGGCGGTTCGCGGAGGCGTCGTACGCCGTCGCGCGCGGGCTGCCCTGGTACGCCTCCAACACCGACCTGACGATTCCGAGCGGCCGCGGGATCGCGCCGGGCAACGGCGCGGCGGTGGAGGTCGTGCGCATCGCGACCGGGGCCGAACCGCAGGTGGCGGGCAAGCCGTTGCCGCCCATGCACCGGGAGACCATCCTGCGCACCGGCGCCGAGCGGCCGCTGGTGGTCGGGGACCGGCTGGACACGGACATCGAGGGAGCCTTCAACGGCGAGGTCGACTCGCTGCTGGTGCTGACCGGTGTCACCGACGGCGCCCAGCTGCTGGCCGCGCCGCCGCAGCACCGGCCGACGTATGTCGACGCCGATCTGCGCGGCCTGCTGACGGGCCAGCCGGAGGTCGCGGCGGCGGACGGCGGCTTCCGGTGCGGCGGGTGGACGGCCGTCGCCGGTGGGGAGCGGCTCGAACTCGACGGTGACGGCGAGGCGTTGGACGGGCTGCGGGCGCTGTGCGCGGCGGCCTGGACGGCGGCCGGGGACGGTGTGTGTGAGCTGGACGCGGGGAAGGCGCTGGCGCGGCTGGGGCTCTGAGCACCGGGAATCGATCGGCCATGCGAGGGTAGGCTAACCTAACCTCGTGTTGGTCGACAGTCCTCCAGAGCAGCGCGCGGAGACCGCCCCCGCGCCCCCGACCCGCCGGGCGGTCCGTGCCCTCGGTCTCCTGATCGCCGTCCTCGTCCTGGTGCTCGTCGCTTTGGCGAGCATCGCGATCGGGGCGAAAGGGCTGTCCCTGGGGCAGGTGTGGCACGGCCTGTTCCAGGACACGGGGACGTACGGCGACGTGGTCGTCGACGAGCGGCTCTCGCGCACCGTCCTCGGGCTGCTCGCCGGTGCCGCGCTCGGCCTGTCCGGGGCCGTGCTTCAGGCACTCACCCGCAATCCGCTGGCCGACCCCGGACTGCTCGGCATCAACGCCGGCGCGTCGGCCGCGGTCGTCACGGCGATCACCTTCCTCGGTGTCACCAGCCTGAGCGGCTACGTCTGGTTCGCGTTCCTCGGAGCCGCGGCGGTCGGGGCGCTCGTCTGGTTCCTGGGCGGCAGCCGGGGCGCGACACCGGTGCGGCTCGCGCTCGCCGGCACCGCGATCAGCGCCGCGCTCTACGGCTACCTGCAGGCCGTGATGATCACGGACCAAGCGGCGCTGGGCAAGATGCGCTTCTGGACCGTCGGTTCGCTGTCCTCGGCGACCGAGTCGACGATCACGCAGGTGCTGCCGTTCTTCGTGGCCGGCACGCTGCTCGCCCTCGGCCTCGCCCGGCCGCTGAACGCCGTGGCCATGGGTGACGACACCGCCAGGGCCCTGGGCGCCGACCTCAACCGCACGCGGGCGCTGTCCATGCTGGCGGCGACCGTGCTGTGCGGGGCGGCGACCGCCGCGTGCGGGCCGATCGCGTTCGTCGGGCTGATGGTCCCGCACGCCGTCCGGTCCTTCACCGGCCCCGACCTGCGCTGGATCCTGCCGTACGCGACGGTCCTGTCGCCCGTGCTGCTGCTCGGCGCCGATGTCGTCGGCCGGGTCGTCGCCCGCCCCGCGGAGCTTCAGGTCGGCATCATCACCGCGCTCGTCGGCGGGCCGGTCTTCATCTTTCTGGTACGACGGCGCAGGGCGGCCCAGCTGTGAGGAACCACCGTGTGCTCAGGGCCCCGGGCGGGCTCTCCCTGCGTCTGGACGTGCGTGCCGTCACCGTCGTCGTCCTGCTGCTGCTCGCCGCGCTCGCCGCGAGCGTCGTGCTCATCGGCACCGGCGACTTCCCGATCCCGGCCGGCGACGTGGTGCGCACGCTGCTCGGCGACGGCGACGCGGGCCAGGAGTTCATCGTCAACGAGCTGCGGCTGCCACGGGTCCTGGTCGGACTGCTGGTCGGCGCCTCGCTCGGGCTCGGCGGAGCCCTCTTCCAGGCCGTCACCCGCAACCCGCTCGGCAGTCCGGACGTGCTCGGCCTCGGACAGGGCGCGACCGCCGGGGCGCTGGTGATGATCGTGCTGTTCTCCGGCAGCGCGGCCCAGGTCACCGTCGGCGCGCTCGTGGGCGGACTGGCGACCGGCCTCGCCATCTACCTGCTGGCCTGGAAGCGGGGCGTCCACGGCTACCGGCTGGTCCTGGTCGGTATCGGCGTCTCCGCGATCGTCACGGCGGTCAACGGCTATCTGCTCACGGTCTCGGACATCGTCGACGCGGCCCGCGCGCTCGTGTGGATGACCGGGTCCCTCAACGGCCGCGACTGGGACCAGGTCTGGCCGCTGCTCGGGGTGTGCGCCGTGCTCGTGCCGCTCGTCCTCGCCGGCGGGCGCGGTCTGCGGATGATGGAGATGGGCGACGACGTCGCGAACGCCCTCGGGGTGCGCGTGGAGCGTGTGCGGGCGCTGCTGATGGTGGCCGCCGTGCTGCTCGTCGCCACGGCGACGGCTGCGGCCGGGCCCGTCGGCTTCGTCTCGCTCACCGCGCCGCAGCTTGCCCAGCGCCTCACCCGATCGCCGGGCCCGAACCTGCCGGCGTCGCTGTGCATGGGCGCCGCGCTGCTGGTCACCGCCGACTGGGCCTCGCAGCGGGCGTTCGGTGCCGACCAGCTGCCCGTCGGCGTGGTCACCGGTGTGCTCGGCGGCGTCTACCTGCTGTGGCTGCTGGTCGCGGAGCGCAGGGCGGGCCGGATATGAGCGGCCCGCAGACTACGTACACCCCAAGGAGCGCAGTGAACCGCCTGTCCGCCGAGAACCTGACCCTCGCCTACGACCAGCGGGTCATCGCCGAGCAGCTCTCCGTGGAGATCCCCGACCGCTCCTTCACCGTGATCGTCGGCCCGAACGCGTGCGGCAAGTCCACGCTGCTGCGCGCCCTGTCGCGGATGCTGAGGCCGAGCCACGGCCGGGTGCTGCTCGACGGGCAGGTCATCCAGTCGATGCCCGCGAAGAAGGTCGCGCGGACTCTCGGCCTGCTGCCGCAGTCGTCGATCGCGCCCGACGGGATCACCGTCGGCGACCTCGTCGGCCGCGGCCGGTACCCGCACCAGGGCCTGCTGCGCCAGTGGTCGGCCGACGACGAGCGGGTCGTGCGGGAGTCCATGGCGCGCACGGGGGTCGCCGAGCTCGCCGAGCGGTACGTGGACGAGCTGTCCGGCGGTCAGCGCCAGCGCGTGTGGATCGCCATGGCGCTCGCCCAGCAGACACCGCTGCTGCTCCTCGACGAGCCGACCACCTACCTCGACATCCAGCACCAGATCGACGTCCTCGACCTGTGCGCCGAACTGCACGAGGAGCAGGGGCGGACGCTCGTCGCCGTGCTGCACGACCTCAACCACGCCGCCCGGTACGCCACCCATCTGATCGCGCTCAAGAGCGGCCGGGTCGTCGCCGAGGGCGCGCCGAACGACATCGTCACGGCGGAACTGGTCGAGGAGGTCTTCGGGCTGCGCTGCCAGGTCATCGACGACCCGGAGACGGGGACCCCGCTCGTCGTGCCCGCGGCGCGCAAGGCCCGCGCGGCGGTGGCTACAGAAGCTTCCTGAGGCGGAACAGGTCGACCAGGCTCGCCTCCAGCTTCACCCGGCCCGAACCCCAGGCGCGGGCGAAGTTCAGCTCGCCGTCCACCAGGGCCACCAGATCGTCGCCGGACATCGCCAGCCTGATCTGGGCCTTCTCCTTCGGCGGCCCCTGGACGACCTCGTCGACGGCGATGCGGCCGTCGGTCATCCGGCCGACGAAGGTCACGCCCAGGTCGGTGATCCGGCAGCTCACCGAGCGGTCCAGGGCGGCGGCCGCGCGGACGTCGCCGTCGGCGCCCCGCATGCTGTCCGAGAGCTTCTCGAGTGCGGTACGGCACTCCTCGATCGTTGCCATCGCGATCGACGGTACCCCAGGGCTTCGATGTAGCGTCTGGGCATGAGCGACTCTGTGCCCGAGGCCCCACCGGAGCAGGAGCGGCCCGAGGTCGAACCGGAGTACGACCCCGCCGCCCCCGCCCCGCTGGACGTGCCCCGCACCCCCACCGGCAACGCCGAGGTCGACGCCCACCTGGAGCGGCTCGGCGACGCCGACCACCTCGCCACCGACGGACACGTCGAGGTGTACGAGGATGTACACCGGGAGCTGCGCGACGCGCTCACCGCGCTCGACGCGCGCCCGGGACCCCCGGCGCCCTCGCCGTCGTACGACCCGAGGACGCCTTCACCCTCGTATGGCAACAGGAGCTGAACCGAACGTGGCAGGAGTCGCACGCCGCCGTCTGGACGCGGAGCTGGTCCGCCGTAAGCTCGCGCGCTCGCGTGAGCACGCGAGTCAGCTGATCGCGGCCGGGCGGGTCACCGTCGGCAAGACCGTCGCGACCAAACCGGCCACGCAGGTGGAGACCGCGGCGGCGATCGTCGTCTCCGACGACGACGGCGATCCCGACTACGTCTCCCGGGGCGGGCACAAGCTCGCGGGCGCCCTGGAGGCGTTCATGCCGCAGGGGCTCGTGGTGAAGGGGCGGCGGGCACTGGACGCCGGCGCCTCCACCGGCGGGTTCACGGACGTGCTGCTGCGCTCGGGTGCCGCGCACGTCGTCGCCGTGGACGTCGGTTACGGCCAACTCGCCTGGACTCTGCAGAGCGATGAACGCGTCACCGTCAAGGACCGTACGAACGTACGCGAGTTGACGCTTGAAGCGATCGATGGGGAACCTGTGGATCTTGTCGTGGGCGATCTGTCCTTCATCCCGCTGGGGCTGGTGCTGCCGGCCCTCGTGCGGTGTGTGAAGCCGGACGCCGACCTGGTGATGATGGTCAAGCCGCAGTTCGAGGTGGGGAAGGAACGGCTGGGCAGCGGGGGAGTCGTGCGGAGTCCGCAACTGCGGGCGGAAGCCGTGCGCGGCGTGGCCCAGAAGGCGTGGGAACTGGGGCTCGGGGTGCGGGGTGTCACCGCCAGTCCGCTGCCCGGACCGTCCGGGAACGTCGAGTACTTTCTGTGGCTGCGGGCCGGAGCAGCCGAACTGGACCCGGCCGATGTCGACCGAGCAGTGGCGGAGGGGCCGCGTTGAGTCAGAACCGAGCTCGTACTGTTTTCCTCCTCGCCCACACGGGTCGGCCGGCGGCCATCCGCAGTGCCGAGCTGGTGGTCAAGGGCCTGCTGCGCGAGGGCATCGGCGTGCGCGTGCTGGAGTACGAGGCCGCCGACCTGCCGCTGCCGGACGAGGTGCAGCTGGTCAAGGAGGCCACTCCGCAGTGCCTCGACGGGTGCGAGCTGCTGATCGTGCTCGGCGGTGACGGGACGCTGCTGCGCGGCGCCGAGTTCGCCCGCGCGTCCGGCGTGCCGATGCTCGGCGTCAACCTCGGGCGCGTCGGCTTCCTCGCCGAGGCCGAGCGGGACGACCTCGACAAGGTCGTCGACCGGGTCGTGACCAAGGCCTACGAGGTCGAGGAGCGGATGACCGTCGACGTCGTCGTTCACCAGAACGGCGACATCGTGCACACCGACTGGGCGCTGAACGAGGCGGCCGTGCAGAAGGCCGGCGCCGAGAAGCTCCTGGAAGTCGTCCTGGAGATCGACGGGCGGCCCGTGACCGGGTTCGGCTGCGACGGGATCGTGCTGTCCACCCCGACCGGGTCGACCGCCTACGCGTTCTCCGCGGGCGGTCCCGTGGTGTGGCCCGAGGTCGAGGCGCTGCTCATGGTGCCGATCAGCGCGCACGCCCTGTTCGCCAAGCCCCTGGTGACCTCGCCGGACTCGGTGCTGGCGGTGGAGGTGCTGCCGCACATCCCGCCGGGGGTGCTGTGGTGCGACGGGCGCCGGACGGTGGAGCTGCCGCCCGGGGCCAGGGTCGAGGTGCGGCGGGGGGCCGTGCCGGTGCGGCTGGCCCGGCTGCACCACGCGTCGTTCACGGATCGGCTGGTGGCGAAGTTCGCGCTGCCGGTGTCGGGCTGGCGGGGGGCTCCGCACTAGGGGCTGGGGGCGGGGACCGTCGGCGGGTGCGGGCCGGCTGTGGCTTGTCGCGCCCGCGCGGCGGAGCCGCACATGTCGAAACAGCCCCGCGCCCCTTCAGGGCGTTGCACTCGCCCGGGTGACAGGGTGCCTCGCACATCCCGGCCCTTACCTCGTAAGGTCTTCATCGTGCTGGAAGAGATGCGGATACGGTCGCTCGGCGTCATTGATGACGCGGTCGTCGAGCTGTCACCCGGGTTCACCGCTGTCACCGGTGAGACGGGTGCGGGCAAGACCATGGTGGTCACCAGCCTGGGGCTGCTCCTGGGCGGGCGTGCCGACGCGGCGCTCGTGCGGATCGGGGCCGACAGGGCCGTGGTCGAGGGGCGGATCTCGGTGGCCGCGGGCGCCGCGGCCGTCGTGCGCGCCGAGGAGGCCGGGGCCGAGCTGGACGACGGGGCGCTGCTGATCAGCCGCACCGTCTCCGCCGAGGGGCGGTCGCGGGCCCACGTGGGCGGGCGGAGCGTGCCGGTCGGACTGCTCGCCGACCTCGCCGACGACCTCGTGGCCGTGCACGGGCAGACCGATCAGCAGGGGCTGCTGAAGCTGTCCCGGCAGCGGCAGGCACTGGACCGGTACGCGGGCGACGCGGTCGCCGGGCCGCTCGCCAAGTACGGCGAGGCCTACCGGCGGCTGCGGGCCGTGTCGGTCGAGCTGGAGGAGATCGTCACCCGCGCGCGTGAGCGGGCCCAGGAGGCCGACATGCTGCGCTACGGGCTCGACGAGATCGCCGGGGTCGAGCCGCGGGCGGGGGAGGACGTCGAACTGGCCGAGGAGGCGGAGCGGCTCGGACACGCCGAGGCGCTGTCGTCGGCCGCCACGGCCGCGCACGCCGCCCTGGCCGGGAACCCCGAGGACCCCGAGGGCATCGACGCCGCGACCCTCGTCGCGGGCGCCCAGCGGGCGCTGGACGCCGTGCGGTCGCACGACCCGGCGCTGTCCGCGCTCGCCGATCGGATCGGGGAGATCGGCATCCTGCTGGGCGATGTGGCCGGTGAACTGGCGGGCTACGCCGACGACCTGGACGCCGATCCGCTGCGGCTGGCGGCCGTCGAGGAACGGCGGGCCGCGCTCACCGGACTGACCCGCAAGTACGGCGAGGACGTCAACTCCGTCCTGGCGTGGGCCGAGCGCAGTGCCGCGCGACTGACCGAACTCGACGGCGACGACGAGCGGATCGGCGAACTGACCGCCGAGCGGGACGCGCTGCGGGCCGAACTGGGCGGGCTCGCCCAGGCGTTGACCGACGCGCGGGCGGAGGCCGCCGAACGGTTCGCGGCCGCCGTGACGGCCGAACTGGCCTCCCTCGCGATGCCGCACGCGCGCGTGTCCTTCGAACTGCGGCAGAGCGAGGACCCGGAGGGCGTGGAGGTCGGCGGACGCACCGTCGCCTACGGGCCGTCCGGCGTCGACGAGGTCGAGCTGCTGCTCGCCCCGCACCCGGGGGCGCCGCCGCGGCCCATCGCCAAGGGCGCCTCCGGCGGTGAACTTTCGCGTGTGATGCTCGCCGTCGAGGTCGTGTTCGCGGGGACCGACCCCGTGCCGACGTACCTCTTCGACGAGGTCGACGCCGGTGTCGGCGGCAAGGCGGCCGTCGAGATCGGGCGGCGCCTCGCCCGGCTGGCGAAGAGCGCGCAGGTCGTGGTCGTCACCCACCTTCCGCAGGTGGCCGCCTTCGCCGACCGGCAGTTGCTGGTGGAGAAGACGAACGACGGTTCCGTGACGCGCTCCGGCGTGAAGGTCCTCGAAGGGGAGGACCGCGTACGGGAGTTGTCCCGGATGCTGGCCGGCCAGGAGGACTCCGAGACGGCTCGGGCCCACGCCGAGGAACTGCTGGCCACGGCCCGCGCCGACGTCTGACGGCCGAAGCGGGGGGTGACGGAGCGGTCCGTCGCCTCCGTACGCCGGTACGGGCCGACGCGCTTCCGTCGGACCCGGGCACCGACACGGAGCCTTCACCTCCCCACCCGGAATCACCCCGTCTCACCCGTGTGAGTGACCCCACCCCGTTCCCCGGCACGTTCGCGTTGCCGGAACACCCGTACGTGCTGGCATCCTTGGCGTAGAGCGTGGAGGAAACCGCGCGGTACACCCCCTCCGCCCGGTCCTTCTGTACCTTCTTCGTGACCGCCCGACGCCGAATCAGGAGCCCCGGCCGCGTGAGCCCCGTCAGCAGCCATCCGCCGCACGGCCAGTCGTCGCTGCGCACCGTGCAGGTGCTGGGCGGCGGCAACGCCGACAGCAGCGCGCATGTGCGTTCGCTGGCCTCCGGCCTCGTCGCGAGGGGCGTACGGGTCACGGTGTGCGCCCCCGCCGAGGCCGACCGCCTCTACGACTTCACCGGCGCCGGCGCCGAACACGTCCACGTGCCCCGCAGCAGCGACCCGGCGTCCGTGGCCGGGCTGCGGGAAGCGTGCAGGAACGCCGACCTGGTGCACGCGCACGGGCTGCACGCCTCCTTCCGCGCCGTGCTCGCGCTCGGCGGCCGGCGCACCCCGCTCGTCGTCACCTGGCACAACCGGGCGCACGCCGAAGGCGCCCGGGCCCATCTGCTGCGCCTGCTGGAGCGGCGGGTCGTCAAGGCCGCCACGGTGGTCCTGGGGACCACCTCCGACCTCGTCGACCGGGCCCGCGGCTCCGGCGCCCGGGACGCGCGGCTGGCCGCCGTCGCCCTGCCCGTGCCGTCCCGGCCGGCGGACCACGACGACCCGGAGCGGGCCGGCTCCAAGCTCCGGGCCGAACTCGGCACGACCGGAAGCCCGTTGCTGCTGGCCGTCGGCTCGCTGGACCGGCACCGCGGTTACCGCACCCTCCTGGACGCCGTGCACGGCTGGCGGCGCCTCGATCCCGTGCCGCTCGTCGTGATCGCCGGAGAGGGCCCGCTGCGCGGGGTGCTGCAACGCCGTATCGAGGACGAGGAGCTGCCCGTCCGGCTCATCGGGCGCCGCGACGACGTGGGCGACCTCCTCGCCGCCGCCGACCTCGCGCTGCTGCCCAGCGGCTGGGAGTCGCGGTCCGTGTTCGCCCAGGCCGCCCTGCACGCGCGCGTGCCGCTCGTCGCGACCCGCGTGGGCGGTATCCCCGAACTCGTCGGCGACGCGGCAGACCTGGTCCCGTACGGCGACGCCAAGGCCCTGGCCGACGCCGTGACCGCGCTCCTCGCCGACCCAGAGCGGTGCGAGCGGCTCAAGGACAACGGCACCCGGCAGGCGGCCACCTGGCCGACCGAGGACGAGACGGTCGCCCAAGTGCTCAGCGTCTACGACGAGTTGACCCAGCCCCGGCCGCTCGTCTAGCCGCCGGTGCGGCGGCCGTCCTGGGGCACGTGCCGACGGGCCCGCAGGGCCAGGCTCAAGGCCAGTACCGTTTGCGGGTCGTCGAGGTCGGTGCCGAGCAACTCGCCGATCCGGGCGAGGCGGTTGTAGAGGGTCTGGCGGTTGAGGTGCAGCTCCCGGGCCGTCTCCGCCTTGCGGCCGGCGTGCGCCAGGTACGTCTGCAGCGTGGGCAGCAGGGGCGGCTTCGAACGGTCGTCGTGGTCCCGCAGGGGGCCGATGGCACGGTCCACGAACGCGGCCAGGTCGGGATGGTCGCGCAGCCGCCACAGCAGCAGGTCGATGTCGAGGCGGCGGGCGTCGTACCAGGGGCGGTCCGTCAGCCCCTGGGCGGCCGTGGCCGTCTCCGCCGCGTGCCGCAGCCCCGCCGAGGCCGCCGCCCAGCCGCCCGCGACGCCGACCACCACCACCGGCGGCTGTGCCCCCGGCCGCCGCATGCCCGCCCGCTCCACGCCCGCCCGCAGCGCCGCCGCCACCCGGTCCGCCACCGCCGACCGCTCCGACTCCGACCGCAGGCCCAGCAGCACCAGGACACGGCCCTCCACGGGCCGTACGCCCAGCAGCACCGGCACCCCGACCGCGGCCAGCTCCTCGGACACCGCGCGCGCCAGCACCGCCCACCCGCCGCCCGGGGACAGCGCGTCGCCCAGCCGCATCACGACCGGCAGCAGCGGACTGCCGCCGGGCTTGAAGCCCAGCACGCGCGCCTGGGCGGGCGCGTCCTCGGCGGTGATACGGCCCTCGGCCAGGTCGGTGAGGAAGTCGCCGCGGCCGCGCGCCGCGAGTTCCTCCTCCTGCCGGGCCTGCATCAGCACGACCGCGAGGATGCCCGCCGCCCGTTCGGCCGCCATCCGGTGCACCGTCGCCAGCGGCGCCCGTACCGGAAGCAGCACCAGCCGGGCCCGTACCGCACCCGTCCCCGGCCCGCCCCCGGGCACGTCCACGAGCACCGACCCCGACGGCGGCGGGGCGTCCTTGCGCTGGCCGCGCAGCCCCTCCCAGACCTGCAGCGGGTCCGCGCCCTCGGGGCCCTCCCCGGCGGCGTACAGCAGCTGGCCGTCCGGCGTCTCCAGGAAGACCGGGTTGCTGCCGAAGTCCGCCAGGATGCCCAGTACCTGGGGCACCCCGCCGCCGCCCAGCAGGGCCTCGGTGCAGCGCCGGTGCACCTCCTCGGCCCGCTGCAGCAGCGCGTAGTGGCCGTTGACGATCTCGGTGTGGATCTCCTCCGTCACCGCGACGAACGGCACCTCGCGGTGCAGCTGCACCAGCGGCAGGCCCATCGTGCGGGCGGTGTCGACGAGCGTGGCGGGCAGCCGGGTGAACCGGGGGCCCAGTTCCACCACGAGGGCCGCGATGCCCCGCTCGGCCAGGGTGCGCACGAACGCCCGCTGGTCGGCGGGGCGGGTGCCGAGCCCGTAGCCCGTGGTCAGCAGCAGCTCGCCGCCCTTGAGCAGCGAGGCGATGTTGGGCACCTCGCCGGCGTGCACCCAGCGCACGGTCCGCCGCAGCCGGTCGGCGCCCGCCACCACCTCGGGCAGACCGCTGCGCAGTCCGGGCAGCTCCAGCGCCCGCTGCACGGTGATGCCGCCGCCCTGGGTGTCGAATCCGCTGTCCATGCCGCTGTCCATGGAGCGGACGCTACCTGCGCGGACGCCCCGGGGACACTTCCGGTCGGTGGGCGGCGGCGCGGCCCTGGACGAGCCCGCCGCCGTACCCCCGCGCGGGGTCAGCCGCCGTAGGCCCCCGACGCCGTCAGGCGCAGGGCCGTGTCGATGAGCGGGACGTGGCTGAAGGCCTGCGGGAAGTTGCCGACCTGGCGCTTGAGGCGCGGGTCCCACTCCTCGGCGAGCAGGCCGAGGTCGTTGCGCAGGGAGAGCAGCTTCTCGAAGAGCTTGCGCGCCTCGTCCACCCGGCCGATCATCGCCAGGTCGTCCGCCATCCAGAACGAGCAGGCCAGGAAGGCGCCCTCGTCGCCGGGCAGGCCGTCGACGCCCTCGCTGTCGCCCTCGGTGGGGTAGCGCAGGATGAACCCGTCCGAGGTGGACAGCTCGCGCTGGATCGCCTCGATCGTGCCGATGACGCGCTTGTCGTCCGGTGGCAGGAAGCCCATCTGCGGGATGAGCAGCAGCGACGCGTCCAGTTCCTTCGAGCCGTACGACTGCGTGAAGGTGTTGCGCTCCTTGTCGTAGCCCTTCTCGCACACGTCCCGGTGGATCTCGTCGCGCAGCTCCTTCCACCGCTCCAGCGGGCCGTCGGCGTCGCCGGACTCGATGAGCTTGATGGTGCGGTCGACGGCGACCCAGGCCATGACCTTGGAGTGCACGAAGTGGCGGCGCGGGCCGCGCACCTCCCAGATGCCCTCGTCGGGCTCGTCCCAGTGCTGCTCCAGGTAGCGGATCAGCTTCAGCTGCAGCAGGGAGGCGTAGTCGCTGCGGGCCAGGCCCGTCATGTGGCCCAGGTGCAGGGCCTCGGTGACCTCGCCGTACACGTCGAGCTGGAGCTGGTGGGCGGCGCCGTTGCCGACGCGCACCGGCGCGGAGTTCTCGTAGCCGGGCAGCCAGTCCAGCTCCGCCTCGCCGAGCTCGCGCTCGCCCGCGATGCCGTACATGATCTGCAGGTTCTCGGGATCGCCGGCGACCGCGCGCAGCAGCCACTCGCGCCAGGCGCGGGCCTCCTCGCGGTAGCCGGTGCGCAGCAGCGAGGACAGGGTGATGGCCGCGTCGCGCAGCCAGGTGTAGCGGTAGTCCCAGTTGCGGACGCCGCCGATGTCCTCCGGGAGGGAGGTCGTGGGCGCCGCGACGATGCCGCCCGTCGGCGCGTACGTAAGAGCCTTCAGCGTGATGAGGGAGCGGACCACCGCCTCGCGGTACGGGCCGTGGTACGTGCAGTGCTCGACCCACTCCCGCCAGAAGTCCTCGGTCGCCTCCAGCGAGGTCTCCGGCTCCGGCAGCGGCGGGGGCTCCTTGTGCGAGGGCTGCCAGGAGATGGTGAAGGCGATGCGGTCGCCGGGAGCGACGGTGAAGTCGGAGTACGTGGTCAGCGACTTGCCGTAGGTCTCGCACTCGGTGTCGTACCAGACGGAGTCCGGGCCGGCCACGGCGACCGTGCGGCCGTCGTGCTTGTGCACCCACGGCACGACCCGGCCGTAGGAGAAGCGCATGCGCAGGGCCGAGCGCATGGGCACGCGGCCCGAGACGCCCTCGACGATGCGGATCAGCTGGGGGGCGCCGTCGCGCGGGGGCATGAAATCCGTCACGCGGACCGTGCCGCGCGGGGTGTCCCACTCGGATTCCAGGATCAGCGAGTCGCCGCGGTAGCTCCGCCGGGCCGCGGTGGGGGGCTCGGCGTCGGAGGCGTGGGCGGGGCCCAGGCGCCAGAAACCGTGTTCCTCGGTGCCCAGCAGGCCGGCGAAGATGGCATGCGAGTCGAAGCGGGGCAGGCACAGCCAGTCCACCGTGCCGTCCCGGCAGACCAAGGCGGCGGTCTGCATGTCTCCGATGAGTGCGTAGTCTTCGATGCGCCCGGCCACGTGCAACTCCAGTCGAACGGCCACGTCACCCCCAGCAGGGGGCTGTCGCTATTGCGGTCAAGGGGTCGTTGTAATGCGTCGTTGAGCGGTGAAGCAAAGCAGTCGTGCCTGCCGTGTGGCAAAACGACGATCGATGCTCAACGATCTGACGAGCTCTCGTTGTTCCGGTGATTACAGGCGGGGGTGGTGCCGTGTACCCGGCCGGGCTCGGCAGCGAGTGTCCGAGCAGGATACGACGCACGTAGATGATCTGTGTGCCGCTCCGGGCAACCCACGTCGGCCGAACGGGTGAGCAACGAGGGGGAAACAGTCGGAAGCGTGTACGTCCGTGGCGACCCGTGCGCGGAGCGTGGCCGGAAGCCATCGGCTGCCTTCGCTGATACCCTGGTAGCCCGTGGACCGGTGGGCGACAGAACCCCGGAACCGCACCCCAAACCGCGACCACGGGAGCCCCCTCTTGGCCATGCCGCCCAAATCTTCGACGACCAAGCACATCTTCGTCACCGGGGGTGTCGCCTCCTCTCTCGGCAAGGGCCTCACCGCCTCCAGCCTGGGCATGCTGCTCAAGGCCCGGGGCCTGCGCGTGGTCATGCAGAAGCTCGACCCGTACCTGAACGTGGACCCCGGCACGATGAATCCCTTCCAGCACGGTGAGGTGTTCGTCACCAACGACGGCGCCGAGACCGACCTGGACATCGGCCACTACGAGCGTTTCCTCGACCGCGACCTGGACGGCTCGGCCAACGTCACCACCGGCCAGGTGTACTCGACGGTGATCGCCAAGGAGCGGCGCGGCGAGTACCTCGGCGACACCGTGCAGGTCATCCCGCACATCACCAACGAGATCAAGCACCGCATCCGCCGTATGGCGACGGACGAGGTCGACGTCGTGATCACCGAGGTCGGCGGCACGGTCGGCGACATCGAGTCGCTGCCGTTCCTGGAGACCGTCCGCCAGGTGCGGCACGAGGTCGGCCGTGACAACGTCTTCGTCGTCCACATCTCCCTCCTGCCCTACATCGGCCCGTCGGGAGAGCTGAAGACGAAGCCGACCCAGCACTCGGTTGCGGCCCTGCGCAACATTGGTATCCAGCCGGACGCGATCGTGCTGCGCTGCGACCGCGAGGTGCCCACCGCGATCAAGCGCAAGATCTCGTTGATGTGCGACGTCGACGAGGCAGCGGTGGTCGCCTGCCCCGACGCGCGCTCCATCTACGACATCCCGAAGACCGTGCACGGCGAGGGCCTGGACGCCTATGTCGTCCGCAAGCTGGACCTGCCGTTCCGCGACGTGGACTGGACGACCTGGGACGACCTGCTCGACCGCGTCCACAACCCCGATCACGAGATCACCCTGGCCCTGGTCGGCAAGTACATCGATCTGCCCGACGCCTACCTGTCGGTCACCGAGGCGCTGCGCGCCGGCGGCTTCGCCAACCGGGCCCGCGTCAAGATCAAGTGGGTCACCTCCGACGACTGCAAGACCCCGGCCGGCGCCAAGGCGCAGCTGGAGGACGTCGACGGCATCTGCATCCCCGGAGGCTTCGGCGACCGCGGCGTGCTCGGCAAGGTCGGTGCGATCAAGTACGCCCGCGAGAACCGGATCCCGCTGCTCGGCCTCTGCCTGGGCCTGCAGTGCATCGTGATCGAGGCCGCGCGCCACCTGGCCGACATCCCGGACGCCAACTCCACCGAGTTCGACCCGGCCACCGGCCACCCGGTCATCTCCACCATGGCCGAGCAGCTGGACATCGTCGCCGGCGAGGGCGACATGGGCGGAACGATGCGCCTGGGCATGTACCCGGCCAAGCTGGCCGAGGGCTCCATCGTGCGCGAGGTGTACGACGGCAAGGAGTACGTCGAGGAGCGGCACCGCCACCGCTACGAGGTCAACAACGCCTACCGCGCGGAGCTGGAGAAGAAGGCGGGCATCCTGTTCTCCGGCACCTCGCCGGACGGCAAGCTCGTGGAGTACGTGGAGTACCCCCGCGACGTGCACCCCTACCTGGTCGCCACCCAGGCGCACCCCGAGCTCCGCTCCCGCCCCACCCGGCCGCACCCGCTGTTCGCGGGGCTGGTCAAGGCGGCCGTCGAGCGTCAGCGGGCCGGGGCCGCTCAGGAGATTTCCGACTGACACAAGAGTTGTACGGTGGCCGGGGCGCGCCCATTCAAAAGGTGCGCGTCCCGGCCGCTTCTTTTTGCACATGGGGAAGGACAGGGCATGACCATCAAGGACACCGCCGAGGAGTGGGAGATCCGGGCGACGGAGACCCCGTTCACGGGCAACAAGACCTCCGTCCGCACGGACGAGGTGGTCATGCCCGACGGCACGGTCGTCCGCCGCGACTACCAGGTCCACCCCGGTTCGGTGGCCGTGCTCGCCCTCGACGACGAGCAGCGCGTCCTGGTCATCCGCCAGTACCGCCACCCCGTGCGGCAGAAGCTGTGGGAGATCCCGGCCGGTCTGCTCGACGTGCCCGGCGAGAACCCGCTGCACGCCGCCCAGCGCGAGCTGTACGAGGAGGCCCATGTCAAGGCCGAGGACTGGCGGGTGCTGACCGACGTCTACACCACGCCCGGCGGGTGCGACGAGGCCGTGCGCATCTTCCTGGCCCGGGATCTGTCCGAGGCGGACGGCGAGCGCTTCGAGGTCGAGCACGAGGAGATCGACCTGGAGTACGAGCGGGTGCCGGTCGAGGAGTTGGTGCGGGGTGTCCTCGCGGGCGAACTGCACAACAACTGCCTCGTCGTGGGGGTCCTGTCGCTGGTCGCCGCGCAGAACGGGCAGGGCCTGGACGCGCTACGCCCGGCGGAGGCGCCGTGGCCCGCGCGTCCGTTCGAGGCCTGAAGCCGTCGAGGCCTTCGGGATCGCCGCCGGTGTGACCATCTGCTGATCCGATCGGGGGACCTGCCCGCCGCGCTCCACCTGGACCGTTGCAGAGCGTGAACTAGGCTCTGTTACCGCCCGGACCGGAGTCCCGGCGGGCTCTTGCGTGTGGTGGGACGGGAGTGTGCCCGTGACGGATCAGGCGGTGGACCCAGGCGGCGTACGGCTGTCGGAGCGGGGTGCTGCGGAGCGTCAGTTCCTCGGCCGTACAAGGGAGTTGAAGGAACTGCGCGCCGACATCGAGCGCGCTGGCCTGGACACCCTGTCCGGCAAGAAACCTCCTCGCGCGCGCGTGCTGCTCATCGCGGGCCGCCCCGGCTCCGGACGCACGGCCCTCGCCGAGGAACTCGTACGGCAGGTCGCGGACCGTTACGACGACGGGGTGCTGCGGGCGCGGCTCAGCGAGCCCGACGGCACCCCCGTCCCCACCGAACGCACCGCACGCGAGCTGCTGGCCGCGCTGGACCGGCCGACCCCGGCCGGAGCGAGCGCGGACGAGCTGTCCGAGGCGCTGCGCACGGCCCTCGCCGACCGCCGCACACTGATCCTGCTCGACGACGCGGCCGACGCCGAACAGGTCGACGCCCTGCTCCCGGACAGCCCGGACAGCCTGGTCGTCGCCGTCTCCGACGGCCCCCTCACCGGCATCTCCGACGTCCGCCCCTGCACCCTCGGCGGCCTCGACACCAAGTCCGCCGTCGAGCTGCTGAGCGCGTACACCGGCTCCGTGCGCATCACCGTCGACCCGCGGGCCGCGGAGGGCCTGGTCGAGGAGTGCCAGGGTCAGCCCGCCGCGCTGGAGCTGGCGGGCGGCTGGCTCGCCGCACGCCCCAAGGCCGCCGTCTCCGACCTCGCCAAGCAGCTGCGGGCCGACGGCCAGGAGGGCACCCCGCTCGGCCGCGTCTTCCGGCTCACCTACGCCTCGCTGCCCCCCGCCGCCGCCCGGATACTGCGACTGCTCTCCCTCGCCCCGGGCGGCCTGATCGACCCGCACACGGCGTCCGCGCTGGCCGGCTGCTCGGTGGGCGGCGCCCGCACCACGCTGGACGACTTCGTCGCCCTCGGCCTGCTGCGCTCCCTGGAGTCGCCGCTGCCGCAGTACGAGCTCCCGGGCTGTCTGCACCCCCTGCTCAAGACCCTCGCCGAGACCCAGGAACGCCCCGCCGAGCTCCAGCTCGCGCGCGCCCGGATGCTGGAGCGGACGGTGCGGCTGCTGCAGTCGTGCCGGGCGATCACCGAGACCGACAACGCCGAGGCCCGCGAGAAGCTCCAGGGCATGCCCCGCTCCCTGCGCTTCCCTCACCCGCGCGCCGCCGAGGAGTGGCTGAGCCTGCGCCGCCCGGCCCTGCTGGCCGCCGCCCGGGCCGCGGTGGCCGACGGAGAGCTGGACACGCTGGCCCGCCGCCTGATGTCCCAGCTGGTCAGGACGATGGTCGCGCACTTCGGCATGCAGGCCGCCGCGCCGGACCTGTACGGCGTCCACGGGCTGGTCCTGGACGTCGCCGAGCGCCGCAAGCTGCCCCGCGAGGCTGCGGCGGCCCTGCTGAACCTGGGAGACCTGGACGCGCAGACGGGGCGCACGGCGGACGCCCTGGTGCGCTATCGGGCCGCACTGGACGCCGGACGCGAGGCGAACGACCCGTACGCGACCGGTCGCGCGATGGAATCCGTAGGAGGCGCGCACCTGGAGCTCGGGGACTACGACCGGGCCGCCGACTGGTTCGGCCGCGCCCTCGCCCAGCGCCTCGCCCGGGACGAGCGCGCCGAGGCCGCCCGGCTGTACGGCCGTATCGCCGCCGCGCACACCTACGCGGGCCGCTACGGCGAGGCTCTGCGCAACTGGCGGTCGGCGGCCGCCGGACACCGCAAGAACGGCGACGTGGCCGCCCACGCACGGGCGTTGAGCGAGATCGCCCGGGTGCAGGAGTACGCCGGACGCCCGGAGGAGTCGCTGCGCACCTGCCACGAGGCGCTGGATCTCGCGCGCCGCGCCGACGACGTACGGCTGCAGGCGGCGCTCCAGCTGAGGCTCGCCGACACGATGGAACACCTCGGCGATCCGGCGGCCGCCCGGCTGCACCGGGGCGCCGCCGAGCGGCTGCTCAGGGAGGAGCCCGGCCTCCCGGAAGAGATCGATGAAACGAAACAAGCCGCTGACACCTGCGAAATCCGCAGTACACCCGCTGAAGATTGATGCAATGAAAGGCTAGACAGCGGGAACACCTTCATTAGACTGGCTCTGCCGCACCTTCTCCTGCGGTGTCTCCCGGTGTGCTCATGCATGCCTGGGTATGTGTTGTATTGCCCCACATCCACTGAGCCAAGGACCGTGATCGACGTGAAGGTCGGCATCCCCCGCGAGGTCAAGAACAACGAGTTCCGGGTGGCCATCACCCCGTCCGGCGTGCACGAGCTGGTGCGCCACGGCCACCAGGTCGTCATCGAGCAGGGCGCCGGTGCCGGCTCGTCGATCCCGGACGAGGAGTACGTCGCCGCGGGCGCCCAGATCCTCGGCACCGCCGACGAGGTGTGGGCCACCGCGGACCTGCTGCTCAAGGTCAAGGAGCCCATCGCGGAGGAGTACCACCGCCTCCGCAAGGACCAGACGCTCTTCACCTACCTGCACCTGGCCGCCTCCAAGGAGTGCACCGACGCGCTCATCGAGTCCGGCACCACCGCGATCGCCTACGAGACCGTCGAGCTGCCCTCCCGCGCGCTGCCGCTGCTCGCCCCGATGTCCGAGGTCGCGGGCCGGCTCGCCCCGCAGGTCGGCGCCTACCACCTGATGCGCTCGGTCGGCGGCCGCGGTGTGCTGCCCGGCGGCGTCCCCGGCACCCAGCCCGCGCGGGCCGTCGTCATCGGCGGCGGCGTCTCCGGCTGGAACGCCACGCAGATCGCCGTCGGCATGGGCTTCCACGTCACCCTGCTCGACCGCGACATCAACAAGCTCCGCGAGGCCGACAAGATCTTCGGCACCAAGGTGCGCGCGATCATGTCCAACTCCCTCGAGCTGGAGAAGGCCGTCCTCGACGCCGACCTCGTCATCGGCGCCGTCCTCATCCCGGGCGCCAAGGCACCGAAGCTCGTCACCAACGAGCTCGTGGCGCGGATGAAGCCGGGAAGTGTCCTTGTCGACATCGCGATCGACCAGGGCGGCTGCTTCGAGGACTCCCACCCGACCACGCACGCCGAGCCGACCTTCCAGGTGCACGACTCGGTCTTCTACTGCGTCGCCAACATGCCCGGCGCGGTGCCCAACACCTCCACGTACGCGCTGACCAACGCCACGCTGCCGTACATCGTCGAGCTGGCGAACCGCGGCTGGGTGGAGGCGCTGCGCCGCGACCCCGCGCTCGCCAAGGGCCTCAACACCCATGACGGCAAGGTCGTTTACCGCGAGGTCGCGGAGGCGCACGGCCTGGAGCACGTGGAGCTCGAGACGCTCCTCGGCTGAGTCCCCCCGAGGGTCGTCGGGTCACCGGAGAACTAAGTCACCTTTTCGTAAAGGCGATACGTCAACAAGACGCGTCAACCCTGCGCACACGGCCGGACCTTGCCCCACAAGGTCCGGCCGGATGTGTGTATGGTCACTTTGCGACTCTCGGTCAACTCGCCTCGAACGTAACTCTTCGGTCCATTCGCACACCGGTGAAACCTGCCGTGCGACGGCCGTACGCCCTTGACAGTGGGATGTTTCATTGTCGACACA
Organism: Streptomyces sp. MAI_2237; assembly: GCF_054189285.1. NCBI lineage: Bacteria > Bacillati > Actinomycetota > Actinomycetes > Kitasatosporales > Streptomycetaceae > Streptomyces > Streptomyces sp. MAI_2237. The sequence continues at coordinate 593,905 of NZ_JAJPGQ010000001.1, read as the reverse complement.
TCGAGCCGGGTCCGGCGGATTGTGTTGCTGCGAACACCCGACACGCCATAGAGTCGCCAACCGTCGGCATGATGCCACGCTGACCTGTCTAGAAGTTTCCTGGTCACCAAGGAGGTAAGACGACTTGTGAATGAGTCGACATTTTCTCCCGGGGGTGGTCAACCAGGAACGCCTGTACGGGGCCAGGGCCCCGCGGGGTTCGAGGCTGTCGGCTCCGTTGCTGTGCGCACCTTCGCAGCCCACCAGAGCCCCGGCCCGCAGCTTGCCGGGACTGCACACCAGAGCATGGATGGCCATCACGTGAACGCCATGGCCGGCGACGGAAGTGGCGCGCCCCACAACCACTTCGCCGACTACGACGAACTGCCCGACGGGCACTTCTACGACCCGGACGCCGAGTACGAGCCCGATCCCGAGTACGCGGCCACGCTCGCGCCCGACGCTGCCCGGCAGCGCCGTGAGCGCGTCGGCCCGACCGGGCGCCCGCTGCCGTACTTCCCGATCCCGGGGCCGCTGACCGACCACGGCCCCGCGAAGATCATCGCGATGTGCAACCAGAAGGGCGGCGTCGGCAAGACGACGTCGACCATCAACCTGGGTGCCGCGCTCGCGGAGTACGGACGCCGCGTGCTGCTCGTGGACTTCGACCCGCAGGGCGCGCTGTCGGTGGGTCTCGGTGTCAACCCGATGGAGCTCGACCTCACCGTCTACAACCTGCTCATGGAGCGGGGCATGGCGGCCGACGAGGTGCTCCTGAAGACCGCGGTCCCGAACATGGACCTGCTCCCGAGCAACATCGACCTGTCGGCGGCCGAGGTCCAGCTGGTCTCCGAGGTCGCGCGCGAGTCGACGCTGCAGCGTGCGCTGAAGCCGCTGATGGCCGACTACGACTACATCGTGATCGACTGTCAGCCCTCGCTGGGTCTGCTGACGGTGAACGCGCTGACGGCCGCGCACAAGGTGATAGTGCCTCTGGAGTGCGAGTTCTTCGCCCTGCGTGGTGTCGCGCTGCTGACGGAGACCATCGAAAAGGTCCAGGAGCGGCTCAACCCCGAGCTGGAGCTCGACGGGATCCTCGCCACGATGTACGACTCGCGCACCGTGCACAGCCGTGAGGTGCTCGCGCGGGTCGTCGAGGCGTTCGACGACCACGTCTACCACACGGTCATCGGGCGCACGGTCCGCTTCCCGGAGACCACGGTCGCCGGTGAGCCGATCACCACGTACGCCTCCAACTCCGTCGGCGCCGCCGCCTACCGCCAGCTCGCCAGGGAGGTGCTCGCCCGGTGTCACGCCGAGTGAGTCTGCCGGGGGCCGACGAACTCTTCCGTACGACAGGGGGAATGGCGCTCCAGCCGTCCACGCCGCGGCGTGGGGCCAACGGCGAGGCACGGGTGCCCGCGCCCGCCGGCGAGAGCGACCCGGCGGCGGTGACGTCCGAGGACGCGCCGCAGTCGGTGCCAGCGCAGGGCGGTGACGGCGAGGGCGCCGAGCACGTGGCGGCGGAGTCGGAGCAGCCGATCGACGCGGGCGAGTCCCGCAGCCGTCCCACGCGGCGGCAGACGGCGCAGGAAGGTTCTGCCACGCCGGCGGCGGCCGCACAGTCCCGCAAGCGCGGACGAGCGGCCAACCGGCGCCCCAGCGGCCGGGAGCGGCACGACGAGAAGATCACCGTGTACGTCTCCGCCGAGGAGCTCATGGACCTGGAGCACGCCCGTCTCGTCCTGCGCGGCGAGCACGGGCTGGCGGTCGACCGCGGGCGGATCGTCCGCGAGGCGGTCGCCGTGGTGCTGGCCGATCTGGAGTCCCGAGGGGACGCGAGCATTCTGGTACGCCGGCTGCGCGGGCGGTAGGCGGTAGCCTGCGGGGGCCATGACCTCGAACGACGTTCCCAGCCCCGGCGCAGGCGCCGGCCGTCGGCGTGCGCTGGGGCGGGGACCGGGGGCCACGCCTGCCACCGGTGCACCGGCCGTCGTGGAGCCGGCCGTGGCGGAACCGCCGAGCGAGGCACCGGCCGTCACGGGGGCACCGGCCGTCACGGGGGCACCGGCCGTCACGGGGGCACCGGCCGTCACGGGGGCACCGGCCGTCACGGGGGCGCCCGCCGTCACGGGGCAGTCCGCCGTCGCGGAGCCGCCTGTCGCCGCACCGACCGTCGTCGAGCCGGCGGCCGTCGAGCCGGAACCCGAACCTGAGCCATCGCCCGAGCCGGCGTCGGAGCCGGGACCCGAGCCCGAGTCGGCGTCGGAGCCGGGACCCGAGCCCGAGCCGGGGAGGGTGCCCGAGGCCGTTTCCGAGGGGCCTCGCGCCTCCGCCGAGTCGGCCGCGCCCGCTGAGGTCGCAGCGGCCCAGGAGCCCGGTGACGGTGTCTTCAAGGTGCGGCTCTCCAACTTCGAGGGTCCCTTCGACCTGCTGCTCCAGCTGATCTCCAAGCACAAGCTGGACGTCACCGAGGTCGCGCTGTCCAAGGTCACCGACGAGTTCATGGCGCACATCCGGGCCATGGGGCCGGACTGGGACCTGGACCAGACGACCGAGTTCCTCGTCGTCGCCGCCACCCTGCTCGATCTCAAGGCCGCCCGTCTGCTGCCGTCCGCCGAGGTGGAGGACGAGGCAGACCTGGCGCTGCTGGAGGCGCGGGACCTGCTGTTCGCGCGGCTGCTGCAGTACCGGGCGTACAAGCAGATCGCCGACATCTTCAGTGCCCGGCTGGACGACGAGGCCCGGCGCTACCCCCGGACCGTCGGCCTCGAACCGCAGCACGCCGAGCTGCTGCCCGAGGTCGTCATCAGCATCGGAGCGGAAGGTTTCGCCAGACTCGCGGTCAAGGCGATGCAGCCCAGGCCCAAGCCGCAGGTGTACGTCGACCACATCCACGCGCCGCTGGTCAGCGTGCAGGAGCAGGCCGGGATCGTGGTGGCGCGGCTGCGGGAGCTCGGCGAGGCCAGTTTCCGGGACCTCGTCGCGGACACCGACGACACACTGACGGTCGTGGCGCGCTTCCTGGCGCTGCTGGAGCTGTACCGGGAGAAGGCCGTGGCCCTGGAGCAGGAGGCGGCCCTGGGGGAGCTGCTCGTGCGGTGGACCGGCGGCGAGGGGGAGGTCCGGCCGATGGTGACCGACGAGTTCGACCGACCGCCCGAGCCGCCCAAGGAGGACAAGGCGTGAGCGAGGACACCACCGAACGCGCGGCCGGGCCGCGCTCCGTCGCCGACCTCGACCTCAAGCCCGCCCTGGAGGCCGTCCTGATGGTCGTGGACGAGCCCGCGACGGAGGAGCACCTGGCGAAGATCCTGGAGCGGCCCAGGCGGCAGATCGCGAGCGCCCTGCGGGAGCTGGCCGACGACTACACCGTGCAGGGCCGCGGCTTCGAGCTGCGGTTCGTCGCGGGCGGCTGGCGCTTCTACACCCGCCCCGAGTACGCGGCGGCCGTCGAGCGCCTCGTCCTGGACGGCCAGACGGCACGCCTGACGCAGGCGGCCCTGGAGACCCTGGCGGTCGTCGCCTACCGCCAGCCGGTGAGCCGCAGCCGCGTCTCGGCCGTACGCGGGGTCAACTGCGACGGGGTCATGCGCACCCTGTTGCAGCGGGGTCTGGTCGAGGAGGCGGGCACGGAACCCGAAACAGGTGCGATCCTGTACAGGACGACGAACTATTTCCTGGAGCGGATGGGCCTGCGTGGTCTGGACGAGCTCCCGGAGCTCGCGCCCTTCCTCCCGGAGGCGGAGGCGATCGAGGCCGAGACCCAGGAAGGCGTGCCGTCGTTCGATCCGGACGCTCCGGATTCCGACGCAGACGACAAGACGGAACTTTGATGCGAAGCAGCAGCGGCAGGAACAGCAGCGGAAACAACGGCGGGAGCCGTGGTGGCAACAGCGGCGGCCGCGGCGGGAGCGGCGGTGGCCGCGGTAACCACCGCGGCGCCGGCAACTCCCGTGACGACAAGCAGGGGGCCGGCCGGCCGAAGAAGCCGCGCCCGGAGGAGCGGCGCTACGACGTCGGTCCCGGCGCCACCCATGACGGGCCGAAGTCGGGTCGCGGCCCCGCGGCCCGCGGCGGCGCCAAGGGCGGCCCCAAGCAGGGACAGCAGCGCGGCGGCCGGACGGCTCCCGCGCGGTCCCGTGAGTACGAGGCGCGGACCGAGGAGCGCAACCGGGATCGGTACGCGGACAAGAAGGACGTCAAGCTGCCCAAGACCTTCCCGGGCGCCGAGCAGGAGGGCGAGCGGCTGCAGAAGGTCCTCGCGCGCGCGGGCTACGGCTCCCGGCGGGCCTGCGAGGAGCTGATCGAGCAGGCGCGGGTCGAGGTCAACGGCGAGATCGTCCTGGAGCAGGGCAAGCGCGTCGACCCCGAGAAGGACGAGGTCAAGGTCGACGGCCTGACGGTCGCGACGCAGTCGTACCAGTTCTTCTCGCTGAACAAGCCCGCCGGTGTCGTCTCCACGATGGAGGACCCGGAGGGCCGGCAGTGCCTCGGGGACTACGTCACCAACCGGGAGACCCGGCTGTTCCACGTGGGCCGGCTCGACACCGAGACCGAGGGCGTCATCCTGCTCACCAACCACGGCGAGCTGGCGCACCGGCTGACCCACCCCAAGTACGGCGTGAAGAAGACCTATCTCGCCGCCATCGTCGGCCCGATCCCGCGCGACCTGGGCAAGAAGCTCAAGGACGGCATCCAGCTGGAGGACGGCTACGCCCGCGCGGACCACTTCCGGGTCGTGGAGCAGACCGGCAAGAACTACCTGGTCGAGGTGACCCTGCACGAGGGCCGCAAGCACATCGTGCGCCGCATGCTCGCCGAGGCCGGCTTCCCGGTCGAGAAGCTGGTGCGCACGTCCTTCGGGCCGATCACCCTGGGCGACCAGAAGTCGGGCTGGCTGCGCCGGCTGTCGAACACCGAGGTCGGCATGCTGCTGAAGGAAGTCGATCTCTGATCCTGCCCGCGGGGCTTCGGCCGGTTCGGACGTGTCCGGGCCGGCCGATTCGTCTGTGTGCCTCCGCGGGCCGGTCCGGGGGCGGCCGGTCAGCCGCCGTCGAGCAGGCGCCGCATCAGCTCGGCGGCCCGGACGGCCGCGGCGCCGCAGCAGTTGTTGAACAGGACGTGGAGCCGGTCGACTCGGGCGGCGAGGTCGCGTAACCGCGGTAGCCACTCGGTGAGTTCGGCCTCGCCGTAGTCGTGCCGGAAGCGGTCCTCCTTGCTGCCCGACCCCCAGGCGGTACTGCGTCCGTGGAACCGGACGACCGACAGCCGGGGCGAGGTCACCGGGGTGACCGGCGCGATGGACGACGGCAGCGTCCGGTTCATGTCGACGGCCACCGCCGCCATGCCGTACCGGCCGAGCAGGGCGCAGGTCGCCTCCGCCCACTCCGGGCGCCACCAGTCGGGATGCCGGAACTCCACGGCGAGCGGCCAGCTCGCGGTCCGCTCGGCGCACTCCTCGAGGAACTGCCCCGCGCGCCGGCCGGGCCGGAACCACGGCGGCAACTGGAACAGCACACTTCCCAGCCGCCCGGCCTGCCGCAGCGGCTCGATCCCGTCGGTGAAGCGCGCCCACACCTCGTCGAGCACCTTCGGGTCGTGCGGTCTGGCCGGAATGCCGTCCGGCAGGGCCGAGTCGCGGGTCGGGTGCCCGGTGAGCAGCGAGAAGGCCTTCACGTCGAACACGAAGCCGTCCGGGGTCCGTTCGGCCCACAGTCGACTGTTGCGGGTGCTCGGCAGCCCGTAGTACGTCGAGTCGACCTCGACGACCGGGAACCGCTCGGCGTAGTACCGCAGCCGCCCCTCCGGGTCCTTGCGTCCCGCCGGATACCAGCCGCTGCCCACCAGCGCGCGGTCCGTCCACGAACACGTGCCCACCAGGATCTCGCCCATGGCGTGCCGGTTACCCCGGGAGGGCTTGTGAAAGCACGGCCCCCGTGTTTATAGTCCAAGTGACTATTAAGGGGGTGGGGGCATGGAGTACGACAAGTACGCCTACGAACCCTTCGCCGTCACCGTCGACCTGGCCGTCCTGACCGTCCGCGACGGCGCCCTGCACGTCCTGCTCGTCGAGCGCGGACAGGACCCGTACGCCGGCCACTGGGCGCTGCCCGGCGGTTTCGTCGAGCCGGACGAGTCCGCCGAGACGGCCGCCCGGCGCGAACTCGCCGAGGAGACGGGCCTGTCGGACGTCACCGGACTGCACCTGGAGCAGCTGCGCACCTACAGCGAGCCCGGCCGTGACCCCCGGATGCGGGTCGTGTCCGTCGCGTTCACGGCACTGCTGCCCGACGCACCGGAGCCGCACGGCGGCAGTGACGCGGCGGACGCGCGATGGGTGGAGTGCGACACGGCACTGCCGCTCGCCTTCGACCACGAGCGCATCCTCGCCGACGCCCGCGACCGTGTCGGCGCCCAGCTCGAGTACACCTGCCTCGCCACCGCCTTCTGCCCGCCCGAGTTCACCCTCGGCGAGCTGCGGCAGGTCTACGAGACGGTCTGGGGCACCGAACTCGACCGGCCCAACTTCCGCCGCAAGGTGCTCGCGACGCCCGGCTTCGTCGAACCCGTCCCGGGCGCCGCGCGCCTGACCGGAGGGCGCGGCAAACCAGCCGCCCTCTACCGCGCGGGACCGGCCACCAGCCTCGTTCCGCCCCTCCTCCGACCGTCCCGGGAAGGACGCCCCGCATGACCGCACCCCTCGTCGACAAGCGCGCCGCCACCGGGGCGCTGACCGGTCTCGCCCTCGGGGACGCGCTCGGTTTCCCCACTGAGTTCAACGACGTCCCGGCGATCCTCGCCAAGTGCGGGCCGTGGCGGCAGATGCCGCTGCCGAAGCCCGCGATCGTCACCGACGACACCCAGATGACACTGGCGCTCGGCCGGGCACTGCGGACGGCCATGGACCGCGGAGTGCTCGCGCCCAAGCTGCTGGAGCGGCCGCTGCGCGAGGAGTTCGTCGACTGGTACCGGTCGCCGGAGAACAACCGAGCGCCCGGCAACACCTGCCTGCGGGCCTGCGACCTGCTCGAGGACGAGAACCGCGCCTGGCAGGACGCCAGCCAGATCGGATCGAAGGGCTGCGGCGCCAACATGCGCGTCGCGCCGATCGGACTCGTACCCAACCTGAGCGACGAACAGCGCGCCGGGGCCGCCCAGTTGCAGTCGGCCCTGACCCACGGGCACCCCACGGCGCTCGCCGCCTCCGACCTCACCGCCCGGGCCGTGCGCCTGCTCGCCCAGGGCGCCGAGCCCACCGGACTCGTCGGACAGCTGCGGTCGTACGCCGTGGAGAACCGCGGCCGCTACCACGAGCGCTGGCTCGGTGACCTGTGGAAGCGCAGCCAGGACCCGAGCCCCGAGCACTTCATCGCGCGCGGCTGGGACGAGTGCCTGGAGGTCCTCGGCCGCCTCCGGGACGCCGTGCGCACGGTCTCGCCGGAGACCGACCCGTGCCTGGCCACCGGCGCCGGCTGGATCGCCGAAGAGGCCCTCGCCACCGGCCTGTTGTGCTTCCTGATGTTCGTCGACGAGCCCGTCACCGCGATCCGGCGGGCCGCCTGCACCTCCGGCGACTCGGACTCCATCGCCTGCCTCACCGGCGCCTTCGCCGGCGCGTACCTGGGCGCCGACGCCTGGCCGACGGAGTGGGTGGACCGCATCGAGTACCGGGGCGACCTGATGACCCTGGGCGCCCTCTGGGACGCTTGAGCGGTGATCGACACCCTGGACATCGACCTGACGCCGGTGGTGGCCGAGCAGCCCGACCCCGTGCTGTTCGCCACCGTCTCCGGTGCGCACCTGTACGGCTTCCCCTCCCGTGACTCGGACGTGGACCTGCGCGGCGTGCACCTGCTGCCCACGGCCGCCCTGCTGGGGCTGCGGGAGCCGGCGGAGACCCGGTCGCGGATGTGGGACCGGGACGGCGTCGAGATGGACCTCGTCACCCACGACCTGCGCAAGTTCGTCCGGCTGATGCTCAAGCGCAACGGCTATGTGCTGGAGCAGCTGCTGTCGCCCCTGGTCGTGCACACCACCGACGCGCACCGGGAGCTGGCCGCGCTCGCGCCGGGCGTGCTCACCGGGCATCACGCCCACCACTACCGGGGGTTCGCGAACACGCAGTGGCGGCTGTTCGAGAAGACCGGCGAACTCAAGCCGCTGCTCTACACGTTCCGGGTACTGCTGACGGGCGTGCACCTGATGCGCAGTGGCGAGGTGCAGGCCCATCTGCCCACCCTGCTCGGCGAGGTGGACGCCCCCGCCTATCTGCCGGAGCTGATCGAGGCGAAGGCGCGGCAGGAGCGCGGGGACGCCGATGTCGACCACGCACGCGTGCGGGCCGACGTGGAGCGGCTGCACGCCGTCCTGGACGAGGCGCAGCTGGCTTCGTCGCTACCCGACGCCCCGACCGTGTACGACGCCCTGCACGACTTCGTCGTACGGGTCCGGCTGGAGGGCTGAGGCGCGGCGGACGCGGACGAGGAAGTCCTCCACCCGCCGCCGGTCCGGCTCCTCGGGCAGCGGGCTGCGGTGGGCCTCCGCCTCCGCCTCGTCCGCCAGGCGGCCCATCCACGACTCCACCTCGGGCCAGGGGACCTCGCCGCGCTTGACGGCCAGCAGGGGCTCGCGCAGCTCGCCGACGTCGATCGTGAGGACGCCCGTGCGCAGCAGGTCGCGGGAGCTCGTCAGCAGGCGCAGCAGGTGCATGGCGTGCTTCCAGCGCGGGGCGCCGTGGACGCGGACGTCCGCCTCCAGCTTCTTGCGCTGGCCGAGCGCGTAGCGGGCGAACGTGTCGTGGGCCCGGCGGGAGAGGAACGCCCCGCGCAGGGCGAGGAGTTCACGGCCGGTGTCGTCGGCGTACTCGACGAGCGGGGAGTGCAGGCACTCCAGGATGTTCGGGTTGGCGCGCAGCGCGAGCTCGCAGAAGCGCTCCAGCTCCCAGCCGAACTGCTCCTCCCCGGGCCCCTCGACGTGCGTCGGCGGTTTCTCGAAGCGCCAGAACAGGGGAGTGGGGGCGAGGAACACGCCCCGGCGGTCGGTGTCGCTGCCGTCCGTCGCCAGACCGAAGGCGCGCGAGCCCATCACGCAGGCGTAGATCGTGTGGTCGCGGACCAGGGTCTCGGGGTGCATGGACGGGAGCGTACGCGGCGCCTCACGCCAGCCGGATCGAATTTCCCTTCACCTCGATCTGCTCGGCGGGCAGCGGCTTGGGCGCGGGACCGCCGGCCACCGAGCCGTCGGCGATGCGGTACTTGCTGCCGTGGCAGGGGCAGTTGATCGTGCCGTCCGCCACCGAGCCCACCGTGCAGCCCAGATGGGTGCAGATCGCCGAGAACGCCTTGAACTCGTCCTTCTTCGGCTGGGTGACCACGACCTTCTGCTCGTCGAAGATCTTCCCGCCGCCGACCGGGATGTCGGAGGTCTTCGCCAGCTCCTGGCCCGCGGAGGCCTTCGCCGACGACGACCCGGAGCCGTTGCCGTCGCCGTACGTGCTGCAGCCCGCGGCGAGCGCCGCCGCGCCCGTCGCCAGGATCACCGTGCGCCGAGTCGAGCGGTGGGTCATGTCGTCACTCCGAACGTGCGGAAGAACCAGAAGGCGGACGTCAGCCAGATGAGGGTGAGGGCGGTGAGGACCAGGCCGCCGACGAGCGGCAGGAGCGCGGCGGGCAGCCGCTCCGAGCGCAGCAGCAGCATCTTGGCACTGAAGGCACCGAAGAAGAAGCAACCGAGGGCGGAGTGCCACATCACGCGTGTCGAGTACGTCTGGTAGCCCAGCGCGTAGAGGCAGTGCACGGCGACCGGGACCGCCACCAGGAACGCGATCCGGCCCGACCAGCGGTGCAGGGCGGCCGCCCAGCGTGGCCCCGGCAGCCGGCCGTAGACCATGAGGGCGCTGACCAGCTGGACGAGCGCGAAGAAGAACGCGGTCGAGGCCAGCCAGGACTTCACCGCGCCCGTGCTGCTGAACCCGGCGAGGTTGAAGGCGATGCCGCTCGGGTCGTGGGTCCTGCCGTACACCCCGAGGGCGACCGCCACCGCGCCCGCGACCAGGGCCGGGACGAGATAGCGGGCCGGCCCCGGGGCGGGGCGGGCCGGCTCCGGCGGGAAGCTCTGGGTGGCGGCGTTCGGGTCGACGGTCATGTCGGCTCCCTGGGCAGGAGGGGCGGGGATCAGGGCGTGACGGGCCGGGCCGTGAGGCGCTGTCCGTCGACCGTCACCGCGCCGGTCTCCGGATCGATGGCGGGCGCGGCCGCGGGCTTCCCGTCTCGGGTGACGATTCCGACCTGCCTGCCGCCCGGCAGGACGATCCAGCCGCCGACGATCCTGGCTCCGGCCACCTGGCTGTTCGCCCGGTAGATCCCGGACGGCTTCTTCGCCCGGTCGAGGGTGAAGGCGTAGTGCCCGCCGCCGACGTCGGCCGTGCCGGTCAGCTTCCCGCCGCCCTTCAGGGCGCCGTTCAGGCGTGCGCCGTTCGCGCCGGTCAGCCGCATGGCGCCGGCACCTCGTACGTCGCCCTTGAGCCACGACTCGATGTTGCGGCCGTCGCAGAAGTACGCGATCGCCTTGCCGCCGCGCAGCGAGACGGCGACGGCGGAGGAGTCGTCGTCGGTACGGCCCGTGTAGACGCCGGCCGGCGCGGCGGACCGCTTCGGGGCCGGCGACGGGCTCGTCGCGGCCGCCGACTGCGACGGCTTCACGGACGACGGCTTCGCGGACGACGGCCTCTCGTACGTGGACGAGGCGCTCCTCGTGCCCGTCGTCGAGTCGAGCGTGAGGATGAAGACCGCGAGCAGCAGCCCCGCGAGCAAGGTCAGCAGTGGTCCAGGACGCTTCATGACGGGCCTCCCCCGAGGCGAGTTCCCTGTCATCAGAGCGGACCGGCGGGGCGGCGTAAAGAGGCGCACGGGGTGTTCACCCCCGAAGTGGCGGAACGGAGACAATCGGGTGACATCGCCATGGATCGCCGGACCGTCTCAGCGGGCGGTCGGCGCGCACCCCCAGCACGTGGGCTGACTAGGCTGGAGGGTCGTAGAGCCGATACCCGAGCAAGGAGCAGCGCCGTGGCGGTACGAGCGGTCCGGGGAGCCGTCCAACTGGAACGGGACGAGGCCGGACACATGGACGAGCAGGTCGGCGCCCTGCTCACGGCCGTCCTGGAGCGCAACGGCCTGACCGCCGACGACCTGATCAGCATCTGGTTCACGGCCACGCCCGACCTGCACAGCGACTTCCCGGCCGCCGCGGCGCGCAAGCTCGGCATCGTCGACGTCCCCCTGATCTGCGCCCAGGAACTCGACATCGCGGGCGCCATGCCCCGCGTCGTCCGCATCCTCGCGCACATCGAGACCGACAAGCCCCGCAACGAGGTCAACCACGTCTACCTCGGTGCCGCGGCCGCCCTGCGCAAGGACATCGCCCAGTGAGAACCGCACTCGTCATCGGCACCGGCCTCATCGGCACGTCCGCCGCGATCGCCCTGTCCCAGCGGGGCGTCGTCGTCCACCTCACCGACCACGACCCCGAGCAGGCCCGCACCGCCGCCGCGCTCGGCGCCGGCACCGACGAGGCCCCCGACGGGCCGGTCGACCTCGCGATCGTCGCCGCCCCGCCCGCGCACGTGGCGACGGTGCTCGCCGACGCCATGCGCCGCGGTGTGGCCCGCGGCTACATCGACGTGGCCAGCGTCAAGGGCGGCCCGCGCCGGGAACTGGAGGCGCTGGGCCTGGACCTGGCGTCCTACATCGGCACGCACCCCATGTCCGGCCGCGAGAAGTCCGGCCCGCTCGCCGCCACCGGCGACCTCTTCGAGGGCCGCCCCTGGGTGCTCACACCCACCCGGGACACCGACACCGAGGTGCTCAACCTCGCCCTGGAACTGGTCTCGCACTGCCGCGCCGTGCCGGTGGTCATGGACGCCGACGCCCACGACCGGGCCGTGGCGCTCGTCTCGCACATGCCCCACCTGGTCTCCAGCATGGTCGCCGCGCGCCTGCAGAACGCCGAGGAGGCCGCCGTACGGCTGTGCGGACAGGGCATCCGGGACGTGACCCGGATCGCCGCCTCCGACCCCGGCATGTGGATCGACATCCTCTCCGCCAACCCCGGGCCGGTCGCCGACCTCCTCTCGGACGTCGCCGCCGACCTGGACGAGACGGTGCGGGCGCTGCGTGCCCTGCAGTCCTCCGACGACGACAAGCGGCACGAGGGCACCTCCGGCATCGAGGACATCCTGCGGCGCGGGAACGCCGGACAGGTCCGGGTCCCCGGCAAGCACGGCTCGGCCCCGCGCGCCTACGAGGTCGTGGCGGTGCTCATCGACGACCAGCCCGGCCAGCTCGCCCGCATCTTCGCCGACGCCGGACGGGCCGGCGTCAACATCGAGGACGTACGCATCGAGCACGCGACCGGGCAGCAGGCCGGTCTGGTGCAGCTGATGGTGGAGCCCCAGGCGGCGCCGGTGCTCACCGCGGCGCTGCGGGAGCGGGGCTGGGCCATCCGGCAGTGATCTTCCCGATGATCCGCCTGTAAGAGGGGACCCCGGAAGCCAGTAACCTTGTGCGGGGCGCGCTCGCGCCCGCACACCACCCGCCACACGCACCAGGAAGGTGTCCCCCCGTGGAAAACGGCGCCGCCAAGCCCGTGATCGTCGCCATCGACGGTCCCTCCGGCACGGGCAAGTCGAGCACGTCGAAGGCCGTCGCCGCGCAGCTGGGCCTGAGCTACCTGGACACCGGCGCCCAGTACCGGGCGATCACCTGGTGGATGGTCACCAACGGGATCGACATCGACGACCCCTCCGCGATCGCCGCCGTGGCGGGCAAGCCGGAGATCGTCTCCGGCACCGACCCGGCCCACCCGACGATCACGGTCGACGGCACCGACGTGGCCGGCCCGATCCGCACCCAGGAGATCACCTCCCAGGTCAGCGCGGTCAGCGCGGTGCCCGAGGTGCGCGCCCGGATCACCGAGCTGCAGCGCTCGGTGGCCGCCGCCGCCGAGGACGGCATCGTCGTCGAGGGCCGGGACATCGGTACGACCGTGCTGCCGGACGCCGACCTGAAGATCTTCCTCACCGCCTCCCCGGAGGCCCGCGCGGCCCGCCGCAGCGGCGAGCTCAAGGGCGCCGACGTGCACGCCACCCGCGAGGCCCTGATCAAGCGGGACAGCGCCGACTCCTCCCGCAAGACCTCGCCGCTGGCCAAGGCGGACGACGCGGTCGAGGTCGACACCACCGAGCTCACCCTCCAGCAGGTCATCGAGTGCGTCGTCACCCTTGTCGAGGAGAAGCGGGCCGGGAAGTGACCACCGTCCCCGTCGCCTCCGAGCGCGGCGCCGAGGTCGGCCGGCGCATCGGCGTCGGCCTGATGTACGGGCTGTGGAGGCCGCGCGTGCTGGGCGCCTGGAAGGTGCCCGCCACCGGCCCGGCGATCTTCGCCGTCAACCACTCGCACAACATCGACGGCCCGATGGTCATGGGCGTGGCGCCGCGGCCGACGCACTTCCTGATCAAGAAGGAAGCGTTCGTCGGCCCGCTGGACCCCTTCCTGACCGGGATCGGCCAGCTGAAGGTCGACCGCTCGGTCGCCGACCGCGGGGCGATCACACAGGCGCTGGACGTGCTCTCGGCCGGCGGGGTCCTCGGCATCTTCCCGGAGGGCACCCGGGGCGAGGGCGACTTCGCCTCCCTGCGTGCCGGGCTCGCCTACTTCGCCGTCCGCAGCGGCGCCCCGGTGGTGCCGGTGGCGGTGCTGGGAAGTTCCGGGCGCGGCGGACGGTTGATAAAGGGGCTGCCTCCGCTGCGCAGCCGTATCGACGTCGTCTTCGGCGAGCCCTTCGAGGCGGGCGACGGCTCCGGACGGCGTACCCGCAAGGCGCTCGACGAGGCGACCGAACGCATCCAGAAGCAGCTGAGCAGTCACCTGGAAAACGCCAGGCGCCTCACCGGGCGCTAGGCGACACTGAGTAGTGGATCAAAACGGCGACAACCGGGCGGTCCACCGATCACCACGATGAACGAGGTACGGACTTCATGAACGACCACATCCACTCCGAGGGCTCTGCCGAAGAGCACGACCACGGAGAGCTTGGCGACGCCGAGTACGCGGAGTTCATGGAGCTCGCCGCGGAAGAGGGCTTCGACATCGAGGACGTCGAGGGGGCCATCGAGGCGGCCGGTCACGGCCCGCTGCCGGTGCTCGCCGTCGTCGGCCGGCCGAACGTCGGCAAGTCGACCCTGGTCAACCGCATCATCGGCCGTCGTGAGGCCGTCGTCGAGGACAAGCCGGGCGTCACCCGCGACCGCGTCACCTACGAGGCCGAGTGGGCGGGCCGCCGCTTCAAGGTCGTCGACACCGGCGGCTGGGAGCAGGACGTCCTCGGCATCGACGCCTCCGTGGCCGCCCAGGCCGAGTACGCCATCGAGGCCGCCGACGCCGTCGTCTTCGTCGTCGACGCCAAGGTCGGCGCGACCGACACCGACGAGGCGGTCGTACGGCTGCTGCGCAAGGCCGGCAAGCCCGTGGTGCTGTGCGCCAACAAGGTCGACGGGCCCAGCGGTGAGGCGGACGCCTCCTACCTGTGGTCCCTCGGCCTCGGCGAGCCGCACCCCGTCTCGGCGCTGCACGGCCGCGGCACCGGCGACATGCTGGACGCCGTCCTGGAGGCGCTGCCGGAGGCGCCCGAGCAGACCTTCGGCGGCACGGGGGTCGGCGGACCGCGCCGCATCGCGCTCATCGGCCGCCCGAACGTCGGCAAGTCCTCCCTGCTGAACAAGGTGGCGGGCGAGGAGCGCGTCGTCGTCAACGAGGTCGCGGGCACCACCCGCGACCCGGTCGACGAGCTGATCGAACTCGGCGGTGTCACCTGGAAGTTCGTCGACACCGCGGGCATCCGCAAGCGTGTCCACCTGCAGCAGGGCGCCGACTACTACGCCTCCCTGCGCACCGCGGCCGCCGTCGAGAAGGCCGAGGTGGCGGTCATCCTGATCGACGCCTCCGAGTCCATCTCGGTGCAGGACCAGCGGATCGTGACCATGGCCGTCGAGGCGGGCCGCGCGCTGGTCATCGCCTACAACAAGTGGGACACCCTCGACGAGGAGCGCCGCTACTACCTGGAGCGGGAGATCGAGAC
Source organism: Streptomyces sp. MAI_2237 (assembly GCF_054189285.1). Lineage (NCBI taxonomy): Bacteria > Bacillati > Actinomycetota > Actinomycetes > Kitasatosporales > Streptomycetaceae > Streptomyces > Streptomyces sp. MAI_2237. The sequence continues at coordinate 578,791 of NZ_JAJPGQ010000001.1, read as the reverse complement.
CGAGTTCGGCCAGGTCGCGTGGGCGCCCCGGGTGAACGTCTCGGCGCGCACCGGGCGGCACATGGAGAAGCTGGTCCCGGCGATCGAGACGGCCCTCGCGGGCTGGGAGACCCGGGTCCCGACGGGCCGCCTCAACGCCTTCCTCGGCGAGCTGGTCGCCGCCCACCCGCACCCGATCCGCGGCGGCAAGCAGCCCCGCATCCTCTTCGGCACCCAGGCCGGCACCAAGCCGCCGCGGTTCGTGCTCTTCGCCTCCGGCTTCATCGAGGCGGGCTACCGGCGCTTCATCGAGCGCCGGCTGCGCGAGGAGTTCGGCTTCGAGGGAACGCCGATCCATATCTCGGTGCGGGTGCGCGAGAAGCGCGGCAACAAGAAGAAGTAGCGCCGACCGGCAAACAAGAAGGGCGGCCCCGACCGGGGCCGCCCTTCTTGGCGTTCCTCAACTGCTTCTCGACGGCCCTGGTGGCAGGGCCGCGGGCACATGATGCATTCCCGTGCCGCCCTGCTGGCCGATGTGCCCGACACGCTGCCACTGCGACTGCTGCCGGGCACTGTGGGCCCCCGCGCTGTACGCGCCGTACGAGCTGCTGAACGACCCCGGCCGGTGCGCGGTGTACCCCTCGGAGCTGTGCGGGATGTTCCCGAAGGCGGTGAAGCCCAGATCCTCCTCGCCGCTGCGGTCACCCGGCAGTGTGCGGAAGGACTTGACGTACTCCGCGTAGAGCGCGTCGTAGATCGGGGTGGCCGAAGGGCCGCCCGGGAAGTCCGGGGCCGACGACCGCGAGGACGGGATCGGCTGGTAGGACGAGCGGCGAGGAACGTCGTAGGAGTGCACGTATGTCCAAACGACCTCGGGCCACTTGGGATGCGGTTTCCCCCGGCGGGCGCCCTCAGGTGCCCGCGAGCGGCATGGCCGCGGCGACCAGCTTCCCGTTCGCCGCCGCCTTGTCCAGCGCGTCCCGCAGCAGGTCCTCGCGCGGCTGACGGCCGATCGACCCCACCGGCGCGGCGAACATCAGCACCTGCTGGTGCTTGTTCGCGGCGGCCCGCCAGCTCTCCGTGACCTGCAGCGGCTGGTGCGCCTGCCACCAGGCCACCGGCTGCCCGCCGTTGGCGTTCGGCTGGAGTACGGCGTGCAGCTGGCCCACGGCGAGCAGTACCGACCAGCCGTGCAGCACCGGGGGCACCTCGGTGATCTGCGTCAGCGGCATGAAGCCCTGCTCGATCAGCAGCGGCAGGAAGTCGTCCCCGAGCCCCGTGGCGCCCGGGCGAACGATCGGCCCCGTCGGCTCGACCACCAGCGCCGGGTGCAACTCCCCGGCGATCAGCACGAGTCCGCTGGTCACGCCGAGCACGGCCTGCTCGGGGGTGACCTTTTCGGGGTTCAGGTCGACGGTGTCGCCGGAGATGGACCGCACGGCGCCCCGGAGCTGCTCCTCGGTGACCTGGACGACCTGCGAGGGCAGGCAGGTGGCGTGGGCGAAGGCGAGGACCGCGGTCTCGTCGCCGATGAACAGGACGGTGCTGGTGCGCTCCTGTTCGGAGTCGCCCGGAGTGCGGCAGGACGTGCAGTCGTAACCGCCGGGGGCGTTCTCGCCGGCGAGCAGCCGGTCGGCCTCTTCGTCGCCGATCTCGGCGCGTACCTCGTCGCTGACATCGAGCATGCGCGGCACGGGTGGCTCCCCTCGGGAAGTGGTGAACCGGGCGGGTCCCGGGCTCATGAAGAAGACAACGGACGATCTGTGGCGAGAGTCACGCCCCAGGGCGAAGGGAATCAATCCATCCGACGCGCATGGTCACCACTCGTGCGGAATTGGTCACTCATGGTCAAATGCTCGGAACCGCAAGGGAGTTGGTTGCGTGAAGTGAGTCACAGATCAAAGGAGTCGCTGGTCGACAAATCCTGAAATCAGGGAATGAAGTGGGTGACCGGAATTCGCTGATACCGGCGGTAACAGCGAACTGGCCTGGAATGACGAGGAGTTGGTTGCTGACGCCTCGACAGGCTCTTTAGATTCCTCGGCCGTGTGCAACGAGCACCGCTCGGGAACGTCCGCCGGTCGCGCCGGCCGGCCAAGCAAGGCCGGCGCGAGCAGACGGACGGGGCGGAGCGCGGCGACCGGCCCAAGTGCCGCGAGCGCGCCCCGTCCTGGGGGACCCCGGGTGTCGGGAGAGGGAATTACATGTCCGAGTGTGCCGATACCAACCGCCACAACGGTCGCAAGACGCGTACGACGGCGGCCCTCGCCGGGGCCGCACTGCTCGCCGTCCCGCTGGGACTGCTGGCCGCGTCCGGCAACGCAGCCGCGGCCGACGGCGGAGTCTGGGACCGCATCGCCCAGTGCGAGAGCGGCGGCAACTGGCACATCAACACCGGCAACGGCTACTACGGCGGGCTCCAGTTCTCCGCCGGCACCTGGCGTGCGTACGGCGGGTCCGCCTACGCCTCCACGGCCGACCAGGCCTCCAGGGAAGCCCAGATCGCCGTGGCCACCAAGGTGCAGCACGCCCAGGGCTGGGGCGCCTGGCCGGTCTGTTCGGCACGGGCGGGCGCGTCCGGAAGCGCCCCCGCCTCCTCCGGCTCGGTGACGACGAAGTCCGCCGAGACCACCAAGTCCACCAAGGCGGCCCCGTCGAAGAAGGCGCCGACGCGTTCGACGGGCCACACCAACCGCAGTTCCTCCCGAGGGAACTACACCGTCCGCGAGGGCGACACCCTGAGCAAGATCGCCGCCCGGCACGGGACCACCTGGCAGCACCTGTACGCCGCCAACAAGGCCGTCATCGGCGGTGACCCCGACGTGATCCTGCCCGGGCAGCGGCTCGTCGTCTGAGGCGCTCCCGGTCACGCCCCGGTGCCCCGTCCGGTCGTCCGACCGGGCGGGGCACCGGCGTCATCCCGGTACGTCCCGGCGCCCCCGCGACGGCCCACGCGGTGTCCCTCGGCCCAGCTCGCCCGCCTGCCCGCCGAACACCACCGCACCGCGCCGCAGTTCGTACACGAACACGGCGCCCCGGCCCTCCAGCGCCGGCGGCAGCCGCTGCTCGGCGACGACCACGCACGCGTCGAGACCGCCCAGCAGCTCGTACGTACGGGCGGCGACCGGCGGGGACATGCCCTGCGCGGGTTCGTCGACGAGCACCACGCGCGCGCGTGCCAGCAGGGCGCGGGAGAGGGCGAGCATGCGCTGCTCGCCGCCGGAGAGGGTGCCGGCGCGGCGCGGCAGCAGCTTCTCCAGCGGGGGATAGGCCTCCAGGGCGAAGCCGACGTCCCGCGCCGCCAGTTCGAGGTTCTCGCGCACGGTGAGGGAGCCGAAGACCGCCTGCCGTTCGGGGACCAGGCACAGGCCCCGCCGGGCCCGCTCGTACGCGGGAATCCGGGTCACGTCGGCGCCGTCCCACACCACCGCCCCGCCGGACAGCGGCACGGCTCCGGCCAGCGCGCGCAGGACGGTCGTACGGCCGGAACCGTTGCGCCCCAGCAGGACGGTGAGGCCGGGGCCGGGCGCGGCGAGGGTGACGCCGTGCAGGGCCTCCAGGGGGCCGTAGCGCACGCGCGCGTGGCGCAGCGAGACGCCGGCGTTCACGGGACGGCCTCCTCCAGGACGCGGCCGGGCGGGCCGGAGGCGACGATGCGGCCCGCGGTCATGACGTGCACGACGTCGGCGAGGTCGGCGACCAGGTCGAGGTCGTGCTCGACGACCAGCAGTGCGGTGCCGTCGGCTGCCAGGGCCTTCAGGACGCGGGTCATCGCGGTGACCTCGGCGCTGTCGAGGCCGGCGGCGGGCTCGTCGAGGAGCAGGACGCGCGGGCCACCGGCGAGGGCCCGTGCCAGTTCGACGCGGCGGAGGGTGCCCGTGGGCAAGGCGGCGGCGGGGAGCGTGCGCAGGGGGCCGTCCAGGTCGAACAGGCGCAGGGCGCGGTCCACGGCGCCGGGGTCGATGAATCGGCCCTGTTCGGCGCCCACGCGGACGTTCTCGGCCACGGTCAGGGACGGGAAGACGGCCAGCTGCTGGAAGGTGCGGGCGATCCCGAGGCGGGTGCGGGTGTGTGCCGGCAGACGCGTGATGTCCCGGTCCGCGAGAAGCACCTGTCCGCGCGCGGGACGCAGGGTGCCGGCCAGACAGTGGAAGAGGGTGCTCTTGCCGGCACCGTTGGGCCCGATGACGGCGGTGACCTGTCCCGGGCGCACCTCCAGCCCGACGCCGTCGAGGGCGGTGAAGCCCCCGTAGCGGGCCTGGAGACCGCGGGCCACGAGAAGGGCGGCGCGCGGCCGCCGACGCACCGCGGCGCTTCCGCCCGCAGCGCCGGTGACGGCGGATGCGCCGCCGGGCACGGGCGCCGCTTGCACGGCCCGGTCCTCGCCGCCGGCCGAGCGCCGTGCGTGGGGGGCCTCCGGTTCTTCGCCGGCCGGGGTCGCGAGGTTTTCTGCGGGTGGAGGCGCGGGGTGTTTGTCGGGGCGGGGCGCGAGGTTCTCCGCCGACGGGGCTGGAGGGTGTTTGTCGGGCGGGGTCGCGAGGTTTTCTGCGGGTGGGGGTGCGGGGTGTTTGTCGGGCGGGGTCGCGAGGTTCTCTGCGGGTGGGGACGCGGGGTGTCTGTCGGGGCGGGCCGTGAGGTTCTCCGCCGACGGGGCTGGAGGGTGTTTGTCGGGCGGGGTAGCGAGGTTTTCTGCGGGTGAGGGCGCGGGGTGTTTGTCGGGGCGGGGCGCGAGGTTCTCCGCCGACGGGGTTGCAGGGTGCTTGGCGGGCGAGGCCGTGAGGTACTTCTCGGCCGGGGACGTCGCTTCCCCCGCACCCGGGGCGGCCGTGGCGCCCCCGGTGCCCGCAGTCGCACGCTCACCCGAGGCCCACCGCCCAGCGCCGAGCGCCGGCATCGCGGTCATGCCCGCCGGCATCCCCCGCAGGGGCGTCGCGAGCGCTGCGCGCCGGGCCCTCGCCCGCGCGCGCGAGCCCGCCTCGGTCAGTTCCGTCGCGCGGCGCGGGCGCAGACGTGTCGTCGCCGTTCGCCATGCCTCGTACGGGCCTCCGGGGAAGCGGCCGATCAGGACCGCCAGGACGCCGATCAGGGCCGCCGCGACGCCGCCCCGCGTGCCCGCGTCCAGGCCCACCAGGAGGGCCGCCGCGGCCAGGGCGCCCAGGGTGCTGTCCGCGCCCAGGACCACCACCGCGGCGAACCACAGCAGGCCGCGCACGGGGTCGTAGGCGCCCGGGTCGAACGCGCGCAGGCCCATGCCGAGCATGCCGCCGCCGAGCGCGGCCAGCGCGGCGCCCGCGACGAACGCCAGGAGTTTCAGGGACGGGACCGGCACGCCCGCCGCCGACGCCCCGGCCTCGTGGTCGCGCATGGCGGCCAGGGCACGGCCCGTACGGCCTCGGCGCAGCGCCCGGGTCGCCAGCAACGCGGCGAGGAGCAGGACGAGTTCGAGGACGTAGTAGGCGCGGTCGCCGTCGAAGCCGGCCGGGCGGCCCAGGCCCAGGTCCGAGGTGGCGTACGGCTGGGCGAAGACGAAGCGGCTCACCCCGACGCCCACCGCGAAGGTCGCCAGCGCCAGGGCGAGGCCCCTGCGGCTGATCGCCGGCCAGCCGGTCAGCAGGCCCAGGGGGGCGACCAGGACGACCGCGACGGCGAGCGCGGCCAGTTCCGGCAGGCGGGGCAGCCCCGGGAAGCGGCCCGCCGCCAGCAGGGCGGTGAACAGGGCGCCCAGCCCCGCGTAGGCGGCCTGGCCGAGGGAGATCTGGCCGCCCCGGCCGGTGACCACCACCAGGGACAGCAGGACCACGCCCAGCGCCGGCACCTGCACCGACGTGTGCAGGTCCGAGCCCGCGAAGCCCAGCGGCAGCAGGAACAGCACGACCGCGACGATCCACGCGCCCGGCGGCGTCGGCACGCGCGCGGTGGCCGTGCGCGGCAGCGCGTCCCGGGTGCCGACGCGCGGCAGCGCCAGGGCCGCCACCAGCAACGCCACCACGAACAGGTTCGCGCCCACCGTCTGCAGCAACGGTCCGGCCCAGCCCGCGGGATGCAGCCGCGTCAGCTGGCTCTGCGCGATCCCGACGCCCAGCGCGACCAGTACCGCGACCGGCAGACTGCGCATGCGTGCCGCGACCGCCACCGCGACGACCTCCATGACCAGCAGCGGCAGACCGTACGGGTCGAGACGCACGTACGGCGCGAGCAGCACACCCGTCAGGCCCGCGGTGAAGGCCCCGAACGCCCATCCCGCCGCCGCCACCCGGTCCGCGTCGATCCCGCCGAGCACCGCCAGCCGCCGGTCGTCCACGACGGCCCGCAGCTCCCGCCCGAACCGCGTCCAGCGGATCACCGCACCGACCCCCGCCGCCAGGACCAGCACGACCGCCAGCTGCCCCCACGGATCGGCGGACACCAGCTCCGGCGCGTCGTCCCGCGCCCCCTGCCCCCACAGCAACGCCGCCCCGCCGACCAGCAGCACGAACACCCCGATGGACGCGACGAGGGTCTGCGCCGGGTCGCCGCCCAGGACGGCGAGCGGACGGAACACGAAGCGCTCCAGCGCCACGCCGATCGCGGGGGCCAGAACGACCAGCGTCAGCGCCGCCGCAGGCCACAGCGGCCAGCCCCACTCCACCACGCACTGCCGCAGCACATAGGCGCACACCATGGCGATGGCCCCGTGCGCGAAGTTGAGCACACCGGTCGCCCGGTACGTCACGATCAGGCCGATCCCGGTGAGCGCGGCGGCGCTGCCGACGGACAGACCGGCCAGCGTGAGGTCGTAGGTGAGGGAGGACATCAGTCGGTTTCTTCGGACGGCTCGCAGATGGGACACGGGCCCAGCTCGCCGCCGGCCAGGACCTTGGCGTCCACCGGGACCGCCTCCGCCTTCCCGGCGACCAGGGGGCAGTCCGCGCGGTGCCACAGCGTGCCGCCCGGCACCATCAGCAGGTCCCCGCTGATCGCGAGGGGCGCGGTGACCGCCTGCCCGGACGCGCCGGCGTCGGCGGGTTCGGTGACGAGGAGGCCGTGGAGCTCCTCCACGCGCGCGGCCGCGAGGGCGCCCCGCCCGTGGGTGAGCAGCACCGCCCCGGCGACGATCAGCGCGGCGCCGGGGATCGTGCAGGAGGCCAGGTAGGGGAGCTGCCGTTCGGCGTAGCGCTCGCCGGAGACGCCGTACCAGCCGATGACGCACAGCACCGCGCCCGCGGCCAGCGCGGCCCAGCCGGCCCACAGCACGGGGTGCACGGTCCGCAGTCGCGCTGTCCGCATCTTTGGCTCCTCGTCCGTTCACACACGTCGTGTGTCTGTCCATGTCAGCCAATGGCTTGCACTATGCCTTCTGGAAGCTGACCCTGAAAGCACCGGGCGCACCTTGCCCGGATGGACACCCGGTGGTGAGCCAGATGGTTCTCGGGAGTGACCTCAGGCGGGGGAACGCGGCGAGGGGGCACGGCCCACGGGCGGCGGGACGGGGTACGGCGGCACTGGCCGCCCTCGTTCTCATCTTCGCCCCGGTCCTCGCGGCGTGCAGCGACAAGAGCGGCGGCGGCAGTTCCAGCCCGCCCCCCACGCCGTCCGTGCAGAAGACGACGAGCGCGCTGGCCACCGCGCCGGCCGACCCGGCGGCGGCCAAGCAGCGGATCAGCGCCAACTGGCAGAAGTTCTTCGACCCCAAGACCTCCTTGGCCGAGAAGCAGAAGGTCCTGGAGAACGGCACCAGGATGGCCCCGGTGCTCAAAGCCTTCAGCGGTGACAAGCGCGGCGGTCAGGTCCAGGCGAAGGTCCAGAAGATCGAGTTCACATCGCCGAACCAGGCGACCGTGACGTACGCGCTGACCCTGAACGGCGCCACCGCCCTGCCGAACGCCTCCGGCACGGCCGTCCAGCAGGGCGGCACCTGGAAGGTGTCCGTCAACACGCTGTGCGCGCTGGTCAAGCTGAGCGGCGATGCGTCCGCCTCGCCGGCGCCGGGCTGCTGAGCGCGCGGCCGCCGCGGCGCTGCTGCTGGTCGTCGCCGCCTGCGGCAGCCGGCTGCCCGAGAGCGACTTCGAGCACGGCACCCGCACCCCGGCGCCGGGCGGCGGCGCGCCGATCCCCGTCGGCATCGTCGCCAGCGCCACCAGCCCGGTCGGCGGCGACACCTTCACCGGCCCGGGCCAGGGCGCCAAGGCCTACTTCGACCGCCTCAACGCGCACGGCGGCATCGACGGCCGCCGCGTCGAGGTGCACGAGTGCGACGACGGCGGCAGCGGCGTCGGCGACAACACCTGCGTGCACAAGCTGATCGAGGAGGACAAGGTCGTCGCCCTCGTCGCCACCACCGCCCTGGACTACGCGGGCGCCCCCCGCGTCTCCCACGCGCGCGTGCCCGACATCGGCGGCCAGCCCATCGGCGCCGCCTACGACACCTGGCCGCACCTGTACGGCATCTACGGCAGCTCCGCGCCCCGCGACGGCACCCCCGGCTGGGGCGGCAAGCTGTACGGCGGCACGGAGGTCTACCGCTACTTCAAGCGGGTCAAGGGCGCGCGTACGGCCGCGGTCGTGTCCTACAACCAGGCCGCCTCCGCCGCCTACGCCCGGCTCGTGCAACGCGGCCTGAAGGCCGAGGGCTACAAAGTGGTCACCGAGCAGGTCGACTTCGCGCTGCCCAACTTCCGCGCCGCGGCGGCCGATCTGAAGCAGCAGGGCGCCGACCTGGTCTTCGACGCCATCGACGGCCACGGCAACGCCCAGCTGTGCAAGGCGATGGACGAGGTCGGCGCGAAGGTCGTCGCCAAGGTGACCAACGTGCAGAACTGGACGTCCACCGTCCCCGAGGACTACAAGGACTCCCCGCGCTGCCGCAACGCCCTGTGGGCGACCGGCTCCAGCCGCGACTACGACGACACCGGCAACGCGGCCGTACGGGAGTTCCGGGACGCCACCGAAGGACTGAAGACGCACTCCCAGTGGCAGCTGGAAGGCTGGGCGGCCGCCAGGTGGTTCACCGACGCTGCCAAGTCCTGTGCGCGGACGGGCATCACGCGCGCGTGCGTCGACGCCTTCGTGAACAGCAGCCGCGACTACACCGCCGGCGGCCTCCTCCTGCCCGTCTCCTTCGCACCCCTGCCGAAGCCGCCGAAGACCCGCAGAACCTGTCTCTCGGTGGCCCGCTGGCAGGACGGCAGGGGATGGGTGGCGCAAGGGGACATGAACCGTACGTGCTTCGAGGTGCCGCAGCTGCCGTACGAACCCTGAGACAGACTGGGGCCCATGCTGGAGACCTCGGCACGACTCCTGCGCCTGCTCTCGCTGCTGCAGGCGCACCGCGAATGGTCCGGAGCCGAGCTCGCCGACCGGCTCGGCGTCACCGCGCGGACCGTGCGCCGGGACGTGGACCGGCTGCGCGAGCTGGGCTACCCCGTCAACGCCAGCCCCGGCACCGGCGGCGGCTACCAGCTCGGTGCGGGCGCCGAGCTGCCGCCGCTGCTGCTGGACGACGACGAGGCGGTCGCCGTGGCCGTCGGCCTGCGCACGGCCGCCGGACAGGGCATCGAGGGCATCGGCGAGACGTCCGTGCGGGCGCTCGCCAAGCTGGAGCAGGTGCTGCCGAACAGGCTCCGCCGCCGGGTGGGCGCCCTGAACGCCTTCACCGTGCCGATGCTCCGGGGCCCGCGGTCCGGCACCGTGGACCCGGCCGTCCTCACCGAACTGGCCAACCTGTGCCGGGACTCGGAACGCCTGCGCTTCGACTACAGCGACCACAACGGCTCCGCCTCCCGCCGCACCGTCGAACCGCACCGCCTCGTCTGCAGCGAGCGGCGCTGGTATCTGGTCGCCTGGGACCTCGACCGTGACGACTGGCGTACGTTCCGCGTCGACCGCGTCACCCCCAGGCCGCCGCACGGCCCGCGCTTCGCCCCGCGCACCCCGCCCGCCGAGGACCTCGCCGCGTACGTGTCGGCGGGCGTCTCCACGCGCGCGTACGCGGCGCGGGCCGTCGTACGGCTGCTGGTGCCGGTCGAGGAGGCCGCCGAGCGGATCTCGCCGACCGCCGGCCAGCTGGAGCCGGACGGTCCCGGCGCCTGTGTGCTGCGCACCGGCGCCGCGAACCTCGACGTCATGGTGATCCACGTGATGATGACGGGCTTCGAGTTCGAGGTGCTGGAGCCCGCCGAGCTGACCGAGTCGATCAGGACCGCCCGGGACCGGCTGTCCCGCGCGCTTCTCCGAGCGGCCCCGGGGCCGTCGGCGGGCGCGTGACGTGGTGCCGGCGCCCGGCCGGTGGGGGCCTGCCGCGGCCCGCGCCGGGCAGGAGACATGCGGGGGTTCTGTGTCGGAACCGTGCATTTCCTCTGCGGTGGCGACCCCCTGGGCCAGGGCCCGGAATCGGGCCGGATTCGAATGCCGGGGAGGCCGGTGGCGCTTCTCGCGGTGCTTTACGGCGGGCTATTCGACAGGGGCGCGCGACGCGCCGGAATTACGGTCGAATGCCTGCGCAAGGCGTATGGGACCGCTCATACGTGTGACGCAGTGCGGTCGAAACGCGTGTCGTGATCCTGTGACAGAAGTGTGACCGCCGGGGGATCTGTGACTCCTGGGACCGGCTCGGACTTCCCGGTTCCGTAGGCAGCGCCTACCGTTCCCGTATGGCACCGATTCCCGCTCCGCAGGCGGAGCCCCAGGACAGTCCGGAGGCGTACGTCGGCCTCGACGCGGCGCAGGCCGAGCGGCGCGCGCGCGAGCGCGGCTGGACCACGGTGCGGTCCCTGCCGCCGGGGGCGATCATCACCATGGAGTACCGCGCCGGCCGGCTCAACTTCGAGGTGCGGGACGGCCTCGTGGTACGGGCCTGGAAGGGCTGAGACGACACGAGGGCCCCGGTTCCCAGGGGGAACCGGGGCCCTTCTTCGTGCGGGGGGTGGCTGTGCGTACCGGCCCCCGCCGTCCTCGGCCGGTCAGCCGCCCAGCGGGCGGGCCGGTGCCGGCGTGCCGCGCGGGACGCGGTCGGAGTGCGGTGGCCGGCGGCTGCCGACCGGGGTGACCGGCGTGCGTTCCGAGCGGGCCGTGTGCGGGCCGGGCGCCAGATACGCGGGCGCCGCCCGCGGGGAACGGGCCGCCGGCTCGCGCGCCGCGGCCTCCTCCTGGGCGCGCGTACGCGGCTTGTTGAGCAGCACCGGTGACCCGACGGGCGCCGCTGCGGGCGCCGGGACGCGGCCACGGGCGCGCCGGCGGTCGCGCAGATCGAGGATGCGGGCCTCGGCCAGGGCGATCAGCGGCTCGCACCAGGGCAGGGCGAGCAGGATCAGCAGGCCGGCGGCCCAGCCCAGCAGGACATCGCTCAGCCAGTGCGTACCGAGGTAGACGGTGGCCATGCCCACGCCCAGCGAGGTCACCGCGGACAGCGCCGACAGCCAGCGGCGGGCTCTGGGGGTGGAGGCCAGATAGGCCAGGATGCCCCAGGTCACGACGGCGTTGGCGGTGTGGCCGCTGGGAAATATATCGCCGCCCAGACCCATCTCGTTCGAGCCGATGGCGGTGGCGTAGTGCGGTCCGAGACGGCCCATGCCGTACTTGGCGGCGCCGACCGTGATGTTCAGCAGCAGCAGCGCGACGCCCAGTGTGAGCAGTGGGCGCAGCGTGTGCTGCCGCCAGGAGCGCCAGCCCAGCCAGGCGGCCACCATCACCGCGGTCGGGCCGCGCTGGCCCAGAACGACGTAGTAGTCGACGAACCAGTGGATACCCGACCACTGCTGGTACGGGCGGAAGAACATGACCTGCCAGTCCAGCCGGACCAGCCAGGAGGTGGTCACCACGGCCCACACGATCGCCAGGTAGAACGCCAGGGTGCCGGTGAGCAGCGCCACCCGGTGCCGGCTCATCCTGGGCACGTCTAGGTGCGCCGGTCGCTCCGGCTCCCTGTCGAGTCTGGCGAACACCCGGTCCAGACGGGTGAGCTTTCGTTCGGTACGCACCCAATCGACGTTACAGCGAGTGAGGTCGCTTCTCCCTCGATACCGCGTCTTTGTGATGACGATGTGATGTGGGATTCCTCTCAGGAGGGACCTGAATTCCGAGGAATCCGCAATGTCGGCGGGTCGCCCCCTTCAATTCCTTTGATCATTCCGCGAAGCAGTTTTGTTGCGCTTTTGAATTCGTTCACCGAATGCTGGGGCGGATGTGCCCCGGTGCTCACCGGGTCCGCGAGTCGATCATGGTGGCCCGGTGCCGTTCAGCCAGAACGCTCCGTAACCGGCGGACAGGGCGGCGGCACCGGCCACCACCAGCACCGCCCTGGACGTACGCGAGCGGGCGAGCGCCAGGGCGAGCGGCAGCAGCAGCGGGAACGCGGGCAGCAACAAGCGCGGCTTCGAACCGAAGTAGCTCGACGCACACAGGGCGAGCGCGGTGACCGCACCGGCGTACACCAGCAGCGGGAGCGGCTGGCGCTGCCTCACACAGACGGCGTACAGCCAGAGCACCAGTGCGACCCCGGTGATGATCGCCGTGCCCGCGAAGGCCCCCGGAACCGTCTGGAACCTGTCGGCGACGAAGCGGGCGAAGGCGGCGCCGCCGTCGAAGCCGTTGCGCCAGGCCGCCTGGACGTCGAGATAGCCGAGCGGGCCCTTCCCGGTTCGGTGGCCCACCCAGAGGACATAACCGGCCGCACCCAGCGGCGCCAGCACCATCCCCAGGACCACAGAGGCGGCAGGGGCGACCGCGGGGGCGCGGGGCGTGTCCGGTGCGCCGTCGGGCGATCCGACGCGCTCCATACGGGCGTCCTGGAGCGGCGAGGGGGCGCGTCCGCCCGTACGGGCGCCGCGCGCGTCCGGCGAGCTTCGTCTGTGCACGAAAGAGGTGACCCCGGCCGCCCACACGGCCGCGACCACCGCGATCCCCACCGGCCGGGTCAGCCCCGCCAGCGCCGCCAGCGCCCCTGCCGCCGGCCAGCGACCGGCCAGCAGCGCGTACAGCGCCCAGGCGGCCAGCGCGGTGAAGAGCGACTCGCTGTACGCCATCGACTGCACGATCCCGACGGGCAGCACGGCCCACAGCAGTACGGCGCACACCCCCGTCCGGCGGTCGTACACGCGCTCCGCGACCGCGAAGATCCCCCAGGGCCGCGGCGAGCGAGGCGACGAGACTCACACAGAAACCCGCGCTCGCGTACGACAGCGGCGTGACCGCGTGCAGCAGCCGCTCCAGCCAGGGCAGCAGCGGGAAGAAGGCCAGGTTGGAGTGCACGTCGCCGTTCGGCAGCCGTACCTCGTAGCCGTAGCCCAGCTCGGCCACCCTCGTGTACCACAGCGCGTCCCAGCGGGCCGTCAGCAGCGTGTACGCGCTTCTGTCGCGGGCCGCGGTCCACACCGCCAGCACCACCAGGCCCAGGGCGCGCACGGCCACGTAGCCCAGCAGGGCGGGGGCCGCACGGCGCAGGGCCGGCGCAGGGGGCGGCGCAACGCGCGTCACAAGGTCGGTCACGGGCTCGATTATCGACGGCCGCCGGGACCGGGCGGCCGGTCGGCGTGTGATCGTCCACGCGGGGGAGTGGTGTACGCCACACGAGTTCCTCGCGCGTCTGAGAGGTCCGCCACGTGACCGTGGCGCGAACTCGCGTACGCTGACGAGTCACTCGCCTTCGTTTGCGCGGGCCGGAGACAGCCGCTCCTCTCCGGCCGAGATCATGGGGAGTCCCCACCCCATGTGCCCGCCGAACGCGAGGAAGCATCTGGGAGGTACGTACATGTCCGGGACGACCACGGCCGCCGTCGCGCTGCGCCGTCGGGCGGCCGGGGCCGGTGCCAACCGCTGGGTCGTCCTCGTCGTCCTCTGCATGAGCCTGCTGCTGGTCGCGCTCGACGCGACCGTGCTGCACGTGGCGGTTCCGGCCGTCACCGAGGACCTCAGGCCCGGCGCGATAGAACTGCTCTGGATCGTCGACGTCTACCCCCTCGTCTGCGCCTCGCTGCTGATCCTCTTCGGCACGCTGGGCGACCGGGTCGGACGCAGACGGATCCTGCTCCTCGGCTACGCCCTCTTCGGCCTCGCCTCCGGCGTGGCGGCCCTGGCCCACGACCCGCAGGTCCTGATCCTCGCCCGCGCGCTGCTCGGCGTCGGTGGCGCGATGATCATGCCCGCCACGCTGTCGATCCTGCGCCAGGTGTTCCCGGACCGGCGCGAGCGGGCCCTCGCCATCGGTATCTGGAGTGCCGTCGCCGCCGTCGGCGCCGCGGTGGGGCCGCTGCTGGGCGGCTTCCTGCTGGAGCACTTCTGGTGGGGTTCGGTCTTCCTCGTCAACATCCCGCTGATGCTGGTCAGCCTGCCGATCGGGCGGCTGCTCCTGCCCGAGTCGCGGGGCACGGCCGACGGCCCCTGGGACGTCGTCGGCGCCCTGATGGCGGCGGCCGGCCTGTTCGGTGTGGTGCTGGGCGTGAAGCGCCTGGGCGGCGGGGAGCCGCCGCTCAGCGTCTTCACGCTGGTCCCGCTCGCGGTGGGCGCGGTGCTGCTGGTGATGTTCGTACGGCGCCAGCGCCGTCGCGCGCATCCGCTGGTGGACCTCGGGATGTTCGCCCGGCCGGCGTTCAGCACCTCGGTGGGCTGCATCGTGCTGGCGATGCTCGCGCTGGTGGGCCTCGAACTGATCGCGGCCCAGTACCTGCAACTCGTGCTCGGGCTGTCGCCGCTCCAGACCGGCCTGCGGCTGCTGCCGCTGACCTTCGCCGCGATGGCGGCGGGGCTCGCGGGCGCCCGTATGCTGCGCCGCTTCGGGCCGCGCCGCATGGTGTCCTTCGGGTTCGTCCTGACGGCCGGCGCGGTGCTGCTGCTGACGGTCATGGGCGCCACGGACAACGCCGGGCTGCTGGTGTTCGGGTTCGTCCTGCTGGGCTTCGGCCTGGAGACCACGCTCTTCGGTGCCTACGAGTCGATGCTCAGCGAGGCTCCGCCGGCGCAGGCCGGCGGCGCGGCGGCGATCGGTGAGACGTCGTACCAGCTGGGCGCCGGAATCGGCATCGCCCTCCTCGGCAGTGTCATGAACGCCGCCTACGCGCCCGGACTGTCGTCCGTCCCCGGTGTGCCGGCGTCGGCGTCCGCGTCGGCCGCACACTCGCTGGGCGAGGCGTACGACGTCGCCGCACGGTTGGGCGGGCCGGTCGGTGTGGCCCTGCGCCGGGCCGCCATGGACTCCTTCGTCCACGGGCTGCACGTGACCCTGCTGGTCAGCGCGGGCCTGCTGCTGCTCGGCGCGCTGATGGCCCTGCGGCTGCCGCGGACCATGCAGTGCGCGGAACCCCCTGCCCCGGTGGAGCTGCCCGCCCCCCGGGAGGTCGCCGAGTCCCGCGTCTCCGTCTAGGAGGGTCACTGGACGTGCGGGACACTGCGTCGTAACGTCGGCCCCAGAGTCGTAACTAGCGCTGCTAGTTTTTCGCGTGCCGGAGGGTGTTCTGATGTCCGCGTCCTCGAAGTTGCCCCCGTTCGACCCCGCCGATCCCCTCGGCATCGACGACCTGCTGGAACCGGAGGACCTGGCCGTACGGGACACCGTGCGGGCCTGGGCCACGGACCGGGTGCTGCCCCATGTCGCCGACTGGTACGAGAAGGGCGAGCTGCCGGTCATCCGTGAGCTCGCCAAGGAGCTCGGCCGGATCGGAGCCCTGGGGATGTCGCTCGACGGGTACGGCTGCGCGGGCGCGAGCGCCGTGCAGTACGGGCTCGCCTGTCTGGAGCTGGAGGCCGCCGACTCCGGGATCCGCTCCCTCGTCTCCGTGCAGGGCTCCCTCGCCATGTACGCGATCCACCGCTTCGGCAGCGAGGAACAGAAGCAGACGTGGCTGCCGCGGATGGCCGCCGGCGACGTCATCGGATGCTTCGGCCTGACCGAGCCCGACCACGGCTCCGACCCCGCCTCCATGCGGACCTACGCCAAGCGCGACGGCTCCGACTGGGTGCTCGACGGACGCAAGATGTGGATCACCAACGGCTCCGTCGCCGGGGTCGCCGTGGTGTGGGCGCAGACCGAGGAGGGCGTCCGCGGGTTCGTGGTGCCCACGGACAGCCCAGGGTTCTCCGCGCCGGAGATCAAGCACAAGTGGTCCCTGCGGGCCAGCGTGACCAGTGAACTCGTGCTCGACGACGTGCGGTTGCCCGCCGACGCCGTGCTGCCGGAGGTCGTGGGGCTCAAGGGACCGCTGAGCTGCCTGTCCCACGCGCGCTACGGCATCGTGTGGGGGGCGATGGGCGCCGCCCGGTCCTGTTTCGAGACCGCCGTCGACTACGCGAAGTCGCGCGAGCAGTTCGGCCGGCCCATCGGCGGCTTCCAGCTCACCCAGGCCAAACTCGCCGACATGGCCGTCGAACTGCACAAGGGGATTCTGCTCGCCCACCACCTGGGGCGGCGTATGGACGTCGGCCGCCTGCGTCCCGAGCAGGTCAGCTTCGGCAAGCTCAACAACGTACGGGAGGCCATCGAGATCTGCCGGACGGCCCGGACGATCCTCGGGGCCAACGGGATCTCCCTCGAATACCCCGTCATGCGGCACGCCACCAACCTGGAGTCGGTGCTGACGTACGAGGGCACCGTCGAGATGCACCAGCTCGTGCTGGGCAAGGCGCTCACCGGGCTCGACGCCTTCCGGTGAACCCTGCGCGGGGGCAGGGCCGGTGAGCGGCCCTGCCTCAGCTCTGGTTGAAGAACCCGTCCTCCCGGCGCGCGGCCGGTTCACCGCTGACGATCTCGGTGTTGGCGGGGGTCAGCAGGAACACACGGGTCGCGACCCGCTCGATGGTGCCGCGCAGGCCGAAGGTCAGGCCGGCCGCGAAGTCGACGACGCGCTTGGCGTCGGCGGGCTCCATGGCCGTGAGGTTCACGATGACCGGCACACCCTCGCGGAACAGCTCGCCGATGGCGCGCGCGTCCCGGAAGCTGTCCGGGGTCACCGTGCCGATGCGGCGGCCCGTCTCCTCGGCGACGTCCGAGGCCACCTTGACCCTCGGGTCGGTGACCCAGGCATCCCCGGGCTGCTCGGTCCCCTCGGAGTAGTCGTCGTCGTAGTAACGCTCGTCATCGTTGTCGTCGACGAGGCCCAGCCAGGCGCTCGCCTTGCGTACCGATCCCATGGACGCCTCCTCTCACAGCGGTCTTTCTTGCTTCCGCATCCCTATCGTCATCCATGATGCGGATGCCGCGCCAAGTGGATAGACGCCGCGCGGGGGGTTTGTGACGGTACTGGTGCACAGCGAATACGTCGAGAGCCCGGGTGCCCCAAGGGTTCTGCGGTAAACGGCTGCTGACTGTGAGTGAAATATGATTCTTCGCGGCGTACGGGTGATGAGCGGTGCGTACGGGTGAACGAGCGGCCGATACGATGCGGCAGCTCACCGCATTTCTGATGGCACACGCGCCACGGGGGGAACGTCGTGTTCGGAATCGTCAGGCCTTGTCTTCATCGGCTCGGGGAGAGCCTCAAAACCCAGTGGACAGCGCATTTGTGCGGGCTGTGCCTCGCGCTGCGCAAGGACCACGGGCAGTTCGCGCGGCTCGTGACGAACTACGACGGGCTGCTCATATCCGTTCTGACGGAGGCTCAGGCCGAGCCGGCGGGCAACCTGCGGCGTACGGCCGGACCCTGTCCGTTGCGCGGGATGCGCACCGCTTCCGTCGCACAGGGTGAGGGCGCGCGGCTCGCGGCCGCCGTCTCGCTGGTGCTCGCCTCGGCCAAGGTGCGCGACCATGTCGCCGACGGTGACGGACTGCTGGCGCGCGGGGCGGTGGCGTTCGCCGCGCGCCGGGTGGCCGCCGGCTGGGATGCCGCGGGGACCCGCAGCGGTTCCGGCGTCGGCTTCGACACGGCGGTGCTGACCGCGGCGGTGGACCGGCAGGCGGGCATCGAGGCCCTCGCCGGGCCCGGAACGCCGGTCCTGACGGTCACCGAGCCGACCGAGACGGCGACCGCGGCCGCCTTCGCGCACACGGCGGTGCTGGCCGGGCGCCCGGGGAACGCCGTACCGCTCGCCGAGGCCGGGCGGCTCTTCGGCCGGCTCGCGCACCTGCTGGACGCCGTGGAGGACCGGGAAGCCGACGCCGCGTCAGGCGCCTGGAACCCGCTCACCGCGACGGGCACCCAGCTCACCGAGGCCCGGCGGCTGGCCGACGACGCCCTGCACGGGATACGGCTCGCCCTGCGGGAGGCGGAGTTCACCGACGGCAGGCTGGCGCACCGGCTGCTGGTGCACGAGCTGCGCACCTCCGTCGACCGGGCCTTCGGGACGCCCTCCTGCGCGCACGGCGCGGCGCCCTCGCTCGCCGGGCCGTACGCGCCGCCCGGCCATCCGGGAGGTCCGCCGCCCGGCCCGCCGCGGCGCGACCGGCGCGGGCTGCTCGCCGGGTGCGCGGTATGGGCGGGGCTGGCCTGCACGTGCCAGTTGTGCTGCGGTCAGTACGAGGACCCGTGGAGCCGCGAGCGCAAGGACGGCCTGTGCAGCGGCTCCGACTGCGGTGACTGCAGCAGCTGTTGTGACTGCTGCAACTGCTGCGACTGCGACTGCTGCGACGGGTGCGATTGCTGCGACTGCGGCTGCGACTGCTGAGTCCCCGGCCGCCACGGTGAACGCCGGTGTGCCCCCGGACGTACAACTCGTCGGGGACGGGGCGACGTTGACGTTCGAACGGCGGCACATGGAGGATCAGGGATCATGTCCGGGCGCTGTGACAGGGTCGTGCCGCTTGCCGTGAAGATCGTGGTCAGCGGGGGGCTCGGAGTCGGCAAGACCACGTTCATCGGGGCGATCTCGGAGGTCGGGACGGTGGACTCGGAGGCGGCGATCACCCAGGTCTCGGTGGGCGTCGACTCGCTGGACGGGGTCGAGTCCAAGACCACCACGACCGTGGCCCTGGACTTCGGCCGCATCACCCTCGATCCGACCATCGCGCTGTATCTGTTCGGCACGCCCGGGCAGGGCCGGTTCTCCTTCCTGTGGGACGACCTGGTGGAGGGCGCGCTCGGCACGGTCGTCCTCGCCGATCCCCGCCGGATCGAGGAGTGCTTCCCGGCGGTCGACTACTTCGGGACGCACGGCACGCCCTTCGTGCTGGCGGTGAACCGCTTCGACGGCGCCGAGCGGTGCGAACCGGAGGCCGTACGGGAGGCGCTGGGCCTGCACGTCGAGGTGCCGGTCCTGGAGTGCGACGCCCGCGAACGCGCTTCGGTGCGCAACGTGCTGGGTGCGTTGATGGACGAGGTGGTCGGATTACGGGCCGCGCCATCCGGAGGTCGGCCGGCCACGGAGGGCGGGGCACACGCCGTGACGACGAGGTGAGGTGCGGGCTCACTTGACGCGGGCTCACTTGGCGCGGGTCAGCGGGCGCGGGCCGACCTGGTGCGAGCCGACGCGGTGCGGGTCAACCGGAAAGCGGATCCGGACGGGCGACTTCCGGACATCCGCGGGGGCCTGACAGGCCACGGCACCGGCGTGCCGTCGACGGCCGACGGGCGGAACGGCGTCCGGCGTCCACCCGAGTACCCGACTCCACCTGGGCCGGGGGCAGTTGACGCCGCACGCGCCCGCGTCGTCCCGGCTCGCTACCGAGGGGCTCACGACGGCCGGCCGTCACCCCGCCCAACCGCCCCTCGGAGCACCCCACCTGCTCTTTCCGGCATGCAGGACGCGGCGATGGAGACAAGGCTGCGCAACCTGGTCTGAACCAGGGCGTGCCTGGCCAAAACGCATGGCTCGATCACCGTTCGACGGCCGAAAGGCGCCCTTGCGGCTACCGGTCGTTCGGCCGAATACTCCCGGCAAGCGCTTGTCAGGGGCATGTGTGTCCGCAATCCGGACGACGGTCCCCGGCTGCGCCTCACGGGGCCCCGACCCCACGCGGGCCCCCCGACTTCCCCTTGGGAGGAACGAACGTGAGGATCAAGCGCACCACTCCCCGCAGCGGCATTTCGAGACGGAACCGGCTGATCGCCGTCACCACCGGCCTCGTGGCCGCCGCAGCGTTCGCGGTCCCCAGCGCGAACGCGTCCGAGACCCCCACCACCTTCAGCGCCTCCGCCCTGAAGGGTGTGAGCGGCTCGGTGCTCAAGGCAGACGTCCCGGGTACCGCCTGGGCCGTCGACAGCACGACCAACCGCGTCGTCGTCACCGTCGACAGCACGGTCTCCAAGGCGGAGATCGCCAAGATCAAGCGTGAGGCTGGCGGCAATGCCGGCGCCCTCACCATCAAGCGCTCGGCCGGGCAGTTCAAGCCCCTGATCTCCGGCGGCGACGCCATCTACGGCGGCCAGTACCGCTGCTCCCTGGGCTTCAACGTGCACAGCGGGAGCACCTACTACTTCCTGACCGCCGGCCACTGCGGCGAGGTCGCCTCCACCTGGTACTCCAACTCCGGCCACACCACGGTGCTGGGCAGCAACGTGAGCTACAGCTTCCCGGGCAACGACTTCGCCCTGGTGCGCTACACCAACTCCTCGATCTCGCACCCGAGCACGGTCGGCAGCCAGACCATCACCAGCGCGGCCACGCCGAGCGTCGGCACGACCGTCTACCGCCGCGGCTCCACCACCGGCACGCACAGCGGCCGGGTCACCGCGCTGAACGCCACCGTCAACTACGGCAGCGGCGACGTCGTCTCCGGCCTCATCCAGACCACGGTCTGCGCCGAGGGCGGCGACAGCGGCGGTCCGCTGTACGCGGGCACCGTGGCCTACGGTCTGACCTCCGGCGGCAGCGGCAACTGCACCTCCGGCGGCACGACCTTCTTCCAGCCGGTCACCGAGGCGCTGAGCTACTACGGCGTGAGCGTCGGCTGACGTCCCCCTTCAGTGGCCCCCGCACGCGAACGGCGTGCGGGGGCTCCCCCTTTGTCCGGGCGCGGAGTTACCGTCGAGTGACGGGTAGGGCTCAGCTCAGTCCCCTGGGGGGCCGGCATGGTCGAGGAGCTGGTGGCGGCGGGAGTGACCCTCGCGTCCGCCGGAGCGGTGTACGTGATGGCGGCGGCGCGGGTCGTCAAGCAGTACGAACGGGGTGTGGTCTTCCGGCTCGGGCGGCTCAGGCCGGAGGTGCGGGGGCCCGGGTTCACGATGATCGTGCCGTTCGTGGACCGATTGCAGAAGGTCAACATGCAGGTGGTGACGATGCCGGTGCCCGCTCAGGAGGGCATCACCCGGGACAACGTCACGGTGCGGGTGGACGCCGTCGTCTACTTCAAGGTGACCGGGCCGGCCGAGGCCGTCGTCCGGGTCGAGGACTACCGGTTCGCGGTCTCACAGATGGCGCAGACCTCGCTGAGGTCCATCATCGGCAAGAGCGAGCTGGACGACCTGCTGTCCAACCGCGAGAAGCTCAACCAGGGCCTGGAGCTGATGATCGACAGCCCGGCCGTGGAATGGGGCGTCACCATCGACCGCGTCGAGATCAAGGACGTGTCCCTGCCGGAGACGATGAAGCGCTCCATGGCCCGGCAGGCCGAGGCCGACCGCGAGCGGCGGGCCCGGGTCATCAACGCGGACGCGGAGCTGCAGGCGTCGAAGAAGCTCGCCGAGGCCGCCAAGGAGATGTCCGAGCAGCCGGCCGCGCTGCAACTGCGCCTGCTGCAGACCGTGGTGGCGGTGGCGGCGGAAAAGAACTCCACGCTCGTCCTGCCCTTCCCGGTGGAACTGCTGCGGTTCCTGGAGAGGGCGCAGCAGGCGGTGCCGACGGCTCCCGCGCAGCCGCCACAGCCGGCACCGCAACCGGTGCAGGAGCAACTCCCGCCCGCCGGCCCCCGGATGGAGCCGGACTCCGAAGGGTCGATTTCAGGACAGGACTAGACCTCACGGACCGCGCACGGGCCATTCGCTCGTCGTATTTGCACTGCGAAGTTCCGGGCTGACCGTGGACCGTCAAAAGGGGAGGGGCGTGCGAAGCGCGTCCTACGCGCGTCCTGAACACGCCCTTGTGTGCTCCCCGTCGGCCTCGGAATAGTGAACGCCGTTCAGCGCCTTCCGGCCCGCCGTGGTCCCCACAACCTCTGCCGGGCCGACCCCCCACAGGAGGACGTGAGTTGAAGCACCGACGCATATCCAGGCGGCGTGCGGCCCTGACCGGAGCGGGCATCGCCGCGTTGGTGGCCGCGGGAGTCACCTTCCAGACTGCGAACGCCAGCGAGTCCACGGAGAGTTCCGCCCCGCGGACCCTGTCGCTCGCCGCGGCCGGAAAGCTCGCCTCGACGCTCGGCGAGGACCTCGGCACGGCGGCGGCGGGAACGTATTACGACGCGAAGGCCAAGAGCCTCGTCGTGAACGTGCTCGACCGTGAGGCCGCGAGGACGGTCGAGGCGGCCGGCGCCAGGGCCAGAGTCGTCGAGCACTCCCTCGCCCAACTCGACGCCGCCCGCACGACGCTGACGAAGGACGCCGCCCTTCCCGGCACGTCCTGGTCGACCGACCCGGTCGGCAACAAGGTCGTCGTGACCGCCGACAGGACGGTGTCGGGCGCTGCGTGGGCCAAGCTGTCCAAGGTCGTCGCCGGACTCGGCAGCAAGGCGGAACTCAGGCGCTCCAAGGGGGAGTTCAAGCCCTTCGTGGCCGGCGGTGACGCCATCACCGGCTCGGGCGGGCGCTGCTCGCTCGGCTTCAACGTGACCAAGGGCGGCGAGTCGTACTTCCTCACCGCCGGGCACTGCACGGACGCGATCTCCAGCTGGTCGGACGCCGGCGGGAACCAGATCGGCACGAACGCCGACTCGCAGTTCCCGGGCAACGACTTCGGGCTGGTCAAGTACACCGCCGACGTGGACCACCCGAGCGCGGTCGACCTCTACGACGGCTCCACGCAGGCCATCACGCACGCCACCGAGGCCACGGTCGGCGAGAAGGTGACGCGCAGCGGCTCCACCACCCAGGTCCACACCGGCACGGTCACCGGCCTGAACGCCACCGTGAACTACTCCGAGGGCACGGTCAGCGGGCTCATCCAGACCGACGTGTGCGCCGAGCCCGGCGACAGCGGCGGCTCGCTGTTCGACGGCGACGCGGCCATCGGGCTGACGTCCGGAGGCAGCGGCGACTGCACCTCGGGCGGCGAGACCTTCTTCCAGCCGGTCACCGAGGCCCTGTCGGCCACCGGGACGCAGATCGGCTGAGCACGGCCGTCGGCGAGGCCCCACCCTCCGTGCGCGAGGGGTGGGGCCTCGCTCCGTCTCGGCGCGCTTCCTGGGACCTTCCGCCATCTCCGCAGGGACCTTCTTCCCTGAATTGGGGCCGTTCTCGGATCGATGATCGATCGCCGCCGATATCGAATGGAGGCGACGGAGAAGGCTGGGACGAAGGAGCTGACATGCAGGTCGTGGACCGCGTGAACGAACTGGTGGAGAGCGCCCTGGACGCGCTGGGCCGGTTCGAGTCGTACGACCAGGAGCAGGTCGACCACATCGTCACGAAGGCGTCCCTCGCGGCGCTCGCCGCGCACGGGGACCTGGCGAGGGCGGCGGTCGAGGAGACCGGCCGCGGGCTGTTCGAGGACAAGGCGGTCAAGAACATCTTCGCCTGCGAGCACGTCACCCACTCGATGCGCGGTCTGCGCACGGTGGGCGTCGTCCACCGCGACGAGCTCACCGGCGTCACCGAGATCGCCGAGCCGGTCGGTGTCGTATGCGCGATGACGCCGGTCACCAACCCGACCTCCACCACCGTCTTCAAGGCGCTCATCGCCCTCAAGACCCGCAACCCGATCGTCTTCGCCTTCCACCCGGGCGCCCAGAAGTGCTCGCGCGAGGCCGCCCGCATCGTGCGGGACGCGGCGATCGCGGCCGGTGCGCCGGAGGGCTGCGTGCAGTGGATCGAGGAGCCGTCGATGGAGGCGACGCGGCTGCTGATGAACCACGACGGCGTCTCCACCATCCTCGCCACCGGTGGCAACTCGATGGTCCGGGCCGCCTACTCGTGCGGCAAGCCCGCCCTGGGCGTCGGCGCCGGCAACGTGCCCGCCTACGTCGCCCCCGACGCCGACCTCCCCCGGGCGATCCACGACATCGTCCTGTCGAAGGCCTTCGACAACGGCATGATCTGCGCCTCCGAGCAGGCCGTCGTCCTGGACGCGCAGGTGTACGAGGCGGGTGTCGCCGAGATGAAGCGGCTCGGCGCCCATGTCGTCACCGCCGCGGAGAAGGAGAAGCTGGAGGAGTTCCTCTTCGGCGTCGCGGCCCACGGCACCAACTGCGCCACCGCCAAGTTGAATTCGGCGGCGGTCGGCAAGTCCGCCTCCTGGATCGCCGAGCAGGCCGGGTTCGCCGTGCCCGAGAGCACCTCGATCCTGGTCGCCGAGTGCGCGGAGGTCGGCGAGCGCGAGCCGCTGACCAGGGAGAAGCTGTCCCCGGTGCTCGCCGCGCTGAAGGCCGAGGACATCGAGCACGGCATCCGGCTGGCCATGCGGATGGTCGAGTTCGACGGACTCGGGCACTCCGCCGCCATCCACACCGAGGACGAGGAACTGGCCGAGGAGTTCGGCAAGCGGGTCAAGGCGATCCGCGTCATCGTCAACGCGCCGACCAGCCTCGGCGGCATCGGCGACGTCTACAACGCCTTCCTGCCCTCGCTCACCCTCGGCTGCGGCTCGTACGGGCACAACTCGGTGTCCAACAACGTCTCCGCGGTCAACCTGCTCAACATCAAGCGGATCGGACGGCGCAACAACAACATGCAGTGGTACAAGGTGCCGCCGAAGATCTACTTCGAGAAGGGCGCCCTGCGCTATCTGAAGGCCATGCCCGACGTGCACCGCGTCACGATCGTCACCGACCGCACCATGGAGCGGATCGGCTTCGTCCGCCGGGTCACCGAGATCCTCAACTCCCGTGAGGAGCCGGTGCTGCTGCAGTACATCGACAACGTCGAGCCCAACCCGGAGCTGGCCACCGTACGGGCGGGCGCGGCCGAGATGCGGGAGTTCCGGCCGGACACCATCATCGCGCTCGGCGGCGGCTCGCCGATGGACGCGGCGAAGGTCATGTGGCTGATGTACGAGCGGCCCGAGGTGGAGTTCGCGGACACGAAGGAGAAGTTCTTCGACATCCGCAAGCGCGCCTACCGCTTCCCGCAACTCGGCGACAAGGCCAAGCTGATCGCGATCCCCACCACCTCGGGCACCGGCTCCGAGGTCACCCCGTTCGCGGTCATCTCCGATCCCGCGGCCGCCCAGAAGTACCCGCTGGCCGACTACGCCCTCACCCCGCACGTGGCGATCGTCGACCCGGTCCTGGCGATGAACCTGCCGCCGACGGTCACCGCCGACTCCGGTTTCGACGCGCTGACCCACGCGACGGAGGCGTACGTCTCGGTCTACGCCTCGGACTTCACCGACGGCCAGTGCCTGCAGGCCATCAAGCTGATCTTCGAGAACCTGGAGGCCTGCGTGCGGGAGGGCGCCCGGGCGCCCAAGGCCAGGGAGCGGATGCACAACGCCTCGACGATCGCCGGAATGGCCTTCGCCAACTCCTTCCTCGGGCTCGTCCACGCCATGGCGCACACCCTGGGCAACACCTTCCACGTCGCCCACGGCCGGACCAACGCGCTGCTGCTGCCGCACGTCATCCGGCACAACGGCAAGGTGACCCACAAGGCCACCCCGTGGCCCAAGGCCGAGACCTACCGGGCGCCCGAGCGCTACCAGGACATCGCCCGCATGCTGGGCCTGCCGGCCGCGACCCCGGAGGAGGGCGTGGAGTCCTACGCCCGCGCGGTCGAGGACCTGCGCGAGCGCTGCGGCATCCCGGCCTCCTTCCAGGAGGAGGGGGTCGACGAGGAGGCCTTCCTCGCCGCCATCCCGCAGCAGGCCCTGAACGCCTACGCCGACCAGTGCGCGCCGGCCAACCCGCGGATGCCGATGATCGACGACATGCGGGAGCTGATGCGCAGGGCGTACTACGGCGTCTGAGCCGGCCGGGGCCCGCCCCGGCGCCTCGTCCGCAGCACCGCCGCCACCAGCGTGATCACGATCCCGGCCGCCGCCCATGCCGACAGCACCAGCAGGGCGGCGGTCGTGTCGTTGCCGTCGAAGTAGGCGATGGACCGGGCCACCCAGGTGCCCGCGCCCGGCGGCAGCGCCGGGCCGATGGTCTTCCAGAACGGCGGCAGCATCGGCAGCGGGAAGGCGCCGCCCGCGCTCGGGTTGCCCGCGATCACCACGAGCAGGATCGCCAGACCGATGCCGACGATTCCGAAGACCTCCTGCAGCGCGAGCGTCGCCGCCCCCACCGCGAAGGTCACCAGCGCCCCCAGCCCCCACAGGGCGGCCACACTCCCCGGCAGCGCGCCGAGGATCGGTCCCACGATCAGCGCGCCTCCGAGCCCTCCGACGACCGACACCAGCACCATCACGGCCAGCCGGATCGTCGCCCGGCTCGCGTTGGCGGGCCGGGCGCCCGTGCTGATCGCCAGGATCGAGGCGCACAGATAGCCGCCCACGCACCAGCCCACCACCAGGTAGAAGGACGTGAGCCCGTCGAAGTCCTGGGGGGACGCCGGCGCCACGTCCACCGTCCGCACCGTCCGCTGCTGGGAGGCCTCCAGGACGGTGAGGTACCTCTGCAGGGTGGTCGCGAGGACCGTGCCGCCGCCGGAGGCGACCAGGAGCGTGTCGGTCGTCCGGGCCGGGTTCACGATCAGCGCCCCGTCGAGGTCCCGGTTCATGATCTTCTTCCGGGCCGTCGCCTCGTCGGCCACCGCGCGCGGGTCCAGCGGCGAGCCCGGCAGCTTCTCCAGCCGGGCCACCGCCTGCCCGGCCGCGGCCGGGGGCGCGACGACCCCGAAGGGCACGTCCCCGGGCTTCGGATCGTGCAGCGCGCCCACGTAGGAGGCGATGAACAGCAGCTGGAGGGCGATCACACCGATGACCAGCACGGTGGCCCGGGGAGTGACGGCGTCCTTCACCTCGGCGAGGAAGGACGGCCGGGGAGCGCCGGCACCGGTGGTCTGCGTCATGCCCCCAACGTCGAGGCTGCCGGACGTTTCCGCAGGTGGGACACGCCCGAACGGATGTCGTACAAGCGTTCGAGAATGGGGGTATGGTGGGGAGTGTCGTCGGGAACTGATGTTCGAGAGCCGTTCGGGGCTCGCGAGTGCGCGGGAGGTGCGTGTGCCGGGTTTCACGCATCTGCACACCGTCTCCGGGTTCTCCCTGCGCTACGGCGCCTCCCACCCGGAGCGGCTGGCCGAGCGCGCCGCCGAGCGGGGCATGGACGCCCTCGCCCTCACCGACCGCGACACCGTCGCCGGCACCGTCCGCTTCGCCAAGGCCTGCGCGAAGGCGGGCGTCCGCCCGCTGTTCGGCGCGGAACTGGCGGTGGAGCCGCCCGCCCGGGTCCGGGAGGACGATCCGGTACGACGGGACAGGCGCCGCACCCCCGTACGCGGCGGCGCCTTCATCGACGAGTCCACGCCCCGCGTCACCTTCCTGGCCCGCGACGGCGCCCGCGGCTGGGCCGACCTGTGCCGCCTGATCACCGCCGCCCACACCGCCGAGGCCCTGCCCCTGCTGTCCTGGGACGCCAACCACGCCGACGGTCTGACCGTCCTGCTCGGCCCCGCCTCCGACGTCGGCCGCGCCCTGGCCGCCGGCCGCCCCGACCGCGCCGCCGGGCTCCTCGCCCCCTGGCGGGAGGTCTACGGAGACGCCCTGCGCCTGGAGGCCGTCTGGCACGGCCGCACGGGAACCGGACCCGGCTCCCTGCGCCTGGCCGCCCGCACCGTGGGCTTCGCCGCCGAGCAGGGTGTCCGGCCGGTGCTCAGCAACGCCGTCCGCTACGCCGACCCCGGCCACGGCCCGGTCGCCGACGTCCTGGACGCGGCCCGCCGCCTCGTCCCGATCGATCCCGCGGGGGAACTGGACTCCGGTGAGGCCTGGCTCAAGGGCGGCGACGACATGGCCCGGGTCGCCGAGCGTGTCGTCGAGGCCGCGGGCTTCCGGCGCGAGACCGCCCACCGGCTGCTGGAGCAGACCCGGGCCACGGCCGCCGAGTGCCTGGTGGACCCCGAGGACGACCTCGGCATGGGCTCCGTGCACTTCCCCGAGCCGCACCTGGTCGGCGCGGGCCGCCGCACCGCCCAGCGGGCGCTCGCCTCCCGGGCGGCGGCCGGGATGGTGCTGCGCGGTCACGCGGGAAAACGGGCCTACTGGGAGCGGATGCACCACGAGCTGGACATCATCGCCCACCACGGCTTCGCCTCCTACTTCCTGACGGTCGCTCAGGTCGTGGACGACGTACGGGGCATGGGTATCCGCGTAGCCGCGCGCGGCTCCGGGGCCGGCTCCCTGGTCAACCACCTCCTCGGCATCGCGAACGCCGATCCGATCGAGCACGGGCTGCTGATGGAGCGCTTCCTGTCCAAGGAGCGGGTCGTGCTGCCCGACATCGACATCGACGTGGAGTCCGCCCGCCGGCTGGAGGTCTACCGCGCGATCATCGGCCGGTTCGGCGAGGAGCGGGTCGCCACCGTCGCGATGCCGGAGACCTACCGCGTCCGCCACGCCATCCGGGACGTGGGCGCGGCCCTGTCCATGGACCCCGCCGAGATCGACCGGGTCGCCAAGTCCTTCCCGCACATCCGGGCGCGCGACGCCCGCGCGGCGCTGTCGGAACTGCCCGAACTGCGGGCGCTGGCGGGGGAGCAGGAGAAGTACGGCCGGCTCTGGGAGCTGGTCGAGGCCCTCGACGCCCTCCCGCGCGGGGTCGCCATGCATCCGTGCGGGGTGCTGCTGTCCGACGCGTCCCTGCTCGGCCGTACACCGGTCGTGCCGACCAGCGGCGAGGGGCTGCCCATGTCGCAGTTCGACAAGGACGACGTGGAGGACCTCGGCCTGCTCAAGCTCGACGTCCTGGGCGTGCGGATGCAGTCGGCGATGGCGCACGCGGTCGCCGAGGTGGAGCGGGCGACGGGGGAGCGGATCGACCTGGACGCACTGCCGCCGGCCGACCCGGAGACGTACCGGCTCATCCGGTCCACCGAGACGCTGGGCTGCTTCCAGATCGAGTCGCCGGGCCAGCGGGACCTGGTGGGGCGGCTGCAGCCGGCCACTTTCCATGACCTCGTCGTCGACATCTCCCTCTTCCGGCCCGGCCCGGTCGCCGCCGACATGGTGCGGCCGTTCATCGAGGCGCGGCACGGGCGGGCGCCCGTCCGTTACCCGCACCGGGATCTGACGGAACCGCTGAAGGGGACGTACGGGGTCGTCGTCTTCCACGAGCAGATCATCGACATCGTCGCCGTCATGACCGGCTGCGGGCGCGGCGAGGCCGACCGGATCCGGCGCGGCCTGTCCGACCCGGAGTCGCAGGGGCGGATCAAGGTGTGGTTCGCCCAGCACGCGGCGGTGAACGGATACGACGCAGAAACGATTCAGCGCACCTGGGGGATCGTCGAGGCCTTCGGCTCGTACGGCTTCTGCAAGGCGCACGCGGTCGCCTTCGCCGTCCCGACGTACCAGTCCGCGTGGCTGAAGGCGCATCATCCGGCGGCCTTCTACGCGGGCCTGCTCGCCCACGACCCCGGGATGTACCCGAAGCGGCTGCTGCTGGCGGACGCGCGGCGGCGCGGGGTGCCGGTGCTGCCGCTGGATGTGAACAAGTCGGCGGTCGCCCACCGTATCGAACTGGTGTCTGAATCTGAAGGGTTGTGGGGTCTGCGGCTGGCGCTCTCCGACGTGCACGGCATCAGCGAGGCCGAGGCAGAGCGGATCGCCCAGGGCCAGCCGTACGCCTCCCTACTGGACTTCTGGGAGCGGGCCCGGCCGAGCCGGCCGCTGGCCGGGCGGCTCGCCCAGGTCGGCGCCCTGGACGCGTTCGGCGCCAACCGCCGCGATCTGCAACTGCACCTGACCGAGCTGCACCGGGGTGCCCGGGGCGGGGGCGGCGGCCAACTCCCGCTGGCGGGCGGGCGCAAGACCGCTCCGGCCGGACTGCCGGACCTGTCCGAGGCGGAGAAGCTGAGTGCCGAACTGGGGGTGCTGTCGATGGACGCCTCGCGCAACCTGATGGACGACCACCGGAAGTTCCTCGACGAGCTGGGCGTGGTCTCGGCGCGCCGGCTGCGGGAGACCCGGCACGGGGAGACGGTGCTGGTCGCGGGCGCGAAGGCGGCCACCCAGACACCGCCGATCCGGTCCGGCAAGCGGGTCATCTTCTCCACCCTGGACGACGGGACGGGCCTGGTCGACCTCGCCTTCTTCGACGACTCCCACGACACCTGCGCGCACACCGTCTTCCACTCCTGGCTGCTGCTGGTGCGCGGGATCGTGCAGCGGCGCGGGCCGCGCAGCCTGAGCGTGGTGGGCTCCGCCGCCTGGAACCTCGCCGAGCTGCTGGAGGTGCGCGCGGAGGAAGGGCTCGACGGCGTCGCGGCCCGGCTCGCGGAGCCGCCCGCCGGGGACGACTCCGCCCCGGCGGACGGCGGCGGTTCGTCGCCGGCGCGGCTCGCCGGTTCGGACGGGCGGCCGGCGCCCGCGGGCTCCGCCGCCCGCGACCCGATGGAGGACCGGAGGATCCGCATGCCCACGGGGTACGAGATGCACCCCTGGGCGGATCTGCGCCCCGCGGGCGAAGGGCCCGCGGTGGGAAGGAAGTTGTGGCACCAGAGTCCGGGGAGTGCGGGATGACCGTTCTGTGCGTACGTTTCCAGCTGCCGCCGGAGTCCGAGGCGGCCCTGCCGGGGCTGCTCGGCCTGCTGGAGGAGTTCACCCCGGTGGTCGAGGCGCTGTCGCCGGACGGGGCGCTGGCCGATCTGCGCGGCGCCGAACGGTACTTCGGGCGCAGCGCGGTCGAGCTGGCCTCGGTGATCCGGGTCCGCGCCCTCGCCCTGCACGGCGTCGACTGCGTGATCGGCGCCGGGCCGGGACCGATGCTGGCCCGCGTGGCCCTGCGCGACGCGCGGCCCGGTGTGACGTGCGCGGTGCCCACGGACGCCGTGGCGGAGTTCCTCGCCGACCGGCCCGTGGCCGCGCTGCCCGGGGTCGGTACGGCGACGAGCCGCACCCTGTGCGAGTACGGCCTCGACACCCTCGGCCGGGTGGCGGCCGCCCCCCTCTCCACGCTCCAGCGCCTGATCGGCGCGCGGGCGGCCCGCGAACTGCACGAGAAGGCGAACGGCGTCGACCGCGGCCGGGTCGTGCCGAACGGCGTCTCCCTCCCCCACTCTCGGCTTCGCTCGAGCGGGGGGACCCCCATCCTCGCCACCGAACGCCCCTTCGCTCTGGACGAGTTGGACCCGGACCGCCATCGCCGCGCCCTGCTGTCGGCCGCCGAGGAGCTGGGGGCCCGGCTCCGCGCCCTCGACAAGGTCTGCGGCACCCTGACTCTCACCGTGCGCTACGCCGACCGCACCGCGACCACCCGCACGCGCACCCTGCGTGAGCCGACCGCGCACTCGGCCGCCCTGACGAGGACGGCGTACGCCATGTACGAGGCGCTCGGTCTGCAACGCGCTCGCGTGCGTGCCCTCGTCCTGCGCGCCGAGTCCCTCGCCCCGGCCGAACAGGCCTCCCACCAGCTCACCTTCGACCCCGTGGACGAGAAGGTCCGCCGTGTCGAGGAGGCCGCGGACCGGGTGCGGGCGAAGTTCGGACCGGGGGCGGTGATCCCAGGGGCGCTGGCGGCGTGACACCCCTGACGGGCGGGGTCAGTTGGCCCAGGGCGGAGTGAGCCGCGTGCCGTCGGCCAGCTCCGCCTCCAGGCCGATCGACGTGGTGACCCAGGAGATCGCCGTCTGGTCGGTGGGGTTCTCGACGGTGAGCGTCGCACCGGGGGTGACGATCAGTGTGTCGCCCGCGGTGATCCGGTCGGTACGGCCGTCGAGCGTGACGACCAGCTCGCCGACGAGAAGGTGGAAGATCTCCTCGCGGCTGACGGTGTGGGCGGGCGCCCTGGTGCCGGGCGGGATCTCGCCGCGCCAGGCGCACAGCTCCTTGCTGCCGGTGCGCGGGGTGGCGTACGAGACGAAGCGGGCGCCGTGGATCTCGTGGGTGACGGCCTCGGACGTGCGGATGACGGGCATGGGTCTCCTTCGACGGAAAATGGTCAAGCTCCTTGACCATCTGGGGTGCCTCCATAGTCAAGCTGCTTGACCATTTCGTCAAGGGTGTTTCAATGCCTCCGTGCACAACTCCGAGGCCATGGCCCTGTCCGCCGCCCTGCTCGCTGTCGCCGGCGAGCTCACCCAGCGCATCAACGAAGGCGTCGTCGCCCGCGGCTTCGAGGGGATGCGGCCCGCGCACGGTTTCGCCTTCACGCGGCTCGCGCCGGACGGGGCGACGGTGACCGAACTCGCCGCCCACCTCGGTGTCACCAAGCAGGCCGCTAGTCAGCTCGTCGACGAGGTCGTGCGCAAGGGGTACGTCGAACGGCGTCCGCATCCCGCGGACGCGCGGGCGCGGCTGATCGTGCTGACCGAGCGCGGTTGGGCGTGCACGCGCGCCGCGGAGGAGGCCGCCGCGGAGGTGGTGCGGGAGTGGGCGGACGTACTCGGTGAGGGTGAAGTGCGGGCGTTGCGCGATCGATTGGGGCGCATTGCGCCCTATGGTCCGATCAGGCCCGCCTGGTGACGGTTCATCGGCAGCTACCGGCGAGTCGGTTATCACTGGAAGTTTTTACTGACGCGTAACTTCACACTTCCACTACTCGTCCGTAACTTGACGAGTGAACAGCATCCTTCGTGATCCGGATCACAGGGCGTAAGGCCATCGCACCTCCCTTGAGCCGCAAGGAGATCACCCGATGCTGCCCTGGAAACGAGTGCTCAGACCCCTGGCCGCGGTGCTGCTCACCGCCGCGGTCGCCCTCGTCCCCGCCACCACCGCCCACGCCGCCACCGCTCCCACCAGCGGCTGGAACGACTACTCCTGCAAGCCCTCCGCCGCACACCCCCGCCCCGTCGTCCTGGTCCACGGCACCCTCGGCAACTCCGTCGACAACTGGCTGGGCCTCGCGCCCTACCTGGAGGACCGCGGCTACTGCGTCTTCTCCTTGGACTACGGCCAGCTCTCCGGCGTCCCCGTCTTCTACGGCCTCGGCCCCATCGACAAGTCGGCCGGGCAGCTCTCCGCCTTCGTCGACAAGGTCCTCACCGCCACCGGCGCCGCCAAGGCCGACCTCGTCGGCCACTCGCAGGGCGGCATGATGCCCCGCTACTACCTCAAGTTCCTCGGCGGAGCCGCCAAGGTGAACGCCCTGGTCGGCATCGCGCCCGACAACCACGGCACCGACCTGAACGGTCTGACCAAGCTGCTGCCCTACTTCCCGGGCGCCGCCGACCTGCTCACCGCCGCCACCCCGGGCCTCGCCGACCAGATGGCCGGCTCCGCCTTCCTCACCAAGCTCAACGCCGGCGGCGACACCGTCCCCGGCGTCCACTACACGGTCATCGCCAGCAAGTACGACGAGGTCGTCACGCCGTACACGAGCCAGTACCTGAGCGGCTCCGACGTGCACAACGTCCTCGTCCAGAACCTGTGCTCGCTGGACCTGTCCGAACACGTCCTGATCGGTCTCACCGACCGGCTCGCCTTCCACGAGGTGGCCAACGCGCTCGATCCCGCGCACGCCACCGCGACCACCTGCGCGTCGGTACTGAGCTGACGCACGAACGGGGCCCGTCCGGCCTGAGCCGCCGGACGGGCCCCGCCCCTTCGTGGCCGTCCTAGCGGCCGTGCCGTCCGCCGTCGCTCGCGCGGCGGCGTACCGAGGCGAACAGGGCGGCCGAACCGAGCGCCAGGGCGGCCGCACCGCCCACCGCGAGATACGGGGTTTCGCCGCCGCCTCCCGTCTCGGCGAGGCGCTCCGAAGCACCGGCCGCCTGAGGCGCGTTGACCGCGGTGGGCTCCGCGGACGTCGCGGCGTCCTGGTCACCGTGCCCGTGATGCTCCACCGTCGACTTGCCGGCACCCGCCTCGATCTGCGCGTCGGAGGGCGCGGAGGCGGTGGGCGCGGGCGACGAGCCGCTCTTCGCGCCCCCGCCGGCCGGCTTCGCCGCACCCCCGCCGAAGTCGACGTCCGAGCAGGAGTAGAACGCCTCCGGGCTGTCCGAGCGCTGCCAGATCGCGTACAGCAGCTGCCGGCCCGAGCGCTCGGGGAGCGTGCCGGAGAAGGTGGAGAAGCCGCCCGACGGGGCCGGGTCGGTGGCGGTCGCCACCGGGTGCTCCAGGTCCAGGTCGGACCAGGCCAGCGGCTTGGCCGGGTCGTAGCCCGCCTTGGTGAGATACACCGTGAAGGTGCCCTTGTGCGGGGCCGTCACGCGGTACTTGAAGGTGTACGACCCGCCGCGCACGCTCGTCGCCGGCCAGTCCGCGCGCGCCAGGTCGAGGCCCTTGAACTCCTCGTTGTTCGCGCTGCACAGCTTGCCGTCCGGGATCAGCTGCCGATGGCGGCCGCCGGCGTCGCCGATGCGGATGCCGTTCCAGTCGTAGAGCGCCTGGGTGCCGCCGGCCGCGACCGCCGCCCTGCAGGCGTCCGACTTCGGGCTCTCCGGGTTCTCCGCGTAGCACTGGGCGACCCGGCTGACCGGGTCGCCCATCGTCCCGTGCGCCGACGCCGGGGCGGCGGCCAGGGCGGTCAGGGCGAGCGGAGCGGCGCCGAGGGCGGCGATCGTGGCGGCCGTGCGGCGGCGTGCGGGCATGCGGAATCTCCTCGAAGCGGTCCCGGTCTGGTCGGTCCCGGTCACGAGCGATCGGGAGCCGTATCCAAGAAACCGTGAAATCGCCTGCTGAGGGCGGGTGGAAGAGATCCTTATGCTCGCGTTAAGGGAGTGCTGAGACGGAGATCAGGTAGGTACCGTGTCGGCATGGGAGATGAGCGGATCAGGGCGGCCGTCGCCTCCGACGTGCCGGCCGTGAAGGCCGTGACCGACGCCGCGTACCACCGCTACATCGAGCGGATCGGCGTGGTGCCGGTGCCCATGCGGGCGGACCACGCGGCGAACGTGGCCGCGGGCAGGGTGTTCGTGACGGGAGAGCCCGTCGTCGGTCTCGTCGTCCTGGAGGAACACGACGACCATCTGTTCCTCGACAGCATCGCCGTCCACCCCGACGCGCACGGCACGGGCGTGGGGCGACGGCTGCTGCACTTCGTGGACGCACGCGCGCGTGAACGCGGTCTCCCCGAGGTCAGGCTCTACACCAACGCGATGATGTGGGAGAACCAGAAGATCTACCCGAAGTACGGCTACGAGGTCATCGAGCGCCGGGTGGACGGCCCCTACGACCGCATCCACTACCGCAAGCGGCTCGACTGACCGCACTCAGCCGTCGGGCCACCACGTTCTCGCGATGTCCTTGCGCACCTCCGGGCGTCCCGCGGGGCGCTCGTCGGCCTCTTCCCGGACCCTGCGCGAGTCCGTCTTCTTCAGGGGCTTCTGCACAGTGGTCCGGCGCATGGCTGCCTCCTTCAGGACCTACCGAGTTCCGCGTTCTCACGGAGGTAGACCTTTCCCGGGAGAGTGACTCATCGGTGCGGGTCTGTCAGTGGCGGCTGTCACGATTCGACTGTCAGTGGCGGGTGTCACTCTTGGGCTCATGACGGATCACAGTGAAGGTCTGAACACGGCGTCCACCAGGACCGACGCGGAAGCAGGCGTGGACTGGGACGCGCAGGCGGCCTCCTTCGACGACGAACCGGACCACGGCCTGCGCGATCCGGAGGTACGGCGGGCCTGGGCCCGGAGGCTGGAGTCCTGGCTGCCGGCGCGCGCCTGCGACGTGCTGGATCTCGGCTGCGGCACCGGCAGTCTGTCGCTCCTCGCGGCCGAGCGGGGACACCGCGTCACCGGCGTGGACGGCTCGCCGGCCATGGTCGCTCTCGCGCGGGCCAAGCTGGCCGGCCGTGACGCGGTGTTCCTCGTCGGTGACGCGGCCGTGCCCCCGGTCGGCGAACAGCGCTTCGACGTCGTCCTCGTACGGCACGTGCTGTGGGCCCTGCCCGACCCGGGCCGGGCCCTGCGGCACTGGCGCGGCCTGCTGCGGCCGGGCGGCCGTCTCGTGCTGGTCGAGGGGGTGTGGGGGACCGTCGACCCCGCCGGCATACCGGCCGACGACCTCACGGCCCTGCTCGCGCCGCTCACCGGTGACGTCCGGCTGGAGCGGCTGTCGCAGGAGGCGGCGCTGTGGGGCAAGGAGGTCGCGGACGAGCGGTACGCGGTGGTGGCGGTCCTGGAGTAGGGCGGGCTCAGGCCAGGAGCGCGTCGAAGCCGTCGCCGCGGGCCAGCGCCTCGAGCTCCTCCAGGGCGGCCACCGCGGCGGCCGCGGCCTGCGGGTCCGTCTCCCGCAGGCCGCTGTCCGCGAACTCGTCCTCGTCCAGACGGCGCACGTCCCGGCCGTCGGCGGACCGCCACAGGTCCAGGTCGAGGTCCTCGACGACCAGTTCGGAGCCGGTGAGGACGGCCGGGCGAGTGACGTCGCAGTACCAGCCCTTCAACGCCCCCGCCCCGTCACGGACCTCCTTCACCGCGTACCACCGGTCCCGCCAGTAGTACTCGGTGAAGACGTCGCCCTCCTCGAAGCGGACGAAGCCGAAGTCGCGCGTGCCCGTGCCCGCCCAGGGGGCGCGCACCGCGATCCGGGTGCCGTCGTCGCCGAGCAGCCCGGCGCCGTAACGGATCTTCGTGCGGCCCGCCTTGACGAGGACGACGGTCAGCCGGCCCTCGGGATCAGCCGAGTTCGCGGACATAGCGCACCTCCGACGCGACGATCTCGTACCCGAACCACTTGTTGATCGCGAGCATCGGACCGTTGTCGCTGTCGTTGCCGGTGTGGGCCTCCCGGAAGCCGGCCGCACGGGCGCGGTGCAGGGAGGTGTTCTTGGCGAGCTTGGCCAGTCCGCGGCCGCGGTGGGCGCGGGCCGTGCCCGTCATCGCGGTGGCGTAACGGCCGGTGGGACCGTCCGTGTAGGCGACGCTGAAGGCGGCGGGACGGCCGTCGACCAACGCGACCGTCGTCAGCTCCCGGTTCAGTGAGGGGTGGTTCCAGGTCTGCTCGATCCAGGCCGCGTAGTCCGTCATCTCGGTGTCGACGTCGCTCGGCTCGTCCGACGCCGTCTCCGCGTCCAGCTCGAAGAGCGGCCGCGGATCGTCCGCGAAGTCGGCCGCCGAGCGCAACTCCACGTCCGGCGGCGGCGATTGCAGCGGTGGCAGGGCGCGGGTGGTCAGGTCCAGCCGCAGGAAGTGGGCGGAGCGGCTGGGCCGGTAGCCGTGCCGCTCGGCGAAGGCGCGGTTGGCCGGCTCGTCCAGCACCCAGGCCAGCAGCTTCGTCGCGCCGTGGTCCGTCAGATGCCGCTCGGCGGCGCGCACCAGGTGCGTGCCCGCGCCGCGGTGGACGCGGTCGGGGCGTACGTAGATGTTGAGCATGCCCTGGCCCGGCTCGGGACTCTCATGTGCCAGGTGGACCTGGGCCGTGCCGGTCACCTCGCCGTCCACCTCGGCCACCAGGGACCTGAAGCGGGCCTCGGCGGGGGTGTGGGCGAGGTGGTGGAGGATGGCGGCCGGGGTCCACAGGATGTACGGCAGGGCGAGGTGCCGGACCCGGGCGAAGGCCTCGACATCGGTGGGGTCGTCGGGGCGCAGGTCACGCACGTTCACTGTCATGTGGGCGCACGCTACGTGGGGGATGCGACCGGGCGCGCCTCATTTTCCGGCGGGTGCGGGACAATCGGGGGCGTGACCTTGAAGATCCACATCGACGACAGCGCGCCGCCCTTCGAGCAGGTGCGGGTGCAGATCTCCGAGCAGGCCCGCTCGGGGGTACTGCCCGTGGGCTACCGGCTGCCGACCGTGCGGGGCCTCGCCGAGTCGCTGGGCCTGGCGGCCAACACGGTCGCCAAGGCCTACCGGGCGCTGGAGAGCGACGGAGTGATCGAGACGCGGGGGCGCAACGGAACGTACGTGGCCGCCGCCGGGTCGGCCGCCGAACGGGAGTTGGCGTCGGCCGCGCAGGCGTACGTCGAGCGTGCCCGCCGGCTCGGGCTGGCGGAGGCGGACGCGCTGGCGGCGGTGCGGGATGCCTTGCGGGCCGGGTACGGGGAGGTCTGAGGCCGGGTCCGGCACCGCCGGAGTACGCCGTCGTGACCGGTCGCCGTCGGGGCCGGAAGCCACGTGGGGACGGGTCAAGGTGTGCGGGTGACGGCCAGCTCCCTCGCGCGCGCCGCCCTCGCGAACGTCGCCGCGTCCCGCACCGCCGCTCCCGTCGGGTCGTTGTTGAAGTACGCGTACACGTCGTCGTCCGCCGACCAGGTGCCGGCGATGCGGTCCACCCAGGTCTCCAGCGCTCGCCGGCCGTAGTGCGGCCAGGCCCGGGCGCGGCCCTGGTGGAAGCGGACGTAGCCCCAGTCGGCGGTGCGCCACAGCGGGGTCGCCGGGCGGGAGAGCACGTCCGCCCAGCACAGGGCCGCGCCGCGCGCCTGGAGCACCTTGCGGACCTGAGGCGTCCACCACGACTCGTGCCGCGGCTCCACCGCCACCCGGGTGCCCGGCGGGAAGCAGCCCAGGCACGCGTCCAGCAGCCCCGCGTCGGCCTTCAGCGTCGGCGGGAGCTGCACGAGCACCGGGCCCAGCCGGTCGCCCAGGCCCGCCGCGTGCGTCATCAGCCGCTCGACCGGTTCCTCCGGGTCGCGGAGCCGCTTGATGTGGGTCAGGAAGCGGCTCGCCTTGACCGCGACCACGAAGTCCGGCGGCACCCGCTCGCGCCAGGCGGCGAAGTTCTCCCGCGTCGGCAGCCGGTAGAACGCGTTGTTGAGCTCCACGGTGGCGAAATGCCCGGCGTACTCCTCCAGCCACAGCCGCGTCGGGCACCCGGCGGGGTAGAGCACGCCCCGCCAGTCCTTGTACTGCCACCCCGACGTTCCGACCAACAGGGTCATACCTCCATCAAAACACTAGAGGTACAGCCCGGCGTCGGCTCCGTCCCGCTGGTCCGGCAGGGACGTCGGGGACGTTCCGCGGCGCAGTGCGTACAGCTCGGCCAGGGTCGCGCCCTCGCGGCCCACGCCCTCCTCGGTGCCGAGCCAGCCGACCGCCTCGCGGTGGGTCAGCCTGCCGACCTCGATCCGGGCCAGGCAGCGGCCGGGGCGCACCACGGCCGGGTGCAGGCGCTCCAGGTCCTCGTTGGTGGTGACACCGACCAGGACGTTGCGGCCCTGGCCCAGCAGGCCGTCGGTCAGGTTGAGCAGCCGGGACAGGGCCTGGCCCGCCGTGTGCTTCGCCTCGCCGCGGATCAGCTCGTCGCAGTCCTCCAGCAGCAGCAGCCGCCAGCGGCCCTTGCCGGTCCCGTCGTCCTCGCCGATGGCGATGTCCATCAGATAGCCGACGTCGCTGAACAGTCTCTCGGGGTCCAGGACGCAGTCCACCTGGCACCAGTCCCGCCAGGAGCGGGCGAGGGTGCGCAGCGCGGAGGTCTTGCCCGTGCCGGGCGGGCCGTGCAGCAGGAGCAGACGGCCTGCGATGTCCTCCGGCGTCGTCTTCATCAGGCGGTCCATGGCGTCCGCCACCGGCGCCGTGTAGTTCTCCCGGACCTCCTCCCAGGTGCCCGCGGAGATCTGCCGGGTCGTGCGGTGCGGGCCGCGCCTGGGGGAGACGTACCAGAAGCCCATGGTGACGTTCTCCGGCTGGGGCTCGGGCTCGTCCGCCGCGCCGTCGGTGGCCTGCTCCAGGACCTGCTCGGCCAGTTCGGCGCTGGTGGCCGTGACCGTGACGTCGGCGCCCCGGTTCCAGCGGGAGATCAGCACGGTCCAGCCGTCGCCCTCCGCCAGGGTGGCGCTGCGGTCGTCGTCACGGGCGACCCGCAGCACCCGGGCGCCCTGCGGCAGCAGCGTGGCGCCGGAGCGGACACGGTCGATGTTCGCCGCGTGCGCGTACGGCTGCTCGCCCGTCGCGAAACGACCGAGGAACAGCGCGTCGACGACGTCGGACGGCGAGTCGCTGTCGTCGACGTTGAGCCGGATCGGCAGCGCGTCGTGTGGGTTCGCAGACATGGCGCCCATGATCCGGCACGGAACCGCCCCGTGCACCCGGTTTCCGCGGTGCGCCGGGAGGGAGACGCGGGGCCGTTGTGTCCCCTCCGTCCTGTTACAGGACTGTGGATTCACGACATCTGCCCCAGGTGGCGTTCATCCCGATACTGTTGCCCTCGATGGGACGTCATGGGTGGACTTCGGGGGCTCGGCGGTGGCGGCTCACCGCGCTGCTCGGCGTGGGCATGGCCGCACTCGCACTGATCGTCACCCTGATCAACACGCTTCCGGACAACGGCGGCAGCACCCGGGGAACCTCGAAGAACGGCGCCGCGGTGCACGGCACCCCGGTGACCCCCAAGGACCAGGACGCGCCCGACGTCGGCTGGGGCTTCACCCACACCCAGTACAGCGCCGACGAGGGCGACCCGGCCGCCACGGACCGGGTCGAGAAGCTGGTCTCGAACGCCGGCGGGCTGCCCCAGGACCAGGCCCTCATGGGCTGGGGGGCGGACAACCCCGAGCCGGTGAAGGGGCGTTACGACTTCGGTGCCATGGACCGCCGCATCGACTTCATCCGCAGGTCCGGCGGCACCCCGGTCGTCACCCTGTGCTGCTCCCCGGACTGGATGAAGGGCGGCAA
Source organism: Streptomyces sp. MAI_2237 (assembly GCF_054189285.1). Lineage (NCBI taxonomy): Bacteria > Bacillati > Actinomycetota > Actinomycetes > Kitasatosporales > Streptomycetaceae > Streptomyces > Streptomyces sp. MAI_2237. Next base: position 538,235 of record NZ_JAJPGQ010000001.1, on the reverse strand, counting down.
GGCCGGCGTCGACAACACGAACTGGAGCCTGTCCGCGCTGGAGACGGCACCGCTGCCCGAGCACTACGCCGACTTCGCCGCGCTCGCCGCGACCGTCGCCCGCCGCTATCCGGACGTGCGTCACTTCGTCGTCTGGAACGAGTTCAAGGGGTTCTGGAGCGACACCAAGGGCCGCTGGGACTACGAGGGGTACACCAAGCTCTACAACCTCGTCTACAAGGCCCTGAAGAAGGTCGACAAGAAGATCATGGTCGGCGGGCCGTACCTGGTGATGGACAGCGTCGACCCGCGGGCGGACGAGGCGTCCAAGACCTTCAAGGGCCCGTGGGGCGCCATGGACCAGCGGGTCCTGGAGGCCTTCGACTACTGGAACAAGCACAAGGCGGGCGCCGACTTCGTCGTCGTGGACGGCTCCAGCTACACCAACGACGACGAGATGCTGCCGAACGAGTTCGCGGCCACCGACAAGCTCACCGCGGTCGGCAGGTGGGTGCGGCAGGAGACCGGCAACCTGCCGCTGTGGTGGGCCGAGTACTACGTCGAGCCCGCCGACGGCAAGGACGAGCGCAACGGCTGGTCCGAGCCCCGCCGGGTCGCCGTCCAGGCCGCCGGGATGATCGCCATGGTCAAGGGCGGCGCCTCCTCCGGCTTCTACTGGAACCCGGAGGACGAGAAGGGCGACGGCTGCGCCGGGTGCCTGTGGACCCCGACGGACAGCGCCGACGGGGGCCGCAAGCTCCCCATGTTCGATCTGGTCTCCCGCTTCAGCCAGGAGTTCCCGCCGGGGACGAAGTACACCACCGTGTCCGTCGCCGCGGACGACGTGCCCAACGTCCGCGTCCTCGCCACCGACCGGACCGTTCTGGTGGTCAACACCCTCGGCCGGTCCATCAGCGCCAAGATCGACGGCAAGCGGTTCGACATGCAGGCCTACGAGGTGCGGTGGCTCGGGCGCTGAGCCACCGCACGCTCAGTTGATCGTCAGGAACCGCTGGACCAGTGAGGCCAGCAGCACCGCCAGCAGCGGCAGCGAGAACCAGAAACTGCTCTGCAGCCGGCGCAGTTGGCGCACGCTCGGCCGCGTCGCGACCCGGACGACCTCGCGGGCCGTCAGCAGCACGATCAGCGCCAGGGCGGCCAGCGCGCCGACGATCGACCACGGCGTCCAGGTGATCTGCGGCCCGATCGGACCGGGGGCGGGCTTCGCCACCGCGCCCGCGGGCTGTTTGCCGAGGGTGTAGACGGTGGCGTCGGAGTTGACGTAGACCTTCTTCAACTCCGGCCGCCGGTCCAGGTTCTGGATCAGGCGCGGCCCCCAGGTGGGGGAGTAGCCTACGTCCATCCGCAGGTACGTCAGCTGGCTCTCGTTGATCATCAGATACGAGTTCGGGCCCGCGTCCCTGAGCGCCTTGACCAGACCGGACACCAGGACCGGGTCGGCCGGTGCCAGGGTCGGCACATAGTTCACCCGCTCCATGTCCTTCGTGCCCCACGGCATCGCCGGCGTCACGTCGTTGACGGTGTCGTTGCTCAGCCACAGCAGGCGCACGGTCGGTCTGTCGTGCGCGTACACGTAGTCCATGGCCGCGACCTCGCCGGGCCGCACCCGCTCGAACGGCTCGTTGCCCCAGCGGGCCACCAGGAAGCCTCCCACCAGCAGCAGTCCCGCCATCAGCGCGGCCAGCGGAGCCAGGCTCACCCGGTCCTTGTCCCGCTCCTCGGCGGTGACACCGGTGCGCGGGAACAGCGCGAGACCGGCCAGCAGCGCGGCGCCGGGCACGGCGAACATGAAGACGCGCAGCGCCATCTCACCGCCGTACGACTGCATCCCGAAGCCGAGGAACGGCACGAACGTCAGCACCAGCAGCGACCGTTCGCGGTACTTGTGGTCACGCCGGCGCCACCAGCCCCAGCAGGCGAACGTCATCACACCGCCGGCCAGCAGCACCCGCGTGTACAGGACGAGCTTGTGCGTGGAGTCGCCGCCCTGGATGCGGCCGGAGACGGACGTCGAGACGTTGCTGCCGACGCCGCCGACGCCGCCGAACAGGTCGTCGAAGTGCCCCGACCAGTACGGCTCCGCCATGAAGCCCAGCCAGACGGCGACCAGCACGGCGAACAGGATGGGCAGGCCGCGCAGTTCCGACCTGCCGGCGACGACGAGCGCCGCGAGCACGCCCAGCATCACGAACGGGGTGAGCTGGTGGGCGGGGACGCTCGCCGCGAACAGGCCGATCAGCACCCCGAGCAGGACCGCCTTCTGACGGCGGTCCGTCGGCTCGACCTCCGCCTCGCCGGGCCGCAGCTTCGTCCAGATCACGCGCGGCGCGCGGAACCAGACCAGCAGGATCGCGACGAAGGCCAGGTAGAGGAGGTAGGTGAAGCCCTGCGGGGAGAAGTAGTCCTGGCCGACCCAGCCGCTGAGCACGAAGATCCAGATGCCGGTCCACTTGGCCCGCCAGCTCGCCCGCATCGAGCGCACCAGCAGGAACATCGGCGCCAGATAGAGGAGTTGGATGGTCAGCGGCCACCAGCGGATGATCTCCGTGAAGTCCGTGACCCCGCAGGCCCGGCCGACGAACGCGGCCACCGCGAAGAAGCCCGGCCAGCTCCAGCGGGCGTCCAGATCGGGCACGGCCGAACCGGTGCGGTCGATGTAGTCCAGGAAGCCCAGGTGCTGGTAGGCCGTCGGGAACCGCGGCTCGGTCTCCAGCACCGCGGGCAGCGCGTGCAGGGACACGACGGTCGCCAGCAGTGTGATCAGCAGCAGTGCCTTGTGCTCGCGGCCCAGCCACAGCAGCGAGGCGAACACCGTGACCAGCAGGGCGGCGCCGACGAGGGTCGGCAGCGGCAGGACCGAGATCAGGCCCAGCCCGCCCATGCCGTTCAGGTCGGCCTCGCCGAGTCCCAGCGCGGGCACCCAGTACAGCAGCAGCGCGGCGGCCAGCGCGCCGCCGAGGACGAGCCCGGCGCGGGTGGGGTGCAGGCGCTCACGCCAGGGGAGGGACGGCGATCGCGCTTCCCGCGCCGGGGGCTCCTCGCCCGCGGCTCTCTCGGCCGGCTCCGTCGTGGGCGCGGCCCCGAACGGTGCGTCCACCTCGACCTCGGCCGGCCCCCGCGAGGCCTCCGCACCGGGCTCCCGGCCCCACGTCAGGCTCGGCCCGCCCGCCGGGGCGGCCGGCTCCAACGGCAGCCCCACCTCGGGTTTCCTCGCCCAGGCCGGCCGGTGATCGACCCGTGCCACGGGCGTTCCCGTGGGCGGGGTCCCCGGTCCCGGCCGCACGTCCGGCCGGCGCTCCTGGTGGTCGAAGTCGACGTGGATGCCGAGCGCCAGGGTGTCGGTGTCGAGCGCCCAGCCCGGGCCGCGCCGGCGCGCCTTCTCGGTGATCGGGACGGTGGCGGTGCCCAGGTCGGCGAGGTCCCCGTCGGGTGCCGCGTCCTCGGGCACGTCGGCCGGGGCCGCCTTCAGGGTGCGGTACAGCTTCGGCGCGGCGAGGGTGACGATCACCGCGAGCGAGGAGATCTCGGCGACACCGGCGCCGGTCAGCCCCATCCGGGGCAGCAGAAGCAGCGTCAGGCCGAGCACCAGGACGCACAGCAGGCCCTGCATCCAGGCGAGTCCGCCGGTGCGGCTCTGGGCGCGCAGGACCGCGAAGTACGTCTCCATGACGACCCGCAGCAGCGCGCCGATCGCGAACAGGCGCAGCAGCGGGGTGGCGGCGTCCGCGTAGCCCTGCCCGAAGACGCCGAGGATCCACGGCGCTCCGACGAACATCAGGCCGCAGATCGGCAGCATGATGCGCGCCATCCGCTTCAGCGCCGCACGGGTGTTGACGGCCAGCCGGGCCGGGTCGTGCGAGCCCTCGACGGTCAGCGAGGCGCCCATGTTGATGGCGAGCAGATTGACCGTGCCGCCGATGGTGGTGGTGATGTAGAAGTACGCGTTGTCCTTGGAGCTGACCTGCGAGGCGATGATCACCGGGACGAGGTAGACCACGGCGAGCGAGAACAGCGAGCCCGTGTAGTCGCCGGCGAGGAACCTGCCGATCTCCTTCACGTTCGGCGGACGGGCGTGGTCCTCGGTCGTCTTCACATGCCGGGGCACCAGACGGCGGAAGACCAGCCAGCCCAACGGCACGACGGAGGTGGCGATCGCCGCGACCCAGGAGACGAAGACGCCCGTGGTGGGGATCGCCGCGGCGAGTGCGACCAGCAGGACCAGCTTCACCCCCGAGAAGACGGTGTTGCCCACCGGCACCCAGGGCGCGCTGCGCAGCCCGGTCAGCACACCGTCCTGCAGCGTGAGCACGTTCCAGGCGACGACGGCCGCGATGAAGCCGAGACCGTGGACGGGCCCGTGCAGGAAGCGGTAGGACGGCCCCCAGATGTTCAGGGTGAGCAGGAAGACGATCGCGGCGAGCGACACGATCAGCGAGCTGCCCGCGTAGGTGCGGAAGATGAGGCGGCCGGTGCTCCGTCCGGCCACGGGGATGAAGCGGGCCAGGGCACCCGTCAGGGTCACCGCGGTCAGCCCCGCGAGGAGCTTCATCGCGGCGATCGCGGCCGAGCCCTGGCCGACGGCGGAGTCGGAGTAGTAGCGGGCGGCGATGAGCCAGTAGCCGAGGCCGAGGACGGCGGAGATACCGGTGTTCAGCATCAGCGCGTAGGCGTTGCGGAACAGCTGGCTGCCGCCGGCGCCCATGCCGGGCAGGCGAAGGCGGCGCCCCGGCTGCTCGGGCGCCTCGCTCGCGGACTGCGGCTCGGTGGACGTGGTCGTCGTGTCAGACACGGGAACGGCTGGCCTTCCGGCGGACCTGGCGTGCTCTGCGGACCATGGCGTAGCCCTTGGTGAGGGCATGGTCCCTGGCGAAGGTGCGGGCGATGCGGCGGCCCTCGACCAGCCGCTCGAACTCCTCGATGCCGGTGCCGCGGCGCATGGTGACCCGCTGCAGGGCATAGGGCCCCTGGCGGCGGCGCGCGAGGCGGTTGCCGACGGCCAGCGCCTGGGCGTAGCCCGTCTGCCGGACCGCCTCGCGCACCCGGCGGCTGGAGTAGCCGTAGGGGTAGGCGAAGGAGACCGGGGCGGTGCCCAGTTCGCCGGTGACGAGGTCGCGGCAGTGGATGAGCTCGTGCCGCAGCCGCTCGTCGTCGAGCTGGTCGAGCTGCGGGTGGGTGTGGCTGTGGCCGCCGATCTCCACGTCCGCGGCGGCGAGTTCGCGGACCTGGTCCCAGTCGAGCATGGTGTCGAGGGCGCCCCCGGTGTCGTACGCGCCCCTGAGCCAGCCCGTGGAGACGAACAGGGTGGCGGTGAAGCCGTGCTTGGCGAGGACGGGCAGGGCGTGCCGGTGCACGCCCTCGTAGCCGTCGTCGAACGTGATCAGCACCGGACGCGGCGGCAGCGGGCGCCCCGAGCGCCAACGCGCCGCCAGATCACCGGTGCTGACCGGGGTCAGCCCCAGGTCGTCGATCAGCGCCATCTGCTCGGCGAACGCCTCCGGCGCCACCGACAGCGCGCGGGTGGCGTCGTTCGGCGCGGTGGCGACCGAGTGGTACATGAGAATCGGTACGGCCTCTTCGGTCATGAGCTCCCCCCTCGATCATGAGCCGCTCCCTCGATCGCGGCGACGGAGAAGGACGCTCCGCCGCGACGGACGCGCACGCTCCCCACCACGTACCCCCCGGCCGCGGTCAGCACCCCGGCGACGATCGCCCCCGCCCGGCCGGCCCCGCCCGGCCTGGCCAGCACGGCGTCGCGCAGCCCGCGCGCCACTCCGGCCGGCAGCACACGTGTCGCGTACCGCCGTTCGGACTCCAGTCCCTTGTCCGCGCCCACACTGCGCGCCACGAGCGCCTTCGACAGGCCCTCGGCGTACGCGCGCGTGCGGAAGTACCCGAAGTGCTCGCGCGCCTCGGGCACCCGGTGGTGGATCACCGCGCGGTCGTCGATCAGCAGGATCGCGTCGGGTCTGGCCCTGGTGAGCCGGATGCACAGCTCCGTCTCCTCGCAGCCCAGCGGGCGCCGGTCGCCGTCGCGTCCGATGCCGGTGGCGAATCCGCCCGCCGCGTCGAACGCCGTACGGCGGAACGAGGCGTTCCCGCCGAGGACGTTGCGCACCCGGACCAGGCCCGTGGGCAGGCCCCTGTACGTGCAGCCCACCACCCAGTCGAACTCCTCGGGGAACCAGGCCGGCCGCCGCCCCGACGCCCAGATGGGCATCGTCCGGCCGCCGACGGCCATCACCCGGGGGTCGGCGTACCCCTCGGCGAAGCGGCGCAGCCAGTCCCGCTCGGCCACGGCGTCGTCGTCGAGGAAGGCGATCACCTCGCCGCGCGCGGCCGCGATACCGGTGTTGCGGCCGGCGGACAGTCCACGGGGGCCCGCGTTGGCGAGCACCCGCACCTCGTCGGCTTCCTTGTACTCCTTGGCCAGCCGCTCCAGCAGGGCCGGATTGTGGTCCACGACCAGCAGGGTCTCCAGAGCGGGCCGGGACTGTGCCCGCACCGACGAGACCGCGGCGAGGATGTCCTCCCAGCGGTCCTCGGTGTAGACGCAGATCACGACGGAGACGCCGAGATCGCTCAAGACACCTCTCCCCGCACCGAGTCGAGGAGCGGCGAGTGATGTTCCTGCCGGCGCAGCTCCTTGCGGTTGGACCGTTCCTTGAGGATCACCTTCAGCACGCGGATGCCGTCCCGGACGGCGCGCAGGTTGCTGGTGCCGTGGATGCGGAGGTACTCGTGGCTGGGTATCTCCTGCACCTTCAGGCCGGCCTTGACCACCCGGATGTTGATGAGGGTCTCGATCTCGAAGCCGGTGCAGTCGAGGGAGATCTTGTCGAGGCAGTGCCGCCAGAACGCGTTGTACCCGTAGCACAGGTCGGTGTAGCGGGCGCCGAACTTGCGGTTGACGATGGTGCACAGCGCCCAGTTGCCGAGTTTTCGGATGAAGGTCATGTCGTCGGTGCCGCCGCCGTTGGCGAAGCGCGAGCCCTTGGCGAAGTCCGCGCCGGAGACCAGGGCGGAGACGTACGACACGATCTCGTTGCCGTCGGCCGAGCCGTCCGCGTCGACCATCACGATGATGTCGCCGGTGCACGCCTCGAACCCGGTGATCAGGGCGTCTCCCTTGCCCTTGCCCCGCTGCTCGACGACCTTCACCTTGGGCCACAGCTCGCGGGCCACGGCGACGGTGTCGTCGGTGGAGTTGCCGTCCACGAGGACGACTTCGTGGATCCAGTCGGGAAGCGTCTTGAAGACGTAGGGAAGGTTCTCCGCCTCGTTCATGGCGGGGATCACCACGCTCACCGGCGGCGCGATGGCCAGGTGGGTGGAGATCGGCCGGTACTTGTCGGCTGTTGACGGCCCGTGGTTCGTGGCCGCCGGCCGAAGAACAGAACTCATGAGTCTTGGTCCCTCTCGTCCGGTGGACCGCCCGCCCCCGGGCGGCCCGGATCTGTATCCGGTTCGAAAGGGGGGTTCACGCCTACGGCATGACGAGATGGAGCTACGTGCACGCCGAGGCGAGCTGGCAAAGCTGGCCGCCTGCCGCAGGGCAGCAGCCGGTCGCGCGGCACGACTCGGTCACAGTTCGCGGTCACCGAGCACGGCACCCCCCTACCGCGCCCCGCTCCGGCAGCCATCGCGGTCCTTGAGCCCTCCCCTAGAGCCGCTTGAAGATGGTCCGATGCGGGTGAGATGTACGACGGTATTGACGATTGAACCCATATGGCAAGGCCTGGAACCAGTCCTCACCTTTTTGTTGGTTTGAGCGTTACACAACGTACGAGGAGAAGGAGACAGCTGATCACGGTCACGGCGATGATCCCGCCGCGCCACGACCAGCGATGGACGGCCAACATGCCCTGTGCTACGAGCATGTCGAGGACGACCGCACCCGCCACAGCGGTGATGAGACGGCCGAACGGTTCCAGCCCGCGCAGCGCCGCCCAGACGGCGGTCGCGGGTGCCGCGAGCAGGAAGAACAGAGTGCACGGGCCGCGCAGGGGTGATTCCGCGTCGACGAGCGCCAGCAGGGCGCCGAAGCCCGCCACGGCCGTCGCGGCCCCGGCGAGCAGTGGTGACAGGTCCCCCTCCGGGCCCTGCCGCGCCCGCTCGGAGCCGTCGGACGAAGGCGGTTTGACGCGTCTTCTGATGTGGATCGTCTGCATTGGCGACTTCGCCCCCCAGCGCGCCGGATGCCAGTCTTCAATGTCGCTCAGGGCAAGAGGGGGCGTCAAGGGACCAAAGGGTCTACAGCCGTTTCTCGTGCATTTCTGAACAAATTCTCCTCCGGGCCGTTCACGATCGGAAGTTGAGGACTTTTCAACAGTCTTGACATGGACACTTCCCATCAACACGCGTAGTTGGTACCACGGTTATGGCAGAGATCCTGCTAAAGGGAGGTTCCATGAGACGTTCCCGAATTGCCGTTTTCGTGAGCTCGATCCTCCTCGCCGCCGGCACGGCCCTCACCGGGGCCACGGCGGCGCAGGCGTCCCAGCAGGCGGCCACCGGCGGTTATGTGGCCCTCGGCGACTCCTACTCCTCGGGAGTCGGCGCGGGCAGCTACCTCAGCGCCAGCGGCGACTGCAAGCAGAGCACCAAGGCCTACCCCTACCTGTGGGCGGCCGCGCACTCACCCTCGACGTTCGACTTCAAGGCCTGCTCCGGCGCCCGTACGGGTGATGTCCTGGCCAACCAGCTCGGCACCCTCAGCTCCGCCACCGCCCTCGTCTCCCTCTCGATCGGCGGCAACGACGCCGGCTTCGCCGACGTCATGACCACCTGCGTGCTCCAGTCCGACAGCACCTGCCTGTCCCGGATCAACACCGCCAAGGCGTACGTCGACTCGACGCTGCCCGGTCAGCTCGACAGCGTCTACTCGGCGATCAGCGCCAAGGCCCCGAACGCCCACGTCGTCGTCCTCGGCTACCCGCGCTTCTACAGGCTCGGCACCACCTGCCTCGGCCTGTCCGAGACCAAGCGGACGGCCATCAACGGCGCCGCCGACTACCTGGACACGGCCATCAACAAGGCCGCGGCCGACCACGGCTTCGCCTTCGGCGACGTCCGCACCACCTTCACCGGCCACGAGATCTGCTCCGGCAGCTCCTGGCTGCACAGCGTGAACTGGCTCAACATCGGCGAGTCCTACCACCCGACCGCGTCCGGCCAGTCCGGCGGCTACCTGCCGGTCCTCGACAACCTGGCCTGATCACGAGGAGGGTGACGCCGAAGCACTGGGGGAGGCCCCGCCCGTCGGGGTCTCCGCCTGACAGGTCAGCGAGAACGGCACCGAGCCGGACGTGGCGTGCACGGGGTCGCGGACCTCCACGCTGATCACGTCCTCGAAGGTGCCCGTGCTGTCGCGCGTGGTGATGAAGTTCCTCACCTGCCGGGTCTTGCCGCCACCGGAGGGGAAGGACAGCGTCTTCCACTCCCCGGGCAGCGAACCGTTCTTGGTCACCCAGCGGTACGTCACCGTCGCCGGCACCCGGCCCACCGTGAACGTGGCCGTGAACGTCGGCGCCTGCGACCTGTCCGGCGGGCAGGTGCCGGAATACGTCGTGTTCGACCCCGTCAGCGTCACGTTCACGGACTGCGGCGTGCTCGTGGCGCTGCGGCTCGCACTCGGCGTCGGGCTGGTCGGGGCCGAGCTGCCGGGCCTGGTGTCCGTTGCGGACGCCGAGGTCCGGGGCTCCGAACGCGGGGTGCCGGAGCCGTCCGAGCCGTTGCCGCCGTTGTCGTGGTGCAGCAGGGCGTACGTCAGCCCCCCCACGGCCAGCGCCAGGACGACCACGCCGGCGACCAGCACGGCACCGGCGCGGCGGTTGCGCTCCGGCGGCGTGGCGTCCGTGGGCGTGGTGCCCCCACCGGGCAGCGGCCCGGTTCTCGCCGCCGCCGGATAGGGCATCGGCATCGGCGGGGTCGGCCGCGCCGGCTCCGGGAACGCCGCGATCGTCGGCGCGAACGGCGACGCCAGGGCGCCGTCCGGAGTCGGGGTGCCGCCGGCCGCGACGATCCGCAGGTCCTGCTCGGCCCGGTCCGCCGCGATCCGCTCGGCCGGCTCCTTGCGCAGCAGGCCCTCGATCACCGGGGCGAGCGGCCCGGCCCGGTGCGGCGGCGGCAGCTCCTCGTCCACGATGGCGCGCAGGGTGCTCAGCGGGGTGGTCTGACGGAAGGGGGAGTTGCCCTCGACGGCGGCGTACAGCAGCACACCGAGCGACCACAGGTCGGACTCCGGGCCGGGGGTGCGGCCCAGCGCCCGCTCCGGCGCCAGGAACTCGGGCGAGCCGATCACCTCGCCGGTCATCGTCAGCGCCGAGCTGCCCTCGACCTGGGCGATGCCGAAGTCGGTGAGCACCACCCGGTCGTCGTTGGACAGCAGCACATTGGCCGGTTTCACGTCCCGGTGCAGCACACCGGCCTCGTGCGCCGCCCGGAGCGCGGACAGCACCTCGGCACCGATGTGCGCGGCCCGCCGGGGCTCCAGTGGCCCCTCGGCGTCCAGGAGCTCCGCCAGCGAGATGCCGCGGACCAGCTCCATGACGATCCAGGGGCGGCCGTCCTGCGTGGCCACGTCGTACACCGTGACGACGTTGCGGTTGGCGACCCGCGCGGCCGCCCACGCCTCGCGCTCCAGCCGGGCGTACATCCGCTCCACGTCCGAGGCCGCCAGCCCGGCGGGCGCGCGCACCTCCTTGACGGCTACCTCGCGGTGCAGCACCTCGTCGCGGGCCCGCCACACCGTCCCCATGCCGCCCTCGCCGAGAGGGGACAGCAGGCGGTAGCGGCCCGCGATCAGACGTTCACTGCCAGGGTCTTCGGACACCGACGCCCCCCACGGCATCTCACCTGAGTCATTCACAAAGTAACTCATCCGAGCGCCGAAGCCGCCCCCTTGAGGACCAGACCGGCCCCCAAGGCCACCACCACCAGGGCGGACATCAGCGGAGCGCTGCTGCGCACCAGGGCCGCCAGGGGATGCGTGGTCCAGCGCGGACGGTTGTCCAGCACCCGACTCATTCCCGTACCCAGCTTCACGACGGCGAACCCGGCCGCGGTGAGGGTCAGCGCCAGCCCGACGCCGTAGGCGACGACGAGCAGCAGACCGAACCACGCCTGGCCGAGGGCCGCGGCGCCGACCAGGACGACGACGGCGGACGGGCTGGGCACCATGCCGCCGGCGAAGCCGAGGAGGAGGGTGCCGCGGAGGGTGGGGGCGGTGGAGTGGGTGTGGGTGAACCCGCCGTGGGTGTGCTCGACCTCGTGCGAGGAGTGGGGGTGGTCGTGGCCGTGGCCGTGGTGCTCATGCCCGTGGCCGTGCGCGTGCTCCGGCCCGTGCGCGTCGTCGTGTCCGTGCGCGTGGCCGTGATCGTGACGACCGTGCTCGTGGTGGCCGTGGGCGGCCGGGGCCGGCGTGCCGTGTGCGCCCACGAGCTCCAACTGCCGTTCGCGGGAGGTTTCTTCATGCGGATGGTGGTGGTGCGCGTGCCCGTGGGCGCGGTTGCGCCAGGCTCGGCGTACGAGGTTCACGCCCGCCGCCAGCACCAGGACGCCGCTGGCCAGGCCGAGCCAGGCGATGACCGAGGGCGTCGCCGCCGAGCCGGCCGTGACCAGCAGGCCCAGGGCGACCACGCCCAGGGTGTGGGTGACGGTCACCGAGGCGGCCAGCGGGAGGACGTCCTTCAGGCGGGCCCTGCCGCCCCGGGCCGCCGCGGTCGCCGCCATCAGGGTCTTGCCGTGGCCCGGGGCGAGCGCGTGCATCGCGCCCAGCGCGATCGCGATCAGCAGGGCGAGCGCGGCGAAACCGGCGGTGAGGTGGTGGCGGGCGACGAGGTTGTTCAGGGCCTCGGTCCAGCGGTCGGCGCCCCGGGGCAGCACGGAGGCCGCGGGCGCGTCCGGCCGGTCCGCGGCCAGGGCGGGCCCGCCGAGCCGCACCCGCAGGGAGGCGGAGGAGGTGTCGGCGGGGGAGGAGAGCAGCGCCTTCGGGTACGTGGTGAGCTCGTGCGAGACGGACTTCTTCGGCACGTCCGTCGCGGTGAGCGTCATCCGGTCCCCGCGCGCGGTGATCTCCCGCCAGCCGGGGCCGGTGGAGGCGCCCTCGCTGTGGAAGCCGAGGCGCACCGTGCGGCCCTCGGGCAGGGGCGCGGTCAGCCGGCACTCCACGCGGAGGGTGTGCAGGCCCGCCTGGCCGGGCCGCAGCCGGGCCGTGGCGCTCACACTCGTGAGCGTGGTGGCGCGGCCGTCGACGTCGGCCCTGCTGCCCTCGGCCGCCTTCGCGCACCGCTCCTTGGCCCACTCGGCCATGCCGAGCCGCGCGATGTCGGGCTTGGCCTGGGTCGCCGGGATCTCGGCGAGGTCCTCGACGTGGTCGACGCGGAGCTCGCCGGGGGCGGCGACGAGGCCGTCGTAGCGGTTGACGGTGAAGTTGCCCAGAGGGTGCGCGCTCGCGCCGGTGGAAGGAACCAGCGCGAGCGCGCAGGCCGCCGTGAGAACGGCGGCACCGGAGGCGAACAGACGACGGCAGCTCACTTGGTCGCCTCCAGGTTCTCGAGCGCCTTGCGGGCCTCGCGGGAGCCCAGCGGCGAGAAGCCGGGGTTCAGCTTCAGCGCCGCCCTCAGGGAGGAGCGGGCGTCCTTCGTGTGGCCGGTGGCGCGTTCGATCACGCCCCGGTGGTAGAGGAACGAGGCGTTGCGGTAGCCGGTCGCGGTGGCCCGCCTGGCGTAGGGCAGGGCCTCGGCGTCCTTGCCGTTGACGTGCAGGGCCCAGGCCAGGGCGTCCGCGGTGTGCACGGTGTGGCGGCGGGCCCACTCGGCGCGGGCGGCGCGCAGGGCCGCGGCCCGGTCGCCGTGATCGGCGGCCGCGAGGGCGGTGTCGAGGTCGGCGTTGACGCCGTTGGCGCGGGCGAGGGCGATCCAGGCGTCGACGAGGGCGTACTGGTCGTGGGCCTTGGCGCGGTCGCCCTTGGCGTCGCGGTCCTCGTACAGCTCGCCGAGCTGGACGAGGGGCTGCGGCAGCGGATACCGGGCGACGACCTGCTCCATGCCCTCGATCGCGGCGGCCCGGTCGCCGCTGCCGTACTGGGCGAGCGCGCGGCCCTCGAGCGCGGGGAGGTAGTTCTCGTCGGCGGCCAGGGCACGTGCGTAGTAGGTGAGGGCCGTCTTGTAGTCGCCCTGGCTCCAGGCGAGCTGGCCGAGCTGGGCGGCGACGTAGGAGATGTCGCCGGGGGTGGTGGACGTGGCCAGGGCCTGCTCCAGGACCCGGCGGGCCGTCTTCACGTCCCCGCGCAGTTCGTGGACGTACGCGTACCGCGTGAAGACGGGGACGCCCGGGCGGCGGGAGTCCGCGGTGTCGGCGGCCTTCGACGCGTCGGTGTAGCGGCCGAGTTCGACGAGGGCGTCGATGCGGGAGGAGAGGGCGTTCTGGCTGTAGGGGTTCTCCTTCAGCACCTGGTCGGCGTACTTCAGGGCGTCCTTGAAGTCGTGCCGGGCGGCGGCGAGGGCGGCCCGTCCGGTGACGGCCTGCTCGTTGCCGGGCCTCAGCGCGAGGGAGCGCTTCAGGGCCTTGTCGGCCTGCGGATAGCGGGAGGGGTCGCCCTTGGTGCGGGCCTGCTCCACATAGGCGAGGCCGAGGGAGGCCCAGCTGCCGTAGTCCCGTGGCTGCGCCCGCAGCTGGGTCTGCAGGGCCTTGATGCTCGAGTCGATGTCCCCGCTGCTCAGCGCGGCCGGCGACAGGGCGCTCGGCGCGGCGGCGACGGTCGTCCCGGCGTGGTCCCGGATGGCGCCGTAGGCGATGGAGCCGCCGGTGAGGGCGACGGCCAACAGAGCCGCCGTGCCGACGAGTTGGGCCGTGCGCCAACGCCGGCCGGCGGCGGCGACCCGGCGTACGGCGGCGACCCGCTCGTCACCGGCCCTCGCCCCGGCGGAGTCGGCGGGCAACGCGGGTTCCGGTGAAGAGCCGTCCTCGGTGGGGGCGGGGGACCGCACGACCGGCCCCGGCGCATCCGCGGACGGGTCTCCGCCGTCCCCGGCCCTCTCCGCGGAGCGGTCCGTGTCGTTCGTGTGCGGGGCCATGCCCTCTCCTCAAGTGCCGTGCGTGGTACGGAAGTGGTGGGGTGGCGCGGCCCGCACCGTGGGGGATGAGTTGTGCGGGCCGCGCCGGCTGGGAGGTGGACCGCGGACCGGGCGGGGCCGCTCCGAAGAACCGCCCGGTCCGCCGCAGGGGGGTGGCCTAGTAGACGCGGCTCCGCATCCGGCGCCACCACATCAGGCCCGCGCCGATCAGGGCGATGCCGGCCGCGCCGCCGCCCGCGGAGGCCGCGATCAGGCTCGTGTTGCTCATCCCGCCGGCGCCGGCCGGCTGCAGGGCGTCGCCGAGCTGGTTCTTGACGTCGCTGCCGCTGCTGACGCCCTTGGCGGTGGCGCCGCGGGAACCGGCGGTCGGGTTGGCCAGGTAGGGGAAGTACCTGCCGAAGCCCTTGTCGTTCGCGTCCACCGCGTCGCCCAGGTCGTTCTTGGAGCCGACCAGCTCGCCCTCCACGACCTGCAGGGCCTCGTCGATCACGTCGTCGGTGAGGCGGCGGCCGTTCGGGAAGCCCGCGTTGTCACCGTCGAGGACACCGAGCCGCTTGGGGCTGGCGGCCGGCTTGATCGAGGTGTTCAGGCGCAGCTCCTCCGCCGGCTTCACGTACGGCGGCTGGTTGAGGCCCTTGACGCCCTTGAGGAACACGTCGACGAGGTCGTTGCGCGGCTCGGCCGGCGCCTTGATCTTGTAGATCGACTCGATGAGCTTCGGCAGCTCCGGGTTGGTCACGTTCTTCAGGAACTGCCCGTCGTAGGCGGGCGAGGACGCGTTGAACCTGTCCTTGTCCTTCAGCGGGTTGACGACCTCGTTGACCAGCGGGTTGCCCAGGCGGGAGACCTGCTCGTAGTAGCCCTGCGCGTTCCTGCGCTGCACGGTCGACCAGATGCCGACCACCGGCTGCTTGCTCGACTCCCTGATCATGTCGGTCGGCACCTGCAGCGCGATCGAGTTGACGTTGTAGCCCTTGAGCGTGTCCCGGCCGACCTCGGAGAGGTTCCCGCCGTACAGCAGGTCGAAGACGCGCAGGTCGGCGAAGAACGGGTCGTCCGCCTGGCCGGCGAAGGACTGCGCGCCGTTGGGCAGCTTGTAGATCGCCTGCTCGCGCAGCTTGTTGTAGTCCGGCATCGACGCCTTGCCCACGTTCGACGGCGCCACCGGCACGTCGTCGGCGAGCTTCGAGCGGTACACGGCCTTGCCGTGCTTGAGCTTGACCAGCTCGATGTCGTACGTCTGCGTGATGTTCAGGTCGGGGTCGGCGAGGTTGCTGACCACACCCGTGTTGTAGAGGAACGTCTTCTTGTTCTTCGTCTGCGTGCGGAACGTGTACCGCAGCAGCAGGTCGTCCTGCGCGTCGCCGTTGTTGTCGATGTGGAGGTCGTACTGGGCGTCGTCGGCGAACTGGAAGAAGTTCGGGCCGCCCGCCGGGTCCTCGAAGGGGATGAAGTTGGCGATGAGCGTCGTCGTGTCCGGCTTGTCCGGGCTGACGAAGGCGTACAGGTCGGTGTTGTCGTACTGCGGCTGCCCCGAGATCAGAGGGGCTTCCCGGTGGCTGGAGGCGGAGGCCGCCCCCGGTTCCAGCGTGGCCACGCCGGCGGCCGCGAGCCCGCCGGCGGCCAGCGCACCAGCTATGAGGGTCGCGATGCCCCTGCGTCCCGCGCCGCTCCTGGAGTCAGTTGTCATGCCGTCCGTCCTCAGTCCCAACTTGCCTGACGAACGCTGATTCGGAGCGGTCGACAGGGTGGATTGGTCGAATCCCAAACGTCTTTACGGCGTTCCCCTGATCTTGTTTCAGCTCGAGCGCGATTCTTGTTCCCGACGGATCGGGATTCTCGTTTCGTCGCGCGCCGACCCGCGTTTCGGGGCCGCTGATCCGTAACCCCATCCGGAGGTGCGTTCGTTGCGAATGCCTGGTGTGACGGGACGGGGCCCATGCGGCCGGGGAGGGGACCGAGTGGAGGCGGACGAGCTTCTGGTGCTCGTGGCAGGCGGCGACCAGAAGGCATTCGAGGAGCTGTACGGCCTGGTGTCCGGTCCGGTGTTCGGACTGGTGCGCCGGGTCGTGCGGGATCCGGCGCAGTCGGAGGAGGTGGCGCAGGAGGTGCTGCTCGAACTGTGGCGCTCCGCCGCGAAGTTCGATCCCGGCCGCGGCAGCGCCCTGTCCTGGATCCTCACCGTGGCCCACCGCCGGGCCGTCGACCGGGTGCGCAGCGCCCGCGCCGCCGTCGACCGCGAGCAGCGCGAGGCCCGCCGGGCCCACCACCCCGCCTTCGACCACGTCACCGAGGAGGTCGAGGCGGGCCTCGAACGCGAGTGGGTGCGCCGCTGCCTGGACCGCCTCACCGCCCTGCAGCGCCAGTCCGTCACCCTCGCCTACTACGACGGCTACACGTACCGTGAAGTGGCCGAACGGCTCTCCCTGCCGCTGGGGACCGTCAAGACCCGGATGCGCGATGGACTGACCCAGCTGCGCAAGTGCCTGGGAGGTGTCGCATGAGTCTGCTCGACCGTATGCTCCGCCGCGAGGACCTGCACTCGCTCGCGGCGCCCTACGCGCTCGACGCGCTGGAGCCGGCCGAGCGGGTCCGCTTCGAACGGCACCTCAGGAGTTGCGCCGCCTGTGCCGCCGAGGTGCGCGTCCTGTCCGAGGACGCCGTCCGGCTCGCCTGGTCCACGGCCGCCCCGCCGCCGGCCGCGATGCGCGACCGGGTGCTGGCCGCCGTACGCGCGACCCCGCAGGAGCCGGCGCCGATTCCGGAGCACACCCCCCAACTGCCCCCGCACGTCTGGGGCACGCAGCCCCCGCCGCCTCGCACCCGTGCGCCCCGCGAGCGCCGCCCGTTCTTCGTGCCGCTCGCCACGGCGACGGCCGCCGCGGCCCTCGTGGTCGCCTCGCTCTTCGCCGTACAGGCCAGGCAGACCCAGGACAGACTGGACGCCGCGCAGTCCCAGTCACGTGAGATCAACCACGTTCTCGCAGCTCCCGACGCCCGGGCGACGACCGGGAAGGACCCCCAGGGCCGAAGTATCGGAGTGATCGCTTCCGCATCCCGGGGACAGGCGATCGTCACGCTGAGCGGATACGCCGCTCCGGCCGGCGGACGGGTGCACCAGCTGTGGCTCATGCGCCCCCATGCGCAACCCCGGTCCCTGGGCCTGTTCCGGGGCGGCGACACGCCCTTGGTCGCGACCGGTCTCGACACGTCCGCCACGTCACTCGCTGTGACCGTCGAACCCGACGGGGGATCACCACAGCCCACCAGCCAGCCGATTGTCCAACTCGCCCTGAAATCGGTTGGATTCGGAGAGTAATCGGGGAGGGGTCGTCAACGCCCTTACGGGGAAGGTGAATCCTGTGACCGCGATACACGAGTGCCCGGTTGGGACGATAGGGTTACCCTGCCCGGGCCGGGTGGACTCGTACGGGTGGGGAGTGACATGGAACAGATAACAGTCCGCAGCAGGGCGAGGGTCCCTGCGATCACCTGCGGGAGCAGCGCGACCAGTTCGCGCCTCGACCGACATCTCTCGGTACTGGCGGGTCCCGCCGTGCCGCAGCAGAAGACGGCCGAGGCGACCTCGCTGATGCGTGAACTGACCGCGCGTGACACCACGCAGACCCGCAGCGACAGGGGTGCGCGCGTCCGTCGCGTCTCGCTCTTCGCGCCGCTGCGCCGACTGAGCCGTTCGCTGTTCGGCGGGCGCTGAGCCGTACCGGCGTCCCCGCGTTCCGGTGCGGTGTCGCGCCTCGATGGAGGGCGTCTTAGGTACGTTCCACCCGCTCGGTACCGAAGACACCCCTCGCTCGCTCGCGGTCGTCGAGGTCATCGCTCCCCGTACGCGTACCTCCGCACCGCGAGCGGCATGAACACGGCGATCAGCACCAGGCACCACGCCAGTGATCCGGTGATCGGATGTGTCACCGGCCATGCGCCGTCCGCCGGCACGGGCGCGTTCCCGAACAGGTCCCGCAGGGCCGTGGCGACCGCGCTGATCGGGTTCCACTCGGCCGCGGTGCGCAGCCACCCGGGCAGGCCGGCGGTCGGGATGTAGGCGCTGGACAGCAGCGGCAGCAGGAACGTCGCGCCGCCCAGCTGCCCGGCCGCCTCCTCGTTGCGCGTGAGCAGCCCGAGGAAGATGCCGATCCACGTCATGGCGAAGCGGAACAGCAGCAACAGCCCCACGGCGGCCGCCGCTTCGAGCGCGCCGCCCTCGACGCGCCAGCCCACCGCGAGCCCCACCAGCAAGAACGGCACCGTCCCGGCCGCCGTCACCACCAGGTCCGCCACGGCCTGTCCGAGCGGCACGGCCGACCTGCTGATCGGCAGCGTCCGCAGCCGGTCCATGACGCCCCGGTGGGTGTCCTGGGCCGCCTGGAACATGCCGGTCATGATCCCGCCCGCGGCGGTCGCCACCAGCAGCCCCGGCACCAGGAAGGACCGGTACGCGGCGCCCGGCATCGCCAGCGCGGAGCCGAAGACGTAGCCGAAGAACAGCAGCATGCTGATCGGCATCGTCTGCGTCAGGATCACCAGCCCCGGGTTGTTCCGCAGTCGCCGCAACTGCCGTCCCAGCAGCGCGGTCCCGTCGTACGTCAGTGTGCTCATGCCGCGTGCTCCTCGTCCTTCTCGGTCAGTCGCAGGAAGGCCTCGTCCAGCGTCGGCGGCCGCAGGCTCACGTCGAGCAGCGGGACGCCCGCCGCGTCCAGCTCCCGCACCAGGCGCGGCAGCGTGAGCGTCTCGTCGCGGGTGACCGCGCCCACCGCGCCCCGCTCCGGGTCGAACGACGGCTCGGTGCCGGTGAGCCGGTCGAGGACCGCGGCGGCCCGCACCATCACGTCCGTGTCGGCGACGACGACCTCGACGTACGCCCCGACGACGGCCTTGAACTGCGCCGGTGACCCCGTGTGCGCCACCCGCCCCCGGTCCACCAGGGCGATGTCGTCCGCGAGCCGGTCGGCCTCCTCCAGGTACTGCGTGGTCAGCAGCACGGTGGTGCCGTCACCGGTGAGTTCGCGCACGGCGTCCCAGATCAGCGCCCGGCTGGCCGGGTCCAGGCCCGTCGTCGGCTCGTCCAGGAACAGCACCTCGGGGCGGCGGATCAGGCTCGCCGCGAGGTCCAGGCGGCGGCGCATCCCGCCCGAATAGGAGGACGCGGGCCGGTCGGCGGCCTCGGCCAGTCCGAACCGGTCCAGCAGCTCGCCGGCCCGCTGTCCCGGCGCGGGCACCCGGTGCAGCCGTCCGAACAGGCACAGGTTCTCGCGGCCCGTCAGGTCGCCGTCGACCGACGCGTACTGCCCGGTGACGCCGATACGACGGCGTACGGCCGCCGCCTCCCGCACTAGGTCGTGCCCGGCGATCCGCGCCGAGCCGGCGTCCGGCCGCAGCAGGGTCGTCAGCAGCCGTACGGCGGTCGTCTTGCCCGCCCCGTTGGGCCCGAGGACACCGCAGACGGTGCCCTGGGCCACCGCGAGATCCAGCCCGCGCACCGCGCGCACCTCGCCGAACCTCTTCTCCAGACCTTCACTAAGTACAGCGTACGTAGTTGCCATGCCTCGACCATAGCGCACTACGTACGGTGTACGTAACTACGATGGTGGACGAGGTGATGATCGATGGCGGGCCGAGCGGCGGTACCCGAAGTGATCTGGGCCCGGCCCGAGCGGGCGGGGCGCGGGCCGAGGCCCGCGTTCACGCGCGCCGACATCGCGGCCGCGGCGGTGAGGATCGCCGACGAGGGGGGTCTGGACGCGGTGTCGATGCGGCATGTCGCGGCCGCACTGGGCTGCGGCACCATGTCGCTGTACAACTACGTCCCCCGCAAGGAGGATCTGTACGAGCTGATGTTTGACGCGGTCAGCGCGGAGCACGAGCTGTGGGAGCCGTCGGGGGACTGGCGGGCCGACATGATGCGGGTGGCCCGGCAGACCCGCGAGCTGATGCACCGGCATTCCTGGCTGCCCCGTCTGATGTCACCCGTGTACGGATTCAGCCCCAACGCCCTGCGCTACCTGGAGCACTGTCTGGCCTGTCTGGACCCGCTCGAGGACATGAGGTACGGCATGAAGATGCAGCTCGTCGGGCTGCTCAACGGCGTCGTGACGATGTACGTCGCCAACGAGCTGTCCACGGCCGAGCGGACCCGGAATCTGCCGTGGTCGGAGGAGCAGGAGAACGCGGTGCGCATCGCGTATCTGGGCCGGCAGGTCGCGAGCGGCGCGTATCCGCGCATGGCGGCGGCGTTCACGGAGGACCCGGGGCCGATCGACCTCGACGCGGTCTTCGACCTGGCGCTGGAGAGGGTGCTGGACGGGTTCGACCCTGAGCGGTAGCGCTCCGCTGGGGGTGCGGGGATCGGTCGGTGGCCGGCTGCGGCGCCGTCGTGGCCGGTCGCGCAGTTCCTCGCGCCCCTTTGGGGGTGGGGGGTTGCCGGTGGCGTTGGTGGGGGGCGGTGCTTGGGGTGCCGCGGGGTGGGTGGTCGGGCGTCTGCGGCGCCGTCGTGGCCGGTCGCGCAGTTCCTCGCGCCCCTTTGGGGGCGCTCAGATCAGGGCGAACTGGCCCTCTGGGCCTTCCTCGTGGTGGTCCAGGACCGAGGCCGGTCTGTGGGCCGCCTCCGGTGGTGGGAGGACGCCCGCCTTGTGCAGCTCCGTCGCCGTGATCGGGGTGGTCACCGTCAACTCCTGCTGCTGCGGGCGCAGTTCCGCCAGGAGAGTCAGGACCGTGATCAGCTCCAGCAGTTCCGAGGTCCAGGTCTGTGGCCAGGTGGCCGGACGGATCGCGGACAGGGTGCCGCGCTCGGACTGCGCGGTCCGGGCCGTGAACCAGTGCTCCAGGACCCGCACGCCCCCCGCCTCGAAGTCCCAGGCCTCGGGCGGTACGGGGGAGATGCGGCCCTCGTCGAGCAGCAGGGTCTCCTCGTCGCGGTCGTAGTCGACGGTGAGCGGGCGCGAGGGCAGCGGTGCACGGACGTAGGGGCGGCGGCCGCCCGGCAGCTTGGGGCGGTCGCCGTCACGGCGCATCAGCCACAGCAGTCGGCGGCCCAACTCCACGCCGCGCGACCACAGTTCCAGATCCTCGGTGAGGGGGACCGTCAGGTCGGGCCGGACGGTCGCCATGATCCAGGCGAGGACTTCTGGCGAGTTGGGCGCATGGCCCAGGCGGGCGCCCAGATGGTCCGCCAGCCCCGGCGTCAGGTTGGGCTCCGTACCGCCCGGGCGGCGGTACAGGGGCCGGATGCGGCCGGGGCGCAGCAGCGGGAGGCGGGAGGTGGCCAGCAGGGGCGGTCCGCCCGCCTCCGACGGCGTCTCGACCACGAAGACCTGGTGCTCGTCCACGACGCGCCACAGCTCGGGGCGGGCCGTGTCGATCAGCCGGTGGTCGGGGATCAGCCACTGCTCGTCGAAGGGGGCGTACAGGACGCGCACCGGCTCGGGGCACGGACCCGAGGCGCGCAGAAGCCTCTCCGTGCCGCTCGACTGGCCCGGCAGCTGCCCCACCGCGGAATGCAGCGTGCGCGAGCGCGTCGGCTCGAACAGGGCCTCCCGGTCCGGTCCGTCGGTCTTGAGCAGGGCGTCCCAGCGGGCTTTCAGGGATGCGGCGTCGGGGCCCGCCGGCCACCCCCGGCCGAGCCGCGGCGGTGCGACGGACCACGGCATGAGGTCCGCCAGCGGCGGAGCGTCGTCGTGCGTCACGCTGGGCATCGTACGACCTGCGACCGACGGTGAGGTCACGTGGCGTCCAGAGTCACCGTGAAGGAGAAGCGGTCCCCGCGGTAGTGGATGACCGCCACGTCCAGGACCCGCCCCTCGGCGTCGTACGTCACCCCCGTGTAGTGCAGGATCGGGCTGAGCAGGGGGACTTGGAGCAGACGGGCCGTCTCGGGGTCGGCCAGCCGGGCCTCGACGGTGTCCGTGATGCGGCTGATGTCCGCCTGGACGACGTCCCGCAGCACCTTGGTCATGGGCCAGCGCACCAGGTCCGACGGGTCGACGCGCGCGGCCACCTCCGGACGCACCCAGTTGCGTGCGTGGTTGGTCGGCTCGCCGGTCTTCTCGTCGCTGCGCAGCCGGTGGTACGCGGCCACCTCGTCGATCTGCGGGAAGTGCTCGGCGAGTTCGGGCGGCACGGGCGCGCTGCCGTGCGCCAGCAGTTCGGTCGTCATGCCGGACTGCTGGGCCACGATCGCGTCCACCGAGCCCAGCAGCCGCACCGGGGCGCCCCGTAGGGCGTCGGGCTCGATGAAGGTGCCCCGGCGGCGATGCCGGCTGATCAGCCCCTCGTCCTCCAGCTCCTTCAGCGCCTGCCGCATGGTCAGGACGCTCACCCCGTAGTGCTCGGCCAGCCGTTCCTCGGTGGGCAGGCGCAGGGGGTCCTGGGGCGAGCGGCCGAGTATCGAGGCGCGCAGGGACTGCGAGACCTGGTACCAGAGCGGCAGCTTGCGGTTCAGGACGATCGAGTCCGGGGCGAAGGAGGTCACGGGGCTATCCGTACCGGTCGGCCGCGATCAGTGCAACGGGCGGAAGTGGCGTTCGAGGCCGTTCCACACGCCGTCGTAGTGCGGCTGGAGGTGCTCGGCCTGGGCCGCGTGCGCGGTGAGCGTGACCGGCCAGCGGGTCTCGAACATGAACGCCAGCCCGTCGTCGATCTTCTGCGGCTTCAGCTCGGCCGCGCTCGCCTTGTCGAAGGTCTCCCGGTCCGGCCCGTGCGCCGACATCATGTTGTGCAGCGAGCCCCCGCCCGGCACGAAGCCCTCCGCCTTCGCGTCGTAGGCGCCCTCGATCAGCCCCATGTACTCGCTCATCACGTTCCGGTGGAAGTACGGCGGCCGGAAGGTGTCCTCGCCCACCAGCCAGCGCGGCGCGAAGACCACGAAGTCGACGCCGGCCAGCCCGGGGGTGTCCGACGGGGCCGTCAGCACCGTGAAGATCGACGGGTCGGGGTGGTCGTAGGAGATGGTGCCGATGACGTTGAAGCGGCGCAGGTCGTAGACGTACGGGACGTGGTTGCCGTGCCAGGCGACGACGTCGAGGGGGGAGTGGTCGTACGTCGCCCGCCACAGGTTGCCGCAGAACTTGTTCACCACCTCCACCGGGCCCTCGACGTCCTCGTAGGCGGCGACCGGCGCCCGGAAATCGCGGGCGTTGGCGAGGCCGTTGGCGCCGATCGGGCCGAGGTCGGGGAGGCGGAAGGGCGCCCCGTAGTTCTCGCACACATATCCGCGGGCGGAGTCATCGAGCAGCTCCACACGGAAGCGCACCCCACGGGGGATCAGTGCCACATGGGCCGGCTCCACATGCAGCAGGCCGAACTCCGTGTGCAGCAGCAGCCCGCCGCGCTCGGGGACGATCAGCAGCTCGCCGTCGGCGTCGCTGAAGACGCGGTCCATGGAGGCGTTGGCGTGGTAGAGGTGCACGGCCATGCCGGTGCGCTGGGTCGCGTCGCCGTTGCCGCCGAGCGTCCACAGGCCGGCGAGGAAGTCGGTGCCGTCGGCCGGCTCGGGGAGGGGGTTCCAGCGCAGGCGGTTGGGGTCCGGGACGGCCTCCGTGAAGGGAGCCGTGCGGATCCAGCCGTTGTGCGTCTCCGTGAACGGCGGGTGGGCGGCGGAGGGGCGGATGCGGTAGAGCCAGGAGCGGCGGTTGGCGGCACGCGGCTCGGTGAAGGCGGAGCCGCTCAGCTGTTCCGCGTACAGCCCGAGAGGGGCGCGCTGCGGCGAGTTGCGTCCCTCGGGCAGGGCGCCGGGCAAGGCCTCGGATCCGTGCTCGTTGCCGAAACCCGAGAGATAGGTCAGTCCCTCGGCGGTCTTCCGCGGGTCCCCGCTCATGATCGCTCCCTTGCGACTTTCGATTCCTATGCATCACCGTAGGATTGCGGTTTCCCGGACGCAAGGGGTACGCCGCTCCTCCTCATCAGGGAGGAAGCAGAACCAGCCTTCAGGGGGATACGTCTGTCGGACCGGTGTTCTAGTCTCCGGACATGTCGTGGACGCGGGGACTTCTCGCCGTGCTCGCGGTCTGTGTCCTGTTGCTGGCCGGATCCGTGGGCTGCGGCACCAGTGATGCGCAGGGGGACGGCGGCGGGGCGTCGACGTCCCCCGTGGGCAAGGTCCTGACCGACCAGGAGGGGCGGCATCTGCGCGAGGTGGCGAAGAAGGACGCGCCCGAGGTCGGCATCGAGGTCCAGCCGGACGCCGGCGACACCTGGGACGTGCGCCTGAGCGTGCACCACTTCCGCTTCTCGGCGGCCGGCGCGAAACAGCGGGCGGTGGCGGGGCGCGGCTATGTGCGCCTGTACGTCGACGACCGGCCGGTCACCCGGCTGCGCACGACCGCCTACCGCCTCCCGGCCCGGTTCGTCCCCCGCGGCACCCATCACGTCACCGCCCGGCTGTACGCCGACGACGGCACGGCCTGGGCGGTGAAGGGCGAGCCCGTGCAGAGCACCGCCGACATCACGGCGTCGGAACCCGCGCCGAGCGACACGCCACGGTCGGGTGCCGGCTCCGGTGCCCCGACGGCTGCGACCGGGACGACGGACACGACCGGAATGAGTGCATCAGGCATCGATCTCCGTATCGGGGGGCGAGGTTCACCGGACCGCGTCGGAAAGGCATCATGAAGCCCGTGCCCCACGCGACATCGCTCCGCCGAGCGCCTGTGCAGCGGCGCAGCGCCGAACGGCTCACCAGGATTCTCGACGCCTGCGCCGAGCTCCTCGACGAGGTCGGCTACGACGCCCTCAGCACCCGGGCCGTCGCGCTCCGCGCCGGCGTCCCCATCGGCTCGGTCTACCGCTTCTTCGGCAACAAACGGCAGATGGCCGACGCCCTGGCCCAGCGCAACCTCGAACGCTTCACGGAGCACGTCACCGAGCGCCTGAAGGACTCCGGTGAGGGCGGCTGGCGCACCGCGATGGACGCCGTCCTCGACGAGTACCTGTCGATGAAGCGCACCGCGCCCGGCTTCTCGCTCGTCGACTTCGGCAACCAGATCCCGGTCGGCGCGCGTGACGCCGGACCCAACCACCGTGTCGCCGACCGGCTGAGCGACCTGCTCTCCGGCTACCTCGACCGCGAGCCGGACGAGAACCTGCGCCGCACCTTCCTCATAGCCGTCGAGACCGCCGACACCCTGGTCCACCTGGCCTTCCGGATGGCCCCGGAGGGAGACGCGAAGATCATCGAGGAGGCCCGCGAGCTGTTGCGGGCGTATCTGGCGAGAGTGCTGGACTGACGTCCGCGGCACGTCCGCCCCGCCCCACCCCCCGGTTTTCCGACCTCACCCCCCGAGAGGCCTCCCCTCCGTTCATACCGGTCGGTATGCTCACCCTCGTCCATGAGCGCCGCCCCCGTCCCCGGGAGGACCCGTGTCCCGCACCGCCCTGCGCATCTGCCCCCTCTGTGAGGCCACCTGCGGGCTGACCCTCACCATCGACGGCACCCGGGTCTCCGGCGCCCGCGGTGACCGCGACGACGTGTTCAGCAAGGGCTTCATCTGCCCCAAGGGCGCCTCCTTCGGCGCCGTGGACGGTGACCCCGACCGGCTGCGCACCCCGCTCGTGCGCCGCGACGGCGAGCTGCGCGAGGCCACCTGGGAGGAGGCGTTCGACGCGGTCGCGGCCGGCCTGCGCGGCGTCGTGGACCGCCACGGCCCGCACGCGGTCGGCGTCGTCCTGGGCAATCCCAACGTCCACACCGTGGCCGGCGGCCTCTACCCGCCGGTGCTGCTCGCCGGGCTCGGCACCCGCAGCGTCTTCACCGCCTCCACGGTCGACCAGATGCCCAAGCACGTCTCCAGCGGGCTGCTGTTCGGCGACGCCAACGCCATTCCCGTGCCGGACCTGGACCGCACCGACCACCTGCTGCTGATCGGCGCCAACCCCCTGGAGTCCAACGGCAGTCTGTGCACCGCACCCGACTTCCCCGGCAAGCTCAAGGCCCTCAAGGCGCGCGGCGGCACCCTCGTCGTGATCGACCCGCGGCGCACCCGCACCGCGAAACTCGCCGACCGCCACATCCCCATCCGGCCCGGCACCGACGCGCTGCTCCTCGCCGCGATGGCGTTCGTGCTCTTCGACGAGGGCCTCGTCGACCTCGGCGAACTGGCGCCGTACGTCGAAGGTGTCGACGAACTCCGCGCCGAGCTGGGCGACTTCACCCCCGAGGCCGTCGCCGAAGCCTGTGACGTCGAGCCCGCCCTGATCCGCACCCTGGCCCGCGACCTCGCCGCCGCCCCGACCGCCGCCGTGTACGGGCGCATCGGCAGCTGCACCGTGCCGTACGGCACCCTCGGCAGCTGGCTCGTCGACGTCCTCAACATCCTCACCGGCAACCTCGACCGGCCCGGCGGCGCCCTCTTCCCGCAGGCCGCCACCGACCGCACGCCGCGTCCCGCGGGCCCCAGCCACGGCTTCGCGCTGGGCCGTTGGCACTCCCGGGTGAGCAAGCACCCGGAGGCGAAGGGGGAGTTGCCGCTCTCCGCGCTCGCCGAGGAGATCGACACCGCGACCGAGGAGGGCGAGCCGGTCCGCGCCCTGATCGCGGTGGCCGCGAACCCCGTGCTGTCCGCACCCGACGGCGACCGCCTCGACAAGGCGCTGGCCGGCCTGGACTTCATGGTCAGCGTCGACCCGTACCTGAACGAGACCTCGCGCCACGCGACCGTCGTCCTGCCGCCGCCCCCGCCCTCCCAGAGCCCGCACCACGACTTCGCGTTCAACACCCTCGCCGTGCGCAACCAGGTCCGGTACACGCGCCCCGCGGTGCCGCTGGAGCCCGGCCGCATGGCCGAGACCGAGATCCTCGCCCGGCTGATCCTGGCCGCGACCGGCATGCACGGCGCCGACCCGTCGGCCGTCGACGACCTGGTCGTCGGCCAGACCCTCGGCAAGGCGGTCAAGGAACCCCACTCGCCCGTCCACGGCCGCGACCCCAAGGAGCTCGCCGCCCTCCTCACCGGCGAGAACGGCCCCGAGCGGCGGCTGGACATGATGCTGCGCCTCGGCCCCTACGGCGACGGCTTCGGCGTACGCCCCGACGGGCTGTCGCTGGAGAAGCTGCTCGCGCACCCGCACGGCATCGACCTCGGACCGCTGGCCCCCCGCCTCCCGCAGCCGCTCAAGACCCGCAGCGGCAA
The DNA here is from genome assembly GCF_054189285.1 of Streptomyces sp. MAI_2237. Classification (NCBI taxonomy): domain Bacteria; kingdom Bacillati; phylum Actinomycetota; class Actinomycetes; order Kitasatosporales; family Streptomycetaceae; genus Streptomyces; species Streptomyces sp. MAI_2237. The sequence continues at coordinate 511,024 of NZ_JAJPGQ010000001.1, read as the reverse complement.
GGTCGAACTGCTGGCCCGCCCGATCGCCGACGACCTGCCCCGCCTGCGGCGCGCCCTCGGTGAACTCCCCGACGGCCTGGTCCTCGTCGGCCGCCGCCACCTGCGCTCCAACAACAGCTGGATGCACAACGTCCCGGCCCTCACCGGCGGTTCGAACCGTTGCACGCTGCACCTCCACCCCGAGGACGCCGAGCGGCTCGGCGTGCGCGACGGGGACCCGGTGCGGGTGAAGGGCGCCGGGGGAGAGGTGACCGCCCCGGCGGAGGTCACGGACGCCGTGCGCCGGGGTGTGGTCAGCCTGCCGCACGGCTGGGGCCACGACCGGCCCGGCACCCGGATGAGCCACGCCGCCACCGACCCCGGAGTCAACGTCAACCAGCTCCTCGACGGCAGCCTCCTCGACCCCCTGTCGGGCAACGCCGTCCTCAACGGAGTGCCGGTGGAAGTCGCCGCCGCGCTGCCCGCCTGACCTGAGCAAAGCCGTGACCTGCGGTTTTGCGCTTATTGCTCACACGTCAACTACTTGTTAACGCCGAATGAACGGACCTAACGTCATCGCACCGCCGGCCCGGTGGGATGTTCAAGGGCGAACGTTAGGTATCCACTCATGCTGACCCTCCTCGGCTTCGCCATGATCGCGACCTTCCTGGTCCTGATCATGCTGAAGAAGATGTCGCCGATCGCGGCGCTCGTGCTGATTCCCGCGCTGTTCTGCGTGTTCGTCGGCAAGGGCGCCAAGCTCGGTGACTACGTCATCGACGGCGTCACCAGCCTCGCCCCCACCGCGGCGATGCTCATGTTCGCGATCGTCTACTTCGGTGTGATGATCGACGTCGGCCTCTTCGACCCGATCGTTCGGGGAATCCTGAAGTTCTGCAAGGCCGACCCGCTCCGGATCGTCGTCGGTACGGCGGTCCTCGCCGCGATCGTCTCACTCGACGGCGACGGCTCCACCACCTTCATGATCACTATCTCCGCGATGTACCCGCTGTACAAGCGGCTGAAGATGAGCCTGGTCGTGATGACCGGCGTCGCCGCGATGGCCAACGGCGTGATGAACACGCTGCCCTGGGGCGGCCCGACGGCCCGTGCGGCCACCGCGCTGAAGCTCGATGCGAGCGACATCTTCGTGCCGATGATCCCCGCGCTCGCCATGGGCCTGCTGTTCGTCTTCGCCCTGGCCTATGTCCTCGGCCGCCGCGAGCGCAAGCGGCTCGGCGTGCTGACGCTGGACGAGGTGCTCGTGGAGGAGCCCGCCGAACAGGAGACGGTGCTGGTCGGCGCGGGCACGGGCAACGGCCCCAGGAACGGCGACGGCCCACGCAGCGGCGGCGGTTCGGGCGCCGGCGCGGGACTGCCCGACGCCCCCGAGGACGCGGGCTTCCAGGGTCTCGACCCCGAACGGCCCACCCTGCGCCCCAAGCTGTACTGGTTCAACGCGCTGCTCACGGTCGTCCTGCTCACCGCCATGATCATGGAGTGGCTGCCGATCCCGGTGCTGTTCCTGCTCGGCGCGGCCCTGGCCCTCACCGTCAACTTCCCGCACATGCCCGACCAGAAGGCCCGGATCGCCGCGCATGCCGAGAACGTCCTCAACGTCTCCGGCATGGTCTTCGCCGCCGCCGTCTTCACCGGCGTCCTGCAGGGCACCGGCATGGTCGACCACATGGCCGAGTGGCTGGTGCACAACATCCCCGACGGCATGGGCCCGCACATGGCGTTCGTCACCGGCGTGCTGAGCATCCCGCTGACGTACTTCATGTCCAACGACGGCTTCTACTTCGGCATCCTGCCCGTCCTCGCCGAGGCGGGCCAGGCGCACGGCGTCTCCTCCCTGGAGATCGCCCGCGCCTCCCTCGTCGGCCAGCCCCTGCACATGTCCAGCCCGCTCGTCCCCGCCGTCTACGTCCTGGTCGGCATGGCCAAGGTGGAGTTCGGCGACCACACCAGGTTCGTGGTCAAGTGGGCCGCGCTCACCTCACTCGTGGTCCTGGGCGCGGGCATCCTCTTCGGCATCATCTGACCCCACCACGAAAGGTTCGTCCCATGAGGCCCGGTGGGAGCCGCGGCCGGCTGCTCCGCCTCGTCATCGCCTTCTCCTTCGCGCAGGGGGCGGTGTCGATGGCCCGGCCCGCCGTGTCCTACCGGGCCGCGCGACATCGCGCCCTCGGTGATCGGCGTGCTGCTCAGCCTGCGGGCCGGCGCCACCATCGCCTGCCGGCTGGTGCCGACCCCGCTGCTCCGGCTGCTCGGCCGGCCCGCGCTGCTGACCGTGACCTGCCTGCCGGCCGCCGTACTGTGCGCCGGCGTCGCGCTGCCGGGTCCGGTGTGGGCCCTCGGCCTGATGCTGACCGTGCTCGGCTTCTGTCTGGGCGTCGGCCAGCCGCTCTCCATGACGACCGTCGTGCAGGCCGCCCCCGACGGGGCCCCTTCCACCGCCCTCGCCCTGCGGCCGACCGGCAACCGCCTCGGCCGCCCCCGAGCCGGCTCCCGCCCGCTCGCAGTCACCGGCCCCCCGCGCCGACGACGCGCGCCCCGCCCCGCCCCGGACGCCCCCGCCCCGGACCGCCCCGCCCGCTGTCCCGCTCCCGCGCGACCCGCGTCGTCATCCCCTACATCGGCGTCGACGCCCCGGTCTTCGGCCTCGGCCTGGACCGCGACCACCGGCTCACCGCGCCCCCGAGGACGACTGCCCCCGCGTGGGCTGGTACGAGGGCGGCCCTCACCGGGCGAACAGGGCACCGCGGTCGTCGTCGGCCACCTGGACACCCGGACCGGCCCCGCGGTCTTCGCCGCCCTCGGCGAGCTCGGCCCCGGCCACCTCGTGGAACTGCGTCGCGCGGACGGCCACAGCGCCTTCTGCACCGTCGACAAGGTCCGGACGTACGCGAAGGCGCACTTCCCCAACGGCGAGGTCTACGGTGCTCGCGGCCGACCCGAGCTCCGGCTCATCACCTGCGGCGGCACCTACGACCGCCGGACCGGCTACGCGGGCAACACGGTCGTCTTCGCGCACCTCACCCGCACCCGGTGAGCACGGACAGCCCACTGAACGAGAGCGTCCGCTTTCTCACAGGCTGAACCCGAGCGTCCGAACTCTTCCCTCGGCCGGGCACATTCCGTTAACTTCCGTGACCCACAGGCCTCGCGCGAACCGCACGAGGTGTTCGGCATCGCGGAGCACCAGCGCCCAGCAGCCCCCGGGGGCATCAGTCATGACACGCGCCATCTCCCTGCAGGATGTGAGCAAGACCTACACGCGAGGCGTTCGCGTGGTGGACCGGCTGTCGCTGCACATCGAGCCCGGCGAGTTCCTCGTCCTGCTCGGGCCCTCGGGCTGCGGCAAGTCCACCGTGCTGCGCATGATCGCCGGGCTGGAGGAGATCACCGAGGGCACGCTGCTGCTCGACGGCGAGGAGGCCAACGACCTGGTGCCCTCCGAGCGGAACATGGCGATGGTCTTCCAGAACTTCGCCCTCTACCCGAACATGACGAGCCGCGGGAACATCGGCTTCCCGCTGCGGGTGGAGAGCCCGGGCGAGGACCCGCGGCCCCGCGTCGACGCCACCGCTCGCATGCTCGGCATCGAGGACCTCCTGGACCGCTTCCCCGCCCAGCTCTCCGGCGGCGAGCGGCAGCGCGTCGCCATGGGCCGGGCCATCGCCCGCCACCCCTCGGCGTTCCTGATGGACGAGCCGCTGTCCAACCTCGACGCCAAGCTCCGCAACCACCTGCGCGCAGAGATCTCCAAGCTCACCCGGGAACTGGGCGTCACCACGGTCTACGTCACCCACGACCAGGCGGAGGCCATGTCGCTCGGCGACCGGGTCGCCGTGCTGCGCGGCGGCGTGCTCCAGCAGGTGGGGACACCGCGCTCGGTGTACGCCCTGCCCCGCAACGTCTTCGTCGCCGCCTTCATCGGCACCCCCCGCATCAACCTGCTGCGCGGCCTGGTCCGTGCCCCGCTCGACGGCGCGATGACCATCAGCCTGGGCAAGCAGTTCCTGCGGCTGCCCGAACCCCTCTCCCAGGACCACCAGTTGCTCCGCGTCCAGCAGGGGCGCGAGGTGATCGTCGGCCTGCGCTCGGAGGCCGTCCGCATCGCCAAGCACAGCTCCGCCCGGCCGGGGGAGGTGCCGCTCACCGGTCTGGTGGAGCACGTGGAGTTCCAGGGGCACGAGATCCTCGTCCACTTCGACACCGGCTCCCAGCCCGCCGTCGTACCGGACCTGGAGGCGCCCCGTCCGGCCTCGCGGCCGTCCCGGCGGCGGCGCAGGGAAGGCGGGGTGACGGTGCTCGGGCGGCTGCGGGAGCGGGCGGAGGCCATGCGGGCCGGGCCGGTGGTGGTGCTGGACGAGCCGGCCGGCCCGGACCCGGCGGCGCCCTCGGAGCCCCGCCTCCCCGGCGACCTGGTGGTCCGCACCACCCCCGACATCGACCTGCGCCGGGGCCTGCAGGTCCCGCTCCTCGTCGACCTCGCCCACCTGTTCGTCTTCGACCAGCACGGCGAGCGGATCTGCCCGGCTCCGGCGCGGCTGCCGGACCTGGACGAGTAGCGGGTCCCGGGGTCTCTCGGGCGGGGGTGTCTGGCGTCAGAAAACTATCGCCGCTAGTTTATGTGGCTGTCGGTAGGTTGTGACGCGGACGACGCCCCGCCCGGAGGAGCACCATGAAGGCACACGACGGCATGTACATCGACGGCGCCTGGCGCCCGGCCGCCGGTACGGACGTGATCGAGGTCGTGAACCCGGTCGACGAACAGGTCATCGGCCATGTGCCCGCGGGCACGGCCGCCGACGTCGACGTCGCCGTACGGGCCGCCCGCGCCGCGCTCCCGGCCTGGTCCGCCACCCCGCCCGCCGAGCGGGCCGCCCGGCTGACCGCCCTGCGGGACGCCCTCCTGGCCCGCAAGGACGAGATCGCCGAGACCGTCACCGCGGAACTCGGCGCGCCCCTGCCGTTCTCGCAGAACGTGCACGCGGCCGTGCCGATCGCCGTCGCCGGCTCGTACGCCGAACTGGCGGCGACGTACGCCTTCGAGGAGAAGGCGGGCAACTCCACCGTCTACCTGGAGCCGGTCGGGGTGGTCGGCGCGATCACGCCGTGGAACTACCCGCTGCACCAGGTCGTCGCCAAGGTCGCCCCGGCGCTGGCTGCCGGCTGCACGATCGTCCTCAAGCCCGCCGAGGACACCCCGCTGGTCGCCCAGCTCTTCGCCGAGGCGGTCCACGAGGCCGGCGTACCGGCCGGGGTGTTCAACCTGGTCACGGGGCTCGGTCCGGTCGCGGGCCAGGCCCTCGCCGAGCACCCGGACGTCGACCTGGTGTCGTTCACCGGCTCCACCGCCGTCGGCCGCCGGATCGGCGCGACCGCGGGCGCGGCCGTGAAGCGGGTCGCCCTGGAGCTGGGCGGCAAGTCCGCCAACGTCATCCTGCCGAGCGCCGACCTCGCCAAGGCCGTCAACGTCGGCGTCGCCAACGTCATGTCCAACTCCGGTCAGACGTGCAGCGCCTGGACCCGGATGCTGGTGCACCGCGAGCGCTACGAGGAGGCCGTCGAGCTGGCCGCCGCGGCCGCCGCGAAGTACGGCCCGCGCATCGGCCCCGTCGTCAACGCCAAGCAGCTGGCCCGGGTGCGCGGTTACATCGACAAGGGGGTCGCGGAGGGCGCGCGGCTGGTCGCCGGCGGCACCGAACCGCCGCACGAGCAGGGCTACTTCGTCTCGCCGACCGTCTTCGCCGACGTGACCCCCGACATGACGATCGCCCAGGAGGAGATCTTCGGCCCGGTCCTGGCGATCCTCCCGTACGAGGACGAGGAGGACGCCCTGCGCATCGCCAACGGCACGGTCTACGGCCTCGCGGGCGCCGTGTGGGCCGGCGACGAGGCGGAGGCCGTCGCCTTCGCCCGCCGCATGGACACCGGCCAGGTCGACATCAACGGCGGCCGCTTCAACCCGCTCGCCCCCTTCGGCGGCTACAAGCAGTCGGGCGTCGGCCGGGAACTCGGCGCGCACGGCCTCGCCGAGTACCTCCAGACCAAGTCCCTGCAGTTCTGAGGAGCGTTCACCCATGGTCCGCGCAGCCGTCCTGCCCGAGGTGGGCGCCCCGCTTCAGATCACCGACATCGAACTGCCCGAGCCGGGCCCCGGCCGGGTCCGCGTCCGCCTCGCCGCCGCCGGGGTGTGCCACTCCGACCTGTCCCTGTCCGACGGCACCATGCGCGTGCCGGTCCCGGCCGTCCTCGGCCACGAGGGCGCGGGCACGGTCGTGTCCGTCGGCGAAGGCGTCGCGGACATCGCGCCCGGCGACCCCGTCGTCCTCAACTGGGCGCCCTCGTGCGGTCATTGCCATGCCTGCTCGCTCGGCGAGGTGTGGCTGTGCGCCAACGCCCTGAACGGCGCCGCCGACGTGTACGCCCGCACCGCGGCCGGTGTCGACCTGCACCCCGGACTCAACGTCGCCGCGTTCGCCGAGGAGACGGTCGTGCCGGCGTCCTGCGTCCTGCCCCTTCCCGACGGCGTCCCCCTGACCGACGCGGCCCTCCTGGGCTGCGCGGTCCTCACCGGCTACGGCGCCGTCCACCACTCGGCGAAGGTGCGGCCCGGCGAGACGGTCGCGGTGTACGGCGTCGGGGGAGTGGGTCTGGCGGCGCTCCAGGCCGCCCGTATCGCGGGCGCCGCGCGGATCATCGCGGTGGACGTCTCGCCGGAGAAGGAGGAACTGGCCCGCAACGCCGGTGCCACGGACTACGTCGTGGCGTCGGAGAACACGGCACGCGAGATCCGCGGCCTGACGGGCAAGCAGGGCGTCGACGTCGCCGTGGAGTGCGTGGGCCGCGCCACGACGATCCGCACGGCCTGGGACTCCACCCGCCGCGGCGGCCGTACGACGGTGGTCGGCATCGGCGGCAAGGACCAGCAGGTCACCTTCAACGCCCTGGAGATCTTCCACTGGGGCCGCACCCTGTCCGGCTGCGTCTACGGCAACGCGGATCCGGCCCAGGACCTGCCCGTGCTGGCCGGCCACATCCGCTCCGGCCGCCTGGACCTGGGCGCGCTGGTGACGGAACGGATCGCCCTGGACGGCATCCCGGCGGCCTTCGAGAACATGCTGGCCGGCAAGGGCGGCCGAGCGCTGATCGTCTTCTGACGCGGGAGAGTCCCGGGGCCCTGGGCGCCCCGGGCGGCCTTCGTGCACGACACCGGCTCACTGCTGTGGCCGGCCTTCGGCACCTTCGTCGCCGGCTGCTTCCTCCAGGGCGCGTTCACACTGAGTCCGGCGCCCGCTCGGGCCGTGGCTCCGGAACCGTCTCCGGGGTCGCGGCCCGAGCCCGTGCGTGCGACCGCGACCGCGACACCGCCACGCCGGTCAGGCACAGTGCCCCGCCCGCGAGCGTGAGGGGGCCCGGCACCTCGCCGAGCACCAGCCAGCTCATCAGCACGACCAGCGCGGGCACCGCGTACGTCGTCGCGCCCATGCGGCTCGCGGTCGTCCGGGCCAGGGCGTACGCCCAGGTCGTGAAGGCCAGTGCCAGCGGAAAGACGCCCAGGTAGACCATGTTGAGGGTTGCCGACAGCGGCGCGTCGGCCGCCTCGCCGACCAACTGCCCGGCGAACGGCAGGCACATCACCGCGCCGACCAGGCACCCGAACGTCGTCACCTGCAGTGCGCTGGCCCGCCCGAGCGCCGGCTTCTGCGCGACGACACCGCCGGCGTAGCCGACGGCCGCGAGCAGGCACAGCACCACGCCGAGCACGGAGGAGCCGCCGCCCCCCGACATGGACAGGCCGACCGTCACGGCCCCCGCGAACGACACCGCCATGCCGGCCAGCAGCCGCGGCGGCATCGGATCGCCGAGCAGCCGCGCGCCCAGAAGGGCGATGAGGATCGGGCCGATGTTCACGACGAGGGCCGCCGTACCGGCGTCGACCTGCTGCTCGCCCCAGTTCAGCACCACGCTGTAGAACCCGAACCAGAGCAGCCCCGATATCAGGATGCCCCGCCAGGCCGCCCGCGGCGGCAGCCCCTCCCGTCGTACGACGATGAGCACGCCGAGTACCAGACAGCCGGACAGCAACCGTCCCAACGCCAGCGCCCCCGGCGAGTACGCGGCCCCCGCACTCCGGATCGACACGAACGCGGACGCCCACAGGACGACGGTCGTCGCCGCCGCGGCGGCGGGCAGCAGGTGGGGCCGGGAAGGGGCGGTGCTCATCATGCTCCTGAGGGTAGGCGGGACGGTGCGGGCGAGGCTGGCGGATTTCGGACGGGGGGTGGGGGCCGGGGTGGCGTTCACCGGCTGCGGATGGTCGGAGCCCGATCGCGCAGTTCCCCGCGCCCCTAGGGGGTGCCGGGCCGTCGGCTCTCGGGAAGCCCGCGTCCGAAACTCCGCCGCCTGCCACCCCCAAAGGGGCGCGAGGAACTGCGCGATCAACCCCCACTTTCCGCACCCGACAGACCACCGTCACCCCCCCAAGGGGCGCGGGGAACTGCGCGATCAGCCACATCCCACCCGCACCCGGCGACGCACCCCCACCCCCGCCCCCTCACCGCAACGCCCCCTCCTCGATTCCCAGCAGTTCGTGCAGCGCCCGTTCCCCGACGGCAGTCACCTTCACCGCCCGCTCGGAGCCGATCCGCACGCACCACCCCGCGTCCAGTGCGTGCGCGCACAGCGCGGCCCCGGCAACCCCCGCGAGATGGGGTCGCCGCTCGGTCCAGTCGAGGCACGCCCGGACCAGCGGGCGGCGGCCCGAGCGCCGCAGGGCGATCCCCGCCGCGCCGAACCACTCCACCCCCGCGTCCGTCAGGGCGAACCCGGTGTCCACCCGCAGCAGCCCGCGCAGCGCCAACGCGTCGGTGAGCGCGATGCCCAGCCGCCCCGCCAGGTGGTCGTAGCAGGTGCGCCCGCGCGCCATCGCCGAGCCGGCGCTCACCGCCCGCAGCCCCCGCGGACGCCCCACGACGTCCCCGGGCCCGGCACCGGCGTGCGCTGCCAGCTCCTCCACCAGTTGCGCGACCCGCGCGTCGGCGAGCCGCACGTACCGGTGCCGCCCCTGCCGTTCCTCGCCGAGCAGTCCGCCCGCGACGAGCTTGCCGAGGTGTTCGCTGAGCGTCGACGCGGCGACCCCGGCGTGCCGGGCGAGCTCACCGGCGGTCCACGCCCGGCCGTCCAGCAGCGCCAGCAGGCACGCCGCCCGCGTCTCGTCGGCGATCAGGCCGGCCAGCCGGGCCAGCCGGGGCGCCTGAGGATCCCTGGTCGTCATGCACCCCAGGATGGGCCACGGACACTTCGGCCCCCGCCGAAAGGTCGCTACACCCGCCGCCGTAACTGCTCGTACTGCTGCGCGAGCCCGTCCAGCAGTGCCGTCAGCCCCGTCTCGAAGGCCCGCTCGTCGATCTTCTCCTGATGCTCGGCCAGCAGGTGGGCCTGCCCGAGGTGGGGGTAGTCGGCGGGGTCGTAGGCCGTGGCGTCGTCCACGAAGCCGCCCGCGAACGACCCGAGCGCGGACCCCATGATGAAGTACCGCATCAGCGCGCCGATCGACGTGGCCTGGCCGGCCGGCCAGCCCGCCCGGACCATGGCGCCGTACACCGCGTCCGCGAGCCGGAGGCCGGCCGGGCGCCGCCCGGGGCCGGTGGCGAGGACGGGGACGATGTTGGGGTGGTCGCGAAGCGCCGCCCGGTAGGAGACCGCCCAGTCGTGCAGCGCGGTCCGCCAGTCCCGGCCGTCGTCGAACATCGACAGGTCGACCTGGGCGCTCACCGAGTCCGCGACCGCCTCCAGGATCTCGTCCTTGGTGCGGAAGTGGTTGTAGAGCGAGGGGCCGCTGACCCCGAGCTGCGCGGCCAGCCGGCGCGTGGAGACGGCCGCGAGTCCCTCCGCGTCCACGAGCGCGCGTGCCGCCTCGACGATCCGGTCGGTGCTCAGCAGGGGCTTGCGCGGTCGGGCCATGGCGCACATAGTAGGGCTGCGATCAGAAACTAGCAGTGCTAATTTAAAGGTACGGCTTTCAAGATCTGTCTGTGTGGGGTGATCTCGTGGTGGACCTGGGGCTCAGCGAGGAGCAGGAGGCCGTACGGCGGCTCGCCCGGGACTTCGTGGCGCGGGAGATCACCCCGAACGTCGTCGCCTGGGACCGTGCCGAGGAGGTCGACCGGGCCATCGTGAAGAAGCTCGGCGAGGTCGGCTTCCTGGGGTTGACGATCGACGAGGAGTACGGCGGCTCCGGCGGTGACCACCTCGCGTACTGCCTGGTCACGGAGGAACTCGGACGCGGCGACTCGTCCGTGCGCGGGATCGTGTCCGTCTCGCTCGGGCTGGTCGCCAAGACGATCGCCGCCTGGGGCAGCGAGGAGCAGAAGCGGCGGTGGCTGCCGGGGCTGACGTCCGGCGACCACGTCGGCTGCTTCGGCCTCACCGAGCCGGGCACCGGCTCCGACGCCGGCAACCTCACCACGCGCGCGGTGCGCGACGGCGACGACTACGTCGTGAGCGGCACCAAGATGTTCATCACCAACGGCACCTGGGCCGACGTCGTCCTGCTGTTCGCCCGCTCCACCGACGCCCCCGGCCACAAGGGCGTCTCCGCCTTCCTCGTACCGACCGACACCCCCGGTCTGACCCGCCGCACCATCCACGGCAAGCTCGGCCTGCGCGGTCAGGCGACGGCCGAGCTGGTCCTCGAGGACGTGCGGGTGCCCGCCTCCGCGAGGGTGGGGGAGGAGGGCAAGGGGTTCTCCGTCGCCATGTCGGCCCTCGCCAAGGGGCGGATGTCGGTCGCGGCGGGCTGTGTCGGCATAGCCCAGGCCGCCCTGGACGCGGCCGTCGGGTACGCGGGCGAGCGCGAGCAGTTCGGCAGGCCCATCGCCCACCACCAGCTCGTGCAGGAACTGATCAGCGACATCGCCGTCGACGTGGACGCGGCCCGGCTGCTGACCTGGCGGGTCGCCGACCTGATCGACCGCGGGCTGCCGTTCGCGGTGGAGTCCTCCAAGGCCAAGCTGTTCGCCTCCGAGGCCGCCGTGCGCGCCGCCAACAATGCCCTGCAGGTCTTCGGCGGTTACGGCTACATCGACGAGTACCCGGCGGGCAAGCTGCTGCGCGACGCCCGGGTGATGACCCTCTACGAGGGCACGAGCCAGATCCAGAAGCTCCTCATCGGCCGTGCCCTGACGGGGATTTCGGCGTTCTGAGTACGCGGCTGAGTATGTGCGCGGATGCCCCTCGGGGCCGCCCGCCCGCACCCTTGTCCCCATGAGTGAGACCTCGGGCAAGCAGCAGAACACCGCCGCCTTCTACGGCCAGGCGGTCGCCTCCTTCGCCGTCGCCATGGCCGCCACGGCCATCGGCATCTTCAAGCTGAACGCCGACGCCTGGGTGCGGGCCTTCCTCGGCATCGCCGTCCTGTACCTGGTGACTTCCGCCTTCACCCTGGCCAAGGTGATCCGGGACCGGCAGGAGGCGGTGGAGCGGTCGTACCACCCCTTCGAGAAGCTCTGACTCCCGCGGAACCCGAAGCCGTGACGGCCGCGGAACCTGTGAACACGCGGACTAAGCGCTCGCTCACCTTGGGCGGTATGGTGGGGTGTCTGTCTGCGAGAGGGGCGAGCGAGCGATGAGTACGGCGGAGGAGACGGCCGGCGGCGAGGTGGCGCCATGGGGCGAGGTCACGCCCGACGCGGCCCGGCGGCTGCTGATGGCCGCGGTGGAGGCCTTCGCCGAGCGCGGCTACCACGCCACCACGACCCGTGACATCGCGGGCCGGGCCGGCATGAGCCCGGCCGCGCTCTACATCCACTACAAGACCAAGGAAGAGCTGCTCCACCGCATCAGCCGGATCGGCCACGAGAAGGCCGTCGACATCCTGCGCACCGCGGCGCGCGGCGAGGGCACGCCGGCCGAGCGGCTCGCGGACGCGGTCAGCTCCTTCGTGCGCTGGCACGCCGGGGGACGGACGACCGCCCGCGTCGTGCAGTACGAGCTGGACTCCCTCGGCCCGGACGCCCGCGCCGAGATCCTCGCGCTGCGCCGCCAGTGCGACGCCGAGGTGCGCGGGATCATCGAGGACGGCATCGCCGTCGGCGACTTCGAGGTGGTGGACGTCAAGGGCACCACCCTCGCCGTCCTCTCCCTCTGCATCGACGTCGCCCGCTGGTTCAACGTCCACGGCCCCTGGACACCGGACGAGGTCGGCGCGCTCTACGCCGACCTCGTGCTGCGGATGGTCGGGGTCAAGTAGCCGCCGGGCCGCCGTCGGGGCGTCAGAGGTAGAAGCGGGCCACCGACTCGGCCACGCAGACCGGCTTGTCGCCGCCCTCGCGCTCCACCGAGTAGGCGACGCTCACCTGGACGCCGCCGGGCACGTCCTCGACCCCGCTGATCCTCGCGGTCGCGCGCAGCCGCGAGCCGACCGGGACCGGGGCGGGAAAGCGGACCTTGTTGGTGCCGTAGTTGACGCCCATCTTCACGCCCTCGACCTGGATCAGCTGCGGGCCGAACAGCGGCAGCAGCGACAGGGTCAGGTAGCCGTGCGCGATGGTCGTGCCGAACGGCCCCGAGGCGGCCTTCTCCGGGTCCACGTGGATCCACTGGTGGTCGCCCGTCGCCTCCGCGAACAGGTCGATCCGCTTCTGGTCGATCTCCAGCCAGTCGGTGTACCCCAGCTGCTCGCCCACCGCCGCCTTCAGTTCGTCGGCGGAGGTGAAGATCCTCGGCTCTGCCATGTCCCGGCCTCCCATACGTCGCAATGTCTAAGCAACTGCTTAGCATGGTCGGCCGGGAATCCGATGTCAACGGACGGCGGCCCACGCCGGGTGGGTAGGGTTCGAGGGGTGCCCCAGATCCCCGAGAAGATCCACGAGCTCACGGTCGGCCAGCTCGCCGCGCGCAGCGGCGCCGCCGTCTCGGCCCTGCACTTCTACGAGTCCAAGGGCCTGATCAGCAGCCGCCGCACCGCGGGCAACCAGCGCCGCTACACCCGAGACACCTTGCGCCGGGTCGCCTTCGTGCGCGCAGCGCAGCGCGTCGGCATCCCCCTCGCCACGATCCGCGAGGCCCTGTCCGAACTCCCCGAGGAGCGCACCCCCACCCGCGAGGACTGGGCCCGCCTCTCGGAGAACTGGCGCTCGGAGCTGGACGAGCGCATCAGGCAGCTCAACCGCCTGCGCGACCACCTGACGGACTGCATCGGCTGCGGCTGCCTGTCGCTGGACTCCTGCGTCCTGTCCAACCCGGACGACGCCTTCGGCGAGCGGCGGAGCGGGTCGCGGCTGATGGTCGAGCGCCGGCGCGCGGCCGCGGGCGAGTGACGGCGAGCGTCTACTCGTACTCCGTCCCGCCCTTGCGGGTCAGGTAGGCGGGGCTCACCGCCTTCGCGATCGCCCGGCCGCCCGTCACCGGGCTGTAGCGCTCCACCGCGCTCCGGATCACGACCCCCTCCCGCAGGTGCAGCCCGCGTCCGGACACGGTCTCCCGCCCGCTCGCGATCTCCAGCACCCGCTCGACGTCGTACGGCCCCTCGTACAGCCGGGGCACCAACGGCAGCTCCCCGTCCAGCAGTTCGGCCGCGTCCAGCCACCGCACGGCGCCGTCGATCTCGGCGGAGACGTCGAAGACGGCGTACCCGAGGCTCTCCCGCCGACCGTCCGCGCCGTACGTCAGGTCCTGCACCCCGGCGCCGTACACCTCGCCGAAGATCCCGACCCGGCGCGCCCCCAGCCGCTCGGCGAGCCGTTTCGCTACCTCGGCGACGCCGTGGCCGTGCACCGCGCGCCAGTACAGGTTGCGCGGATCCTCCTTCAGGGCCAGGGACTTGGCGCCGAAGCCCTTGGAGGAGACGTACACCCGTCCCTCGTCGGCCGCGTAGGTCACCAGGCAGGCCGAGCCGTGCAGCTTCTCGGTCAGGACCACAGCCTCGCCCGGTGCGAAGACGTCCGGAAACCGCTGGATGTTCTCGATGTCCACCCAGGGCAGCAGACCGGGCGCGGACTCCACCTCGCCGTTCATCGTCGGCGGGATCGGCGGGACCCACTTGGTGATGCCGAGCACCTCCGCGAAGTCGGTGCCCTCCGCCGCGGCCCGCGTCAGATCGACGTCCGCCAGCGCCTTCGGGCGGCACACGATTCCCTGCGACAGCTCGCCGCGCAGCCGCACCGCCTTGACCCGGTCGGCCTTCGTGCCCGCCAGGCGCCCGGTCAGCCCCAGCTCCTCGATCAGCCCGGCCGGCAGCACGGCCTGCTCGGGGATGTAGACGGCGGCGTCGCCGGTGCGGTAGGCGCCCTTGGCGACGACCGCGCGATACAGGCCCACCTGGGCCAGTTCGAGCGCGTCGGCGTTGGGATGCTCGTGGACGGTCAGCACTTCGGCGGTGACGCGGAGCGTCGACATGGGACACCTCGGTTCGGGAGGGCGTTCGGTTCGGTCTCATCGCCTCCCACTGTCCGGACGCGAAAACGGTGGAGCGAGCGGATTTACGGCTGCTACCGTCGCGCGTCGCGGTACTGCCTCAGTCCCTCGACCACCAACTCGGCGTTGGACAGGGCCGGTTCGCCGTCCGGCAGGGCGAGTGTGTCCTCCAGGCCGATCCGGGTGGCGAGCCCCAGCCGCCCCGCCAGCCGCAGCACCGGCCAGGCGCCCCCGTCTTCACCGTGCAGCAGCACCGGGCGCCCGCCCGCGGGACCGAGATCGGCCAGCAGCGCACGCGCGCTGTCCTCCGCCGTCCCGGCGGAGGTGTCCGTCACCTCCGCCAGCACCCGCAACACCTGCCCCTTGAGCGGCGACACGGCGAACCGCGCCGCGCCGTCCGTCCCCGACCAGATGCCGGCCTCGACCCCCACGCCGAGGTCGATCAGGGCGGCGGCGATCCCCTCGGCGCCCTCCTCGTGCCAGTTGACCGAGGCGTGGTCGGGCGGGGCGGGCAGCTGCGCCCAGCTCCGCACCCGCGCGAGCCGGTCCGCCGGGTCCGGCTCGGCCCACGCGCCCGTGGTCACCCCGACCGGCACCCGCACCCGCGCCCGTATCGCCTCCAGCACCGGTCCGAGCACCCGCGGCGACAACGCATCGCGCCCGCACGGCGTCTTGGGGTGGACGTGCACATCCGTGGCGCCGGCCGTGACGGCCGCGGCCGCGGACTCGGCCAGCGCCTGAGGGGTCAGCGGGATCATCGCGCCGTCGGCGGCCCCCCGCGTCCCGTTGAGACACACCTGCACCATGCCCCAAGCCTGCCGGACGCCACTGACAACGGTCCGCCGGCCGCACCTCCGGCGGACAGAACAGGGGGTGCGGCATCCCCGGCGCACCCCCGCCGTGCTAGGCCGACACCAGTAGCCTTCCGCGCCTTGCGTCCGCCAGGGCCTCGGGCTTGAGCACGGGCCGTGGCACCAGAATTCCGCAGTCGCTGCACACCGGACCGGAGGACGGTTCATGGTCCAGGTCGTACGTCCACACCAGCCGTTCCCCGCCGCACACCGGGCACTCCGCGCCCGGTTCGCGCTCCAGGGCGGAGATCAGCCTGCGCAGCACCTCGGCCAGCGGCTCACGGGGGTGCACCCGCGGGTCGTCGCACCACGCCACACCGAAACCGCCCCAGGTCAGCCGGTGCCAGTCGTCCACGCTGCCCGGTCGGCGCAGCCCGTCGTGCTTCTCCTTCTTGCGCCGCTCGGCGAACTCGACCTCGTAGGCCAGCCAGACCGAACGCGCCTCTTCCAACTCCTCCAGTGCGGCCACGAGCCGCGCTGGGTCGGGGGAGCGGTCCTCGGGACCGAACCCCGCCCGGGAGCACAAGTGGTCCCAGGTCGCCCTGTGCCCGTAAGGAGCGAACCGCTCAAGGCACTTGCGCAGTGAGTAGCGCCGCAGTGCCAGATCGCACCGCGGATCGCGGACCTGTCTCGCTAGACTCCGGAAACCCGCCATCGTCCTGCACCTCCGTCACACCTGCACCTGTACTTCGGTCACTTCGGCGTCGTCGTAAGGACGTCGCCGAATAGACGTATCGACAAGCGATTCGGCTCCATCCGATTTCCGATGACCTCCATAAGCCGACCACCGTCTTCCAAAACTTGACGCATGTTCACCTTCACTCCCGGGGATACCGGCGGTAACGTCCCGCCACACCCCCTCGTCGGCAGGAGCCGCCATGCCTCGGCGTACCGTGCGCACCACCCTCGACAGACTGAGAACTCCCGGCAGACTCACCGGGTTCCTGAAGTCCGCATCCATATGCGTCCTGATTGCCGGCCTTTTGTCCCCGCTCGCCCAGGCGACCGCCACCGCCGCCACCGCCTCGAACGACTACTGCGGCGGCCAGTGCTCCGACATCCTGCCGCCCGGTGAGAACGGCAACGCGACCCTCGCGCAGATCCTCCTCAACCAGGCCTTCGGCACCCAGCCCAGCCACGCCGAGGACCAGCTCGGCCCCTACGCCAACCTGGCCACGGGCTACTCCGGACTCACCGACGCGAAGATCAACACCTTCTTCAACGACGCCTCGTTCGGTGTTCCCTCGGATCAAGTCGCCTCCACGGAGAGCCCGGCCGGACGCGGCGACGTGACGATCGTCCGCGACAAGAAGACCGGCGTGCCGCACATCACCGGCAGCACCAGGTACGGCACCGAGTTCGGAGCCGGCTACGCGGCGGCCGAGGACCGGCTGTGGCTCATGGACGTCTTCCGGCACGTCGGCCGCGGCCAGCTGACCACCTTCGCGGGCGGCGCCGCCTCCAACCAGGGCCTGGAGCAGGAGTTCTACCGCAACGCCCCCTACTCCGAGGCCGATCTGCAAGCCCAGATCGACAACGCCGTCGCCGACAACGGCGCGCGCGGCCAGCAGGCCCTCGCCGACGCCAACGCCTACCTCGCCGGCATCAACGCCTACATCGACGCCTCCGACTCGGGCCGCTACTTCCCCGGCGAGTACGTCCTCACCGGGCACAAGGACTCGATCACCAACGCCGGCACCATCGACCACTTCAAGATCACCGACCTGGTCGCGCTCGGCTCGGTGATCGGCGCCCTGTTCGGCGCCGGCGGCGGCGGCGAGGTCAACAACGCGATCTCACTGATCGCCGCCCAGTCCAAGTACGGCGTCGCCGAGGGCACCAAGGTCTGGGAGTCCTTCCGCGAACGCAACGACCCCGAGGCCGTCCTCACCGTCCACAACGGCGAGCGCTTCCCCTACGCCACCAAGCCCGCCGACGCCCAGGGCGAGGCCCTGCCCGACGCCGGCTCCGTGACGACCGAGCCGCTCGTCTACGACGCCACCGGCACCGGCGCGAGCCAGAGCGCCACCGCCGCCTCCAAGACGGCCACCACGACCGCGCTCAGCTCCGCCCGGCGCGGCATGTCCAACGCCCTCGTGGTCAGCGGCAAGTACACCGCCAGCGGCCACCCGATCGCCGTCTTCGGCCCGCAGACCGGGTACTTCGCGCCCCAGCTGCTCATGCTCCAGGAGATCCAGGGCCCGGGCATCAGCGCCCGCGGCGCCTCCTTCGCCGGCCTGAGCATGTACGTCGAACTGGGCCGCGGCCAGGACTACTCGTGGTCCGCGACCACCTCCGGCCAGGACATCATCGACACCTACGCCGTCGAGCTGTGCCAGGACGACTACCACTACCTCTACCACGGCACCTGCACCGCCATGGACAAGGTCGAACGGGCCAACTCCTGGAAGCCGACCACGGCCGACGGCACCGCCGCCGGTTCGTACACCATGCGTGTGTGGAGGACGAAGTACGGGCCCGTCGAGTACCGGGCGACCGTCGGGGGCAAGAAGGTCGCCTACACCACGCTGCGCTCCTCCTACATGCACGAGGCCGACTCGATCATCGGCTTCCAGATGCTGAACGACCCGGACTACGTCAAGGGCCCCAAGAACTTCCAGAGCGCGGCCCAGCACATCAACTACACCTTCAACTGGTTCTACGCCGACTCCTCGCACACCGCCTACTACAACAGCGGCGACAACCCGGTGCGCGCGAGCGGCGTCGACGCCGAGTTCCCGGTGTGGGGGCAGGCCGCCTACGAGTGGAAGAACTGGGACCCGGCCACCAACACCGCCGACTACACGCCCGCTTCGGCGCACCCCAACTCCGTCGACCAGGACTACTACGTCTCCTGGAACAACAAGCAGGCCCTCGACTACACGTCCGCGCCCTGGGGCGACGGCTCGGTGCACCGCGGCAACCTGCTGGAGGACCGGGTCAAGAAGCTGGTCGCCGCAGGCGGGGTGACCCGTACGAAGCTGGTGCAGGCGATGGCGGACGCGGCCCTCGCCGACCTGCGCGCCGAGGACGTCCTGCCGAAGCTTCTCAAGGTCGTCAACAGCAGCACGGTGACCGACTCCACGGTCGCGGACGCGGTGAGCAAGCTGCAGGCGTGGGTGTCCGCGGGCGCCAAGCGCACGGAGACCTCGGCCGGTTCGAAGAAGTACGCCGACGCCGACGCCATCCGCATCCTGGACGCCTGGTGGCCGCTGCTGGTCAAGGCCGAGTTCCAACCCGGCCTCGGCGACGACCTCTACACCGCCGTCACGAACAACCTCCCCGTCGACGAGGCCCCGTCGGCCGCCCACGGGCCCACCGGCTCGCACGCGGGCAGCTCCTTCCAGTACGGCTGGTGGAGCTACGTCGACAAGGACATCCGCGCGGTGCTCGGGGAGAACGTGCAGGGCCCGCTGGGCCAGAAGTACTGCGGCGGCGGCAGCCTCAGTTCCTGCCGGGACATCCTGATGAGCACCCTGAAGACGGCCGCCGGCACGTCCGCGTCGACCGTCTACCCCGGCGACAGCCTCTGCTCGGCGGGCGACCAGTGGTGCGCCGACTCGATCGTCCAGCGCACCCTGGGCGGCATCAAGCACGGCAACATCAGCTGGCAGAACCGGCCGACGTTCCAGCAGGTGGTGGAGTACACGTCGCACCGGTGAGCCGGAACCGGGCGGGGTGGTGTGTCACATGTGACATGTGACGCGTGACGCGTGACATGGCACGAAAGGCGGCGGGTCAGCCGATGCGGCCCGCCGCCAGCACCACCCTCGCCAGTTCCGGATGCACGATGTCGCTGTGCGCCCCGCACGGCGGGCCCCCGCGCCTGACCACCGCGGAGGCGTCGACGTTCACGCACCCGGAGGCGGCCAGCGGCCCGCGCAGCGCCTCGGCCAGGTCCAGCCGCAAGGTGCCCGGCACCGCCTGCACCCCGTCGTGGCCCATGGCCCCCCACTCGCCTCCGGCCCCCAGCACGTCGAAGCCGGCGAGCGCGTCGTTCTGGCCCGCCATCCGCGAGGCCAGCGGATACAGCGTGCCGAGCGCCTGGTCGTAGCGGGAGTAGCAGCACACCAGCGGCCCGTCGATGCGGTTCTGCTGACCCTGCAGCACCCCGCCGGTCCGCGGGTCCTGCGGCAGCCGTGCCGCGAACGCGTAGTGCGAGAAGGCGCCTTGGAGCAGGGTCACCGACTTCACGGTCCGTACGCCTTCGGGCAGGCCGCGCAGCGCGAACGACACCAGGCGCCCGCCGAAGCTGTGCCCGACGAGGTGGACCCGCACGTTCGGTGCCGCGGCCGCCAGCCGGCCGATCACCGGGCCGAGTCCGCGTTCGCCGACCGTTCCCGCGCGCCGCTTCATCGCGTAGTACGTGGCCTGCCGCAGCAGTTCCTTCGCCCCGTCCCAGGGGTTGGGCAGCGAGAACGCCTCCGGGTCGCCGCCGGCCCGCAGGGACGCCAGCGCCCGGGCGAACTCGTCGCACAGGGTCGCGGTGTCCGCGGTGAACAGCGCCGGCTCGCTCTGCGGGACGCCCTCCGCGACCGTGTCCGCCGCGAAGAACGGCTGCGGCCCGCCCGGTACGACCTCCACCAGGAGCCGGACGAGTCTGCCGAACTCCTCCAGTTCGTGGTCGGGCCGCTGGTCGAGCATGCGGGCGATCTGGTCCACGACGGTGGCCCGGCCGGGGAAGGTCTCCAGCAGCGCGTGCCGGGTGTCCTTGTCGAGCGCGGGCGCCGGGTCGGCCTCCGCCTCCGTGGCCACCACCGACCTGGGGAAGTCGGGGATCGGCTCGTCGGCGAAGCGCATCGAGGGCCAGATCACGCCCGCGTACCCGATCCTGGCCCGCGGCGCGAGGCCGCGGATCGGGCGGCAGAACCCGGTGCACAGGGCGGTCGCGTGCCTGCGGTCGCTGTTCCAGCCGTGCGCGAAGACGATCAGGTCGCGGACGCCGTGCCCGCCGACCTGGGCGAGCAGCGCGTCCCGTTCCGTCGCGTCGACGTCCCCGTCCGCGTCGAAGGTCAGCTCCCAGTAAGGCGTCACGCTCGTGGCCGGCTGTGCCATGACGGGCTCCCTCGTCCCCCGAAGTGGTGCGATGTGGGCGCATCGTCCTGCTACCGGGCGGGAATGGCCATACGCCGCGACTCACTTGTAGAGGAGGTATTCCTTTCGAATCCGCCGGAACGCCGCGAGTTCCTCCCGCCAGCCGGCCACGACGTCCTCGGTGCTCGCCCCGGCGTCGATCGCGGTGCGCACCTGCGCGGAGCCCGTCAGCTTGTCGATCCAGTGGTCGGAGCGCCAGGCGAAGCCGTCCCAGACCTGCCTGGCGGTCACCAGCAGGGCGATTCCGGTGCGGACCGGGTCGTACGCCGTCCGGTCGTGCACATGGATCTGCACCCCGCCGATGGTCTTGCCCTGGAACTTGGAGAAGGTGGGCGCGAAGTACGCCTCCCTGAAGTGCACGCCGGGCAGCGCGAGTTCGCTCACCTTGGCGGCCCAGCGGCCGTCGATGCCGTCCGCGCCGAGCAGTTCGAAGGGGCGGGTGGTGCCGCGGCCCTCGGAGAGGTTGGTGCCCTCGAAGAGGCAGGTGCCCGAGTACACGAGCGCGGTGTCGGGCGTCGGCATGTTGGGGCTCGGCGGCACCCAGGGCAGCCCGGAGGCGTCGTAGAGGTCCGAGCGCCGCCAGCCCGTCATCAGCACGGTCTCCAGCGGTACGGGGGTGGTGAGGAACTCGCCGTTGAAGAGCCGGGCCAGCTCGGCGACCGTCATGCCGTGCGCCTGGGAGATGGGCTGCCTGCCGACGAAGGTCGCGAACTCCTTGTGCAGGACGGGGCCCTGGGCAAAGCGGCCGGTGACCGGGTTGGGGCGGTCGAGCACGACGAAGCGCTTGCCGGCCAGCTGGGCGGCCTCCATGCAGTCGTAGAGCGTCCAGATGTACGTGTAGAAGCGGGCGCCGACGTCCTGGATGTCGAAGACGACGGTGTCGACGCCGGAGGCGGTGAAGACGTCGGCGAGCGGCCCGCCGCTCTTGAGGTACGTGTCGTAGACGGGCAGTCCGGTGGCGGGGTCGTCGTAGCGGCCCTCGGAGCCGCCCGCCTGCGCGGTGCCGCGGAAGCCGTGCTCGGGGCCGAAGACGGCGACGAGGTCGACGCGGGGGTCGGCGTGCATCACGTCGACGATGTGGCGGACGTCGCGGGTGACGCCGGTGGGGTTGGTGACGATTCCCACGCGACGGCCGTCCAGGAGGGCGTAGCCGTCGGCGGCGAGGCGTTCGAAGCCGGTGCGGAGCCTGCGGCGGGACTCGGCCGCGGCGGCCGGGGGTGCGGCGGTGAGGGAGGTTGCCGCCGTTGTCGCTGCGAGGAGTGCTCGTCTGGAGAGGCGCATGAGGGGCACGGTATTGCTCCCGCGGGTCGGGTGGAAGCCGCCGGTCAGCCGGGGCCCGCCGCGCCCACTCGACGGGCCACACGTGGATGCCGGCGCGCTCCCGGCGCGTTTCGGGCACCTCTTTCCTGATACATACCGACCGGTTAGTCTGACGGCAGCCGAACCGCAGTCGAAGGAGACCGATGGTGGAAGCCGTGCAAGGTGCTGGTGTGGTCGTCACGGGAGCCGGGGGAGGCATCGGGGCCGCCCTCGCCCGGCGGTTCGCCGCCGAGGGAGCCCGGGTCGTCGTCAACGACCTCGACGGTGACCGGGCGGAGGCGGTGGCGGACGAGATCGGCGGCATCGCGGTCCCCGGCGACGCCGCGGCCGTCGTCGCCGCGGCCCGGGAGGCGCTCGGCGGCACGGTCGACGTGTACTGCGCCAACGCCGGCGTCGGGTTCCAGGACGGCGCCGAGGGGCTGTCGGCCGACGAGACGTCCTGGGCCACCTCGTGGGACGTCAACGTGATGGCCCATGTACGGGCCGCCCAGGAACTGCTTCCGGCGTGGCTGGAGCGGGGGAGCGGCCGGTTCGTGTCCACCGTCTCCGCCGCCGGGCTGCTCACCATGATCGGGGCGCCCTCCTACAGCGTGACCAAGCACGGTGCCTACGCCTTCGCCGAGTGGCTGTCCCTGACCTACCGCCACCGGGGGCTGAAGGTCCACGCGATCTGCCCGCAGGGCGTGCGCACCGACATGCTGACCGCCAGCGGCAGCGCGGGCGACCTGGTGCTCCAGCCCACCGCGATCGCCCCCTCGGACGTCGCGGACGCCCTGTTCAAGGGAATCGAGGAGGACCGTTTCCTCATCCTGCCGCACCCCTTCGTGGCCGAGTTCTACCAGGCCCGGGCCACCGACCCCGACCGCTGGCTGGAGAACATGAACCGGGTCCAGCAGAAGTGGGAGGACGTACGGTGACCGGGTCCCGCTACGCGGCCAAGCCCTGGGTGGCCCTGCTGAACGACGCCCAGCGGGCGCCGGTCGAGCCCCTCGACACGCTGGTGCACGCCCTGCGCCGCGCCGTCGGCGAGGCACCGGACCGCGACTTCCTCGCCTACTTCGACGGCCGGCTGACCTACGCCGAGGTCGACGAGCTCAGCGACTCCGTCGCCGGGCACCTGGCCGCGCGGGGCCTGGAGCGCGGGGACCGGGTGGCGATCCTGCTGCAGAACTCGCCGCTGTTCGTGCTGGCGCTGCTCGGGGCGTGGAAGGCGGGCGCGATCGTCGTGCCGGTCAACCCGATGTACAAGTCGGGGGAGGTCGGGCACGTCCTGCGGGACGGCGAGGTGACCGCGCTGATCTGCGCCGACCGGGCCTGGGAGGCGTACCTGCGCGAGACGGTCGCCGGATCGCCGGTGCGGATCGTGCTCACCGCCTGCGAGCTGGACTTCCAAAGTCGCGGCGACGCGCGCGTGCTGTCGTTCGAGCGGCTGCCGCAGAGCGCGGACGCCGCCGACCTGACCACCGTGGCCCGCGCCGGGTACGAGGCGCCCCACGGCCGCGACCTCACCCCGTCCGACATCGCGCTGATCAGCTACACCTCCGGCACCAGCGGCACCCCCAAGGGCGCCACCAACACGCACGGCAACATCATGTACAACGCCGAGCGGCAGCGGACGGGACTGGCCCTTCCCGACGGGCCCGTCTATTACGCCCTCGCCCCGCTGTTCCACATCACCGGGATGGTGTGCCAGCTCGGGGCCTGCCTCGACAGCGCCGGCACGCTCGTGCTGACGTACCGCTTCGAGGCCGGCGTGGTGCTGGAGGCCTTCGCCGAGCACCGGCCGCACTACACGGTCGGCCCGTCCACCGCCTTCATGGCGCTGGCCGCCCACCCGGACGCCACCCCGGACCACTTCTCCTGCTTCGTGAACATCTCCAGCGGCGGCGCGCCGGTGCCCCCGGCCCTGGTGGAGAAGTTCCGGGCGGGCTTCGGGCCCTACATCCGCAACGGCTACGGCCTCACCGAGTGCACCGCCCCCTGTGCCTCCGTCCCGCCCGGCCTGGAGGCGCCCGTCGACCCGGTCTCCGGGACGTTGGCCGTGGGACTGCCCGGCCCCGAGACGGCCGTGCGCATCGTCGACGACCAGGGGCGGGAGGTACCGTTCGGCGAGCAGGGCGAGATCCTCGTCCGGGGACCGCAGGTGGTGCCCGGCTACTGGCGCCGCCCGGACGCGACCGCCGAGACCTTCCCGGACGGCGAGCTGCGCACCGGCGACATCGGTTTCATGGACGAGCAGGGCTGGCTCGACGTCGTCGACCGCAAGAAGGACATGATCAACGCCTCCGGGTTCAAGGTGTGGCCGCGCGAGGTCGAGGACGTGCTGTACACGCATCCGGTGGTGCGCGAGGCGGCCGTCGTCGGGGTGCCCGACGGGTACCGCGGGGAGACCGTCAAGGCGTACATCAGCCTGCGTCCGGGTGCCGACACCGACCCGGATGAACTCGCGGTGTACTGCAAGGAGAGACTGGCCGCCTACAAATACCCGCGGCAGGTGGAGATCCTGCCGGAGTTGCCGAAGACGGCTAGTGGGAAAATCCTCCGTCGGGAGCTTCGCTCCCGTCGAGAAGCAAGCGAATAGAGCACGCCGGAACACGGCGGACGCCCGGAAGGCAGGTGGCGGCACAGTGCCCAGGACGACGGACGGAGACGGTACGCCCGTCCCGCAGCGGCTGCTGGCCGCCGCCACCCGGCTCTTCGCCGAGCAGGGCTACGACCGCACCTCCGTGCAGGAGATCGTCGAGGCGGCCGGCGTCACCAAGGGGGCGCTGTACCACTACTTCGGCTCCAAGGACGACCTCCTGCACGAGGTGTACGCGCGCGTGCTGCGCGTCCAGCAGGAGCGCCTCGACGCCTTCGCCAACGCCGACGAGCCGATCGAGAAGCGGCTGCGGGGCGCGGCGGCGGACGTCGTCGTCACCACGATCGAGAACCTCGACGACGCGTCGATCTTCTTCCGCTCCATGCACCACCTGAGCCCGGAGAAGAACAAGCAGGTGCGCGCCGAGCGCCGGCGCTACCACGAGCGCTTCCGCGCGCTGGTGGAGGAGGGCCAGGAGGCCGGCGTCTTCTCCAAGGCCACCCCCGCCGACCTCGTCGTGGACTACCACTTCGGCTCCGTCCACCACCTGTCGACCTGGTACCGCCCCGACGGCCCGATGGGCCCGCAGGAGGTCGCCGACCACCTCGCCGACCTGCTGCTGCGGGCCCTGCGTCCCTGACGGACCCGGCACACGCGTGAGGGGCGGCTGCCGATCGCAGCCGCCCCTCACCCGTGTCTCACAGGTACTTCTTCAGCTCCCGCTTCGCCAGCGACCGCTGGTGCACCTCGTCCGGGCCGTCCGCGAGCATCAGGGTGCGGGCCCCGGCGTACAGCTCGGCCAGCGGGAAGTCCTGGCTCACACCGCCCGCGCCGTGCAGCTGGATCGCGCGGTCGATGATGTCGACGACCGTCCGCGGCGTGGCGATCTTGATGGCCTGGATCTCGGTGTGGGCGCCGCGGTTGCCGACGGTGTCCATCATCCAGGCGGTCTTCAGCACCAGCAGGCGCAGCTGCTCCACGGCCACCCGCGCGTCCGCGATCCAGTTCTGCACCACGCCCTGCTGGGCCAGGGCCTTGCCGAAGGCCGTACGGGACACGGCCCGGCGGCACATCAGCTCGATCGCCCGCTCCGCCATGCCGATCAGCCGCATGCAGTGGTGGATGCGGCCCGGGCCGAGGCGGGCCTGGGCGATGGCGAAGCCGCCGCCCTCCTCGCCGATGAGGTTGCCGACCGGCACGCGCGCGTGGTCGAAGACCACCTCGGCGTGGCCGCCGTGGTAGTGGTCCTCGTAGCCGAAGACCTGCATCGCGCGCTTCACGGTGACACCGGGGGTGTCCCGCGGCACCAGCACCATGGACTGCTGGCGGCGGATGTCGGAGCCGTCCGGGTCCGTCTTGCCCATCACGATGAAGATCTTGCAGCGGGGGTCCATCGCCCCGGAGATGTACCACTTGCGGCCGGTGACGACGTACTCGTCGCCGTCCCGCTCGATGTGCGTGGTGATGTTCGTGGCGTCGGAGGAGGCCACCTCCGGCTCGGTCATCGCGAACGCGGAGCGGATCTCGCCGGCCAGCAGCGGCTCCAGCCACTGCTTCTTCTGCTGCTCGTCGCCGAACTGCGCCAGCACCTCCATGTTCCCGGTGTCGGGAGCCGCGCAGTTCGTCGCGGTGGGCGCGAGCTGCGGGGAGCGGCCGGTGATCTCGGCGAGGGGGGCGTACTGGAGGTTGGTCAGGCCGGCGCCGTACTCGCCGTCGGGCAGGAAGAGGTTCCACAGGCCCTGCCTGCGCGCCTCGGCCTTCAGCTCCTCGACCACGGCCGGGGTGTCCCACGGCGAGGCCAGCGCGGCCCGCTGCTCCTCGGCCACCGGCTCGGCCGGATACACGTACTCGTCCATGAACGCGAGCAGCCTGGCCCGCAGTTCCTCGGTGCGGGCGTCGAACGCGAAGTCCATGATCCGTCAGCCTTCCTGAAGAGTCGTCAGGCCGTGCTCGATGAAGACGGGGACGAGGTCCCCGATGCGGTCGAAGCCGCGGCCGACCGTCTGGCCCAGCGTGTAGCGGTAGTGGATGCCCTCGAGGATCACGGCGAGCTTGAACCAGGCGAAGGCGGTGTACCAGGAGACGGCCGAGACGTCCCGGCCCGAGCGGGCCGCGTACCGCTCGATCAGTTCGGCCGGGGCCGGGTGGCCGGGGGCCTCGGCGGTCGTGGAGACCGGGGAGTCGGACATGCCCAGCGGCATGCTGTACATCACCAGCAGGCCCAGGTCGGTGAGCGGGTCGCCGAGCGTGGACATCTCCCAGTCCAGGATCGCCTTGATCCGGTCGTCGCCGTCGATCAGGACGTTGTCCAGGCGGTAGTCGCCGTGCACGACGGTCGGCGCGGGCGAGGCCGGCAGCCGGCGGCCGAGCTCGGCGTGCAGCTCGTCGATGCCCGCCAGGTCGCGGTTGCGAGAGGCGTCCAGCTGCTTGCCCCAGCGGCGCAGCTGGCGGTCGAGGAAGCCCTCGGGCCGGCCGAAGTCGGCGAGGCCCACCTCGGCCGGGTCCACGGCGTGCAGTTCGACGAGGGTGTCGACCAGGGACAGCACCGCGTCCCGGGTGCGCTCCGGGCCGAGCGGGGCGAGCTGGTCGGCCGTGCGGTACGGGGTGCCCTCGACGAACTCCATGACGTAGAACGGCGCGCCCAGCACCTCCTCGTCCTCGCAGAGCAGCACCGGCCGCGGGACCGGCACGTTCGTCGGGTGCAGCGCGCTGATCACCTTGTGCTCGCGCTTCATGTCGTGCGCGGTGGCCAGCACGTGGCCGAGCGGGGGACGCCGTACGACCCACTTCGAGGTGCCGTCCGTAACCGCGTAGGTGAGGTTCGAGCGTCCGCCCTCGATCAGCCGGCCGGTCAGGGCGCCGTTCACCAGGCCGGGCCGCTCACGGTCGAGCAGGCCGCGCAGCCGGTCGAGATCGAGACCTGGCGGGTGATCGGGGCTCATCGGTGCTCCTTTGCGAGGCGCGTGCACGTGACCCGACCATCATGCCGACTGGTCGGTATGTCGTCCAGTACGGGAAGCCAAAGTGATCGGGCCCACCCTACGGCCGACAGCTCCCGGCCGGGGGCGGCGGGGAGCTGTCGGACGGTGCGGATCGGCCGGGCGCCGAAGCTAGTGGTCGTCCCAGTGGCCGTTGTGCGCGGCGTGCCGGTGCCCGTCGTGGAGGTAGTCGACGTGGTCGCCGTGCAGGGCGCTCTCGTGTCCGCAGCCGTCGCCGTGCCGGTGGTCGTGGTCCTCGTGCGAGACGTGCGACTCCTGCTCGCACTCGTCCCAGTGGCCCTCGTGCTCGCGGTGGAAGTGGCCGTCGTGCGCGTACTCGACGTGATCCCCGTGCCGCACCCGGGTGTGCCCGCAGTCGGGATCGTGCGCGTGCTTGTGGGAGGCGTGTTCCAGGTGGAGGCCGGTCATGTGCTCACCGTCGGGGTACGGGGTGGTGACGACCGACAGGCTGCCACGCGAACGGCGCATATCGGGGCAGAGAGCGCGTATCCGGCTTGCGTGGCGTGCGCGTACCCCGGAGGGTCGGTGGCATGAAGGCGATCAGCTACAGCCGGTACGGCGGACCCGAGGTCCTCGAGTACGGCGAGGTGCGCGACCCGAAGGTGGGCCCCGACGCGGTACTGGTCGAGGTGCGGGCCGCCGCCGTCAACCCCGTCGACTGGAAGGCCCGCGAGGGGTATCTCGACGGGATGCTGGAGGCGGTCTTCCCGGTGGTCCCGGGCTGGGACGTGTCCGGCGTGGTGGTCCGGCCCGGGGTGTCCGTCACCGAGTTCGGCGCCGGGGACGAGGTCATCGGCTACGTCCGCGAGGACTTCCTCTCCCGTGGCACCTTCGCCCAGTACGTCGCCGCACCCGTGCGCACGCTCGCCCGCAAGCCGCGCACCCTCTCCTGGGAGGCGGCGGCCGGGCTGCCGCTGGCCGGGCTCACCGCCTACCAGGTGCTGAACGGGGCGCTTCGGGTCGGGCGCGGCGACACCGTCCTCGTCCACGCGGCCGCGGGCGGCGTCGGTTCGATCGCCGTCCAGCTCGCCCGGCACCTCGGCGCCCGGGTGGTCGGCACGGCGAGCGAACGCAACCACGACTACGTCCGCGCGCTCGGCGGTGAGCCCGTGGAGTACGGCGAGGGACTGGCCGAGCGGGTGCGGGGACTGGCCCCCGAGGGGGTGGACGCCGTCTTCGACACCGTCGGCGGTGACGCCCTGAAGGCCTCGGCGAACCTGCTGGCCCCGGAAGGGCGGCTGGCGTCCATCGCCGACGGCGACGTCGTCCGCTACGGCGGCCGGTACTGCTGGGTGCGCCCGGACGCCGAGGACCTGCTGCGGCTGACCGAGCTGTCGGAGCAGGGCGTGGTGTCCGTGCACGTCGACGCGGCCTTCCCGCTGGAGCGGGCGGCCGAGGCGCACCGGCTCAGCCAGGAGGGGCGGACCCGCGGAAAGATCGTGGTGACGGTGGAACCGCAGGCTCCGGAGGGCGAGGACCGGGCCTAGAGGACGAGCGCCACTCCGCACAGGGCCAGGGCCACCGTGCACAGGACCGCCGTCGTGGCGTGCCGGTGCGCGAGCGCGGGCGGGCCGGCGGAGGCCGCGAGGGCCCGGATCCGGTGGTGGGCGACGAGCAGGAAGCCCAGCCAGAGGGCGCAGCACAGGGCGCAGACGACCACGCCCGACACGGTGGGACCGCCGCGCAGCGCGCTCTTGACGGAGAGGACGGCGGCCACCGTGCTCGCCAGGGTGGTACGGCGCCAGGCGAGGCGGGTGCGCTCGGGCTGGAGCCCGGGGTCGCGCTCCTCGGCCTCCGGGGCGCTC
This sequence comes from Streptomyces sp. MAI_2237, assembly GCF_054189285.1. Taxonomy (NCBI): domain Bacteria; kingdom Bacillati; phylum Actinomycetota; class Actinomycetes; order Kitasatosporales; family Streptomycetaceae; genus Streptomyces; species Streptomyces sp. MAI_2237. Next base: position 481,965 of record NZ_JAJPGQ010000001.1, on the reverse strand, counting down.
ACCCCTCCCATCCGACGGTCACGACGACGACCATCGCGACGGCCACGACGGCGACGAGGAGGCCGAGCACGGCCGGGAACCGGGACACCGGCAGATCCTCGCCGCGCCGCATCGCCCGCTCGCAGCGCATCCAGTGATTGACCGCGCGCAGCGAGCACAGCACGCCCGCGGCGAGCAGCGCCAGGGCCAGCCCGACGCGCCAGGCCCAGCGCAGGTCGGGCAGGAACTGGTCCACCGCGAAGCCGCCGCCGATGAGGGCGAGGGCGGTGCGCAGCCAGGCCAGGAAGGTCCGCTCGTTGGCCAGGGAGAAGCGGTAGTCGGGCGTGCTGCCCTCCCGGCGGATCTCCTCGGGAGCGAACCACAGGCGGACGTTCCGTGCGAATTCGATCACGCGAAGGACTCTATCGGGCCCCCTTCAGGAAGCCGCCCGGTGCTCCCTCAGCCGCTCGTAGGCCGCCAGCCCGTCCGGCACCCACTCCCACTCCCGGAGCCGGCGCTCCACCTCGGCCTCCGGCAGGAAGTCGTGCCAGGCCACCTCTTCGGCCTGCGGCCGCACCGGCAGGTCGCAGCGGACCTCGTACACCGCCGACCACCAGGTGCGCCCGGCGCCTCCGTCGTAGAGGAACTTGAACAAGAAGCGCGGGGCCGGCAGACCGCTCACGCCCAGTTCCTCCTCCGCCTCCCGCAGGGCCGCCTCGTCGTAGGACTCGCCCGCGCCGACCACGCCGCCGACGAACATGTCGTAGAGGGAGGGGAAGACCAGCTTGGTCGGGGTGCGGCGGTGGACGAAGAGGCGGCCCTCGGCGTCGCGGGCCTGGATGAAGACGCAGCGGTGGCGCAGGCCCTTGGCGTAGGCCTCGCCGCGTGGGGAGCGGCCGATGACCTGGTCGTGCTCGTCGACGATGTCGAGGATCTCGTCTGCGGGGGTCGTCATACCGCCATCCAAGCAGGGCGGCGTCAGTTCGGCTGCAGGTCCCGCACGCGCTCCGGCTTGCCGGCGCCCGTCGGCATGCAGGGGTGCATGCCGAGCAGCACGATGCCGACGACGATCCCGGCGAGGCCCGCCGCCTCCCAGGCGAGCGCCCCGGTGTCGGTGCGCAGCCGGTCGCCGAGGAAGCCGACCCCGCAGACGATGCCGGCCAGCGGCTGAGCGGCGGTGAGGGCGGGCAGGGACATGCGCAGCGGCGCCGTCTCGAAGGCGCTCTGCACCAGCACCAGGCCCGTCACGCCGAGCGCGGCCACGCCGTAGGGCTGCCAGGTGGTGAACAGCTCGGTCAGGCCGCCCGCGGCGAAGAGCTGCCCGCTGACCCGGGTGAGGGCGTCCTGGACGCCGTAGAGGAGGCCGGCGGCGAGGGCGAGCAGCACGGGGCCGGAGCTGAGGCGCGAGCGCTTGGCGTACGTGGTCAGCAGCAGGGCGAGGCCCACCATGACGCCGATGATCAGCCAGTGGCGGAAGGGGTCGGCCACCGCGGTGCCGCCGCGCGGCTCGCCCGCGACGATGAACGCCGTGACGCCGCCCGCGAGCAGTGCGAGGCCGGTCCAGCCCTGGCGGCCCAGCGGCTGCCGGGTCTGCCGGCGGGACAGGGCCAGGGCGAACAGCAGGTTGGTGGCCAGGAGCGGCTCGACCAGGGAGACCTCGCCCTGGCTGAGGGCGATCGCGCCCAGGACCATGCCGACCACCATCAGTCCGATGCCGCCCAGCCAGCGCGGCACCCGCATCAGGTCGAGGAGCAGCCGGGGCGAGAGGAAGTCGCCCAGGGGTGCGTGCGAGGCCGCGTTCTGCTGGAGCACGAACCCGAAGCCCAGGCAGCAGGCAGCGCTCACGGCGAGAATCAGAACCAGAAACGACACGCTGCGTACCTCGAGTCAGACGGGCCGGGTCACGGAGTGCGTAGGGGGGACTGTAGCGTCCCAGGGCCCGGCGTGCCCCTGGGAGTACCCGGATCCGGGCAGTCGACCCGGTCACTTCTCCGTGTCGATCAAGGCAGTTGCGGATCCGGCCGTTCCGCCCATGGTGAGGGGCCGGGACGGGATGCGCCATGGCGTACGCCACACCGGATCGACGGGTCGAAGGCGCCACTCAAGATCGTCCAATTCTCAACTACCCCAAACGTAACAGAAGTTGACGCGTGTAACGGCTGTGCAGGCCTTGACTCAAGCCCTGGCTGCGAGTTTGCTGTGAGTGATCAGTTGACGCCCGTCCGATATCCCGAGTCCTGACGCAGAGCCGCGTCGCGTGAGGAAGTCCCGCGGTGCCCCCACCTCCGCCATCCTTCGGCCGGATCCGCAAGCGCGCGGCACACGCGCTGGACGCGGCCCTCGACGACACCGAACTCGCCGCCGCCCGGGCCGCCTTGGCGCAGGGAAGGTGGCAGGCCGCGCGATCACTGCTCGTTCACACGGCGGACGACTGGGACCGCCGTGGACACCGGGCCGTCGTCCTCGGGCAGGAACGCCACAGTGCGGCCTGGGCGCGGGACTGGCTGGTCGCCGAACCCGCGTCCCCCGAGGCCGCCCTGCTGCTCGCCCTCGCCCTGGTGGAACGTGCCCTGCGCGGCGCGGAACGGCCCGACCTCGCCCGCGAGGCCTGCCGGGAGGCCGCCGGACGCGCCCCCGCCGATCCCACTCCGTGGCTGGGGCTGCTGATGCTGGAGTGCTCCCTGGGTGCGGAGGAGGAGTCGTTACGGCTGTTCGGCGAGGTCCGCTCCCGATGCGCCGACCACCACCACGCCCACCATCTGATGGTCGCCCGGCTCGCCGAGCGGGGCGTCTGCGCCGGCCGGGACCCGCTGCACGAGGTGTACGACTTCGCCGACTGGGCGGCCGAGCGGGCTCCCGCCGACTCCCCGCTCGCCGTCCTCCCCGTCGTCGCGCACGCCGAGCGCTACCGCGTGCTCGCCGCCGCCGGCCACGAGCCTGCCGACCCGGTCGCCTCCGGCCACTGGAACGGACGCCGGGCCCGGCAGGTGATGAAGGCCGCCTTCGACTGGTGGCTGGAGTGGGAGCAGGAGGGGCACCCGCGCCGCCTGGTCGACCTGAACTTCCTCGCCCACGCCAAGGTCTGCGAGGGCCGCGGCGCCGAGGCCGCCGCCCTCTTCCACCGCATCGGCGAGCACGCCACGCCGGCCCCCTGGTCCTACCCGCACCACGAGCCCTACCCCGCCTTCCGTGCCGCGCGGGCCGCCGCGCTCGGCACGGCGTGACACTCCCGACGCCAACCACAAGGACGGTCCTGCGATGACCACGGGCAGTTCCAGCGCGAACCGCACGACGGCCGACGGCATCAGCACCTATCTGGGGCAGGAGCGCGCCCTGCGCGCCGACCGCCTCGGCACGGGGGGCCTGCTGCTCTCCGTGCTCGCCGCGACCGCACCCCTCATGGTGGTCGCGGGTGTCATGCCCACCACATTCGCGGTGATGGGCATCGTCGGCCAGCCCCTGCTGTTCGTCGTCCTCGGCGCGGTGCTGATCCTCTTCGGCATCGGCTACGCCGAGATGAGCCGGCACGTCCACAACGCGGGCGCGTTCTACGCCTACATCTCCCGCGGCCTCGGCAGCACCGCCGGCGCGGGCGCCGCCCTGGTGGCCCTGGTCGCCTACAACGCCATGCAGGTCGGCATCTACGGCATCTTCGGCTTCGAGGTCTCCGGGCTGCTCTCCACCTACGCCCACGTGGACGTCGTCTGGTGGATACCCGCGCTGGTGGCCCTCGCGGTGGTCGGCGCGCTGGGCTGGCTGAAGGTCGACATCAACGCGCGCGTCCTGGGCGTCCTGCTGGTCGTCGAGGTGATCCTGGTGGTGATCTTCGACGTCGCCGCGATCGGTGATCCTGCCCGGGAGGGCCTGTCGCTGCACGCCTTCAACCCGGACACCCTCGGCGGCGCGGGCGTGGGCACCGCCCTGTGCTTCTGCATCGCGGCCTTCGTCGGCTTCGAGCAGGCGCCGGTGTACGCGGAGGAGACCAGCAGGCCGCACGTCCTGGTGCCGCGGGTGATGTTCCTGGCGGTGGCCGGCGTGGCCGTCTTCTTCGCCGTCAGCTGCTGGGCGCTCACCGTCGCCGCCGGTCCGTCCCAGGTCGTCGGGGTGGCCCGCAAGGAGAGCGCGGGCATGCTCTTCTCGCTGACCGAGTCCCGGCTCGGCGGAGCCTTCACCGACGTCCTGCACGTGCTGTTCGTGACCGGCATGTTCGCGGCCATGCTCAGCTTCCACAACGTCGTCGCCCGCTACACCTTCGCCATGGGCCGCGAGGGACTGCTGCCGCGCGCCTTCGGCCGCACCACCGGCGCGAGCGGCGCCCCCGGCACCGGCTCCCTGCTGCAGACGGCGGTGGCCGCGGTGATCGTGACCGTCTTCGCGATCGCCGACGACGGCCCGGCCGGCGACCCCACCGAGCCCGTCCTGCACCTGTTCACGTGGTGCGGCAACGTCGGCGCGCTCGGCGTGATCCTGCTGATGGCGGCGGCCTCCGTCTCCGTCATCGCCTTCTTCGCCCGGCGCGGCGCCGCCGGCGCCCAGGCCTGGCGGCTGATCACCTCCGCGCTGGCCGCCGCCGCCCTGCTGGTGATCGCCGGTTACACGGTCAAGGACTTCGACGTCCTGGTCGGCGCCGGCCCCGACTCGGCGCTCAGCTGGGTGCTGCCCGGCATCATCCTCCTCGCCCTGGTCGCCGGACTGGTCCAGGGACTCCTGCTGCGCTCCCGCGCACCCGAGGCACACGCCCGCATCGGGCTCGGCAACGAGGCCTTCCGGCTGGAGGAGGCGGCCCAGGACGCATGACGCCGTTTCCGAGAGCGCCGCTTGCGAAGACGCCGTTTCTGAGAACGCCGTAAGAAGTCATTACGGAACCCTGACGGGCATCCGCGATTCCTGGTCCGCCCGGCGTCGCGGGTGTTCGAATGGAGGGGTGAACTCCGAACCACCCGAGGAACCGGGCGAGCCGCGGCCGCCCGCGCAGCACGGCACTCCGATCGGCCGCCGCGTCCTGCTGGGCACCATCGGCCTGGGCGCGCTCGGCGTGGTCGCCGCTCCCGTCCTCCAGCGCGGCCTGGAGGGCTTCCTCGGCGCAGCAGCCGACAAGGACCCCACCGGCCTGACCGGTCTGCTGCCCAACGGCGGCGGCTTCCGCTACTACTCGGTCACCTCCTCCGTCCCGCACAAGGACGCCACCGACTACCGCCTGACCGTCGACGGACTCGTCGACCGCCCGAAGACCTACACGCTCGACGACCTGCGCGCCCTTCCGCAGACCCGGCTGGTCAAGGACGTCCAGTGCGTCACCGGCTGGCGGGTCCCCCACACCCCCTTCGAAGGGGTGCGCCTGTCCCGGCTGCTGGACGCCGCGGGAGTGCGGGCCAAGGCCGGGGCCGTGCGCTTCACCTGCTTCGACGGCGCCTACTCCGAGAGCCTCACCCTGGAGCAGGCCCGCCGCTCCGACGTCCTGGTCGCCCTGCGCATGCAGGACAAGGACATCGGCCACGCCCACGGCGGCCCGGTCCGCCTGTACGTGGCGCCGATGTACTTCTACAAGTCCGCCAAGTGGCTCTCGGGCATCACCGTCACCGAGGACGTCAAGCCCGGCTACTGGGAGCGACTCGGCTACGACGTCGACGCCTGGGTCGGAAAGTCGAACGGGCGGGACGATGACCCTACGAGCTGAGGCCCACACCCCGCAGGTCACCGAGGTACGGCGGTTCGGCCCCGTCCAGCGCTGGGTGCACCGCGGCACGGCCGCCCTGATGGGCGTGTGCGTGGTCACGGCCGCCTTCCTCTACGTCCCCCAGCTCGCCGAACTCGTCGGCCGCCGCGAACTGGTGGTCCGGGTGCACGAGTTGGCCGGGGTCGCCCTGCCGGTGCCCGTCCTGCTGGGCCTGGCCTCCCGCGCTTTCCGCGCCGACCTGGGGCATCTCAACCGCTTCGGACCGCACGACAGGACCTGGCTGCACGGCGCCCTCGCCCGGGACAAGCGGCGCTCGGCGCGGCCCGCGGCGAAGTTCAACGCGGGGCAGAAGATCTACGCGGCCCTGGATCGCCGGGGCGTCGGTGGTGATGCTCGGCACCGGGCTGATCATGTGGTTCACCCACCTCACCCCGATCATGTGGCGCACCAGCGCGACCTTCGTCCACGACTGGCTGGCCCTGACCATCGGCATCGTCCTCGCCGGGCACATCGGCATGGCGCTCGGCGACCCCGAGGCGCGCCGCGGCCTACGGACGGGGAAGGTGAGCCGGGAGTGGGCCGAGCGGGAGCACCCCCTGTGGCGTCCCTGACGAGGGGTCCGGGGACGGGACGGCGGCGGGCGCCACGACCGTGAGGGCGTCCGGCAGCCGCGCCTCGGCGGAGCCGTACCGCACGACCACGTCGGCCGTCCTCGGACCGCCGTCCAGGGCCGGTACGACGGCGGCCAGCACCAGCGCGTCGCCGTTCCGGGACCTGATCACCGGCGCTGGATCGAGCCGCTTGCCGCCGATGAACACCTCGCCGTAGCGGGCCAGTTCGGCGGGGTCGAAGTAGATGCCGCGCAGTTCGATCCCGACGGTGTCACCGGGCGCGGCCCGGTCCGTGTCCACCCCCGCGACGCGGTAGTCGCACGCGGGCGGACCGCCCCGCGCGGTCCGCAACGGCACGGTGGCGTGCGGGTGTTGCCGGTGGAAGTCCAGCAGTGCGCCGAGCACCGCGTAGGCGGCCCGTTCCTTGCAGGTGTCGGCCCGGCCGACCAGGGCGGTGTGGTCCGCGGCCGCCGTGTCCCAGTTGCCGCCGCGGCCCTGCACGGCCAGACAGGCTTCGGCGAGGCCGCGCAGCAGCCGCCGGTCCGGGCCGGCCGGTGTCCGGTCGATCAGGGGAAGTGCGGTGCGGCATCGGGCGGGGTCGCGCAGCCGGTCGTAGAGGCTCCAGGCGTCGGGGACGGAGTCGGCGTCGGGCGAGACGGGTCCCGGTGGGAGCCAGGCGGGGCTCGGCAACGGCCGGCCCGCGGGCGGCCGCGTGGGGGAGGCGAACGGGTGCGGGGCGGTACCGCGGTGGGCGGGCGGCGGCGCGGTGGGGACGAGGCCGCTCGCCTCACCGGCGGGCGACTGACGGGGAGTGGGGGAGAGAGACGGGGCGGTGGCGGGCGGACGTCCGGAGGGTCCCGCGGTCACGATCGCGCCGCCACCGCCGTCTCCGCCGCTCTCCGGTCCGCCACCCCGGTCACCGCCGAAGGCCGTGACGGCCACCGCCACCGCTCCGGCCACCAGCAGCCCCGAGATGCGCGTCCCGAGGGAAACCGCCATGAAGCCCCCCGACACCGTGAACCCCGGAGCCCCCGCCCCGGGATCTCCTCATGATGCGGGCGGCCACGCCGCCGGGGAACCCTTTCACGGCGCCCCGAAGTCCAGCAGCACCTTGCAGGAACGGCTCCGGTCAGCCGCCAGCAAGAACGCCGAGGCCGCCTCCCGCACCGGGACCACCGCGCTGACCAGCCCGTCGAGCGCGGGCCGGGCCGCGAGCAGCCGCAGCGCCTCGTCGAACTCGGCGTCGAAACGGAAGGCCCCCCGGAGCTCGATCTCCCTGCTCACGACGAGGTTCCCCGCGAAGGGACTCGGCCCGGGCGGCAGCATCCCGAGCTGGACGACGACCCCGCCGCGCCGCACCAGACGCAGACAGGTCTCCAGACCGGCGGCCACCCCGGACGCCTCCACGGCCACGTCCGCCTCGGCCGGCCACCCGGGATCATCCGCGTCGTCCGCCCGTACGACGGTGTCGGCGCCGGCGGCACGGGCGTACGCCAGGGCCGCCGGAAGGAGATCGGTGACGGTGACCCGGGCGGCACCCGCCGCCCTGGCCGCGGCGACCACGAGGCAGCCGATCGGGCCGGCGCCGGTGACCAGGACGTGCCGTCCGGCCACGTCCCCGGCCCGGCGCACGGCGTGCAGGGCGACGGCGAGCGGCTCGGCGAGGGCCGCCCGGCGCAGTTCCAGGCCCGCGGGGAGCGGCCGCAACTGATCGGCGGGGACGACGACTCGGGCCGCGAAGCCGCCCTGTACGTGCGGGAAGCGGGCCGCGCTGCCGAGGTAGCGGGTGTCCCGGCAGATATTGCGGCGCCCCCGGACGCACTCCGGGCAGGCGCCGCACGGGGTGGCCGGGTGCACGGCGACGGCCGTGCCCGGGGCGGGACTCGCCGCGGACGCGCTCCCGTACGCGAGGACCGTCCCGACCACCTCGTGGCCGAGCAGCATCGGCTCCCGCAGGCGGAAGTCGCCCACTCCGCCGCGCTGGAGGTAGTGCAGGTCGGAGCCGCAGACGCCGCCGTAGCGGACGGCGACGAGAGCCTGCCCGGGGCCGGGCTCCGGTACCGGCAGCTCCTCCACGCGCAGATCGCCGCGACCGTGGATCACACAACCGAGCATCCGCGCGGCCTCCTTCACAGCACGCTCGTCATGCCGCCGTCGACGTACAGCACCTGCCCGCCGACGAAGTCGGCCGCGGGCGAGGCCAGGAACAGCAGTCCGCCGACCAGGTCCTCGGTGGTGCCCCAGCGGCCGGCCGGGGTGCGGCGGCGCACCCAGGCGCTGAACTCCTCGTCCTCGACGAGGGGTTGGGTCAGTTCGGTCTCGATGTAGCCGGGACCGAGGCCGTTGACCTGCACGCCGTAGGGACCCCAGTCGGCGCACATGCCCTTGGTCAGCATCTTCAGCGCGCCCTTGGTGGCCGCGTAGGGCGCGATGCCCGGGCGGACCACCTCGCTCTGCAGCGAGCAGATGTTGACGATCTTGCCGTGGCCGCGGCCGGTCATGTACCGGGCCGCCTCCCGGCCGACCAGGAAGGCGCTGGTGAGGTTGGTGTCCAGGATGCGGTGCCAGTCGGAGTCGGTGAACTCCAGGAGCGGGGCGCGCAGTTGCATGCCCGCGTTGTTGACGAGGATGTCGAGCGGGCCGACCCGCTGTTCGACATCGGCGATGCCCGCCGCGACCGAGGGTCCGTCGGTGACGTCGAAGACGGCCGTGTGGATCTCGCCGGGCAGCCGCGCGGCCGCCTCGGTGAGCCGGCCGGCGTCGCGTCCGTTGAGGACCACGGTGCAGCCGGCCTCCGCCAGGCCCCGGGCCAGCGCCAGGCCGATGCCCCGACTGGAGCCGGTGACCAGTGCGCTGCGGCCGTGGATGTCGAACAGGGGGTGGCTCATCCGCGTACTCCTAGATGACCAGCGACAGCAGCAGGACCAGGCCGCCCGCGACCACGGAGATGATCGTCTCCATGACCGACCACGTCTTGACGGTCTCGCCGACGGTCAGGCCGAAGTACTCCTTGACCAGCCAGAACCCGGCGTCGTTGACATGGCTGAAGAAGAGCGAGCCGGCGCCGATGGCCAGGACCAGCAGGGCCGTGTGGGTGGTCGACATGTCGGCCGCGAGCGGGGCCACCAGGCCGGCCGCCGAGACCGTCGCCACCGTCGCCGAGCCGGTGGCGAGGCGGATGATCACGGCGATCAGCCAGGCCAGCAGCAGCGCCGGGATCGACCAGTCCTTGGAGATGTCCAGGATCATCTGGCCCACGCCGGTGTCGATCAGCGTCTGCTTGAAGCCGCCGCCCGCGCCGACGATCAGCAGGATGCCCGCGATGGGCGCGAGGCCCTTGTCCACCAGCGGGGTGAGCCGCTCCTTGCCGAACCCGGCGGGCCGCAGCAGCGTGAAGATGCCGAGCAGCACGGCGGCGAGCAGGGCGATCAGCGGGGAGCCGACGACGTCGAAGACGCGCTGGGTGAGGTTCGCGGGGTCGTCGATCACGATGTCGACCAGCGCCTTGGAGAGCATCAGGACGACCGGCAGCAGGATCGTGGTCAGCGTGGCGCCGAAGCTCGGACGGGTCTCCAGTTCCTCCGAGGCGCGCTGCGGGATCATCCGGTCGGGGGCCTGGACGTCCACCCAGCGCGCGGCGACCTTGGAGAACAGCGGTCCGGCGACGATCACCGTCGGGATGGCGATGAGGACGCCGAGGGCGAGGGTGACGCCGAGGTTGGCGTGGACCGCGTCGATCGCGACCAGCGGGCCGGGGTGCGGCGGCACCAGGCCGTGCATCACGGACAGACCGGCCAGGGCGGGTATGCCGATGCGCATCAGGGAGTAGTTGCCGCGCTTGGCGACCATCAGCACGACGGGGATCAGCAGCACCACGCCGACCTCGAAGAACAGCGGCAGGCCGATCACCGAGGCGATCAGCACCATCGCCCACGGCATGGCGCGGCCGCCCGCCTTGGCGAGGATCGTGTCGACGATCTCGTCGGCGCCGCCGGAGTCGGCGAGCATCTTGCCGAGGATCGCGCCGAGCGCGATCAGCACGCCGACGCCGGCGACCGTGGTTCCGAGGCCGGTGGTGAAGCTGGCGATCACCTTGTCGAGGGGCGCGCCGGCGACCGCGCCGAGCACCAGCGACCCGAGGGTCAGCGACAGGAAGGCGTGCAGTTTGAACTTGGTGATGAGCAGCACGATGACGGCGATGCCCGCCAGTACGGCGATGCCCAGCTGAGCGTGGCCGGCCGAAGTGATCGGCTCGGGCGCGTCCGCTGCCAGCATCTCGACGCTGAGTCTGGTCACGGGGGAGTTCCCTTGCAGGTACGGGGAGGGGAGGGGAGGCGCGGGGGGTTACGGGAGGTCGGCGAGTGCCTTCACGGCCCGTTCGGTGATTTGTTCGGGGCTGCCGGCGACGTCCACGGCGACGCCCGCCTCGTCCCGCTCCAGCGGCTGGAGCGTGGCGAACTGGGAGTCGAGCAGCGCGGTCGGCATGAAGTGCCCCTGACGGTGGGACATCCGTTCCTCGATGAGGGCGCGGTCGCCCGCCAGATGGACGAAGACGACGCCGGGCGCGGCCGCGCGGAGCCGGTCGCGGTAGGACCGCTTCAGCGCCGAGCAGCTGACCACTCCGCCGAGTCCCGCCCGCCCGTGCGCCCAGGCGCCGATGGCGTCGAGCCATGGCCAGCGGTCGTCGTCGCCGAGCGGGACGCCGGCCGACATCTTGGCGATGTTGGCCTGCGGGTGGAAGTCGTCGCCCTCGGCGTACGGGACGCCGAGCCGGGCCGCGAGCAGGGGACCGATGGTGGTCTTGCCGGTGCCCGCGACGCCCATCACCACGACGACATGGGGGGTGCTCATCGCTGCCTCACTGTCTTCTTCGACCGGTGTCGACGTAACTGAAACCGATTAGGTACGACGAATTCAAGAGCCTGTGACAAATAAGTCTGACTTTTTGAAGGTGTGATCCGGCACGTACTCTGAGTGCATGAGCACACCGGGCCGGGGGCTGCACGGCCATGTACTGGACACCCTCGGCCCCGCGATCACCGCGGGGGAGTACCCGCCGGGCAGCGTTCTGCGCACCGACGAACTGGCCCAGCGTTTCGACGTCTCACGCTCAGTCATGCGCGAGGCGGTCCGGGTCCTGGAGTCGATGCACCTCGTGGAGTCCCGCCGCCGCGTCGGCGTGACCGTGCGCCCGAAGGCCGAGTGGAACGTCTACGACCCCCAGGTCATCCGCTGGCGGCTGGCCGGCGCCGACCGCCCCGGGCAACTGCGCTCCCTGACCGTGCTGCGCTCCGCGATCGAACCGGTCGCGGCGGGGCTCGCGGCCCGGCACGCGACCGCCGAACAGTGCGCGGAGCTGACCGAGTGCGCGCTCGGCATGGTCGCCAACTCCCGCGGTCACCGCCTGGAGGGCTACCTCGTCCACGACATGGCCTTCCACCGGATCATCCTCACGGCCTCGGGCAACGAGATGTTCGCGCGCCTCGGCGACGTCGTGGCCGAGGTCCTCGCGGGCCGCACCCACCACGAGGTGATGTTCGAGGACCCCGACCCGGCGGCCGTGACCCTGCACGTCCAGGTCGCCGAGGCGGTCCGGGAGGGCGACGCCGCCCGCGCCGAGGAGCTGACCCGCGAGATCACGGTGGGGGCGCTCCAGGAGCTCGACATCCTCGCGCCCTAGGCCCGCGTCCTAGCCGAGGAACTCCCCGTCCACGTACACCCAGGCCCCGTCCACCCGCTCGAACCGGCTGCGCTCGTGCAGCGAACCGTCCCTGAACGACGCCCGGAACGTCACCGTGCCGGTGCCGTGGAAAGCGGAGCCGTCGGTCGTGCCGAGGATCTCCAGGCCCGTCCAGCGCGTGCCGGGATCGAGGCCGAGACGCGCCGGCCGGGTGCGCGGGTGCCAGGTGCGCAGCAGGTACGGCTCGTCCAGCCGGACGAAGGCCGTGTAGCGCGACCGCATCAGCGCCTCGGCGGTCGGCGCGGCCGCCTCACCCCCGAGGAAGCGGCCGCAGCACGCGGCGTACGGCTCCCCGAGACCGCAGGGGCAGGAGGCGGCGGCAGCCGGCGCGGAGCCGCGCCGGCGCCCGGAGGGCGAGGTACGTCGGGACATGGGCCCCATTCTCCCGCACCGGCCCGCCGGCCCTCGCTACGCCGACTCGGCGTTGGTGGGCGGATGCGTCGGACGCGCCGGCACCAGGGTGGGCAGCGCGGGCAGCGCCGTGCGGTACAGCCAGGCGTCGAACACCTCGTCCAGCGGCTCGTCCGCGTACCGGTTGGCGTGCGCGGTGAACGTCGCGCTGGTGACCGCCCCGCCCCGGTGCAGGCCCGTCCAGCCCCGCAGCATGCGGAAGAACGCGTCGTCGCCCAGCGCGCAGCGCACGGCGTGCACGGCGAGGCCGCCGCGCTCGTAGAGCCGGTCGTCGAACATCGTCTTGCGCCCCGGGTCGGCCAACTTCAGATCCTGCGCCTGCGAGGACAGCAACCGGTGCGCGGCGGCGGCCAGTTGCTGCGCGGACCGGCCGCCCGAGCGCTCCGACCACAGCCACTCCGCGTACTTGGCGAACCCCTCGTTCAGCCAGATGTGCCGCCAGTCCGCGATGGACACGCTGTTGCCGAACCACTGGTGCGCCAGCTCGTGCGCGACCAGCCGCTCCGAACCCCGGGCCCCGTCCACGTGGTTGGCGCCGAACAGCGACAACCCCTGTGCCTCCACCGGCACATCGAGCTCCTCGTCGGTCACCACGACCGCGTACTCCTCGAACGGGTAGGGCCCGAACAGCTCCTGGAACAGGTCCATCATCCGCGGCTGCCGCGCGAAGTCCCGCGAGAACTCCGGCAGCAGGTGCGCCGGGATGTGCCCGTGCTGCGGCACCCCGCCCGGTCCCGGATCGCCCAGCAGCACCGTCTGGTACTTGCCGATCGCGAGCCCCACGAGATAGCTGGAGGTCGGCGCGGCCTGCTCGTACACCCAGGTGGTGGTGGACGCCTTGGTCGTACGGGTCAGCAGCCGCCCGCCCGCGACCACCGCGTACGCCGACGGCGTGGTCACCGAGATCTGGTAGGAGGCCTTGTCGGCCGGCCGGTCGTTGCACGGGTACCAGGACGGCGCCCCGATCGGCTGGCTCGCCACCAGCGCCCCGTCCTCCAGCTCCTCCCAGCCCAGCCCGCCCCACGGGCTGCTCACCGGCTTCGGGTTGCCCGACCAGTGCACCTCGACGGTGAACGCGGCACCGGGGCGGACCGGCTTGGCGGGCCGGATGCGCAGCCGGCCGCCGCGGTGGGTGTAGTGCGGCTGCCGGCCGTCCACCCGCACCCGGCCGATCCTGAAGTCGGACAGGTTCAGGAAGAACTCGGCGAGTGGCGACCGTCCCGCTATGGCGTTGATCCGGACGGCGCCCGCCAGCCGGTTCGGCCCCGGACGGTAGTCCAGCGTGATCTCGTACCGGTGCACGCGGTAACGGGGGTCACCGTGTTCCGGAAAGTACGGGTCGGCCGCCGCCGACTGCTGAACCGCCACTGCCGCTTCCGCTCCCTGCCCTGCGCCGCCACTGCCCGCCGGTACACCGCCCACCGAACCCGAGTGGCCCGCTTTCAAGGACGCCATGCCTCGATCGGGTTGCCCAGCCAGCGGGTGTCGTCCGGGACGGACTCCGCGGCCATGACGAGCGACGCGGGACCCAGGGTCGTACGGGCCCCGATCGTGCTGCCGGGCAGCACGATCCCGCCAGGGCCCAGCGTGGCGCCCTCACGGAGGACAACAGTATCCGTCCGCAAGATCCGGTCGTGGAAGAGGTGGGTCTGCAGCACGCAGCCCCGGTTGACCGTCGCCGCGTCCTCCAAGGTCACCAGATCGCTCTCCGGCAGCCAATAGCTCTCCACCCACACGCCCCTGCCGATGCGGGCGCCCAGACCGCGCAGCCACCCGTTCATCAGCGACGTCCCCGGCACCGCCCCGGCCAGCCACGGCACCGCCACGACCTCGACGAAGGTGTCGGCGAGCTCGTTGCGCCACACGAAACCGCTCCACAGCGGATGCTCGCCCGTGTGGTGCCGCCCCACCAGCAGCCACTTCGCGAGAACCGAGACCAGCGCGGCCAGCACGCCCGCCCCGAGCAGCACCAGCCCGGACAGCAGCGGCGCCCACGGCCCCAGCAGGCACAGCACCGCCATCGTGCCGGCGGCCAGCGCGGCCGAGCAGAACACCGGCACGATCCGGCACAGCTCCACCAGCCCGCGCGCCCACAGCAGCCGCGCCGGCGGGTCGTACGTCCGGCTCTGGTCGCCCGGCTCGGCGCTGCGCGGCAGCTTCACCGGCGGCAGCCCCAGATAGGAGCTGCCCTTCTTGGCCTTCTTCGGCGTGGCCGACAGCACCCCGACCAGCCCGCCGTCCGGGACGCTCCGCCCCGGAGCGGTCATCCCCGAGTTCCCGAGGAACGCCCGCCGCCCGATCTCCGCGCGCCCGATCCGCATCCAGCCGCGCCCCAGCTCGTACGGCGCCGTCAGCGTGTCGTCGGCCAGGAACGCGCCCTCGCCGACCGTCGTCAGACTGGGCAGCGCCAGCACGGTCGACACCTCGGCTCCGCGCCCGACGCGCATGCCGAGCAGCCGCAGCCACACCGGCGTCACCAGCCCGGCGTACAGCGGGAACAGCGTGTCCCGGGAGCGGTCCATCAGCTGGGTGACCGTCCACGCCTGCCAGCCGGTCCGGCTGTGCGTCGGGTACGTCCCCTCCCGCAGTCCCAGGCTCAGCAGCCGCACGCCGATGAGGATCAGCAGCGCGTACGCCGCCCCGAAGGCCAGCGTCGCCGGGACCAGGGCGAGCGCGGCACCGCGCACCGGAGCGGACGGGTCGACGAGGGCGTACGCGACGAGGAAGGCGGCACCGCCGGCCTGCAGCGGGAGCGCGGTGAGGAACAGGCCCGTCAAGCCGTACATCACCCGCCAGTACGTGCCCCGCTGCGGCCGGTCCTTGGGCCAGTTCCGCTTGGCCTTGCCGAGCTTGACCGCGGGGGCGCCCGCCCAGCGCTGGCCGGTCGGGATCTGCCCGGTGACCGCCGAACCCGGCGCCACCTCGGCGCGCTTGCCGACGCGGGCGCCCGGGAAGAGGATGCTGCGGGTGCCGACGGTGGCGTGCGCGCCGACCTTGATCTGGCCGATCTCCAGCCGGTCGCCGTCCAGCCACCAGCCGGACAGGTCGACCTCGGACTCCACGGCCGCGCCCCGGCCCAGCTTCAGCAGGCCGGTGACCGGAGGCAGCGAGTGCAGGTCGACGTCCTGGCCGACCTTGGCGCCCAGGGCGCGCGCGTACCGCTCCAGCCAGGAGCCCGTCAGCGAGGTCGCGCCGCTGAACTCGGCCAGCCGCTCCGCCGTCCACAGCCGCAGGTGGACGCCGCCGCCGCGCGCGTACCGGCCCGGGCGCACGCCCCGCAGCAGCAGCCGCGCGCCACCGGCCGCGATCGCGAGCCGGCCGGGCGGGCTGAAGAGCAGCAGGGCAGCGGCCACGAGCAGCCACCAGGGCGCCGTCGGCAGCCACGACCAGGCGGGCAGCAGGTTCCCCAGCGCGGCCAGCGCCACCGTCCAGCGCAGCCCGAGCAGCGTGAACAGCGGGACGAGGAGCAGCAGCTGGACGATCCGGGCTCGGGCGGGGACGGGGGCGATCGTCCGGCTGCCCCCGTCGTCCTGCGCCGAGTCCTCCAGCCGCCGCGCCAGCTTGCGCAGCGTGGGCTGCTGGTAGATGTCGAGGACGGCGGCGCTCGGATAGCGGGTGCGCAGCCGCGTGGTCAGCTGCGCGGCGGCCAGACTGCCGCCGCCGATCGCGAAGAAGTCGTCGCGGGCGCTGGTGACGGGGATGCCGAGGACCTCCGTCCACTGCTCGGCGAGCCACGCCTCGGTGCCGTACAGCCGCTCGGCCGGCCCGCCGGTCTCCAGGCCCTCCAAGGGCCAGGGCAGCGCGTCGCGGTCGACCTTGCCGCTGGTCCGGGTCGGCAGCTCGGCGACCGGAGCGAGCAGCGGGACGAGCGCCGCGGGCAGTTCGGCGCGCAGCTTCTCCACCGCGGCCGCGTGGTCCCAGCCGTCCTGGGTGACGACATAGCCGACCAGCAGCTGGTTGCCGCCGCGCGCGGTCCGTACGGCGGCGGCCGCGCCGGCCACCCCGGGCAGCGCCTGCAGCGCGGAGTCGACCTCGCCGAGCTCGATCCGGCGGCCGCCGAGCTTGATCTGCTCGTCGGCCCGCCCGAGGAAGACCAGCCCCTCGGGTTCGGCCCTGACCAGGTCACCGCTGCGGTACGCCCGCTCCCAGCCGAGAGAGGCGAGGGGCGCGTACTTCTCGGCGTCCTTCTCGGCGTCCAGGTACCGGGCCAGGCCGACGCCGCCGATCACCAGCTGCCCGCTGGCGCCCATCGCGACGGGCTCCCCGGCCTCGTCGACGACGGCCAGCTCCCAGCCGGCCAGCGGCAGCCCGATCCGGATCGGCTCGGCACCGCTCATCAGCGAGGCGCAGGCGACGACGGTGGCCTCGGTCGGCCCGTAGGTGTTCCACACCTCCCGGCCCTCCGTCACCAGCCGCTGCACCAGCTCCGGCGGACAGGCCTCGCCGCCGAAGATCAGCAGGCGGACGTCGTCGAGGGCCTCGGGCTCCCAGAGCGCGGCGAGCGTCGGCACCGTCGAGACCACGGTGATCTCCTGCTCGACCAGCCAGGGACCGAGGTCGGCGCCGCTCCTGACCCGGGAGCGCGGCACCGGCACCAGACAGGCGCCGTAGCGCCAGGCCAGCCACATCTCCTCGCAGGACGCGTCGAAGGCCACCGACAGCCCCGCCATGACCCGGTCGCCCGGGCCGATCGGGTCGTCGGTGAGGAACAGCGCGGCCTCGGCGTCCACGAACGCGGCGGCGCTGCGGTGGGAGACGGCGACGCCCTTGGGCTTCCCGGTGGAGCCGGAGGTGAAGATGATCCACGCGTCGTGCTCGACACCGGGCCGCGCGGCCCGCGCCGCACCGCGCCCGGTGACGGTCAGCTCGTGTCCGGCGCCGACGACGGCCCGCACCTCCGCCTCCCCGAACACCAGCTCGGCCCGCTCGTCGGGGTCCTCGGCGTCGACGGGGACGTAGGCGGCACCGGCGGCGAGGACGGCCAGGATCGCCACGTACAGCTCGTTGGTGCCCGAGGGGACCCGGACCCCCACCCGGTCGCCGAGCCCGACCCCGGCGGCGGCCAGCCGCCCGCGCAGCCGCTCGACCTCGGCCGCCAGCTCCCGGTAGGTGAGCTGCCGCGAGCCGTCGTCCAGGGCGAACTCACCCGGGTAGGACCGCACGCAGGCGTCGAAGATGTCGACCAGGGTCCGCGGGGAGGCCGCCTGACCTGCGGAGAAGCGGGCGGTGTCGCCGAACTGTCGGTGGATCTCAGCGCTGAGCTCTTCGTCGAGCAGGCCGAGAGCACTGCTCTCGTGTATGGCTGCCATCGGTCCTCGCGTCTCGATCCCGGAAGCCTCCGGGGCGCTGGCGGGCCCGCAGGTCTGCCTGGGGTGTCCTCCTCCAGCTCCGTAACAAGCCGGAAATTTTAGTACGAAGCTAGGTTCGGCCCCGTCGAACGGCGACCCGGGTGGGCCGTCCGGGCGAACCTACCGCGCACCAGGCGTCACTGACCTGCGGGTTTCACGCCGGAGAGAGATACCCCACACCGAGAGTGAGGGCCCCCGATCCGCCCCATCTCCGGCGCTGGGGCGGGGACTTGCGGGTTCAGTACAGGGACGCCGGCCAGGAGGCGGCGACGGCGGCCACCACGCCCAGGTCCAGCAGCACACCCACGCTCAGCCACGGGTCGTACCACAGTGCCTTCAGGGCGAGTCCGCTCACGGCGGCGACGAGCGCCGTCGCGGCCCACCAGCCGCCGCCCGCGAGCACCCCGACACCGGCGGCGCAGTAGACCAGCGCCGTCCACCAGGCCAGGGCCAGCGCGGCGGACCTGGCCGGCGCGGGCGCGACATGGGCCGCGGACAGCGCCCACGAGTGTCCCGGGTCGAACGGGGCCGGCCGGCCGGGCTGCCGGGGCGCCGTCCAGACGCCTGGGTGCAGCAGCCCGTGCACGATCAGGAACCCGGCGACCAGCAGGGCGGTCACGGCCCGTCCCTCACCATGGTCGCCACTGCGGGCTCGTCACCTCCCATGTCGAGCCGGAACGGCGGGTAGCTGTCCGTCATCAGCGCCACGTAGGCGGCCACCCGCAGCACCCACCGGTTCAGGCCCAGGATCAGGTCGAACAGGCCCTTGGGGTACTTCTCGGTGAACGCCAGGATCACGGCCGCGATGAGGGCCAGCACGGCGACCAGGCCGCCGTCCCACCAGCCGACTCGCCAGCCGCCGAGGAAGAACCCGATGACGATGTAGTGCGGGATCGCCAGCAGCCACCACTTCACCAGCACCAGGCCGCGCGAGAGGTGCTCCGGATAGGCGATGTCCAGCCGGGCCGGGTAGTCGGGCTCCTCGCCCAGGCTGAACGGTGGGTACCGGTCGGTGCCGAGGGCGCCGTACGAGTAGTAGGCGACCCGCCAGCTCCAGCGCAGCACCCCCAGATTGAAGTCGAACAGGGCGCGGGGATAGCGGCCGGTGAACAGGATGCTGAAGAACGCGACCACGCTCACCAGGGTGAACGCGATCCACAGGAAGAACAGCACCACGTAGTGCGGGATGACCAGGATCCACTTCACCAGCCACAGCCACCGCGACAGTGGTGCGTCGAGCACCGCCTCCACCCGGACCGGACGGTCCGGTGTCGCTGCCAGGGTCGTCATGGCGATCAGCTCCTTCGATCCGGGGCTCACGCCGCGGGGCAAGCCCCACCATCCACGTGACCACCGCGGCACCGCCCCCACGAGGGGCCGACCGGGACCCGCCGGGGACCATCGGTCCCGGCCCCGGACCAGGGCACGAAAAAGAACCGGGCGGATCGAGATGTCTCTCGATCCGCCCGGCCTGTGCAGTGTCCGAGGGGGGACTTGAACCCCCACGCCCGATAAAGGGCACTAGCACCTCAAGCTAGCGCGTCTGCCATTCCGCCACCCGGACAAGGTGTCTGTCGTGCGGGGTCTGCCCCGCGGCGACGAGGGAAACATTACCAGGCTTTCGAGGGGTGCCCGATCACCCCCCGTCCGGCCACCGCGCCCGCGTGAACGGCGTGCGACGGGCCGGTCCCGCTCTTGGGCGCGGCGCTGCGGAGGGGCAGGATGAGGGGAACCACCAGCAGTGACAGCGGGAGGAAGCAGCGTGAGCGACACGGACACGGACACGGCCAGGGGCGTCACCGGCGAGGACGAGGTCGTGGACCTCTGCCGCGACCTGATCCGCTTCGACACCAGCAACTACGGCGACCACTCGGGACCGGGCGAGCGCAAGGCGGCTGAGTGGGTCGCCGAGAAGCTCGCCGAGGTGGGCCTGGAGCCGAAGATCTTCGAGTCGCACCCCGGCCGCGCCTCCACGGTGGCCCGCATCGAGGGGGAGGACCCCTCCCGGCCCGCGCTGCTGATCCACGGTCACCTGGACGTCGTACCCGCCAACGCCGACGACTGGACCCACCACCCCTTCTCCGGCGAGGTCGCCGACGGGTGCGTGTGGGGCCGGGGCGCCGTCGACATGAAGGACATGGACGCGATGACCCTGGCGGTCGTCCGCGACCGGCTGCGCAGCGGACGCCGGCCCCCGCGCGACATCGTGCTGGCGTTCCTCGCCGACGAGGAGGCCGGCGGCACGTACGGCGCCCGGCACCTGGTGGACCGGCACCCCGACCTCTTCGAGGGCGTCACCGAGGCCATCAGCGAGGTGGGCGGGTTCTCGTTCACCGTGAGCGAGCAGCGCAGGCTCTACCTGATCCAGACGGCCGAGAAGGGCATGCACTGGATGAAGCTGACCGTGGCCGGCACCGCGGGCCACGGCTCCATGATCCACCGGGACAACGCCATCACCGAGCTGTCGGAAGCCGTCGCCCGGCTCGGCCGCCACAGGTTCCCCGTCCGGGTCACCAAGACCACCCGCGCCTTCCTCGACGAACTCGGCGACGCCCTGGGCACCGAGCTGGACCCGGAGGACATGGAGTCGACACTGGCCCGGCTCGGCGGCATCGCCAAGCTGATCGGCGCGACGCTCAGCAACACCGCCAACCCGACCCAGCTCGGCGCCGGTTACAAGGTCAACGTCATCCCCGGCGAGGCCACCGCGCATGTCGACGGACGTTTCCTGCCCGGGCACGAGGAGGAGTTCCTCGCCGACCTCGACTCGATCCTCGGCCCCAAGGTGCGGCGCGAGGACGTGCACTCCGACAAGGCGCTGGAGACCTCCTTCGACGGCGCCCTGGTCGAGGCCATGCAGTCCTCGCTGCTGGCCGAGGACCCGACGGCCAAGGCGATCCCCTACATGCTCTCCGGCGGCACGGACGCCAAGTCCTTCGACGACCTCGGCATCCGCGGTTTCGGCTTCGCGCCCCTCAAGCTGCCCCCGGAGCTGGACTTCGCCGGCATGTTCCACGGGGTCGACGAGCGGGTGCCGGTCGACGGTCTGAGGTTCGGCGTGCGCGTCCTCGACCGTTTCATCGACGCGTCATGACCCCCCGTATTCGGCCACGCGTACGGGACTGACTGAGAAGAGTGAATGCACTCATACGCTCGTAGCTCCATTTCGTCCCTCCTCGTTACAGGTGATGCGATCCGCTTCTTGGGATCGCATTGCCAACAAGGAGGAATAATGATCAAGAAGGTCGTCGCTGCTGCGGCTGCCACCGGTGGTCTGGTTCTCGCGGGTGCGGGCATGGCCGTCGCCGACGCCGGCGCTCAGGGGGCTGCGGTGCACTCCCCGGGTGTCGCTTCCGGCAACGTCATTCAGGTTCCGGTGCACATCCCGGTGAACGTCTGCGGCAACACGGTCTCCGCGTCCGGGCTGCTGAACCCCGCCTTCGGCAATATCTGCATCAACCACTGACGCCGGCCGCTCGAGGCCGCTCATTTTCACAACCCCTCGGCTCCGGAGTGAGCGCAATGCGCTCCGGAGCCGACCGGGAGTTCCCGATGATTCCAGGTCAGGTTTCGAAAGCAGGGGTAATTCAGGAATGCGACAGGTGACCCGCAAGGGCCTGATGACCGTGGCGGCCGCGACCGGCGTGCTAGCCGCCGCCGGTGGCTACGCACACGCCGACTCCACGGCGAGCGGCAGCGCCTCGGACTCGCCCGGCGTGCTGTCGGGCAACTCGGTGCAGGCGCCCGTGCACGCGCCGGTGAACGTCTGCGGCAACTCCGTGAACGTCGTCGGCCTGCTCAACCCGGCCTTCGGCAACGGGTGCGCCAACCAGGGCGGCGGACCGTCCGGCGGTCACGGCGGCTCCGGTGCTGGCGGCTCGCACGCGGGCGGCCACAGCAGTGACTCACCGGGCGTCGGCTCCGGCAACCGCGTCGAGGCGCCCGTCGACGTGCCGGTCAACGCCTGCGGCAACAGCGTGAACGTCGTCGGCATCGGCAACCCCGCCACCGGCAACGACTGCGTCAACGGCGGCGGTTCGGGCAGCGGTCACACCACGCCTCCCGGCGGGGGTCAGGTGACGCCGCCCGGGCACCCCGAAAACCCGGGCACCCCGAGCACACCGCCCACCCGCGGCATCCACACGCCGGGCGGGTCCTCGCACGTCAACCACCCGGGCGCCCAGACGATCAACGGGCCCGAGTCGGTCTCGCAGCTCGCCCACACCGGCAGCGACCTGCCGCTGGGCCTCGTGCTCCCCGTCGGAGCCGGAGCGCTGCTGGCCGGTGCCGTGCTCTACCGCAAGGCACGCGCCGCCGCATAGCACCGCGTGACACACATCACGGAGCGGGCCCCGCCTCGGCGGGGCCCGCTCCGTTTCCGGTGATCCTGTCGCCGCCCCTCGCTCACCAGGTGGCGCGCACCTGGCGGATGATCCGCCGACGCAGCCGCACCCTGCGGCTGCCGTCGCGCATCAGACTGAGGCGGTCCAACTCCCAGTGTCCGTACTCGGCATGGTCCGTCAGCAGGCGTGTGGCGTCCTTACGGGAAACCCCGCGAGGCACGTACACGTCGACAAATTCGTATTCCGGCATCGCATCTATTGTGCGGGCTGGGGCCCGGTACGGATAGCGTCTGCACTATGTCTGATGCTGCGCAGCCCACCGCTGCCGAGGTACGCGCCGCCGCCGAGGCGGTCAAGACCGCGCTCGACCGCCACCTGGCGGCCGTCGAACGCCGGTCGGGGGAGGACGACCCGGCCGTCTACGAGGCGTTCAACCAGCTGGCGGCGGCCGCCGAGGCGTACGACGAGCTGCTCTACGACCGCTACGACGAGGTGACCCCCTTCGAGATCCCCGGCGCGGAGGACACGCTGCCGCCGTACACGGGACCCGAGGAGCCGAACGCGCTCAGCGTGCTCATCCGCCGCGACTACTCCGTGGTCGAGCCGCAGCGGCTGCTGGCGCAGGCGCAGCGGGTGGAGGCCGCGGACGAGGACGCGACGGACACGGGGGTCTCCGGCACGGTGCACGGGGCGCTGGGCATCCTGTTCGGCGAGTTCGAGCCGGACGAGATCGCCTCGCGGCACAAGGAGTTCGGTCTGGAGGAGGGCGACTCCACGCTGTGGGTGACCGCCGCGGAGGATCCCGCGGAGCCCGGTGAGTGGCTGGAGGCGCCGTTCGACGGCGTCGATCCGCAGGCCGTGGTGTGCCGCTTCGACGTCAGCGCGGTGTTCGACGACGATCTGGACGGGGACGACCTCGAGGACGAGATCGATCCGGAGCTGGACGAGGACGGCGATCTCGAGCCGCTGGACGCGGATCGCTGAGGAGTGCCGAGCGCGGCGGTCGCGGGGGGTGTCCGTGACCGCCGCCTTCGTGTGTGCGGGGCGGCTGGTGGTGAGGTTGCGCCGTGATGCGGGTGCGCCGTGGTGCGACCTGTTGTGTGTCGGGCTGCAAGCCGTGTGGCGCTGGTCGTGCAAATCCCCGCGCCCCTTTCGGGGCGATCAGCCAGCCGTCGGCAGCTGGGTGGCCAGGAGGACCGGCAGGCGGGTCGTGCGCGGCTTCGCGGGGATCTCGGCGACCGCCTTCGGCAGGGCCTGGTCCACGCCGTGGACCACGGAGAGGTGGCGGTCGGCCCGGCTGAACGCCGTGTAGACCCAGGGGCGGTTCAGCGCCTGGGCGGCGTCCCCGGGCAGCACCACGACCACCGCGGGCCACCGGCCGCCCACCGCCTGGTGCGCGGTCAGCGCCCAGCCGTGCCGCACGCACTGCTCCACCCGCTCTTTCGGCACGACGACCGAGACGCCCGCGCACGACAGGTGCAGGCCGTCGGCGTCGGCCTTGACCACCTGCCCCGGCACGGTACGGCCCGGGGCGGGGGAGTAGGCGACACGGTCACCGGGGTCGAAGCCGCCGAAGCGGCCCGGGCCCGGGTTGAGGCGCTCCTTGAGGGCGGCGTTCAGGGCGCGGGTGCCGGCGGCGCCGCCGTGGCCCGGCGTGATCACCTGCGTCTGCTCGGGGGGAACGCCGAGCGCGCGCGGCACCGAGTCGGCGACCAGCTGCACGGTGCGGTGCACGGCCTCGCCCGCGTCCCGCACCGGCACGATCACGACCTCCTTGCCGGGGGCCTCGACCTGGGTGAGCTCGCCGACGCCGATGCCGGAGACCAGCTCGCCGAGGGGCCCGGGGTCCGGCAGACGGGAGGCGACCTGCGGGCAGACACGCGCCGCCAGCAGATCCGCGAACACCCGCCCGGGACCGGCCGACCACAGCACCGCCGGATCACCGGCCAGCACCAGCCGGGCCCCGTCGGGCAGCGACTCGACGAGCAGCGCCGCCGTCTCGACGTCCAGCTGAGGCGCGTCGAGCACGACGAGCAGATCCAGGTCCAACGCCCCGTCGGCGTCCCGCCCGGGCCCCTCGGCCCCGGCCAGAAGCCCGGCGACGGTGGTGACGCCGTCCGGCGCCGGACCGGCGTCGGCGCTGCCGCTCGTCGCAGGGCTGCCCGGCGTCGAGCCACCGGTGGTGCCGCCGCTCGTCGCGGAGCCTCCGGGGACCGTGTTGCCGGGCATCGCGGCGCCCGGCGTCGGGGCGCCCGGCTTCTCCGTCCTGTTCAGCAGGCGTGCGAAGCGTTCGCGGCCCGTCGGTGTGTGCGTCGCCGCCCAGGCGCGCAGGCCGAGGGCGGATGCCGTGCGCAGCAGGGTCGCCGGTTCGGCCAGGGACGCCTCACCGCCCGTGTGCAGGACCAGGCCGTTGCTCGCAGCGGCGCGGATCAGCTCGGCGGTGGAGCCCCTGGCCGCCTCGGCGGCCCGCTCCCACTCCGGCGCCGAACCGTCCTCCTTCGGCACCGAGTTGATCAGCCGGGCCAGTCCGTCGGCGAGGCTCTCCTCCGCGAGCGCGTACCGCTCCAGGCCGACCAGGATGCGCACGGGCCGCTCCGCGCCCTCCTCCTCGTCCTCCGCCGGCTCCGGTGCGCGCGGGTCCAGGGCGTCCTGGAAGACCAGGGCCTCGCCCTCCGCGACGGCGTTCTGCACGGCGGTGTCGGCGTCCGGCACGCCCCGCTGGACCAGCGCGGCGGTCAACGCCTGCATCTCCAGCGCGGTGTGCCCGGCCAGGGCGGCCTGCTCCAGCAGCCACCCCGTGAGCGCCCGGCCCCGCCGCTCGTCGTCCGGCCCGGTCTGCGCGCCGAGCAGCGCCCGTGCGAAGCCGTCGGCCTGCTCGGGCCGCACACCGCCGACCCGCAGCAGCTGCCAAGGGTCGGCGCGCAGCAGCTCCCCGGCGCCCTCGCCGAGCGCGGCGGCGGCCTGCGGCGCGAGCGAGTCGGGTGCGCCGCCGTCGGCCAGCACGCGCCGCACCTCGTCGACGGACTCCGCCGCGACAGCCGCGGGCGCGACGGGCTGCGGCGCCGGCTGCGGCCGCCGTACGGTCTCGGCTGCGGGCCGGCGCGGCGCGGGCTCGTCGAACACGGCGGCCACGGGTTTCTGACCGCTCTCCACGGCCCGCACGGCCGCCAGCAGATCGGCGGCCGTGCCGCTCAGCTTGGCGCCGGCCTCGACGGGCCCCTTCCGCTCGGCCTTGCGCCGCTCGATCCGCTCCCGCTCCAGGCGCTGCGCGGCCAACTCGGCCTCCGCCTCGGACAACTGCTTGCCGGTGCCGCCCTCGGCGTCCGTATCCGTGCCCGTGCCCTCGCCGTCACCGGCGTCCGGGGCGCCCTCCTGCACGGCGCCTGCCTCCGTCGCGCCGTCCTCCGTCGCGCCGTCCGGCGCCTTTGGCCCGGTCTGCTCCGTGGTCTCCGGCTCCGTGCTCACAGCGTGCTCCAGTCGTGATCGGGATAGCGGTGCACGGGCGCCGACACGTCGTCGAGCGCCCGGCAGATCTCGTCAGGAAGACTAAGGGCCTCCACTGACAATGCCGCCGTGAGCTGCTGCGCGTTGCGCGGACCGATGACGGGGGCGGCCACGCCCGGCCGGTCGCGGATCCAGGCGAGGGCGACCTGGAGGGGGGTCACGGCGAGCCCGTCCGCGGCGGTCTGCACGGCGTCGACGATCCGGCTCGCGGTGTCGTCGAGGTAGGGCGCGACGAACCGCGAGAGGTGCTCGGAGGCGCCGCGCGAGTCGGCCGGCCTGGCATCGCCCCGGTACTTGCCGGTCAGCACGCCGCGGCCCAGCGGCGAGGACGGCAGCAGGCCGACGCCGAGATCCAGCGCGGCGGGCAGCACCTCGCGCTCGACGCCGCGCTGCAGCAGCGAGTACTCCATCTGCGTACTGGCCAGGCGGGTCCGGGTGCCCGGCGCGGCGAGCTGCCACGTCGCCGCCTTCGCCAGCTGCCAGCCGCAGAAGTTGGAGACACCCGCGTACCGGGCGCGACCGCTGCTGACCGCCAGGTCCAGGGCCTGGAGGGTCTCCTCCAGCGGGGTGCCGGGGTCGAAGGCGTGCACGTGCCAGACGTCGACGTAGTCGGTGCCGAGGCGGGCGAGCGAGGCGTCCAGGGCGGAGAGCAGATGGCCGCGCGAGCCGTCGAAGCGGCGGTCCGGGTCGGGCACGCTGCCCGCCTTCGTGGAGATCACCAGGTCACGGCGCGGGACCAGCCCTTCCACGAGGCGGCCCAGCAGGTACTCGGCCTCCCCGTCGCCGTACACGTCCGCCGTGTCGACGAGGCTGCCGCCGGCCTCCCAGAATGTCTTCAAGAGGTCCGCGGCGTCGTGCTCGTCGGTGTCCCTGCCCCAGGTGAGCGTGCCGAGTCCGATACGGGACACACGAAGGCCGGTGCGGCCGAGATGCCTCTGCTCCATGAACGCCGAGATTACTGGCCGGAACCTGCGGCGTGGGGGCCTGTGGACAACGAGTTTCCACAGGTTAGGGTCTGCGCAACAGGACGACGTTACTGATCGGTAAGGGGAACGGCCATGCAGCTCGGGATCAACCTCGGCTACTGGGGCGCCGGAATGGACGCGGACAACCTGGAGGTCGCCAAGGAGGCCGACCGGCTCGGGTACGCCGTGTGCTGGGCCGCCGAGGCCTACGGGTCCGACGCGGCCACCGTGCTCAGCTGGGTCGCCGCCCACACCGAGCGGATCGACGTCGGCTCGGCCATCTTCCAGATCCCCGCGCGCCAGCCCGCGATGACCGCCATGACCGCCGCCACCCTGGACTCCCTGTCCGGGGGCCGTTTCCGCCTCGGCCTCGGCGTCTCCGGACCGCAGGTCTCCGAGGGCTGGTACGGCGTCAAGTTCGACAAGCCGCTGGCACGCACGCGTGAGTACGTCGAGATCGTGCGCAAGGCCATGAGCCGCGAGCGGCTGTCGTACGAGGGCGCGCACTGGACGCTGCCGCTGCCCGGCGGCCCGGGCAAGCCGATCAAGCTCACCGTGCATCCCACGCGCGAGCACATCCCGCTGTACATCGCCGCGATCGGCCCGAAGAACCTGGAGCAGACCGGCGAGATCGCCGACGGCGCCCTGCTGATCTTCCCCTCCGCCGCGCACCTGGAGGAGACGACCATCAAATACCTGCGCGCCGGGCGCGAGAAGGCCGGGAAGACCATGGACGGCTTCGACGTCCACCCGACCCTGCCGCTGGCCGTCGGTGAGGACAAGGACGTCACCGCGCTCGCCGACGCCTTCCGCCCCTACACCGCGCTGTACGTCGGCGGCATGGGCAGCGCCAAGCAGAACTTCTACAACCAGCTCGCCCAGCGCATGGGCTTCGAGGCGGCCGCCGCCGAGGTCCAGGAGAAGTACCTGGCCGGCGACAAGCAGGGCGCCGCGGCCGCCGTCCCGCACGAGCTGATCGACCAGACCACCCTCCTCGGCTCCGTCGACCGCATCGCGGACCGGATGAAGGAGTACGCGGCGGCCGGGGTGACCACCCTGAGCCTCAACCCGGCGGGCTTCACGCTGGAGGAGCGGCTCGCCTCGCTCCGCGCCGGCACCGAGGCCCTGGAGCGCGCCGGCCTGGCCTGACGCCCGGCCCGGGCACTCGCATCGTTCCGCGGCCGTGGTGGGGGCTCGGGGGTCTTCCCCGCCACGGCCGTCACGGGGAACAACGCGCCGCGGCACCCGCGGTTACGCCCTGGACGTGACCGGCCGGCTCCTCCTTTTGGCGCAGTTGTCCGGCACAGCTGTTGCGGCACCTCGAAGGCCGCACTTGACTCGTTCTTTGCGGAATGCTCCGAACCCGCGACATCTGCGACATCGGCGAGTCCTGCGGAGAGGTGCCCACGATGCTTTCGGCCAAGAGTCTGTTCCAGGAGATCCTCGACGACGACCGGTCCTTCGCGCTCTTCTGCTCCATCGCGGCCAGCGGCGAGTCGCAGGGCGGCTGGGAGAACGGCCGTATCGCGGCCCTCGTGCCGAAGAGCGAGCGTGCGCTCGCGCCCAAGATCACCCGGCACGGCGCCGACGAGGACAAGCACGGACGGATCTTCACCGCCCTGATGAGGAAGCGTGGCCTCGAACCCGTCCCGGTCCCGCCCGAGACCGACTACACGATGCTCCTGGAGCGCCACGGCATCGGCCTGGCCCACGACAAGCTCAAGGGCGACCGGCCGCTGACCGAGCAGGACATCGTCACCTACCTCGCCCACAGCAGGGTCACCGAACAGCGCGCCTCGGAACAGATGGAACTGCTGCGCCGGCACTTCGCCGACCACCCCGACATCGGCCGCGCCGTGCGGATGATCTCCGGTGACGAGGACAACCACCTCGCCTACTGCCACGAGGAGCTGCTGCGCCTCGCGTACGCCGGACACGGCCGCGCCATCCAGCGCATCCTGCGCGAGTGCGCGCTCGCCGAGATCCGCGTCTACCGCGACGTCAGTCTCGCCGTCTTGGACCACATGGGACGCATCCTGCACTGGCCGAGGGCCAAGTCCGCGCTGCTCGCCGCGGGCATCCACGCCGTGTACGCGTACGAGCGGATCGCCGGCTGGCGGCGCATGGTGAGCCTGCGCATGCCCCGGCGGCGCGACGCGCTCGGCGGACCGGCGACCACGGCCGCCGAATTCGCCTGAACCCGCGGGGGCCCGGCCCCGCTACAGCCAGCCCCGGCGCTTGAACAGCCCGTACAGCAGCACCTCCAGGACGGCCATCACCGCGATCACCGCCGGGTACGACCACAACCAGTGCAGCTCGGGCATGTGGTCGAAGTTCATGCCGTAGATCCCGGCGATCATCGTGGGGACCGCGGCCATGGCCGCCCACGCGGAGATCTTCCGCATGTCGTCGTTCTGCCGGACGCCCGTCTGCGCCAGATGGGCCGAGAGCACGTCCGAGACCAGCCGGTCCAGGCCCTCCACGGACTCGTTCACGCGCGTGAGGTGGTCGCTGACGTCCCGGAAGAACGGCTGCGCCTTCTCGTGCACGAAGGGCACCCGCCCGCCGGACAGGCCCCCGCCCGCGAGCCGGGCCAGCGGCTGCGCCAGCGGGCCCGTCGCCCGGCGGAACTCCATGACCTGCCGCTTGAACGCGTAGATGCGGGACGCGGTGTGCCGCGAGCCGCCCAGCGTCGGCGAGAACACCTCCGCCTCCAGCTCCTCCAGGTCGGTGCCGAGTTCGTCGGCGACCTCGACGTAGTGGTCGACCACGGCGTCGGCGATCGAGTACAGCACCGCCGTCGGACCGTGCCGGAGATTCTCGGGCTCCTCCTCCAGCCGGTGCCGGACATCGGCGAGCGGCGCCTCCTCGCCGTGACGCACGGTCACCACGAAGGAGTCGCCGACGAAGACCATGACCTCGCCGGCGGTGACGATGTCGCTCTTCGGCTCGTACCCCACCGGCTTGAGGACCACGAACAGCGAGTCGTCGTAGACCTCCAGCTTGGGCCGCTGATGCGCCTTCAGGGCGTCCTCGACGGCCAGCGGGTGCAGCCCGAACTCCTCCGTGACCTTGTCGAACTCGTCCTCCGTCGGCTCGTACAGGCCGATCCAGACGAAGTCGTAGGGTCCGCGACGGCACTGCGCGAGCGCGTCCGAGAGGTTTGAGGGCCCCTCCGTCCGGCGCCCGTCACGGTAGATGGCACAGTCGACGATCACGGAGCGTATTCCCCCTTCGTAGTACGGCGGGTGCACCCTGCCGGGCGCCTACCCTTGGCCGCATGCCCACGCTGATCCTTGTCAGGCACGGACGTTCCACCGCCAACACCGAGGGAGTGCTCGCCGGGTGGACACCCGGTGTCGCGCTCGACGAGCGCGGGGCGGCACAGGCCGCCGCGCTGCCCGGACGGCTCGAAGGGCTGCCGATCTCCGAGGTCGTCAGCAGCCCGCTGCAGCGCTGCCGGGAGACGATCGAGCCGCTCCTGCGCGCCCGGCCCGAGCTCACCGCGCACACCGAGGAACGGATCGGGGAGGCCCACTACGGCGACTGGTCCGGCCGCAAGCTCGCCGAGCTCAAGGACGAGCCGCTCATGGAGGTCGTGCAGGCGCACCCCTCGGCCGCAGCGTTCCCCGGCGGCGAATCGATGCGCGCGATGCAGTCCCGCGCCGCCGAAGCCGTACGAGAATGGAACGCGCGCGTGGAGCGCGACCACGGCGCCGACGCCGTGTACCTCATGTGCTCGCACGGCGACATCATCAAGTCGCTCGTCGCGGACGCACTCGGACTTCATCTCGACCTCTTCCAGAGGATCTCCGTTGAACCGTGTTCCATCACCGCCATCCGTTACACCCGCCTGAGGCCGTTTCTCGTACGCCTCGGCGACACCGGTGACTTCGCGTCGCTGGCGCCACGCGAAGAACCCCCGGCCGGAGACGCCACGGTCGGGGGCGGCGCGGGCGCACCGTGATCGTCGGGCGCAGTAGGGTGAAGCGGTCGCACTAGCGCCGTTGCCGATCTTCGACTCCAGGAGACAGGACGTGTCCCGTCAGGTGTTCCTCTACGACCCCCCGGACCGCTTCGTGGCCGGTACGGTCGGGCTTCCCGGACGCCGTACGTTCTTCCTCCAGGCCATCGCAGGCTCCCGGGTGACCAGCGTGGCCCTGGAGAAGACCCAGGTCGCCGCACTCGCCGAGCGCATGGACGAGCTGCTCGACGAAGTGGTGCGGCGCAGCGGCGGCAACGCCGCCGTCCCGGCCGTGGCACCTACCGAGATCTCCGACACCGACCCGCTGGACACCCCCGTCGAGGAGGAGTTCCGGGTCGGCACCATGGCCCTCGCCTGGGACGGCGAGGAGCAGCGCATGATCGTCGAGGCGCAGGCCCTCGTCGAACTCGACGCCGAGTCCGACGAGGACCTCGCCGAGGCCGAGGAGCGCCTGCTGCAGGACGAGGAGAACGGACCCCCGATGCTGCGGGTCCGGCTGACCGGCGCGCAGGCGAGAGCCTTCGCCAAGCGTGCCCTGGACGTCGTCAACGCCGGGCGGCCGCCGTGCCCGCTGTGCAGCCTCCCGCTCGACCCGGAAGGACACGTATGTCCGCGCCAGAACGGATACCGCCGCGGAGCGTGACCACGGTCGAGCTGCTCACCCGGGGTGAGCTCACGGTCCGCGGGCAGATCCGGGACGCCTCCAACGCCGTGCTGTACTGCTCCGTCGCCCACGAGGGCGAGGAGGTCCCCTGCGTCTACAAGCCGGTGCGCGGCGAACGCCCGCTGTGGGACTTCCCCGACGGCACCCTCGCCCAGCGCGAGGTCGCCGCGTACGAGGTCTCCGAGGCCACCGGCTGGGGGCTGGTGCCCCCCACCGTGCTGCGCGACGGGCCCTTCGGCGAGGGCATGTGCCAGGAGTGGATCGACGGCGAGCCGGACACCGATCTGCTCGCCCTCGTGGACGGCGAGGAACCCGAGGCCGGCTGGAAGGCCATCGGCTTCGCCCAGGTGGACGATGACCGCACGGCCCTCCTCGTGCACGCCGACGACGAGCGGCTGCGCCGGCTCGCCGTGCTGGACGCGGTCATCAACAACGCCGACCGCAAGGGCGGCCACCTGCTGCCCGGCGGAGGCGGCCGGCTCTACGGCATCGACCACGGAGTGACCTTCAACACCGAGAACAAGCTGCGCACCCTGCTGTGGGGCTGGGCGGGGGAGCCGCTGACCGAGGAGGCGGTGACGGTCCTGAAGGGGCTCAAGGAGTCGCTCGGCCCCGGCGCCGCGCTCGCCGAGCGGCTCGGCACGCTGATCACCCCCGCGGAACTCGACGCCACGCGCGCGCGTGTCGCCGTCCTGCTGGAGACGGGCAGACACCCCGAGCCGAGCGGGGAATGGCCGGCCATTCCCTGGCCGCCCGTCTAGGAGCAGACGGTTCGCTGCGGCGCAAGACGGCCTTACCGGCCATCCGGCCCGGTCCGGTTCGTATACGGAACATCCGTCCGGTTAGGCTCATGACATGCATGCCTGGCCCGCTTCCGAGGTCCCCGCCCTGCCTGGTCAGGGCCGCGACCTGAGGATCCACGACACCGCGACCGGCGGCCTCGTCACCCTCGACCCCGGTCCCGTCGCCCGTATCTACGTCTGCGGCATCACCCCGTACGACGCCACCCACATGGGGCACGCGGCGACCTACAACGCGTTCGACCTCGTTCAGCGCGTGTGGCTCGACACCAAGCGGCAGGTCCACTACGTCCAGAACGTCACCGACGTTGACGATCCGCTGCTGGAGCGCGCGCAGCGGGACGACGTCGACTGGGTGGCCCTCGCCGAGAAGGAGACCGCCCTCTTCCGCGAGGACATGACCGCCTTGCGGATGCTGCCGCCGCAGCACTACATCGGCGCGGTCGAGGCGATACCGGGCATCGTGCCGCTCGTGGAGCGGCTGCGGGAGGCGGGCGCCGCCTACGAACTCGAGGGCGACGTCTACTTCTCCGTCGAGTCGGACCCGAACTTCGGCAAGGTCTCCGGCCTGGACGCGGCCGCCATGCGGCTGCTGTCCGCCGAGCGCGGCGGCGACCCGGACCGTCCGGGCAAGAAGAACCCCCTCGACCCGATGCTGTGGATGGCCGCCCGCGAGGGCGAGCCCAGCTGGGACGGCGGCTCCCTCGGCCGCGGGCGCCCCGGCTGGCACATCGAGTGCGTCGCCATCGCCCTGGACCACCTCGGCATGACCTTCGACGTCCAGGGAGGCGGCTCCGACCTCGCCTTCCCGCACCACGAGATGGGCGCCTCCCACGCCCAGGTGCTCACCGGCGAGTTCCCGATGGCCAAGGCGTACGTCCACGCCGGCATGGTCGCCCTCGACGGCGAGAAGATGTCGAAGTCCAAGGGCAACCTGGTCTTCGTGTCGCAGTTGCGCCGCGACGGCGTCGACCCCGCCGCGATCCGGCTCTCCCTGCTGGCCCACCACTACCGCTCCGACTGGGAGTGGACCGACCAGGTGCTCCAGGACGCGGTGGACCGGCTCGGCCGGTGGCGCGCGGCAGTCTCCCGGCCCGACGGGCCGCCCGCCGAGGCCCTCGTCGAGGAGATCCGCGAGGCCCTCGCGAACGACCTGGACGCCCCGGCCGCGCTCGCCGCGGTCGACCGCTGGGCGGCGCTCCAGGACGAACAGGGCGGCACGGACATCGGCTCCCCCGGCGTGGTGTCCCGGGCCGTCGACGCGCTGCTGGGCGTGGCCCTGTAGGCAGTCGTACGAGAGGGGCGCCTCCCCCGCAGGGGAGGCGCCCCTCGTGCGCTGTGCGGGCCGCGTCAGATCCGCTGGATCCGTACGCTGCGCAGGATGTTCGGGGACTGCGTGTCCCAAACGCCGATCACCTGGTGACCGAGGGCGAAGGCCTCCTGGATCTGCTGGTGCAGCTGCGGAACGGGGTTGTTCAGGACCCGGAACTGACCGTTGATGCGCAGGTAGACCTGCTGCGGCTGGCCCTGCAGCGGCTGCGGGATGTCGACGAAGCCGTTCGCCACGCCGGAGGCGAGCGCCTGCGCCTGGACCTGCTGGACCACCGACTGCGCGAGCTGCGCCAGCTGCTGCTGGGTCTGCTGCTCCTGCTGCCGCGCCTGCTGGTCCTGCTGCTGCATCTGCTGCATGTGCTGGCCCTGTTGCTGTCCGAACGGCTGCTGTTGCTGCTGCCCGAGCTGCTCCAGCAGCTGGTGGAAGGGCGGCTGCTGGCCCAGCTGCTGCAGCTGCGGCATCATGCCGGCGCCCGGCCAGCCGGCGGACTGCTGCTGCCCGAACGGCTGTTGCTGTGCGAACGGCTGCTGCTGGCCGTAGCCCTGCTGCTGACCGAGGTTCTGCTGCTCGAAGTTCTGCTGCTCGTAGGGCGAGGTGCTGGGGAACGCCTGGCCGTGGCGGCCCTGCTGTTCCATGTGGCCCATCTGCGGGGTGATGCTCATACGGATGTCACCTTCCCTTGATGTGAGGCCTTGCCTTGCCGGACCGTCAGCCGGTGACCACCAGGCCGACGATCTCGTCGTCCGAGAACCACACCCGGACGTCGGGCCGTCCCCCCGCGAACGCGGCGTGCACCGCCTGGCGGATCTCGGGGGACGGACGATTGAGGTTGCGCCAGGCGCCGCCCACGAACAGGCGCAGCCTGGGCGGGAGTTCACGCGGGTAGGGCAGCAACTCGTCCCAGTACCGCTCGGCGCGGCCCGAGCCGATCGCCTGCGGCAGCAGATGGGTGACGGCCGCCCTGATGTCGGGCCGGCTGCCGATCCGCTGGGAGGCGGGGCGGCCCGGCGCGTCCTGCTGCGCGGAGCCGGTGGCCCGCAGCACCAGCCGGGCCCGCTCCGGGGACATCGGTGGCTGGCCGGCGGCCTTGAGCATGCCCTGCAGCGCGGCCAGCGCGCCGACCACCACCGGGGAGGCGGAGGAGGTCCCGGAGAACGTGTCCGTGTACCAGGCGATCTCCTCGGGTCCGCCCTGCAGATCGCCGGGCCGGTCCCAGGAGCCGCCGGTCGTCGTCACCTCGCGGCCCCAGCCCTGCGCGTCCAGCCGGGCGCCGTAGTTCGAGAACGCCAGCCGGGAGCGGTCCGGGCCGTGGTCGCGGCCGTGTGAGCCGGGCGGTGGCGCGCCCGCGCCGACGAGGACGGCGCAGGAGGACGGGTGGGAGGAGTTGAACGGGTTGCGCCACCACTCGGGGAATTCGTCCGGGCGGCGCTCGTAGAGAGCCTCGTCGAGCGACTCGCCGCCGTTGCCCGCCGCCTCGACGACGAGGACACCCTTGGCGGTGGCGTACCGGATGGCCGCGAAGTCGTCCGGCCACCATTCGAGGGCGATGTAGCCGCGCTGGTCGTCGCGCTCGGCGTACTCGAACCTCGGCCCCGGGCGGTGCAGTTCGACCAGGACCACGTCACCGGGGCCGAGCCGGTCGGCCGCCGCGTGGATCGCCGCCGCCGTGCCGATGCCCTGGAAGGAGGCGGCCGCGGTCACCGCGTCGGGCACGATGCCGTTCACCCCGAACTCGCCCCGGTCGCCGCCGATCACGCCGATGACCGCGGTGCCGTGGTTGCGCCACGCGAGGTCGGTCAGGGGAGTGCCGACCACGACGCCGGCCAGCTTGGCGGCCAGGTCCTCATGGCCCAACTGCCAAGCGCCCTCGACGTCGATGACCGTCACCCCCTGACCGGTCCCACCGGGGCGCTGCCAGGCCCAGTGGGCGTCTACCCCCTCGGGGGCGGGGCGCAGATAGCCCTGCCGGCCGCTGAAGTCCGGCGTGGCCGGGGCGCCTTCCTTCAACCGGCCGCTGTCGCCGGTGACGGTGGCCGGCACCGCGCCCGGTTTCACGTACGCCGTCTCGATCCCCGGCAGCGCCGCGATCCGTGAGCGCAGCTCCTGGGCGCGGCTCTCGCCGCCGCGCACCCGGTAGAACAGCGCGAGGTCGGGCACGTTCTGCTCACCCGGCGGGGCGGAGGACTGCTGGAGCCGTTCCTCGCTGCCGAACAGCGGCTCCAGCGTGAGCTGTTCGTCGCCGAGGAACATCTCGAGCGCGGAGAGGTCGGCGCCGGCCGCCGAGCGCACGCCCTCGGGCCGGGCACGCAGCCGGGCCTCGGGGCGGGCGACGACGATCAGTTCGTGCTCGGCTCCGTGATAGGTGAATCCCGCTCCGTCGGGGCCCGGCCCGGAGGCTCCCGGGCCCTGCGCCGGCTGTACCTGGTCGCTCATCGCTGCCGCTCCCTTCGGTCCGCGCGGGTGCGCCTTCGCTGCACAACCAAGCACTTCGACGGCGAGGCGTCCAGACCGTTTTCACCAACTTCGTTTGAAACAAGTTGAATTGGGTAACGTGTGCAATCCGTCCGGAAAATGATGTCACGCATCAATCCGGCCAAAGCTCACGGATGGTCCGGGGGAGCCGGAAACGGAGGAGGGGCGGTGCGCCCGGCGCACCGCCCCTCTCGGTCACTCCTCGGAGGAATCGTCGTCCTCCCCGCCGGGTTTCGGCGGAGTCGTCGGCGGTTTCGTGTGCCCGTCCCGCCGCCGCAGATACCGCTCGAACTCCCGGGCGATCGCCTCGCCGGACGCCTCCGGCAGCTCCGCGGTGTCCCGGGCCTCCTCCAGCGACTGCACGTACTCGGCGACCTCGCTGTCCTCCGCGGCCAACTGGTCCACTCCCACCTGCCAGGCGCGCGCGTCCTCGGGCAGCTCGCCCAGCGGGATGCGCACGTCGATCAGGTCCTCCAGCCGGTTCAGCAGCGCCAACGTCGCCTTGGGGTTGGGCGGCTGCGACACGTAGTGCGGCACGGCCGCCCACAGGCTGACCGCCGGCACGCCCGCGTGTGTGCAGGCCTCCTGGAGGACGCCGACGATGCCCGTGGGGCCCTCGTACTTGGTCTCCTCCAGGTCCATCCGCCGAGCCAGGTCGGCGTCGGACGTCGTTCCGCTGATCGGGACCGGCCGGGTGTGCGGGGTGTCGCCCAGCAGGGCGCCGAGGACGACGACCAGCTCCACGCCCAGCTCGTGCGCGAAGCCCAGCAGTTCGTTGCAGAACGAACGCCACCGCATCGACGGCTCGATGCCCCGCACCAGCACGAGGTCGCGCGGCTTGTCGCCGCCCACCCGCACCACCGACAACCTTGTCGTCGGCCATGTGATCTTGCGTACTCCCGCGTCCATCCACACCGTGGGGCGGTTCACCTGGAAGTCGTAGTAGTCCTCGGCGTCGAGCGCCGCGAACACCTCGCCCTTCCACTCCCTGTCCAGATGCGCGACCGCGGCGGAGGCGGCGTCACCGGCATCGTTCCAGCCCTCGAACGCGGCCACCATGACCGGGTCGATCAGCTCGGGAACCCCCTCGAGCTCGATCACCCAGTGCCTCCTTCCGACGTGCCCTCGCTTGACCCACCAACCTTACGGCGTTCCGCGGGGGCGCCCGCAGCCCCCTTGCACGGGGGAGTGAACGGATCACTGCCCCGTACGGACCCCCCGGACACCCAAGATCGCCACCCCGGGCCACTCCTCGGCGGCAGGCCGCTCACAGCGACGACCGCAGCCACTGCTCCACGCTCGCGATGTGCACCGTCGCCCAGGACCGCGCCGCCTCCGCGTCCCGGTCCCGCAGGGCCGACAGGATCGCCCGGTGCTCGCGCAGGGTGCGGCTGACGGCGTCCTCCTGGGTCAGACCGCGCCAGATCCGGGCCCGGGTGGTGGGGCCCGACAGGCCGTCCAGCAGGGAGCACAGCACCGAGTTGCCCGAGCTCTGCACGATGCCCCGGTGGAAGTCGAGGTCGCAGGCGACCAGTTCCTCCACCGACGGGGCGTCCCCGAGCCGGTCCAACTGGGCCGAGAGCGCGTCCAGTTGCTGCTCGCTGATCCGGGAGGCCGCCATCGCCGTCGCGGCCGGTTCCAGGATGCGGCGCACCGCCAGGAACTCCAGGACGGTGTCGTCGCGGTGGAAGTCCACGACGAAGCTCAGCGCCTCCAGCAGCAGTTGGGGGTCCAGGCTCGTCACATAGGTGCCGTCGCCCTGCCGCACGTCCAGGATCCGGATCAGCGACAGGGCGCGGACGGCCTCGCGCAGGGAGTTGCGGGACAGGCCCAGCTCGGAGGCGAGTTCGCTCTCCTTGGGCAGCCGGTCGCCCGGGCCCAGCGCCCCGGAGACGATCATGCCCTTGATCTTCTCGATCGCCTCGTCGGTGACTGCCATGACCGGCCTCCCTCTCGCCCCATCCCTGTCGCCGCACCCTGCCGAGACGTCGGATGTCCAGGCTCATTATGGTGCCGGACCGGACACCGGCCTCCAGATCGGCGATCAGGGCCCCGGGGCGCGTGGCCCGCACGCGAAAGGGGCGGCTCCGTCGGCAGGGAGCCGCCCCTCTCACCGGGTTCCGGCGCCCCGGGGAGAGGGCCCGTTCCCGTCCGTGCCGGCCCCCGGTCGGGTGGAGGGCCGGTGCGCGGTCACTTCCCGTCGAGCAGGTCCTGGACCTTGGCGCGCACCTCGTCCGTGGCCAGGCCCCGGATCGTCAGCGTCGTCCGGCGGCGCAGCACGTCGTCGGGCGTCTCTGCCCACTCGTTGTCCCGGGCGTAGACGACCTGCGCCCAGATCTCCGGGGCGTCCGGGTGGACCCGCCGGCCCAGCTCCGGGTTCTCGTTCGCCAGCCGCGCGATGTCGAAGGCCAGCGAACCGTAGTGCGTGGCCAGGTGCTTGGCGGTGTCGGCGGCCATACGCGGCCCGGGCGCCGGGTTGTCCACCAGCAGCCGGTGCGCGACCGCGCGCGGGTTGGCGACACCGGGCAGCGGCAGCTTCCTGGGCAGGGAGGCGATCGGCTCGAAGTCGTCACCGAGCGGAGCGCCCGGCAGCGCCTCCAGCTTCTGCATGACCGTACGGCCGATGTGCCGGAAGGTCGTCCACTTGCCGCCCGCGACGGACAGCATCCCGCCCCGGCCCTCGGTGACGACCGTCTCGCGCTTGGCCTTGGCGGTGTCGCCGGGGCCGCCCGGCAGCACGCGCAGACCCGCGAACGAGTACGTGATCAGATCTCGGGACAGCTGCTGGTCGCGGACCGAGAACGCGGCCTCGTCGAGGATCTGGGCTATGTCCTTCTCGGTGACCGCGACGTCCGCCGGGTCGCCCTCGAACTCCTCGTCGGTCGTGCCGAGCAGCAGCATGTCCTCCCAGGGGAGGGCGAAGGTGATGCGGTACTTGTCGATGGGGGTCGCCAGCGCGGCCTTCCACGGAGAGGTCCGCTTCAGGACCAGGTGCGCGCCCTTCGACAGCCGGATCGACGGCGCCGCGTTCGGGTCCTCCATCCGGCGCAGGTGGTCGACCCACGGGCCGGTCGCGTTCAGCACCAGACGGGCGTTCACGCCGAACTCGTCGCCCGTCGTACGGTCCTTCAGGTCCGCGCCCGTCACCCGGCCCCGGGTGAACCGCAGCCCGGTCACCTCGGCGTGGTTCAGGACGACGGCGCCCGCCTCGACGGCCGCGCGGACCGTCATCAGCGCCATGCGCGCGTCGTTCATCTGGTCGTCGCCGTAGACGGCGACGGCCTTGAGGTTGTCGGTGCGCAGCTCCGGCACGTCCTGCGCGGCCCGCGCGGGGGACAGCAGGTGGCCTACGCCGTCACCGAACGCGGAGAGCGCGGAGTAGGCGAAGACGCCCGCCCCGAGCTTCGCCGCGCCGTGCGGCCCGCCCTTGTACACGGGGAGGTAGAACGTGAGCGGGTTCGCCAGGTGGGGAGCCACCTGGCGGGAGACCGCACGGCGCTCGAAGTGGTTCTCCGCCACCAGCTTCACCGCGCCGGTCTGCAGGTAGCGCAGACCGCCGTGGAGCAGCTTGGAGGAGGCGGAGGAGGTGGCGCCGGCGAAGTCGCCGGCGTCGACCAGAGCCACCCTGAGGCCGGACTGCGCGGCGTGCCAGGCGGTGGAGATGCCCAGGATGCCGCCGCCGATCACGAGAAGGTCGTACGACGCCTTGGAGAGCTGCTCCCGGGTCTCGGCGCGGCTCGGGTTGGAGCCGGAGGCCGGGTGCGTACCGAGGGCAGGCACGGACTGCAGGGTGGTCTGACTGGTCATGTCGGGTTCTTACTCCTCATCGGAGCCGCGAGCCTTGCGGGGTGCTCGTCAGCTCTCGTCCTCGATCCAGCCCATGGTCCGCTCGACGGCCTTGAGCCAGGTCTTGTACTCACGGTCGCGGGTGTCCGCGTCCATGCGGGGGGTCCACTCGGCGGCCCGGCGCCAGTTGGCGCGCAGGTCGTCGGTGCTGGTCCAGAAGCCGACGGCGAGACCGGCGGCGTAGGCGGCGCCGAGGCAGGTGGTCTCGGCGACCATCGGGCGCACCACGGGGGCGTCCAGGAAGTCCGAGAGGGTCTGCATCAGCAGGTTGTTGGAGGTCATGCCGCCGTCGACCTTGAGCGCGGTGAGCTCCACGCCCGAGTCCTTGGTCATGGCGTCCGTGATCTCACGGGTCTGCCAGGCGGTGGCCTCCAGGACGGCGCGGGCCAGGTGCGCCTTGGTGACGTA
The DNA here is from genome assembly GCF_054189285.1 of Streptomyces sp. MAI_2237. Classification (NCBI taxonomy): domain Bacteria; kingdom Bacillati; phylum Actinomycetota; class Actinomycetes; order Kitasatosporales; family Streptomycetaceae; genus Streptomyces; species Streptomyces sp. MAI_2237. Next base: position 441,879 of record NZ_JAJPGQ010000001.1, on the reverse strand, counting down.
CCGGGTCAGGCCGGCGATCACACCGCGGGCGTCGGAGCGCCAGTGCGGGGCGAACAGACCGGAGAAGGCCGGCACGAAGTAGGCGCCGCCGTTGTCCTCGACGGAGAGCGCGAGCGTCTCGATCTCGGCGGCGGTGGAGATCAGGCCCATCTGGTCGCGCATCCACTGCACCAGCGAACCGGTGACGGCGATCGAGCCCTCTAGGGCGTAGACCGGGGCGTCGTCGCCGATGCGGTAGCCGACGGTGGTGAGCAGACCGGAGTACGAGTTGATGATCTTCTCACCGGTGTTCATGAGCATGAACGTGCCGGTGCCGTACGTCGACTTGGCCTCGCCCTCGGAGAAGCAGGTCTGGCCGAACAGGGCCGCCTGCTGGTCGCCGAGCGCCGAGGCGACCGGGATGCCGCCGAGCAGCTCGCCCAGCTTGCCGCCCGTGATCTCGCCGTAGACCTCGGCGGAGGAGCGGATCTCGGGCAGCATCGCCAGCGGCACGCCGATGGACTCGGCGATCTTCTCGTCCCACTCCAGCGTGTGCAGGTTCATCAGCATGGTGCGGGAGGCGTTGGTGACGTCGGTGTAGTGCTTGCCGCCGTCGACACCACCGGTCAGGTTCCAGATGACCCAGGTGTCCATGGTGCCGAACAGGATGTCGCCGCGCTCGGCGCGCTCGCGCAGGCCCTCGACGTTGTCGAGCAGCCAGCGGGCCTTCGGGCCGGCGAAGTAGGAGGCGAGGGGGAGACCCGTCTCGCGGCGGAAGCGGTCCTGGCCGACGTTGCGGCCGAGCTCCTTGCACAGGGCGTCGGTGCGGGTGTCCTGCCAGACGATGGCGTTGTGGACGGGCTCACCGGTGTTCTTGTCCCACAGCAGCGTCGTCTCGCGCTGGTTGGTGATGCCGATGGCCTTGATGTCGTCGCGGGTGATGCCGGCCTTCTGGACGGCTCCGGCGACGACCTCCTGGACGTTGGTCCAGATCTCGTTGGCGTCGTGCTCGACCCAGCCCGGCTTCGGGAAGATCTGCTCGTGCTCCTTCTGGTCGACGGAGACGATCCGGCCGTCCCGGTCGAAGACGATGCAGCGGCTGGAGGTGGTGCCCTGGTCGATGGCGGCGATGAAGGGGCCGGCGGTGTGCGCGTCGGTCACTGTGTGCTCCTGGGGTTCCGTGAGTTGGGGGAAGGTCTACCGAGTTGCTTTAAGCGAAAGCGACGTTGTAGATGCCTGCAGCGATCGCGCCGCCGATCAGCGGGCCGACCACCGGGATCCAGGCGTAGCCCCAGTCGGAGCCGCCCTTGTTGGGCAGGGGCAGAAGGGCGTGCACGATGCGCGGACCCAGGTCACGGGCCGGGTTGATCGCGTAGCCCGTCGGGCCGCCGAGGGAGAGACCGATCGAGACGACGACGAGCGCGGTGATCAGCGCGCCCAGGGTGCCCAGGCCGTTGCCCTTGTCGTTGAGGCCCTGCGTGAGCACGGCCAGGACCAGCACGATGGTGCCGATGATCTCCGTGGCGAGGTTCTGCCACACGACACGGATCTCCGGACCTGTGGAGAAGACGCCGAGGACCGGGCCCGCGCCCTGCTCCTGCGCCTCCACGGCCTTGGCCGTCGTGGCCTGCGCACCCGGGCCGCCGACGATCTCCTTGTCGGTCAGGTGCGCGTGGAACTGACCGTAGTAGGCGACCCACACCAGGGTCGCGCCGATCGCGGCGCCGAGCAGCTGGCCGGCCCAGTAGACCGGGACGTTGCTCCAGTCGCCGTCCTTGATGGCGAGCGCGAGCGTCACGGCCGGGTTGAGGTGGGCGCCGGACAGCGGCGCCGAGGTGTAGACGGCCGTCAGCACGGCGAAGCCCCACCCGAAGGTGATGGCGAGCCAGCCGGCGTTGCGCGCCTTGGAGGCCTTCAGCGTGACGGCCGCGCAGACGCCGCCGCCGAGCAGGATGAGTATGGCGGTACCGATGGTCTCGCCGATGAAGATGTCGGAGCTGGACACCCGCGACTCCTTTGTCCTTCGTCCAGGGGACCGAACCCCGGGTCCCTCCGGAGGTTCGAGCTGCCCTCGGGGGTGAGAGCGGTGTCGGCCCTTGGCGTTGTCACACTCTAACGCGTATTGCCGGTAGGTGTTCGACAATGCCGACCGATGGACGGGAGTCTCGCCGCGGCGTCACGTGTGCGTCAAGAGTTCTGTTGTCGAAAGCACGATCGTTACTGATTGCCGTGAGTCGTCGATCTTGCTGGTCAGATGCGTACGGCGGAGTAACAAGCACCCTGCGTACCGGCCGGGTGGTACGTCCGTTGTGTCAGGGTACGGGTGAGACCGGGATGCGCCAGAGGCGTCCCGGTCCTCGAACCGCCGGCTCAGAAGCGCCCGGCTCCCAGATCCCGCGACACGGCGCGGGCGCAGTCCCGCACGGCGGCGATCAGCTCGGGGCGCAGCGCGTCCTTCTCCTCGGCCCGGCACAGCCGTTCCACGGCGCCGGTGATGCCGACCGCGCCGACCGGCATGCGCCGCCGGTCGTGGATGGGCGCGGCGACGGACGCCACGCCCTCCCAGGTCTCCTCGACGTCGGCCGCGTACCCACGCGCGCGCGTGATGTCGAGGATGTGCTCGAAGTCCTCCGCCTCGCACACCGTACGGTCGGTGAACGGCTTGCGGTCGGCCTCCATCGCCTCGCTGTGCGCGACCGGGTCGTAGGCCGACAGGACCTTGCCCAGGGCCGTGGAGTGCAGGGGCTGCATGGCCCCTATCTCCAGCACCTGCCGGCTGTCGTCGGGCCGGAAGACGTGGTGCACGATCAGCACGCCCTGCTGGTGCAGCACCCCGAGGTACACGCTCTCGCCGCTGGAGCGGGCCAGGTCGTCCGTCCACACCAGGGCACGCGCGCGCAGCTCGTGGACGTCCAGATAGGTGGTGCCCAGACGCAGCAGCTCCGCCCCCAGCTGATAGCGCCCGGAGGCCTCGTCCTGCTCGACGAAACCCTCCTGCTGGAGGGTGCGCAGTATGCCGTGGGCGGTGCCCTTGGCGAGACTGAGCGACGAGGCGATGTCCGAGAGGCCGAGCCGCCGCTCGCCGCCCGCGAGCAGCCGCAGCATCGCGGCCGCCCGTTCGAGCGACTGGATGTTCCGTGCCATCGCCGTACTGCCTCCGTCCCCTTCGAACGTCGACGTAACGTCGTCGTTGCCACCGTTCGGCAATGCCGAACACTACCGGTCCATGCCGACCCACCGCTAATACTCGTACGGCACCTGTTGTGTCACACGTCTCCCACCAGGTACCTGTCGGCCATCCCGGTCCGCCTCGTGGACGCCCCGAACGCGCAACGGCCCACCCGGTTACTCTGGCCAGGTGCGCCCACCGCGGAGAGTTCCACGGAACGCGCAAAGCCGACAGCCGTCGCACCATAAGGGAGCCCCTTTCATGGCCTCGTCGCCACCGACCCCTTCCGCCGACAGCCGGGCCCGTGTGTCCGCGCTCCGTGAGGCCCTCGCCACCCGAGTGGTGGTGGCCGACGGAGCCATGGGCACGATGCTCCAGGCCCAGGACCCCACCCTCGAGGACTTCCAGAACCTCGAAGGATGCAACGAGATCCTCAACGTCACCCGGCCGGACATCGTCCGCTCCGTCCACGAGGAGTACTTCGCGGCGGGCGTCGACTGCGTCGAGACGAACACCTTCGGCGCCAACCACACGGCGGCCACCGAGTACGACATCGCCGACCGGGTGCACGAGCTGTCCGAGGCCGGCGCCCGCATCGCCCGCGAGACCGCCGACGAGTTCGCCGCCCGCGACGGCCGCACCCGCTGGGTCCTTGGCTCCATCGGTCCCGGCACCAAGTTGCCCACCCTCGGCCACGTCGGCTACACCACGATCCGCGACGGCTACCAGGCCAACGCCGAGGGCCTGCTCGCCGGCGGCGCGGACGCCCTGATCGTGGAGACCACCCAGGACCTGCTGCAGACCAAGGCCTCGGTCGTCGCCGCCCGCCGCGCCATGGAGGCCACCGGCACCGAGGTGCCCCTGCTGGTGTCGATGGCCTTCGAGACCACCGGCACCATGCTGCTCGGCTCGGAGATCGGCGCCGCCCTGACGGCCCTGGAGCCCCTCGGCATCGACATGATCGGCCTGAACTGCTCGACCGGCCCCGCCGAGATGAGCGAGCACCTGCGCTACCTGGCCCGGCACTCCCGCACACCGCTGCTGTGCATGCCGAACGCCGGACTGCCGATCCTCACCAAGGACGGCGCGCACTTCCCGCTCGACCCCGAGGGCCTCGCGGACGCCCAGGAGACCTTCGTCCGCGACTACGGCCTGAACCTGGTCGGCGGCTGCTGCGGCACGACGCCCGAACACCTGCGCCAGCTCGTGGAGCGCGTCCGCGAGGCCGCACCCGTCGAGCGGACCCCCGAGCCCGAGCCCGGCGCCGCCTCCCTCTACCAGACCGTGCCGTTCCGCCAGGACACCTCCTACCTGGCCATCGGCGAGCGCACCAACGCCAACGGCTCGAAGAAGTTCCGCGAGGCCATGCTGGAGGGCCGCTGGGACGACTGTGTGGAGATGGCCCGCGAGCAGATCCGCGAGGGCGCCCACATGCTGGACCTGTGCGTGGACTACGTCGGCCGCGACGGCGTCGCCGACATGGAGGAACTCGCCGGCCGCTTCGCCACCGCTTCCACCCTGCCGATCGTCCTCGACTCCACCGAGGTCCCCGTCATCCGCGCCGGCCTGGAGAAGCTGGGCGGCCGCGCGGTCATCAACTCCGTCAACTACGAGGACGGCGACGGCCCGGAGTCCCGCTTCGCGCGGGTCACTGAGCTGGCCCAGGAGCACGGCGCCGCGCTGATCGCGCTGACCATCGACGAGGAGGGCCAGGCCCGCACCCCGGAGAAGAAGGTCGAGATCGCCGAGCGGCTCATCGACGACCTCACCGGCAACTGGGGCATCCAGGAGTCGGACATCCTCATCGACACCCTGACCTTCACCATCTGTACCGGTCAGGAGGAGTCCCGCAAGGACGGCCTCGCCACCATCGAGGCGATCCGCGAGCTCAAGCGCCGCCACCCGGACGTGCAGACCACGCTGGGCCTGTCCAACATCTCCTTCGGCCTCAACCCGGCCGCCCGCATCCTGCTGAACTCCGTCTTCCTCGACGAGTGCGTCAAGGCGGGCCTGGACTCGGCGATCGTGCACGCCTCCAAGATCCTGCCCATCGCCCGGTTCAGCGAGGAAGAGGTCACCACCGCCCTCGACCTCATCTACGACCGCCGCAGCGAGGGCTACGACCCGCTGCAGAAGCTCATGCAGCTCTTCGAGGGCGCCACCGCCAAGTCGCTGAAGGCCGGCAAGGCCGAGGAACTGGCCGCCCTGCCGCTGGAGGAGCGCCTCAAGCGCCGCATCATCGACGGCGAGCGCAACGGCCTGGAGGCCGACCTCGACGAGGCCCTCCAGGACCGCCCCGCCCTCGACATCGTCAACGAGACCCTCCTGGACGGCATGAAGGTCGTCGGCGAGCTGTTCGGCTCCGGCCAGATGCAGCTGCCCTTCGTGCTGCAGTCCGCCGAGGTCATGAAGGCCGCCGTCGCCCACCTCGAACCGCACATGGAGAAGTCCGACGCCGAGGGCAAGGGCACCATCGTGCTGGCCACCGTGCGCGGCGACGTGCACGACATCGGCAAGAACCTCGTCGACATCATCCTGTCCAACAACGGCTACAACGTCGTCAACCTCGGCATCAAGCAACCGGTCTCCGCGATCCTGGAGGCCGCCGAGGAACACCGGGCCGACGTCATCGGCATGTCCGGCCTGCTGGTGAAGTCCACGGTGATCATGAAGGAGAACCTGGAGGAGCTCAACCAGCGCGGACTCGCCGCCGACTACCCCGTCATCCTCGGCGGCGCCGCTCTCACCCGCGCCTACGTCGAGCAGGACCTGCACGAGATCTACGAGGGCGAAGTCCGCTACGCCCGCGACGCGTTCGAGGGCCTGCGCCTCATGGACGCCCTCATCGGCGTCAAGCGGGGCGTCCCCGGCGCGGTCCTGCCCGAGCTCAAGCAGCGCCGGGTGCGGGCCACTTCGGCCGTCGAGGTCGAGGAGCGCCCGGAGGAGGGCCACGTCCGCTCCGACGTCGCCACCGACAACCCGATCCCCACCCCGCCGTTCTGGGGCACCCGCGTCATCAAGGGCATCCAGCTCAAGGAGTACGCGTCCTGGCTCGACGAGGGCGCCCTGTTCAAGGGCCAGTGGGGCCTGAAGCAGGCCCGCACCGGCGAGGGGCCGACGTACGAGGAACTCGTCGAGACCGACGGCCGCCCCCGCCTGCGCGGGCTGCTGGACCGGCTGCAGACCGAGAACCTGCTCGAAGCGGCCGTCGTCTACGGCTACTTCCCCTGCGTCTCCAAGGACGACGACCTGATCATCCTGGACGAGCAGGGCAACGAACGCACCCGCTTCACCTTCCCGCGCCAGCGCCGCGGCCGCCGCCTGTGCCTGGCCGACTTCTTCCGCCCGGAGGAAGCCGGGGAGACCGACGTGGTCGGCCTCCAGGTCGTCACCGTCGGCTCCAGGATCGGCGAGCGGACCGCGAAGCTCTTCGAGGCCAACGCCTACCGCGACTACCTCGAACTGCACGGCCTGTCCGTGCAGTTGGCCGAGGCCCTCGCCGAGTACTGGCACGCGCGCGTGCGGTCGGAGCTCGGCTACGCCGGGGAGGACCCCGGCGACATCGAGGACATGTTCGCCCTGAAGTACCGCGGCGCCCGCTTCTCGCTCGGCTACGGAGCGTGCCCGAACCTGGAGGACCGGGCCAAGATCGCCGACCTCCTCGAACCCGAGCGCATCGGAGTCCAGCTGTCCGAGGAGTTCCAGCTGCACCCCGAGCAGTCCACGGACGCCATCGTGATCCACCACCCGGAGGCGAAGTACTTCAACGCCCGCTGAGGAACCGCCCGCGCCGCGAGCGGAAAACCGCCCGTGCCGAGCACGGAGAACCGCCCGTGCCGGGCGCGGAAACGCAGCTCACAGCGCCCCCCGGCGTACAGACGATGTGCCCCGGAGCGCGCCGGATAAACGAGGCGCTTCGGCGCCGGGCGACGTACACTGGTCGGTCCACTGCAGGCCGGTTCCCCGCGCGGGAACCGGCCTGCTCGTCCCCCAAGGAGGTGCGCCCGGATGACAAGCACGGTCCCCGCGCTCGGAACCCGTACGGCCGAAGGCTCAGCACTGCAGGCCGTGCTCCTCGACATGGACGGCACCCTGGTGGACACCGAGGGCTTCTGGTGGGACGTCGAGGTCGAGGTCTTCGCCGCCCTCGGCCACACCCTCGACGACTCCTGGCGCCACGTCGTGGTCGGCGGCCCCATGACCCGCAGCGCGGGGTTCCTGATCGAGGCGACCGGCGCCGACATCAGCCTCGCCGAGCTCACGGTGCGGCTCAACCAGGGCTTCGAGGACCGTATCGACCAGGCCCTGCCCCTGATGCCGGGCGCCGCCCGGCTGCTCGCCGAACTCTACGAGTACGAGGTCCCGACCGCCCTGGTCTCCGCCTCCCACCGGCGCATCATCGACCGGGTGCTGACCTCGCTGGGCTCCCAGCACTTCGCCCTGTCGGTCGCCGGCGACGAGGTGCGGCGCACCAAGCCCCACCCCGACCCGTATCTGCTCGCCGCCGCCGGGCTCGGCGTGGACCCCGCCAGATGTGCCGTCGTCGAGGACACCGCGACCGGCGTCGCGGCGGCCGAGGCGGCCGGCTGCCATGTCGTGGCCGTCCCCTCCGTCGCCCCCATCACCCCCGCCGAGCGGCGGACCGTGGTGAACTCGCTCGAACAGGTCGACCTTGCCTTTCTGCGCGGGCTGATCACCGGCCGATGACGGAAATGCGCCGCCCGTTCACACAGCGTGCGGCGCGGATAGCGCGGCGAATTCCGGTGCGGGCGCGCGAGGGAATTCGAACCCACCCGGACGGCCGAATTCCGGTGGCTCACCCCGTTGTTGATGTGTGAGGTTCACCACGCGCACAGGGGTCGACAGGCTCGGTCCGCTGTGCTGCGCACGCCCTTTCCCGGGCCTGTGACGGGACCTTGTGTCCCGATTGATGGAAAGCTGCACGAATCCTTCCGCTGTCGGGTTTTCGGTGTGTCCACGCCCGGTTTCGCTGCGTGATGGCCCCTCAACTCCGGTGACCGCGAACCTCCCTGCAGGTGCGGACTAATCTCGTCGCGAGAACCGTCGCCCTTACCCCCGTGTGCCGCCGCGACACCCCTGCATGCCGGTTACACGGACCTGAACAGCTCTGGAGAAACACGAGCATGAACCGCAAGACTTTGGTGCTGCCGGCCGTCGTCGGCCTGCTCGCGCCCGTGCTCGCCGCCTGCGGCGGCTCCGACAGCGGCAGCGATGGTGGCAGCGCGATCAAAGTCGGCACCACCGACACCTTCACGGCGACGAAGTCCGCCCCGGCACCCCTGGACCCGGCCTACGCCTACGACGTCGGCACCTGGAACATCCTGCGCCAGACCGTGCAGACCCTGATGATCCAGCCCAAGGGCGAAGGCGACCCGGTGCCCGAGGCCGCCCAGAGCTGCGGCTTCACCGACAGCGGCAACGAGCGCTACGCCTGCACCCTGCGCGACGGCCTGAAGTTCGCCAACGGCGACAAGATCACCGCGGCCGACGTGAAGTACTCCATCGACCGCGCGCGTGCCATCAAGGCCGACTCCGGCGTGTCCGCCCTGCTGAACACCATCGACACCGTCGAGACGCAGGGTGACAACGAGGTCATCTTCCACCTCAAGACCGCCGACGCCACCTTCCCGTACAAGCTGTCGACCCCGGTCGCCGGCATCGTCAACCCCGACGACTACGAGAAGAACAAGCTGCGCGACGGCTTCGACGTCGACGGCTCCGGCCCCTACACCCTGTCGACCGACGTCAAGAACGACGCGATCGTCACCGCCACCTTCACCAAGAACCCCAACTACAAGGGGACGCTGAAGGTCAACAACTCCAAGGTCCAGATGGTGTCCTACACGGACGCCTCGGCCATGGGCGCCGCCCTGGACAAGGGTGACATCGACGTCATGACTCGCACGATGTCGCCGGAGCAGATCCAGAAGCTGTCGAACAGCACCAGCGACAACGAGGACCTGGTCGAGCTGTCCGGCCTGGAGATCCGCTACCTCGCCTTCAACACCGACGCCAAGTCCGTCAAGGACAAGGCCGTCCGGCAGGCGATGGCCCAGCTGATCAACCGCGGCGAACTCGTCTCCAAGGTCTACGGCACCCAGGCCGAGCCGCTGTACTCGCTGGTCCCGGCGAGCATCACGGGCCACTCCAACTCGTTCTTCAACAAGTACGGCGACCCCAGCACCGCCAAGGCCAAGGCCCTGCTGGCCGGCGCCAACATCACCACCCCGGTCAAGCTGACGCTGCACTACACGACCGACCACTACGGGTCGGCCACCGCGAAGGAGTTCAAGATCCTTCAGCAGCAGCTCAACAGCAGCGGCCTGTTCGACGTCAGCATCCAGGGCTCGAAGTGGGACGCCTTCGTCCCCGCCGAGCGCAAGGGCAAGTACGACGTCTGGGGCATGGGCTGGTTCCCCGACTTCCCGGACGCCGACAACTACGTGGCGCCGTTCCTCGACACGGACAACTTCCTGAAGCTGCCGTACAGGAACAGCCGGATCATCAACACCCTGATCCCGGACTCCCGGCGCGAGGCCGACCGCCTCGCCGCCGGCTCCGACATCACCACGATCCAGGACATCGTCGCCGAGGACGTCCCGATCATCCCGCTGTGGCAGGGCAAGCAGTACGTCGCCGCCCGCGACAACGTCACCGGCACCGCATATGCTCTCAACTCCTCCGCGACCCTCCAGCTGTGGGAGCTGGGCCGTGGGGTGAGCGGCTAGTCTCCTTGTGCCCGGGGCCCGGGGACGGCGGCCCCGGGGTCCCGATACCGACGACAAGGCACATGCTGTGATCATGCGCAACCAGTGGCCGGTCCTGCCCATAGTGGCGGGGCTGGCCTCCGGCCTGTTGACCGGCTGCGGCGCGGGCGACGGCGATTCCGGGGGAACCGGGCCCTCCGTGGTCATGGGGATGTCGGACGACGTCCTGGCCACCGACCCCGCCTCCGGTTACGACCCCGGCTCCTGGCTGTTGTTCAACAATGTCTTCCAGTCGCTGCTCGCCTTCCCCAACGGGGGCACCGAGCCGGTGCCCGAGGCCGCCAAGTCGTGCGACTTCGCCGACACCGCGACCAAGGTCTACCGGTGCACCCTCAAGGACGGCCTGAAATTCAGCAACGGTGACTCGCTCACCTCCGAGGACGTCAAGTTCTCCTTCGACCGCATGCTGAAGATCAACGACGACGCGGGTCCGGCGATCATGTTCCCCATGCTGGGCAGGATCGAGACACCGGACGCGAAGACGGTCGTGTTCCACCTGAAGGAGCCCGACGCCACCTTCCCCAGCAAGATCGCCTCCGGTGCGGGCTCCATCGTCGACCACAACGCGTACGACGCGGACAAGCTCCGCAAGGACGGCAAGGCCGTCGGCTCAGGCCCTTACAAGCTGGACTCCTTCGACGACGGCAAGGCCGTCTTCTCGGTCAACGGCAACTACAAGGGCACCGCGAAGGTCAAGAACTCCGGCGTCACCCTCAAGTTCTTCCACGGCGACCAGGCCAAGCTGAAGCAGGCCCTCCAGAACGACAAGATCGACATCGCCTACCGGGGCCTGAGCGCCGGCGACATCGCCGACCTGCAGAACGCCGACAACAAGGCCACCACCGAGGTCGTCGAGGGCACCAGCGCCGAGGTGCAGCACCTGGTCTTCAACATGAAGGACCCGGTCGCCGGAAAGCTCGGCGTGCGCAAGGCCATCGCCTACCTGCTCGACCGCGACGCCCTCATCAAGAACGTCTACGAGGGCACGGCCACCCCGCTCTACTCGATCATCCCGGCCGGCATCGTGGGCCACAACACGGCGTTCTTCGACACCTACGGCGCCAGCCCCTCACCGGCCAAGGCCGCCGCCGCCCTGAAGGCCGAAGGCATCACCGGCAAGGTCAAGCTCACCCTCTGGTCCACCCCCTCCCGCTACGGCCCCGCCACCGACCAGGAGCTCAAGGCCATCGCCGGGCAGCTCAACGCCAGCGGCCTGTTCGACGCCGACGTCAAGTCCGTCTCCTTCGACCAGTACGAGAAGGACATCGCCAAGGGCAAGTACGGCGTCTACGTCAAGGGCTGGGTGCCGGACTACCCGGACGCCGACAACTTCACCGCCCCCTTCTTCGGCAAGGGCAACGTGCTGAGCAACAACTACCGCAACGACACCATCACCGGCACGCTCATCCCGCGCACCGCCGCCGAGAGCGACCGCGCCGCGACCGACAACGACTACGGCAGGCTGCAGGACATCGTCGCCCAGCAGCTGCCCGTCCTCCCGGTCTGGCAGGCCAAGCAGTACGCCGTCACCCGCGAGAACGTCTACGGCCTCGAGTACTGCCTCGACGCCTCGACGGTCTTCCGCTTCTGGGAGCTCAGCAAGAGCTGACCGACGGCCCCGGCACGCACGGAGGGCGCCCCTTGGCACAAGGGGCGTCCTCCGCCGTCACAGGCCCTGCTACTGGGCGCCGGGGCGCACCAGCCCGCTCTCGTACGCGTACACCGCGGCCTGCACCCGGTCCCGCAGCCCCAACTTGGTCAGCACATGGCCCACATGCGTCTTCACCGTCGTCTCACTGACGAACAGGTCGGCCGCGATCTCGGCGTTCGACAGACCGCGCGCCACCAGCTTCAGCACCTCCACCTCACGCTCGGTGAGCGTGTGCAGCGTGTCCGGCACCGGCTCGTCACCGGAGGGCAGATGCGTGGCGTACTTGTCCAGCAGCCGCCGGGTGATGCTCGGCGCCAGCATGGCCTCACCCGCCGCCACCACCCGGATCGCCTGCACGAGCTCATTGGCCGGCGCGTCCTTCAGCAGGAACCCGCTCGCCCCCGCCCGCAGCGCCTCCACCACGTACTCGTCGAGGTCGAAGGTGGTCAGCACCAGCACCTTCGCCGGGCCGTCCCGCCCGGGCCCGGTGATCTGCCGGGTCGCCTCCACCCCGTCCATCCGAGGCATCCGGATGTCCATCAGAACCACATCGGGCTGCAGCGCCCGCACCTGGTCGAGGGCCTGGAGGCCGTCTCCGGCCTCGCCGACGACCGCGAGATCCTGCTCCGCCTCCAGGATCATCCGGAAACCGGTACGCAGCAGCGGCTGGTCGTCGACCAGTAGGACGCGGATGGCCACGTGACACTCCTTCGCTAGTCCGGCCCCATTCTGCCCTGCGGGAGGTCCCCCGAGCCGACCGCCCTCACCGGCAGCGGATAGGGCGGGGGAGTGCCCCCGAACTCCGGGCAGTGCGCCTGGTGGTCGCACCAGCCGCACAGCTTCGTCGGCCGGGGCCGCCAGTCGCCCGACTCGGTGGCCTGCCGGATCGCCTCCCACAGCGCGAGCAGCTTGCGCTCGACCCGCTCCAGGTCGGCGAGGACCGGGTCGTACGTCAGAACGTCCCCGCTGCCGAGGTACACCAGCTGCAGCCGCCGCGGGACCACCTGCTTCAGGCGCCACACCACCAGGGCGTAGAACTTCATCTGGAACAGCGCGCCTTCGGCGTACTCCGGCCGGGGCGCCTTGCCCGTCTTGTAGTCGACGATCCGCACCTCGCCCGTCGGCGCCACGTCGACCCGGTCGATGATCCCGCGCAGCGTCAGCCCCGAGTCCAGCTCCGCCTCCACGAACAACTCCCGCTCCGCGGGCTCCAGCCGGGTCGGATCCTCCAGCGTGAACCACCGCTCGACGAGCCGCTCCGCCTCGCCCAGCCAGCGCGCCAGCCGCTCCCCGTCGGGATCGTCCTCGAACAGCTCCACGACCTCCGGCCTGCTCTCCCGCAGCCGGTCCCACTGACCAGGGATCAGGGACTTGGCACGCGGCGCCGTCCGCTCCGCGGCGGGCGCGTCGAAGAGCCGCTCCAGGACCGCGTGCACCAGCGTCCCGCGGGTCGCCGCCTCGCTCGGCTTCTCCGGCAGCCGGTCGATGACACGGAAGCGGTACAGCAGAGGGCACTGCATGAAGTCACCGGCACGCGAGGGCGACAGACTCGCCGGCGCTGTGGCGGCCGGCCGGTCCGCGTCCGGCATCGCCCCCACGACCGCTGCCGCCGCCACCGCGGTCGTCACCGTCGGCACCGCCGTCTGCTCGGCCACCTCAGGAAGATCCACCGGTGCCGGACCCCCGCCGTGGGCCTCAGCCGTGCCCTCCGCGCTGTTCTCCATGCCCACAGACCTTACGGCCCGCCACTGACAGTGACCCACTCACCGGCGCGACGGGCGCCGCCGCCGGGGAAACACCGGGGGTGCCGGGGCGGAACGCACCGCGACGGACGCATACCATCGACCCCAAGACCCTTCCGCCCGGCAGGCGCGGAACGCTTCGAACGAGGGGACATCGTGGACCAGAGCGGCGGGAGCGGGCAGCCGCGGCCCGGCACCGACGAGCCGGCCGAGCCCCACACGGCACCGGCCACCCCCTCACCCGGCCAGGCCGACGCACAGCCCACGGACGCACGACGGACCACCACGACCAGGGACGCCGCCAAGGGGGACCCCTCGATGGGCGACAGCACGCCGACCACCGACACCGGGACCACCCCGGCCGACAGCGACCCGAACGCGCACGACGACGACCACGGGCGCCCACGCCAGGACACCACCCCGGGGCAGGACCCCGCTCCCCAGGAGCACCCCGGCCCGCCCGCCGCCCCGCAGAGCGACGACGCCGCCCCGGCACACCGCCCGGCGCAGCCGGACACCGACCGGCCGACCCCCACGAACGACACCGCGGCCACGAACGCCACGGACGCCGGCCAGGCCGCCCCGGCCGAGCCCGCGGGCCACCCCACCGGCCCCGACGCCGGCCACCGCGCCGCTCACGGCGCAGACACCGCCCCCGGCCACATGTCCCACCCCGACCGCCCCCTCGCCCACTCCGGCGCCAAGAACCCCCCGCCGCAGCGCCGCGAATCGCCCCGGGGCGGACTCCTCATGGGGCGCCCCTTCGGCGTACCCGTGTACGTCGCCCCCAGCTGGTTCCTCGTCGCCGCCCTCATCACCTGGGTCTTCGGCGGCCAGCTCGACCGCGTCCTGCCCGAACTCGGCGCCGCCCGCTACCTGGTCTCCCTCTTCTTCGCGGTCGCCTTCTACGCCTCCGTCCTCGTCCACGAACTCGCCCACACCGTCGCCGCGCTCCGCTTCAAACTCCCGGTCCGCCGCATCCAGCTCCAGTTCTTCGGCGGCGTCTCCGAGATCGAGAAGGAAGCCGAGACCCCCGGCCGGGAGTTCGTCCTGGCCTTCGTCGGCCCCCTGCTCTCCCTCGTCCTCGCCGGGATCTTCTACATCGCCATGCAGCCCGTCGAGCCCGGCACCGTCCCCGGCGTGCTGCTCGCCGGCCTGATGATCTCCAACCTCATCGTCGCCGCCTTCAACCTCCTGCCCGGCCTCCCCCTCGACGGCGGCCGGATGCTCCGTGCCGTCGTCTGGAAGATCACCGGCAAGCCCATGAACGGCACCGTCGCCGCCGCCTGGGTCGGCCGCGCCCTCGCCGTCTCCGTCCTCATCGGCCTGCCGCTGCTCACCCAGTCCGGCGCCCTCGGCTCCACCGCCGAGGACAGCGTCGGCATGGACACCGTCACCGACGCCCTGCTCGCCGCCATCCTCGCCGCGATCATCTGGACCGGCGCCGGCAACAGCCTCCGCATGGCCCGCCTACGCGAACACCTCCCAGAACTGCGCGCCCGCAACCTCACCCGCCGCGCCGTCCCCGTCGAGACCGACACCCCCCTCTCCGAGGCCCTGCGCCGCGCCAACGCCGCCGGCGCCCGCGCCCTCGTCGTCGTCGACGCCGACGGCACCCCGCTCTCCCTGGTCCGCGAGGCCGCCATCGTCGGCGTCCCCGAACACCGCCGGCCCTGGGTCGCCGTCAGCGGCCTCGCCCAGGAACTCACCGACGGCATGCGCGTCTCCGCCGAACTCGCCGGCGAAGACCTCCTCGACGTCCTGCGCGCCACCCCCGCCACCGAGTACCTGGTCGTCGAAGAGACCGGCGAGATCTACGGCGTACTGTCCGCCGCCGACGTCGAGCGGGCCTTCGTCAAGGCCATGGCCCGCCCCTCCTAGTGGTCGGCGGCCCCCACAAACCCCGGTAGGCTGTTCACATGTCCGAACCGACCGGTGCCGCCCGCAGGCGCGGGCCCTTCAAGGTCGGGGACCAGGTTCAGCTGACCGACCCCAAGGGCCGCCACTACACGTTCACGCTCGAAGCCGGAAAGAACTTCCACACCCACAAGGGTTCCTTCCCGCACGACGAGCTGATCGGCGCACCCGAGGGCAGCGTTGTCCGCACCACCGGTAACGTCGCCTACCTCGCGCTGCGCCCCCTGCTCCCCGACTACGTCCTGTCCATGCCCCGCGGGGCAGCCGTCGTCTACCCCAAGGACGCGGGGCAGATCCTCGCCTTCGCCGACATCTTCCCCGGCGCCCGCGTCGTGGAGGCCGGAGTCGGCTCCGGCTCGCTCAGCAGCTTCCTGCTGCGCGCCATCGGCGACCAGGGCATGCTCCACAGCTACGAGCGCCGCGAGGACTTCGCCGAGATCGCCCAGCAGAACGTCGAGCGCTACTTCGGCGGCCCGCACCCCGCCTGGCAGCTCACCGTCGGCGACCTCCAGGACAACCTCTCCGACACCGACGTCGACCGCGTCATCCTCGACATGCTCGCCCCCTGGGAGTGCCTGGAGGCCGTTTCCAAGGCGCTCGTCCCCGGCGGCATCCTGTGCTGCTACGTCGCCACCACCACCCAGCTCGCCCGGACCGTCGAGTCCATCCGCGAGATCGGCTCCTTCAATGAGCCGACCGCCTGGGAGACGATGATCCGCAACTGGCACATCGAGGGCCTGGCCGTCCGCCCCGACCACCGGATGATCGGCCACACCGGCTTCCTCCTCACCGCCCGCCGTCTCGCCGACGGCGTCGAGCCCCCCATGCGCCGCCGCCGCCCCGCCAAGGGCGCCTACGGCGAGGACTACGCCGGCCCCAACGCCGACGGCGGCGGCCGCTGACCCGGCCGCACCCCGCAGCAACGCATGGGCGCCGCGGTCGAGTTCCCGGACAACCCACCGGAACTCGACCGCGGCGCCTTTCTCCTGACAGCGCGCCACAAACCGCGCAAACCCGACGGGCTCCGTTCGTCATCCCGCACCCCGCCGTTCCCCCGCACTGTGACGTGTGGCACGATGCGAGCCACCCCCACCGGCACAGCCCTCACAGGAGACGCTCCTAGTGCAGCAACCCGCCGTCCCGGAACTGGCACACACGCACACCCGGCCCATCCACTGGGTCGCCACCGCCACGGCGGTCGCCGGCGTCATGGCCCTCTCCTCGGTCCTGCAGCCCAACTCGGCGACGGCCGCCCAGACCACCGCCCCGCACACGAAGACCGTCCACGCCGCCGCCGCACCCGGCACGGCCGGAGTCGACTTCCCGATCACCTGCGGCCCGGTGAAAGCGGTCGTGCACAAGAAGACCACCGGAGACCTCGACGGCGACGGCAACCCCGAGACGGTCGCGATCGTCCACTGTGACGCCCCCATGGGCACCCCGCCCGACGGCGTCTACGTCCTCACCCGCGCCTCGAACGGCACACCCCGCTTGGTCGCCACCCTCCTCGACCCCAAGGCCGGCGACACGGTGAGCGACCTCGCGATACGCGACGGCGCCGTCACCGCCACCCTGCTCGGCTACTCCACCGACAACGTGCCCCGCTGCTGCCCCGACGTCACCGACCACGTGAAGTGGCAGTGGAAGAACGGCACGTTCGTCCGCTCGACACCCGCCGCCACCCACAGCGTCTGAGTCACGCCCCCCGGCCCATGTGAGAAATCAGACAACCGTAACGGCCCGCACCCGTTACCTCACTCAGCGTCCGGACCGAAGACCTCGACCCTGTCCGAAACACGACGCACATGGATGCACTCGCCCGGACACTCCTTCGCCGAGTCCACCACGTCCGTCAGCAGCGGCAGCGGAACACGCGTCGTAGCGCCCTTCTCCTGCAACAGCTCGTCCGCCGGGCCCTTGACGTACGCCAGGCCGTCGATGTCCAGCTCGAACACCTCAGGCGCGTACTGCGCGCAGATCCCGTCGCCGGTACACAGGTCCTGATCGATCCAGACCTCCAGCTGATCGCCGCCGGCCACGGCCTCCTGCTGCACGCTCATCTCTCCTGCCGTTTGAAAGTCGAGCCGGCGGGAATCGGGCCAGCTCTGACGGGTGTTGAACACTGTGACCCTACCTCCGGCAGCTTTCCAATCATGTTCGGTGGGTATTCCCCTGGCGTGAGGGAGAGCGCAAGGGTGAAGATCGGACACACCCCGACCGTCTTTGTGATCTAGGGGTTTCAATCGACACCCACCCAGGTAGGGTCTGGAAGCGTCCAGCTCCCCTTGGAGGAGGTGAGGACCGTGGCAGCCCACGACGACGACATGAACCGCGGCATCCGCCCGGGACGCGGGTCCGACGACCCGGCCGGGCAGATTGCCTACCTTGAGCAGGAGATCGCCGTCCTGCGACGCAAGCTCGCCGACTCTCCGCGACACACGAGGATTCTCGAAGAGCGGATCGTCGAGCTGCAGACCAACCTGGCCGGCGTGTCCGCCCAGAACGAGCGACTCGCCAACACACTCCGCGAGGCCCGCGACCAGATCGTGGCCCTCAAGGAGGAGGTCGACCGGCTCGCACAGCCACCGGCCGGCTTCGGCGTCTTCCTCGAAGCCAACGAGGACGGCACCGCCGACATCTTCACCGGGGGCCGCAAGCTCCGGGTGAACGTCAGCCCCAGCGTCGAACTCGAAGAGCTCCGGCGCGGCCAGGAAGTAATGCTCAACGAAGCGCTCAACGTGGTCGAAGCCATGGAGTTCGAGCGCGTCGGGGACATCGTCACCCTCAAGGAGATCCTCGAGGACGGCGAACGCGCCCTGGTGCTCGGGCACACCGATGAGGAGCGGGTGGTACGGCTCGCCGAGCCACTGCTGGACGTGAACATCCGCCCCGGTGACGCCCTGCTGCTCGAACCCCGCTCCGGCTACGTCTACGAGATCGTCCCCAAGAGCGAGGTCGAAGAACTCGTCCTCGAAGAAGTACCGGACATCGGCTACGAGCAGATCGGCGGCCTCGGAGGCCAGATCGAGGCCATCCGCGACGCCGTCGAGCTCCCGTACCTCTACCCGGACCTCTTCAAGGAGCACGAGCTGCGCCCGCCCAAGGGCGTCCTGCTCTACGGCCCCCCCGGATGCGGCAAGACACTCATCGCCAAGGCCGTCGCCAACTCGCTGGCCAAGAAGGTCGCCGAGGTCACCGGCCAGGCCCAGGGCAAGAGCTTCTTCCTCAACATCAAGGGCCCCGAGCTCCTCAACAAGTACGTCGGCGAGACCGAGCGGCAGATCCGCCTCGTCTTCCAGCGCGCCAGGGAGAAGGCCAGCGAGGGCACCCCCGTCATCGTCTTCTTCGACGAGATGGAATCCCTCTTCCGCACCCGCGGCTCCGGCGTCAGCTCCGACGTCGAGAACACGATCGTCCCCCAGCTGCTCGCCGAGATCGACGGTGTCGAAGGCCTGCAGAACGTGGTCGTCATCGGCGCCTCCAACCGCGAGGACATGATCGACCCCGCCATCCTGCGCCCCGGCCGCCTCGACGTGAAGATCAAGATCGAGCGCCCCGACGCCGAGGCCGCCAAGGACATCTTCGGCAAGTACCTCACCGAACGCCTCCCGCTCCACGCCGACGACCTCGGCGAACACGGCGGCAGCAAGTCGACCACCGTCGAAAGCATGATCCAGACCGCGGTCGAGCACATGTACGCGGAATCCGAGGAGAACCGCTTCCTGGAGGTCACCTACGCCAACGGTGACAAGGAAGTCCTCTACTTCAAGGACTTCAACTCCGGCGCCATGATCGAGAACATCGTCGGCCGCGCCAAGAAGATGGCGATCAAGGACTTCCTCGACCACAGCCAGAAGGGCCTCCGCGTCTCCCACCTCCTCCAGGCATGCGTGGACGAGTTCAAGGAGAACGAGGACCTGCCCAACACCACCAACCCGGACGACTGGGCCCGAATCTCCGGAAAGAAGGGCGAACGGATCGTCTACATCCGTACCCTCATCACCGGAAAGCAGGGCGCCGACACCGGACGCTCCATCGACACGGTGGCGAACACCGGTCAGTACCTGTAAAGACAGGGCGGCTGCGGGTGCCCTCACCGGGGTACCCGCAGCCGACTGTTTTTCCGGCAACCAACCGGAACCAAGGCGAGCAAGGCAATGACGCAAATGATCTCCCCACCAGCGCAAAGCCGTTCTAGGCTCTTCGGTACCGCCGAGTCGCGCAGTGCGGGGACGGGCACCGCACACGCACCGGAGCGCCAGCGGTACTTGAGCGGCGTCCCCGACCGAGGGCGCCGCCGGGCAAGGAGGGCCGCATGACCGTACGGCGAGTAATGGGCATCGAGACGGAGTACGGAATCTCCGTCCCCGGCCACCCCAACGCCAATGCCATGCTCACCTCGTCCCAGATCGTCAACGCCTACGCGGCGGCGATGCACCGGGCCCGCCGGGCCCGCTGGGACTTCGAGGAGGAGAACCCGCTGCGGGACGCGCGCGGCTTCGACCTCGCACGAGAGGCCGCCGACGCCAGCCAGCTCACCGACGAGGACATCGGCCTCGCCAACGTGATCCTCACCAACGGCGCACGGCTCTACGTCGACCACGCACACCCCGAATACAGCGCACCCGAAGTCACCAACCCCCGCGACGCCGTCCTCTGGGACAAGGCCGGCGAGCGCATCATGGCCGAGGCCGCCGAACGCGCGGCCCAGCTGCCCGGGGCGCAGCCGATCCACCTCTACAAGAACAACACCGACAACAAGGGCGCCTCCTACGGCACGCACGAGAACTACCTGATGAAGCGGGAGACCCCCTTCTCGGACATCGTGCGCCACCTCACGCCCTTCTTCGTCTCCCGCCAGGTCGTCACCGGCGCCGGCCGCGTCGGCATCGGCCAGGACGGCCACGAACACGGCTTCCAGCTCAGCCAGCGCGCGGACTACTTCGAGGTCGAGGTCGGCCTCGAGACCACTCTCAAGCGCCCCATCATCAACACCCGCGACGAACCGCACGCCGACGCCGAGAAGTACCGCCGCCTGCACGTGATCATCGGCGACGCCAACCTCTCCGAGATCTCCACCTACCTCAAGCTCGGCACGACCGCCCTGGTCCTGTCCATGATCGAGGACGGATTCATCGCGGTGGACCTGGCCGTGGACCAGCCGGTCCGCACCCTCCACCAGGTCTCCCACGACCCGACCCTCAAGCGCCTGGTCACCCTCCGCAGCGGCCGCACACTCACCGCGGTCCAGCTCCAGATGGAGTACTACGAGCTCTCCCGCAAGTACGTCGAGGAACGCTACGGCGCCGACGCGGACGAGCAGACCAAGGACGTCCTGACCCGCTGGGAGGACACCCTCAACCGCCTGGAACACGACCCGATGAGCCTGGCCGGCGAGCTGGACTGGGTCGCCAAGCGCGAACTCATGGAGGGCTACCGACGGCGCGACGGCCTCGACTGGGACGCCGCCAAGCTGCACCTCCTCGACCTCCAGTACGCGGACGTACGGGCCGAGAAGGGCCTGTACAACCGTCTGGAGGCCCGCGGCCGCATGAAGCGGCTGCTGACCGAGGACGAGGTCGAGCGGGCCCGCACGAAGCCCCCGGAGGACACCCGCGCCTACTTCCGCGGCCGCTGCCTCGAGCAGTACGCCGACGACGTGGCCGCGGCCTCCTGGGACTCCGTGATCTTCGACCTCCCGGGCCGGGACTCGCTCCAGCGTGTTCCAACCCTCGAACCGCTTCGCGGAACGCGAAATCACGTCAAGGAGCTCCTCGACCGCTGCCGCACGGCGGAAGACCTGGTCAGGGTGCTGTCGGGCGGCTGAGCGGGTACCCGGGCGGCGTCCGCCGGGCAGGGTGGAAAGCCCGCCGTCCGGGAATCATCGAGGTGGTCCTCGTACGTTGGAGAAACGCAGGGCCATTGTCAGACCCGGCTTGTAGGGTCTGATCATCACCGATCGGCAGGAATGCCGACCTGTCGACCATGTCGGGCGAACTGAGCGGGGTGAGGGTCATGGCAACCAAGGACACCGGCGGCGGCCAGCAGAAGGCGACGCACTCGACCGAACAGGCCGAGGAGCAGACGACCGAAGCGCAGGGCTCCGAAGACCTGAAGGAACGACACGAGAAGCTGAGCGACGACGTCGACTCGGTTCTGGACGAAATCGATGATGTCCTCGAAGAGAATGCCGAGGATTTCGTGAGGTCCTTCGTTCAGAAGGGTGGACAGTGACTTTCGCCTTCGAATCGAAGGTGGAGTCGGGGGAAGTTCGCTGTGAACGAAGAGCTGGGCTCAAGGCGCTGTTCGCGGTGCAAGCGGCACCGGCCGCGTTCGATGTTCGCGAGTAACAAGTCCGCACCCGATGGCCTCCAGGCGTACTGCCGGGGGTGCGCGGCCGAGTACTACCGGCAGCGCCAGGAGGCCAAGGGGAAGAAAGTTCGGGAGAAGGTTCCGGTCCCGACGGGACACAAGCGGTGTCCGCAGTGCGAAGAGGTGAAGCCTCACTCCGAATGGGAGCGCAACAAGACTTCCTCGGACGGGTGGTCGAGCTATTGCCGCGCGTGCCGGGCGGAGCGGAACCGGGCCGCCTACTTCAAGAGGAAGTACGGCCTTACACCGGCGGAGTTGGATGCGCTGGTTGCAGAGCAGCAGGGTGTCTGCTGCATATGTCTGTCCGGGCCGGCCGAACATGTGGATCACTGCCACAAGACGGGTAGGGTCCGTGGCGTACTGTGCTTCAGCTGCAATGCCGCGCTGGGGCAGTTCAAGGATCGGCCCGATGCCATAAGGCGGGCTGCTGCTTACGTGGAAGGAATCGCGTGGAAGCCAACACTCGTAGCACCGGGCGTCTACCAGCTGCCTTCCTGACGCCTGGGTCCTCGTCCTTCATGGACTTCCTGTCGGAGCACCAGCCCGAGATGCTGCCCGGCAACCGTCAACTGCCGCCCACGCAGGGTGTGATCGAGGCGCCGCACGGCACCACGATCGTGGCGGTGACGTTCCCGGGCGGTGTCGTGCTGGCCGGTGACCGCCGCGCCACCATGGGCAACATGATCGCCCAGCGCGACATCGAGAAGGTCTTCCCCGCCGACGAGTACTCGGCCGTCGGTATCGCCGGCACCGCCGGTCTGGCCGTGGAGATGGTGAAGCTGTTCCAGTTGGAGCTGGAGCACTTCGAGAAGGTCGAGGGCGCCCAGTTGTCGCTGGAGGGCAAGGCGAACCGCCTGTCGACCATGATCCGTTCGAATCTGGGCATGGCGATGCAGGGTCTGGCCGTGGTGCCTCTGTTCGCCGGGTACGACGTGGATCGGGAGAGGGGCCGGATCTTCTCCTACGACGTCACGGGCGGCCGCAGCGAGGAGCACGGCTACGCGGCCACGGGCTCCGGTTCGATCTTCGCGCGCGGTGCCATGAAGAAGCTCTTCCGTGAGGATCTGACCGAGGAGCAGGCCACCACGCTGGTGGTGCAGGCCCTGTACGACGCGGCAGACGACGACTCGGCGACCGGTGGTCCCGATGTCGCCCGCCGGATCTATCCGATCGTCACCGTGATCACCGAGGACGGTTTCCGCCGGCTGACGGAGGAGGAGTCCTCCGAGATCGCCCGTTCGATCTTGGCGCGGCGGCTGGAGCAGCCCGACGGCCCGCGGGCCGCGCTGCTGTAGCGGCGGCCGGTCTTATCAAGGTGATCCAGTTGACCTCGACAGAAAGGGACGGGTAACCGGTGTCGACGCCGTTCTATGTCTCCCCCCAGCAGGCCATGGCCGACCGGGCGGAGTACGCCCGCAAGGGCATCGCCCGTGGTCGCAGCCTGGTCGTGCTCCAGTACGCCGACGGCATCGTGTTCGTCGGTGAGAACCCGTCCCGTGCGCTGCACAAGTTCAGTGAGATCTACGACCGGATCGGTTTCGCGGCCGCCGGCAAGTACAACGAGTACGAGAATCTGCGGATCGGTGGTGTGCGCTACGCGGACCTGCGCGGTTACACCTATGACCGGGACGACGTGACCGCGCGCGGTCTGGCGAACGTCTACGCGCAGACGCTGGGCACGATCTTCTCCTCGGCGGGTGAGAAGCCGTACGAGGTGGAGCTGGTCGTGGCCGAGGTCGGTGAGACCCCGGACGGCGATCAGATCTACCGGCTGCCGCACGACGGTTCGATCGTGGACGAGCACGGTTCGGTCGCGGTGGGCGGCAACGCGGAGCTGATCAGCAACTACCTCGATCAACAGCATCGGGAGGGTATGACTCTCGCGGAGGGGCTGAAGCTGGCCGTGCAGGCTCTGTCGCGGGAGTCGAACGGCACGCAGCGGGAGATTCCCGCGGAGCGCCTTGAGGTCGCGGTGCTGGACCGTACGCGTCCGCAGGCGCGGAAGTTCAAGCGGATCGTGGGTCGGCAGCTCGCGCGGCTGCTGGAGGCCGACGGGGCGTCGACCGAGGCGGAGAGCAGCACGGAGGGTGAGGGTCCGGACGAGGAGTAGTCCGTCACCGTCTTGTCCTGCGTGTGCCCCGGCCGCTGGTGCGGCCGGGGCACACGGCGTTCAGGAGGCGTTGGGCGGGGCTGTGGAGCCTCGTACGACCAGGGTGACGGGGATGTCGCCCGCATCCGGTGTGCGGCCGTCCAGGACGGCCAGGAGGGCTTGCATGCCGCGTTCGCCGACGGTCTCGGCGTCCAGGCGGACGGTGGTCAGTTCGGGTTCGAGGGCGGTGGCGAGGGCGAGGTCGTCGAGTCCGGTGACGGAGATGTCGTCGGGGATGCGCAGGCCGAGGCGGCGGATGGCCTTGTAGGCGCCGGCGGCGAGTTTGTCGTCGTCGCAGACGAGAGCGGTGGGGTGGGGGCCCGGGGCGGTGAGGGCGGTGGTCGTGGCGGTGAGGGCCGCTTCGATGGAGAGGGCGGAGTGGGCCGTGCGCACGGAGGTGCCGGGGGTGGTGGCGACGCGGTCGGCGAGTTCGCGTGCGCGGACCTCGAAGGTCCAGGAGGGCACGTCGGCGGCGAGGTGGAGGAAGCTGCGGTGTCCTTGGCCGAGGAGGTGGTCGGCGACCTGGCGGACGCCGTCGGTGATGTCGAGGTTGACGGTCGCGGCGCCGAGGCTGCCTGCGGGGTCGCTGTCGAGCATGACGAGGGGCAGTTGGTCGCCGCGGATCTCGGTGAGGGCGTCGGCGGCCATGGAGGAGGCGATGACGCCGTCGAGGGCGGCCTGGGCGGAGGCGAAGGGGTCGCGGGCGGGGCCGATGCCGGCGGGGGAGGGGTAGAGGACGACGCCGAAGCCGTGGCGGGCGGCGACGCGGGCGGCGCCGGTGTAGACGCCGGCGAAGAACTCGTTGGTGAGGGCGGGGACGACGAGGAGGACGGTGCGGGTGCGGCCGAGGCGGAGGTTGCGGGCGGCGAGGTTGGGCCGGTAGCCGAGGTCGCGGGCGGCTGCGCGGACGCGTTCGGCGGTGGCGGCGGAGACGCGGCCGCGCCATTTGTCGCCGAGGACCAGGGAGACGGCGGCCTGGGAGACGCCGGCGGCCTGGGCGACGTCTCGGCTCGTGGGGCGGGTGCTGCCTCGTGCCACCGTCGGCCTGCTCCTTCGTGTGGACTGGTGAACAGCGCACATGGTACGTATGGGAGTCGACGTTATACGTAAAACTTGGAGGCGGGGCATGGCCGCGGGATACCTGGAGATCCTCAGGGCGCGGCATGCCGCGCGTCTGCTGGCGGGCACGCTGGTGGGCCGGCTGCCCAATGCCACGGCGGCCATCGCGATCGTGCTGTTCGTCCGCGCGGAGGGCGGCACGTACAGCCTCGCCGGCGCGCTGGCGGCGGTGTACGGGGTCGCCAACGCGGTCGGGCAGCCGGTGCTCGGGCGGCTGGTGGATCTGCACGGGCAGCCGCGTGTGCAGCTGCCCGCCGCGCTCGCCTCGGCGCTCGCCATGGCCTGCTTCGCCGTCACGGGCACCGATCCGCTCGCGCTCGCCTATGTGTGTGTGGCGGCCGCCGGGCTGTTCACGCCGCCTCTGGAGGGCGGTCTGCGGGCGCTGTGGCCGAATGTGCTGGGCCGGGAGGAGCAGGTGCACACGGCGTACGCGATGGACGCCGTGGCGCAGGAGGTGATGTTCGCGGCCGGTCCGCTGCTGGTGACGCTGTGCGTGTCGCTGTGGTCGGCGGGGGCGGCGCTGGTGGTGGTGAACGTCCTCGGGGTCCTCGGGGCGCTGTCGGTGGTGGTGTCGCCGCCTTCGCGTGGGTGGCGGTCGGCGCCGCGCGAGGCGCACTGGTTGGGCGCGCTGCGCTCTCCGGGGCTGCTGGCGCTGCTGGGGGCGTTCCTGTTCATCGGGATGGCGCTGGGGTCGATCACGGTGGCGTCGGTGCCGTATGCCGACGAGCACGGCGGGGATGCGGTGTACGGATGGATCATGGCGGCGATCGGGTTGGGCGCGCTGGTCGGCGGGACGGTGTACGGGGCGCGGCGGTGGACGGGGGAGCCGGCGCGGCGACTGCAGGTGCTGGTCGCGCTTCTGGCGGTGTGTTACCTGCCGCTGATGCTGATGCCGGGTGCGGTGGCGATGGTGTTGCTGACGGTGGTCGCCGGGTTGTTCCTGGCGCCGGTCATCGCGTGTGCGTTCGTCCTGGTGGACCGGCATGCGCCGAGGGGGACGGTCACCGAGGCGTTCTCGTGGATCGTGACGACGTTCACGGTCGGGGCATCGGTCGGAACGGGCCTGGCGGGTCCGGTCGTCGAGGCGGGCGGGGCCGTGTGGGGGTACGCCGTCCCGGGTGCGGCGGGCGGTGTGTCGCTGCTGGTCCTGCTGGCCACCGGGCGGGTCCTCGCAGCTCCCGGCGGGCCGCGGGTAGTTGCCGCTTGTTCGGAAAATGATCCAAACCGTGCCGTCGAACCCCGTTTCAGCTCAGGGGATCGGGCGTAATGTTCAGTCATGGACCGCCGCATTTTCGGGCTGGAGAACGAGTACGGCGTCACATGTACGTTCAGGGGACAGCGCCGCCTGTCTCCCGACGAGGTGGCGCGGTACCTCTTCCGCCGTGTCGTGTCATGGGGCCGCAGCAGCAATGTCTTTCTGCGAAACGGCGCCCGCCTCTATCTCGACGTGGGCTCACATCCGGAATACGCGACACCCGAATGTGACAACGTGACCGAACTGGTCACCCACGACAAGGCCGGCGAGCGCATTCTGGAAGGGCTTCTGGTAGACGCCGAACGACGCCTGCACGAGGAGGGAATCGCGGGCGACGTCTACCTCTTCAAGAACAACACCGACTCGGCGGGGAACTCCTACGGTTGTCATGAGAACTATCTCGTGGCCCGGCACGGGGAGTTCTCGCGGCTGGCGGACATCCTCATCCCGTTCCTGGTCACGCGCCAGTTGTTGTGCGGGGCGGGGAAGGTGCTGCAGACGCCGCGCGGTGCGGTGTACTGCGTCAGCCAGCGGGCCGAGCACATCTGGGAGGGCGTCTCCTCGGCGACGACCCGCTCCCGGCCGATCATCAACACCCGCGACGAACCGCACGCGGACGCCGAGCGCTATCGCCGGCTGCATGTGATCGTGGGCGACTCGAACATGTCCGAGACGACCATGTTGCTGAAGGTCGGGGCGACCGACCTGGTGCTGCGCATGATCGAGGCGGGCACCGTGATGCGTGACCTGACCCTGGAGAACCCGATCCGGGCGATCCGTGAGGTCAGTCACGACATCACCGGCCGGCGCAAGGTGCGCCTGGCCAGCGGCCGGGAGGCCTCCGCGCTGGAGGTGCAGCGCGAGTACTACGAGAAGGCCGTGGACTTCTGCGAGCGCCGCGGTATCCGCACCGGCACCGTCGAGCAGGTCCTGGAGCTGTGGGGCCGCACGCTGGACTCGATCGAGTCCGAGGACCTGGACCGTATCGGCACCGAGATCGACTGGGTGATGAAGTACAAGCTCATCGAGCGGTACCGGGCCAAGCACAACATGACCATGTCCCACCCGAGGGTCGCGCAGATAGACCTCGCCTACCACGACATCCACCGCCGTCGTGGCCTGTACTACCTGCTCGAGAAGAAGGGCCAAGCGGCCCGTATCTGCAACGACTTGAAGATCTTCGAGGGCAAGTCCGTGCCTCCGCAGACCACTCGGGCCCGGCTGCGCGGCGACTTCATCCGCAGGGCCCAGGAGCAGCGCCGGGACTTCACGGTCGACTGGGTGCATCTCAAGCTCAACGACCAGGCGCAGCGCACGGTGTTGTGCAAGGACCCGTTCCGTTCGGTGGACGACCGGGTGGAGAAGCTGATCGCGGGAATGTGAGCGATGTGAGGTACCTGTTCCGGTGAAAGACCGGAACGCAACGCGGGCGCCGTACGTTTTCAGTGCGGCGCCCTTCTCACGCCGTAGAGTTGCGCGCACGCCAGTCCACAAGATCGACCGATTGAGGCCCCCACCGTGCGCCGACGCTCCCTACTCATCGCCGTGCCCGCCGGATTCGCCACGCTCGCCGCGTGCGGCGACGGCGGCAAGTCCGACTCGGCCAAGGCCAGCGACAGCGCGTCGCCCTCCGCCTCGGCCACGTCCGCCGCGCCGCCGCCGAAGATCGTCGACGGTCCGCTGCCGGCGGTCACCGCGGGCACGAAGTTCGGCGAGAAGCCGACCGTGGCGAAGGGCAGCGGCGATCCGTCGAAGCAGCTCGCGGTGAAGACGCTCATCGCGGGCAGCGGCAAGACCGTCGCGGAGAACGACTTCATCCAGGCCCACTACCTCGGCCAGATCTGGAACACGGCGAAGGTCTTCGACAACTCCTACGACCGCAAGTCCCCGCTGCTCATCCAGCTGGCGCAGGGCAGCATCATCGACGGCTGGCGCTATGCCCTGGCCGGTAAGAAGGTCGGCAGCCGCGTCATGTTCTCGGTCCCGCCGACCTGGGGGTACGGCACGTCGGGCAATGCGCAGGCGGGCATCAAGGGCACCGACACGCTGGTGTTCGTCGCCGACATCCAGAACACGTTCAACGCGTCGAGCTCGGCGAAGGGCACGAACGTCGCGCAGAGCGACGCGAAACTGCCCAAGGTCGGCACCAACACCGACGGCAAGGCGCCCTCGATCGATGTGCCCAAGGGTGCCGCGCCGACCACGCTGGTGTCGAAGTACGTCATCGAGGGCGACGGCGAGGAGGTAAAGGCCGACAGCAGCGTCCTGGTGCAGTACAAGGGCGTGCTGTGGGACGGCGGCAAGGAGTTCGACTCGACGTACGGCCGCAAGGCGCTGATGTCGTTCTCGCTGCAGCAGGTCGTCAAGGGCTGGGCGCAGGGCCTGACCGGCAAGAAGGTGGGCAGCCGTGTCCTGATCGTGGTGCCGCCGAAGCTGGGTTACGGCGACAACCCGCCGCCCAACAGCGGCATCAAGAAGGACTCGGTGCTGGTCTTCTCGGTCGACATCCTCGCGAAGATGTAGCGCCTTGAGGTGTAAGACTGTGCGTGTTGCCTTTCCGACAAGCAGGAGCTGAAAGACGTGAGCATCGAGAAGCCCGAGATCGACTTCCCGGGCGGCGAGCCCCCGGCGGACCTCGAGATCAAGGACATCTGGGAGGGCGACGGCGCCGTTGCGCAGGCCGGGCAGACCGTCACCGTCCACTACGTGGGCGTGGCCTTCAGCACCGGTGAGGAGTTCGACGCCAGCTGGAACCGCGGCACCCCGTTCCGCTTCCCGCTGGGCGGCGGCCGCGTCATCAAGGGCTGGGACCAGGGTGTGCAGGGCATGAAGGTCGGCGGCCGCCGCCAGCTGACCATCCCGGCCCACCTCGCCTACGGCAACCAGAGCCCGACCCCGGCGATCAAGCCGGGCGAGACGCTGATCTTCGTGGTCGACCTGCTCGGCGTCTGATCGTCGTACCGCGTTCGGTCGCGGGCGTACGGGATCGGTTCACGGTCCGGTCGTCGTGCGGCGACCGACCGGACCCGATCACCTGGGGTCCATGCCTGCCCGGGCATGGGCCCTCGGCTTTTGCCGCGCCACTTCGGGGCGGTACGGTCAACGTCGTCAAGGACCATAGGGAGGCGAAGGGCGTCGATGGCCATTGCCAAGGCCGAGCGGCTGATGAACCTGGCGCTGTGTCTGCTCGGGACGCGGCGGCCGCTCAGCAAGCGCGAGCTGCGTGAGTCCATCGAGGCGTACCTGGAGGCCAGCTCGGAGGACGCCTTCAGCCGGATGTTCGAGCGCGACAAGGACGATCTGCGCGAACTGGGCCTGGTCATCGAGACGGTGGAGAACCTCGACGGCGAGGTCGGCTACCTGGCCCGCCGTGACAGCAACCGCCTGCCCCCCGTCACCCTGGACGCCGAGGAGGCCGCCGCGCTGGGCCTGGCCGCCAAGGTCTGGCAGCAGGCCCGGCTCGCCGGTGCGGCCAGCGGCGCCCTGCAGAAGCTGCGCGCGGCCGGGCTGCCCGAGGACTTCGACCCGTACGAGGCCCATGGCGCCCTGGAGCCGCGCATCCCGGTGCACGAGGCCGCGTTCGAGCCGTTGATGCTGGCCTGCCGCGACCGCCGTCCCGTCGTCTTCGACTACCGCAAGGCCAACGCCGCCCGCCCCGAGCCCCGGCATGTGGAGCCGTGGGCGCTGGAGTGCTGGCGCGGCCACTGGTACCTGGCCGGTTTCGACCGCGACCGGGGTGCCGAGCGGGTGTTCAGGCTGTCGCGGATCACCGGCAAGGTCCGCAGCCGTGGCGGCCGGTTCACCGCCGAGATCCCCGACGTCGTCACCGTCCGTGAGACGGTCGCGAGCTGGGCGGGGGAGACCGCCGACCGTTCCGCGCTGATCCGGCTGCGCTCGGGCGCGGGGTACCCCCTTCGGGCGAAAGCCACCTCGGTGCGGGAACTCGGCGACGGGTGGGACGAGTTGGAGATTCCGTACGGGCACGGGCTGGATGCCTGGCTGGTGGAGTTCGGGCCGGACGTGGTGGTGCTGGAGCCGGCGGAGCTGCGCGCGGACGTGGTGGACCGGCTGCGCGCCGTGGCCAAGGGCTGAGGGGGAGCGGAGCGAAGCAGTGGCAGGCAAACCGGTCAGGCCCGTGAACGCCATCGACCAGACCCGGCGGATGCTCTCCCTGGTGACGTACCTCAAGGAGCGCCCCGGAGCCCGGGTCGAGGACGTCGCGCGCGCCTTCGGCATCAGCGAGGACGAGCTGGTGTCCGACCTCGACGTGCTGCCCATGTGCGGCACCAGCTTCCGGGGCGGCGATCTGCTCGACATCGACACCGACGGCGAGCGCATCTGGTGGCACAACCCCGACGACGTCGCCGAGCCGCTGCGGCTGGCCGCCGACGAGGCGACCGCGCTGCTGGTGGCGGCCCGTGCGGTGGCCACACTGCCCGGGCTGCGCGAGGGCGACCGGCAGGCCCTGCTGCGGGCCACCGCCAAGGTGGAGACGGCGGCGGGCGAGGCGGCCGGCGCCAGCTCCCGGCTGTCGGTGACCTTCGAGTCGGAGGGCGGGGTCTTCGCCGACGTCGACCGGGCCATCTCCGAGCGGCGCCGGCTGTGGATCCGCTACTACTCGCCGGCCCGCGACGAGGTCACCGAGCGGGAGATCGACCCGATCCGCCTGGTCAGCGTCGGGCACACCTACGTCGAGGCGTGGTGTCGGCGCTCCGAGGCGCGCCGCACCTTCCGGCTGGACCGGGTCGCCGAGATCAAGATCCTCGACGAGCCGTCCGCGCCGCCCGAGATGGAGCTGCGGGACCTGTCCGAGGCGCTGGTGCAGCCGGCCGCCGAGGACCCGGAGGTCGTCATCGAGGTCGGTCCGGGCGGCCGCTGGGTCGCCGAGTACTACCCGCACGACAGCGCGGATGAGCTTGCGGACGGCGGGCTGCGTATCACTCTGCGGACCCCCGATCCGACTTCGCTGCGGCGGCTGGCCCTGCGGCTCGGGCGCGACGGCCGGATCGTGTCGCCGCCCGACCTCGCGGACAGCGCCCGTCACGCGGCCCGCGAGGCGCTGCTGGCGTACGACGGTGTGGGGGCGGCGCACGACAGCCGGGAGTGACCCCGAGGGGACGCGCCGGTGTCCGGGGGACGCGGGCGCGCGGGGGGCCGACGGGTGAGCCCGGCCGCCGTTGCGGCAGCGGCCGTATCGCCCCGGAGGCGTTCGACCACAGGAAGGGGAGCAGGAGCTTTGAGCGAGTCGTCGGTGTCTGAGGTGCGGGGCATGTCGGTGGCAGCGGCCTTCGCCGGGATGAGAAGCGTGTCGGCGGTGACGTTCAGGGCGGGCTGCCCGGACTGCCGGAGCAGCTTCGAGCTCGCCGCGGGCGCCCTGCGGCTCGCCATCGGCGCCACCAGCCGCAGCACCTTCTACTCCTTCACCTGCCCCGACTGCGGCGCCTCGGTCCGCAAGCCGGCCGGGGAGCGGATCGTGGAGCTGCTGACCGGCGGCGGCGTGCGGACCCTGCGGCTGCACACCCCTTAGGAAGGTCTAGGCTCGACGTCATGTTCTGGCCGATGTTCGCGGTAGCTGTGGGTTTCCTGGGTCTCGCGGTGCTCGGGGTGTTCGCCGTGCGGGTGTTCCTGGAGGCGCAGCGGCTGGGGCGGCAGGTCAGTGACTCCGCGCGCCGTATCAACCGGGCCGCGGAGGACCTGGAGCGGGCCGCCGTGAGCACCGCCCGCGCTGTGGATTCCCTGTGAGTGGGGCTATGGCGAAGGTGTGAGTCCTGCGCCGCAGGCGTTTTGGGTCACTTCGGCCTGTCACCCGGCCCGCGCCGGCGGGTACGCTCATGGTCGCGGACCGGAGAACGAGGCCCGGGCCGCGGACGGGAGTACGCACGGGGATTGCCTGACGTTCACCCCTGAGCGTTACGATCGCTGCCAGCACGATCGATCGGACAGGTGTCCGACCGGTCGGACAGCATCCCACCCCCAGCCGCCTCGGTGAGAAGGTAAAGACTTATGTTCGGAAGGCTCGGCGCCCCCGAGATCATTCTCATCCTCGTCGTCGTCATCCTGCTGTTCGGCGCGAAGAAGCTTCCCGACATGGCGCGCTCGCTCGGCAAGTCCGCCCGCATCCTCAAGAGCGAGGCGAAGGCGATGAAGGAAGAGGGCAGCGGCACGGCCACGCCGGCCGGCCCGCCGAACAACGGTGAGCAGCCCCCCGCCCAGCGCACCATCCAGGCCGCCCCCGGCGACGTGACCAGCTCGCGTCCGGTCACCGAGCCGACGGACACCACCAAGGCCTGATGCAGGGCCGGACGCCTCCGGCCTGCCGCACGAGATGAGGACGTGGGTTGCCCAAGTCTGCCCGCAAGCAGGAGAAGGATCCCGAGGGGCGGATGCCCCTTGCGGACCACCTTCGTGAGCTCCGCAACCGGCTCGCGAAGGCCATGCTGGCCATCGTCGTCGTGACGATCGTCGCCGCCTTCTTCTACAACGACATCATCAACTTCCTCACCAAGCCGGTCCTCGACTCGGTCGGGTGCGGGGAGACTTTCGAGCAGCTGGCGAAGTCGAAGTCCAGCTCTCACCCGTGCGCACAGATCACGATCAACGGTCTGCTCGCGCCGTTCACGCTGGCCCTTCAGGTCTCCCTGATGGCCGGCGTGGTGTTCGCCTCGCCGGTCTGGCTGTACCAGCTCTGGGCCTTCGTCGCGCCTGGTCTGCACCGGCACGAGAGGAAGTACGCCTACGCGTTCGTGGGCACCGGCGCCCCGCTCTTCTTCGCGGGCGCGTTCTTCGCGTACAAGGTCCTGCCGACCACCGCGAAGGTACTCATCGACTTCACCCCGCACGGCGTGAGCAACCTGCTGCCGCTCGACGACCTTTTGCAGCTCGTCACGCGCATGGTGATCGTCTTCGGCCTCTCCTTCGAGCTGCCGCTGCTGCTGATCATGTTGAACCTCACCGGGGTGCTCAGCGGCACGCGGATGCTCGGCTGGTGGCGCGGCATGATCATGGGCATCACGGTCTTCGCGGCCGTCGCCACGCCCAGCACGGACCCCCTGTCGATGCTGGCGCTGGCCGGGCCGATCTGGGTGCTGTACTTCGGTGCGGTCGCGTTCTCGCTCTTCAACGACCGCCGCAAGCGCCGCCGTGAGGAGGCCGGGCCCGCCGACGACGAGGCCTCCGACCTCGACCTCACCCCCGAGGACATCGGCGAGGTGGAGGTCGTCTCCGCCACCCGCGCCCTGCCCGAGCAGGCGAGCACGGACCGGGTCAACGGCTACGACGACGTGACCTGAGCGAAGCGTCCGCACGGCACAAGAGGTGTTCGAGTCCTCCAGGACCCGGGCACCTCTCGGTGTTTGACGGCCGGGGTTCCGGATAATGATCGTCCTGTTGTCAGTGGGGCCCGGTACGCTCGAAAGCACGATGACAGAGGACCTCTCACCGGCCGAGCGGTATGCGGCTGCCCGTAGGCGCGCTGCCGAGCAGGCCACCGCGCTCGCCTCCTTCCGCGAGATGTACGACTTCGGCCTGGACCCCTTCCAGATCGAGGCCTGCCAGGCACTCGAATCGGGCAAGGGGGTGCTGGTCGCCGCGCCCACCGGCTCGGGCAAGACGATCGTGGGCGAGTTCGCCGTCCACCTGGCCCTGCTGCAGGGCAAGAAGTGCTTCTACACGACGCCCATCAAGGCGCTGTCGAACCAGAAGTACGCCGATCTCTGCCGCCGCTACGGAGCGGCGAAGGTCGGCCTGCTCACCGGCGACAACAGCGTCAACTCCGAGGCGCCGGTGGTCGTGATGACCACCGAGGTGCTGCGGAACATGCTGTACGCGGGCTCGCAGACCCTCCTGGGGCTCGGATACGTGGTCATGGACGAGGTGCACTACCTCTCCGACCGCTTCCGGGGAGCGGTGTGGGAAGAGGTGATCATCCACCTTCCCGAGTCCGTGACCCTGGTGTCCCTGTCGGCGACCGTCTCCAACGCGGAGGAGTTCGGCGACTGGCTCGACACCGTCCGCGGCGACACCGAGGTGATCGTCTCCGAGCACCGGCCCGTGCCGCTGTTCCAGCACGTGCTCGCCGGGCGGCGGATGTACGACCTGTTCGAGGAGGGCGAGGGCAGCAAGAAGGCCGTCAACCCCGACCTCACCCGGCTCGCCCGGATGGAGGCCAGCAGGCCATCCTACCAGGACCGCAGGCGCGGGCGCGCCATGCGCGAGGCCGACCGGGAGCGGGAGCGGCGGCAGCGGTCCCGGGTGTGGACACCGGGGCGGCCCGAGGTCATCGAGCGGCTCGACGCCGAGGGCCTGTTGCCCGCCATCACCTTCATCTTCAGCCGCGCCGCCTGCGAGGCGGCCGTCCAGCAGTGCCTGTACGCCGGACTGCGGCTCAACGACGACGAGGCCCGGGAACGGGTGCGGGCGCTCGTGGAGGAGCGCACGGCGTCCATTCCCTCCGAGGACCTCCACGTCCTGGGCTACTACGAGTGGCTGGAAGGCCTCGAGCGCGGCATCGCGGCCCATCACGCGGGCATGCTGCCGACGTTCAAGGAGGTCGTCGAGGAGCTGTTCGTACGCGGCCTGGTGAAGGCCGTGTTCGCGACCGAGACGCTCGCGCTCGGCATCAACATGCCCGCCCGCTCGGTGGTGTTGGAGAAGCTCGTCAAGTGGAACGGCGAGCAGCACGCCGACATCACGCCCGGTGAGTACACCCAGTTGACGGGGCGGGCCGGCCGGCGCGGCATCGACGTCGAGGGACATGCCGTCGTGCTGTGGCAGCGCGGTATGAGCCCCGAGCACCTGGCGGGGCTCGCGGGCACGCGTACGTATCCGCTGCGCTCCAGCTTCAAGCCGTCGTACAACATGGCGGTCAACCTCGTCGAGCAGTTCGGGCGGCACCGCTCGCGCGAGCTGCTGGAGACGTCCTTCGCGCAGTTCCAGGCCGACAAGTCGGTCGTCGGGATCTCGCGGCAGGTGCAGCGCAACGAGGAGGGGCTGGAGGGCTACAAGGCCTCCATGACCTGCCACCTCGGCGACTTCGACGAGTACGCGCGGCTGCGCCGCGAGCTCAAGGACCGGGAGACGGAGCTGTCCCGGCAGGGGGCGGCACAGCGGCGCGCGGATGCCGCGGTGGCGCTGGAGAAGCTCAAGCCGGGCGACGTCATCCACGTGCCGACGGGCAAGTACGCGGGACTGGCCCTGGTGCTGGACCCGGGGCTGCCCGCCGGGCGGTCCAACGGGCACCGCGGCTTCGAGCACCACGACGGGCCGCGGCCGCTGGTGCTGACCGCCGAGCGGCAGGTCAAGCGACTGGCGTCGATCGACTTCCCGGTGCCCGTCGAGGCGTTGGAGCGGATGCGGATCCCCAAGTCCTTCAACCCCCGCTCGCCGCAGTCGCGTCGGGACCTGGCGTCCGCGCTGCGCACCAAGGCCGGGCACATCCCGCCGGAGCGGGCCCGCAAGAAGCGGTCGCAGGCCGCCGACGACCGGGAGATCGCACGCCTGCGGACCGCGATCCGGGCGCATCCGTGCCACGGGTGCAGCGACCGTGAGGACCACGCCCGTTGGGCGGAGCGGTACCACCGGCTGCTGCGGGACACCTCGCAGCTGGAGCGGCGCATCGAGGGACGCACGAACACCATCGCCCGGACCTTCGACCGGATCGTCGCCCTGCTGACCGAGCTGGACTACCTGCGGGCCGACGAGGTCACCGAGCACGGCAAGCGACTCGCCCGGCTCTACGGCGAACTGGACCTGCTGGCCAGCGAATGTCTGCGCGCCGGGGTCTGGGAGGGCCTCGACCCCGCCGAACTGGCCGCCTGCGTCTCGGCGTTGGTGTACGAGGCGCGGGTCGGCGACGACGCGATGGCGCCGAAGCTGCCGTCTGGCAAGGCCAAGGCCGCGCTGGGTGAGATGGTGCGGATCTGGGGGCGGCTGGACGCCCTGGAGGAGGAGTTCCGGATCACGCAGACCGAGGGCGTCGGGCAGCGGGAGCCGGACCTCGGGTTCGCCTGGGCCGCGTACATGTGGGCCTCGGGCAAGGGGCTGGACGAGGTGCTGCGGGAGGCGGAGATGCCCGCCGGCGACTTCGTACGGTGGTGCAAGCAGGTGATCGACGTGCTCGGGCAGATCTCGGCGGCCGCTCCCGTCTCCGGCGGGGAGGCGTCCTCCACGGTCGCGAAGAACGCCCGCAAGGCCGTCGACCTGCTGCTGCGCGGGGTCGTCGCCTACTCGTCGGTGGGGTGACCGGCACGGCCGCCTGAGGGATCACGGCCCTGGCGCGGGCCGGGCCGTGGTCTCACCTGCTGAGGGTGAGGCGCGCCCGGGCCCGGGTGGGGCTTGATGAACCCCGGGAGGGGAAGGGAGCGACGCCATGACGACACTCGGGCCGGTTCAGCTGGTGACCTTCGGGTTCGGTCCCGACGCCACGTTCGAGGGCCGTGTGCTCGAGGAGCTGGCGACGCTGGAGCGCAGTGGGCAGATCCGTGTCCTGGACGTGCTGTTCCTGCGGAAGACGACCGACGGCGACGTCGAGACGCTCGACTACCGGTCCGAGGGCATGGGCGAGACGCTCGCGGCCCTGCTGGGCCTGGGCCCGGGCCCCGCGCAGGCGGCCGGTGCGCAGGAGAGCGCCCTGTCGGGGGCGGACGGTCCCGGGACCCAGCAGTTCGGGTTCACTCCGGACGATCTCAAGACGCTGTCGGAGGAGCTGCTGCCGGGCACCGCGGCGGGCTTCCTGCTCCTGGAGCACCTGTGGGCGAAGAAGCTCCTCGAAGCCGTCCGGGAGACCGGCGGCCGCCCCCTCGCGGAGGGATTCCTGACGGCCGAGGCCCTCGCCCCCGTGGAGGCCGAGCTCCGGGCGGCCACGGGGGGCACCGGCGGACCGGCCGACCCGCGGTAGCCGTCAGGCAGCCGCCGTCCGCTGTCCGTGGTGGGGGGCGAAGCGGCCCAGGGCGAGCCTCGTCACGCGGGGCCAGTCGGCCGGGCCGCCGCCGGAGGGGACGCCCGGGCGGTGGCGGGGGAGTACGACCCGCAGTGCGCCCGGCGCGGAGCGGCACACCACGGGCGCAGGCAGCGTCACGTACTCTCCGTCGATGCCGACCGCGACGGTGTCGGTGTCCGCCTCGACGACGACTTCCTCGGCGTTCAACCGCAGCACCGCCCCGGACTGCGGGCCGCGTACCAGCCGTGCCGCCTGGATCGTGTTGTCCACGCGGACGCACAGTACCCCGAGGCGTCCCGAGTCCAGCCGCTGCCGGCGTCCCGGGTGCGCGGCGTCGACCGCCCGCTGGTAGGGGTTGTTGCTGACCAGCAGCGCCTGCAGGCCGTCGGCCCGGGCGGAGCCGGCCCGCATCCGCAGCGTGGCGGCGTCCTTGCCGGTGAGCAGACCGGGAAGGGTCTGCAGAGCGGTGTGCACCTTGGCGTCCCGGTAGGCGG
Organism: Streptomyces sp. MAI_2237; assembly: GCF_054189285.1. Taxonomy (NCBI): domain Bacteria; kingdom Bacillati; phylum Actinomycetota; class Actinomycetes; order Kitasatosporales; family Streptomycetaceae; genus Streptomyces; species Streptomyces sp. MAI_2237. Next base: position 404,308 of record NZ_JAJPGQ010000001.1, on the reverse strand, counting down.
GGTCGGCGACCACGGACGCGTACGTCCCGAAGGACGCGTTGTTGACGAACACGCGGTCGGCGGCGAATCCGAGGTCCACCCGGATCTCGACACCGTCGGTCAGGGCTTCCAGGGCCGCCGAGGGATCCTCCCGGTCCAGGCCCAGGTCGAGGGCGAAGTGGTTGCGGGTGCCCGCCGGGATCACGGCGAACGGCACGTCGTGCCGGGCCGCCACCTCGGCGACCAGGGCCTGGGTGCCGTCGCCGCCCGCCACCGCGAGCAGGTCGGCGCCCTCGGCCACCGCCCGGCGCGCGAGGTCCACGACGTCCTGGCCCCCATCGAGCAGGACCACCTCGGCGCCCGCCTCCCGCGCCTTCTCCACGAGGTGGAAGCGGCACACCTTGCCGCCGCCGGAGCGGGGGTTCATCACGATCCAGGGACGGCGGGGCGGCGCGGCCGGCTCCGCCTCGCGGACGCCGGGCGACGGGGCCGCCGCGGTGTGCGCCGCCGCGACGGCCACCATCCACAGGGCCAGCGACAGACACGCGGGCCACAGCATGCCGTAGGCCGCGTACAGGGCGAGCACCGTCAGCGGCGCGGCCACCGACAGCAGCACCCCCAGGGCACGCAGGACGCCGGTGTGGGCCAGCGTCCACCACACGCCGATGGCGGCGAGGGCCAGGCCGACCACCCCGACCAGCACCCACAGCACGCTGCGCAGTCCGGCGACGATCAGCGGCACGAGAACGCTGCCCAGCAGGGCGAGCAGGGCGACACGTGCCCGCACGACGCGACCCGCGGGCGCCTCGCCGGGCGCGCCCGCGGGCCGCGTCGTGCGCGTGTCAAGGTCGTGGTGCCGTCCCATGTCCTGCCACCACCTCCGGCGGGCACGGACGGGGGCCGCCCGTCACGTGCCCTGCCGATCTGTGCCGTCACCTCAGATGTCGTGCCCCGGGTGGTCGAACATCGCCTCGGGGGACTCACGCTTGACCACGCACAGCGCCCAGATGACGAAGCCCGAGAAGGCGATCATCACGACCGACCAGACCGGGTAGTACGGCAGCGAGAGGAAGTTGCCGATGATGACGAGCCCCGCGATGGCCACACCGGCGACACGCGCCCAGGTGGCCGTCCCGAACAGGCCCAGGCTGACGATCACGGCGACCGCGCCCAGGGCGAGGTGGATCCAGCCCCAGCTGGTCAGGTCGAACTGGAAGACGTAGTTGGGCGTGTTGACGAAGACGTCGTCCTTGGCGATCGCCATGATGCCCCGGAAGACGTCGAGGATTCCGACGAGCATCAGCATGACGGCGGCGAAGGCCATCAGTCCCTGAGCCCAGTTCTGCTTCGTCGCATGAGTGCTCGTGGGCTGTGTGGCGGTCATCGTGGACACCTCGTTTCGATCGGTCCGGTGCGCTCAGTGGTGGGATCCGACGCCGCCACCGGGACCCGACGTGGCTCCGTGGCCGCTGAGCACCATGTCCTTGGCCCTGGCGAATTCCTGGTCGGTGATGTCACCGCGGGCGCGGATCTCGGACAGCCGGGCGAGTTCGTCCACGCTGCTGGACCCGCCGCCTCCGGCGGTCTTGCGGATGTAGGAGTCGAACTCCTGCTGCTGCGCCCTTGCCTGCGCCACCTCACGGCGGCCCATGTTCTTGCCGCGGGCGATCACGTAGACGAACACGCCGAGGAAGGGCAGGAGGATGACGAACGCCAGCCAGCCGGCCTTGCCCCAGCCGCTCATGTCGTCGTCACGGAAGATGTCGACGACGATCCGGAACAGCAGGACGAACCACATGATCCACAGGAAGAACCACAGCATGGACCAGAAGACGCTCAGCAGCGGATAGTCGTACGCGAGGTACGTGCTCATGACTCTCCTCCGTTCCGGGCGGGCGCCCGGCCGCATGTGTCTGCGTGTCTCAGCGTGCCCACGGCAAGCCCCCGGCGGCTTCACCCGGTAGGGGTGAGACCCGCGGGCTCCGGCGCACGCCCGGCTCAGGCCGCCGTGCTGGGCTGCCGGCCGCCGGTGACGCCCGACCTGCGCAGCGCCGCCCGCCAGGCGAGGGCCAGCACCAGTTCGACCAGGCCGAGCAGGACCAGCCACAGGCCGAGCAGCCGGGTCAGGGCGCGCGCCGACTCGGCGGGCAGGGCCAGGACCACGACACCGGCGAGGATGCCGATCACCGCGGCGCCCACGACGAAGGCCCGGTGCGGCAGGTCCTCGGCGGTGATCGCCGTGAAGAGGGTGAGGATCCCGGACACCAGCCAGACGACTCCGACGACCAGCGAGAGAGCGGCGACGGTCTGCAGCGGGTTGCGCAGGCACAGCACTCCGGCGAGCACGTACAGCACGGCCATGAGCAGCCCGGCGAGCCGTTCGCCCGCCCCCTGCCCGGCGAACAGCCCCACGAACCGGAACGCCCCGTGCACCAGCAGGTACAGGCCGATGAGGACGGCCAGGACGTGCAGCGTCTCGTCCGGCCAGACCAGCACCAGCACACCCGGCACGAGCGTCGCGATCGCGGAGGCCAGGATCCAGGTCCAGGAACGGCCCAGCTCCACCAGCGCCCGCTCGGCCCCGTCCCCCTTGCCGGGGAACGCCCCGTCCGGGCTGCGCGCTTGTCCGGTACGCGGGTTCGGACCGAGCGGAACGGTCATGGCTCCTCCTCGCGCGATCGAGCGGAGCGTCGCCGGACCGCCGGCGGGGCGGTGCGCGGGGACCTCACCGGGCAAGGGTCCTGCGCCCCGGCGGCCGCCGGTTCACCCGCCCCGGGTGATCCGCCGGCACCGCCGTGCCGATGGGCTTGAAGTCGCGCACATCACCAGGTGCCAGACGGGCGGGGCGCACCGGACCAGGAGGACGAGCCATGACCGTACCCAACTCCTTCACCGCGTCCCTCTCGGCGGCCGAGCGGGCGGAGGTCGGCCGCCGGGCCCGGGCCCGTGCCTCGCGCTCGTGCCACGGGTGGTACGACGGCGGCCCGGACCGCTTCGACCCGATCGAGGTGATCGAGCGCCAGTCCGTGACCCGCGTGCCGGAGCTGGTGCCCGTGCGCTACGGCCGCATGCTGGAGTCGCCGTTCCGCTTCTACCGCGGCGCGGCGGCGATCATGGCCGCGGATCTGGGGCCCACACCGAACTCGGGACTGCAGGTGCAGCTGTGCGGTGACGCCCATCTGCTGAACTTCCGGCTGCTCGCCTCACCGGAGCGGCACCTGGTCTTCGACATCAACGACTTCGACGAGACCTTCCCCGGCCCCTTCGAATGGGACGTCAAACGGCTGACGACCAGCTTCGTCACGGCGAGCCGGGAGAACGGCTTCTCCGTCAAGGAGCAGAACCGCGCCGTGCTGACCTGCGTGGCGGCCTACCGCCGCCGGATGCGGGAGTTCGCCGGCATGCGCACCCTGGACGTCTGGTACGCCCAGGACGACGTGGAGAGCCTGCGCAGGCTGCTGGCGTCGTCGATGGACAAGGACGTCAGGCGCCGTACCGAACGCGCCGCGGCGCAGGCCCGCACCCGCACCCACATGCAGGCGTTCGAGAAGCTGACCCGGGACACGGCCGAGGGCCGCCGGATCACCCCCGACCCGCCGCTGATCACCCCCCTCAGGGACCTGCTGGCCGGATCGGCCGGGGACGAGGAGGAGAAGGTGCTGCGGGGCGTGGTGGAGGACTACGCGCGCACCCTCCCGTCGGAGCGCAGGCATCTGCTGCGCCACTACCACCTCGTCGACATGGCCCGGAAGGTGGTGGGCGTCGGCAGCGTCGGCACCCGCTGCTGGATCCTGCTGATGCTCGGCCGGGACGACGACGACCCGCTGCTGCTGCAGGCCAAGGAGGCCCAGGAGTCGGTGCTGGCGGCCCACACCGGCGGGACCGGCTTCGACAACCAGGGCCGCCGGGTGGTGACCGGGCAGCGCCTCATCCAGACGACCAGCGACATCTTCCTGGGCTGGACGCACGTGGTGGGCCTGGACGGCCGGGACCGCGACTTCTACGTACGGCAGCTGCGCGACTGGAAGGGCATCGCGCGCCCCGAGACCATGGGGCCGGATGCGCTGAACCTCTTCGCCCAGGTGTGCGGCGCCAGTCTGGCCCGGGCCCACGCCCGCTCCGGTGATCCGATCGCCATCGCCGCCTACCTGGGCGGCAGCGACCGGTTCGACCGCGCGCTCACCGAGTTCGCCCAGGCCTACGCCGACCGCAACGAGAAGGACTTCGAGGCGCTCGGGGCCGCGGTCCGCTCCGGCCGGGTCAGCGCCCAGAACCTGTGAGCGGACGTCCGGCTCACTCCGGCACCTGGCGCATCTCCAGCACGTGCAGGCCCAGCGACTGGCAGCGTGCCAGCAGCCCGAACAGCTGGGCCTCGTCGATGACCGATCCGAACAGGACCGTCTGCCCCGACATCACCACGTGGTCCAGCTCAGGGAAGGCCTTGGCCAGCGTCTCCGACATGTGTCCGTCGACTCGGATCTCGTAGCGCATGGGCTTTGCTCCCGCGAGCGGCCTGGTAAGGCGGTCTGCGCCCCGTACCGCGATGGTCCGTCCCTGCGGCGTGCGGGACCTCACCCGGCAGAGGTGATCCGTGGCCGCTTCGGCGGATCGATGCGCCGGGCCCCCGGAGATGCTTCGGGACGGTCAATGCGTCACGACGAACTTGAAGGAGACGATCAGCAGGCCGAGGAGGAGGTTGACCGCCGCCGTGGCCACCACCAGGCGCCACGAGGCGCCGGACCTCCGCGCCGCGGCCATCGACCACCCCACCTGACCGGCGACGGCGACGCACAGCGCGAACCATAGGGTTCCCGGCACGTCCAGCCCCAGCAGGGGACTGACGGCCACGGCGGCGGCCGGGGGGACGGCGGCCTTGACGATCGGCCACTCGTCGCGGCAGGCGTGCAGCACCGCGTGCCGGTCGAGGGGGCGCTGCGCCAGCCGTGCCCCGAACAGCTGGGCGTGCACGTGCGCGATCCAGAAGACCAGGCCGGTGAGCAGCAACAGCAGGACGAGTTCCAGCCGCGGGGAGGAGCCGAGCGCGCCGGCGCCGATGACCACGGAGGTGGCGAGCATGGAGCCGTAGACGCCCCCGGTGTAGTCCGTGTGGGCGGTCTGCCGGGCGGCGTCCGCGCGGGCCGCGCCGCGATCGGTTCGGGTCATCGCAGTCCACTTCCGGGTCGGCGGGGCGGGTGGTGCACGTGCGGCTCAGCGAGGTGAGCCGACGGCCCCGGTCGGTGTGCCGGTCTCCCGTCGTCTGGTCCGGCCCGTGCCGGCCGGCAGGTTCGAGGTGACGAGGAAGGTCGCCACCGTGACCCCGCCGGTGGCGAGGATCGCCGCCTTCAGGCCGTTGAGCTGCGCCGACGCATAGGAGTCGGCGACGGCCTCGACCTCGGACGGCGGGAGCCCGGCGTTTTCGGCCGCCGAGCGCACCTGGTCCGTGGTGACGAAGGAGATCCCCGACTCCAGGGCGATGCCGGTCTGTTTGCGGGCCTGGTCCGACAGCCGCGGATCGTCCTCCACCTGCGCGGTGAAGGCGGCGGCGAGCGCGCCCAGGAGGATCGAGCCGATGAGTGCCGTGCCGAGCGCGGAGCCCAGGTTCTGGGCCGTGAACTGCAGGCCGCCGACCTCACTGCGTTCCTCCTCGCCGGCGGTCGACTGGACGACGTTGCCCAGCTGCGAGGCCAGCAGGCCGGTGCCGACCCCGACCAGGGCCATGGCGCCGGCGAACTGCAGGTCGTCGATGACCGGGTCGATGGTCGCCAGCAGCCATACGACGGCCCCCGCGAGGACGACCAGGGCCAGCCGGACGACCCGGCGCGGACCGGCCGCCCGGCCCAGCTTGGAGGCGAGCACGGAGGCCACGAGCATCGTGACCGAGACCGGAAGCAGCCTCAGGCCCGTCTGGAACGCGTCGAAGCCCTGCACCACCTGCAGGTACAGGGGGATGACGAAGAACAGCCCGAGCAGGATCAGGTTCTGGCCCAGCAGGGCCAGCAGGCCGGAGCGCAGGGCGGGCCTGCGCAGCAGGGGCAGATGGACGAGCGGGTCGGCACCCGTGGCCTCGCGGTGCCGCTCCCAGTGGGCGAAGCCCGCCAGGACGAGGACGCCGGCGCCGACGACGAAGAGGGTGGGGGAGAAGCCGAAGACGGTGAAGGGAGGGTTGCGGGGCGACACCCAGCCCCAGGTGCTGCTCTGCAGCACGCCGAGCACGCCCAGCGCCAGCCCGGACGCCGACAGCACGGCCCCGACCCCGTCGAGCCCGGGACGCCGGGCCGTCCGCGCGACCTCGGTGATCATCCGCCGGCACAGCAGCATGGCCAGCACGACCACGACCTCGCCCGCGAAGACCAGCCGCCAGGTCAGGTACGTCGTCACCCAGCCGCCCAGCAGCGGGCCGACCGCGATGCCGGCGCCGGCGAGTCCGCCGATCACGCCGTAGGCGACCGCGCGGTCCGGCCCGCGGTAGGACTCGGCGACCAGGGCCGCCATGGCCGGCAGCACCATGGCCGCACCGATCCCCTCGATGACCGACCAGCCCAGCGCCAGGACCCACACCGAGGGCGCCACGGCGGTCAGGGCGGACCCGGTGCCGTACACGACCAGTCCCAGGAAGAAGACGCGCCGGCGTCCCAGGATGTCGCCCAGCCTGCCCCCGATGATCATGAATGCGGCCATGACCAGCGCGTACAGCGTGATCACGGCCTGGATGGTGGTGACCTCGGTGTCGAAGTCCTTGACCAGCTGGCTGATCGAGACGTTCATCACCGAGGTGTCCAGGACCATCAGGAACTGGGCCGTCCCCAGCACGATCAGAGCGCGCCAGCGTTTCACTGTGCCCACCTCGCCGAGTCGGGCCGGAGCGGCGCCGGGTCGGGCGCCGGTCCCATCGCACCGGAAGCGGGGCACCGGGCGCCTCACCCGTCGCGGGCGAGCCGGGGTCCGCTCACAGCAGTCCCATGTCCCGGGCGCGCCGCACCGCGGCGCCGCGCCGGTTCACCGCCAGCTTCCGGTACAGGCTCTTCAGGTGCGTCTTGACGGTGTTCACCGACACGTACATGTCCGCGGCGATCTCCTGCGTCGACATCATCTGCGCCAGTCGCCGCAGGACGTCGCGCTCGCGTGCGCTCAGCTCCTCCACGACGATCGGCGCGGGCGGCGTCCCGGGCCCGGCCGGGTCCTCGCCGGCCGGGTGACCGGCGGTGAGCCAGCCCGCCGCCAGCCGGTCCAGCGGCGCCGTGACCAGCAGCGGCCGGATCCACCGCCCGGCGTCGAGGAACGGCCGCCGCAGCCGCTCGCGCCGGGCGTCGAGGAGGGCCTGCGCGACGAGCCTGCGGGCGGTGGCGGTGTCACCGGCGGCGTCCGCGGCCATGGCCTTGACCAGCGTCGCCCGGACGGTCACCGCCGGGCCGGTCCGGCCGTCGGCGCGGACGCTGTCGAGGAGGTCGATGGCCTCCTCCACGTTGCCGGCTGCGCACTGGATGCGAGCGGCCTCGGTGGCCCACGACGGCTGGTCGTCTCCCAGCTTCCGCAGGATCTCGGTGGCCTCCCCGGCCCGCCCTTCGGCCAGGCGGGCCGCCGACGTCACCAGCTTCTCGTGGCTCTCGGCCCACGGCGAGGCCACGACGGCGAAGACGTCCGGGTCGGCCGCCTCGACGGCCGCGCGGGCGTCGCCGCGGGCCAGCTGGAGCCGGGCGCTGACGATGGCCCGGCCGGCGGCCGTGACCGGATCGTGCGGGGCGGCGGAGTGCTCGGCCGCCTCGTCCAGGAGGGTCTTGGCCCGGCCCAGTTCGTTGCGGTCGACGGCGACGCCCGCCAGTACCACCTGCTCGATCCCGGAGCCGGCCGGCGGGGACGGGTCGAACCGCTCCGCCTCGGCGACCGCCTCCAGCGCCTTGTGCTCCGCCCTGCCGAGCCAGCCGTCCAGGTAGTCGATCAGCGCGAGGTGCCCCAGGGACTCCTTGCGGGCGAGCACGGTCGAGGCGCTGTCGGGTGCGTCGGCCGCCTTGGCCAGTGCGGCTCGTGCCTCCTCGAAACGCCCGGCCCACAGGCGCGTGGAGCCCAGGTGGGTGAGCAGGAGCGCGGGCAGCTCCGGGTGCTTGAGCAGCAGATCGGGGGCCACGTCCTGCCGCACCTCGTCGGCGGACTCGGCGGCCAGCTCCGCGCGGGTGGGGGAGCCGGTCAGCCGGGCCGCCAGGGCCTCCAGCAGTGCACAGCTCAGCCGTGCGGCCGCCGGATCACCGGTGACGCCGTCCAGCCGGGCGCGTGCCTGGCGCAGATGGGCGCTGCCGTGCCGGAAGTCGCCGTGCGAGAGGTCGCGGGCCGCCCGTACGAGTTCGGTGGCGGGGCTGGTGGTCTCGGGCCCCATCCCGGAGAACAGCTCGGCCAGGTCGTCGGAGCGCAGTCCGGTGAAGAACCGGCCGATGGCCAGGTCGTCGACGAGGGCGGCGGCGGTGAAGTCCCAGTCGCCCGCCGCGGCCCCGTGGGCGAGGGCCTCGGGCAGCGATCCCGCCTGCCGCAGCCACCGGGCGGCCCGCCGGTGCAGCTCGGGCGCCAGGCCGGGGCGGCGCACGCACAGGTGGGCGCGGAGTATCTCCCCGAACAGCGGGTGCAGCCGGTACCAGGAGTGGCCGAGCTGCTCGACGAAGGCGTTCTCCCGGTGCAGGTCGGCGAGGATGCGCGCGGAGTCGGCGCGCCCGGTCAACGTGTTGGCCAGATCCGGATTGAAGCGGTCCAGGACGCTGATCCGCAGCAGAAGGTCCTGTGTGGCCTCCGGCTGCCGTTTGAGCACCTCGGCCAGCAGGAAGTCGGCGATGGTGCTGCGGTCCGCCTCGAACTCCTTGAGATAGAGCTCCGGGTCCTGGCTCTCCTGCGCGGCGAGCGCGCACAGCCGCAGTCCCGCGGCCCAGCCCCGGGTGCGGTCCACGAGAGCCCGCGCCGCCGGCACGGACAGCCGCAGACCGTGCAGCCGGAGCAGCGCCACCGTCTCCTCGGGGGTGAAGGCCAGCTCGGCGGCGCGGATCTCCGTCAGTTCGCCGGCCGCCCGGTACCGGTGCAGCGAGAGCAGCGGTTCGGTACGGGTGACGAGGATCAGCCGCAGCCCCCGCCCGGCGTGCTGCAGCACGAACTCCAGCTGCTCGGCGACGTCCGGTTCCGTCACGCGCTCGTACTCGTCGAGGACGACGGTGACGGGCGGGTCGGCGGTGGCGAGGTCCTCGGCGATCGCCGACAGCAGCCTGCGGTCCACGTGGTGTGCGTCGGCGGGATCCTCGATGCGGTCCGAGAGGTGTCTGCCGCTGGTGCGCAGGGCCTGGAGGAAGTACGCCCAGAACATACCGGGCCGTTTCTCCTCCGCCTCCATGGTGAGCCAGGCCACCGGCCGTGCCTGGCCGGCGGCCCAGTCGGCGAGCAGCAGCGTCTTCCCGGCGCCGGCCGCTCCGTTGACCATGGTCAAGGGAGTCGGCGGCGAGTGGTCCAGACGCTCTTTGAGCCGCGGTCGCGCCAGGAAGGTGACAGGCCGCGACGGCAAGGTGAAGCGCGTGCGTAGGTAGGGGTCCCCGAGCGGATCTGTGTACTGTTCGGCCGATTCGAGCTGGTCCTCGTCGACAGACACGGCGCTCACCACCACAGTGCGTCAGGTCATGGGCAGCGCTCCCCATCGCTGATCATCCCATCGTTCTCCGGTCCGCGCTCGGCACACATGAGCCAAAGGTCTGCGGGCAGGGCCGAACGTCCCGGACCGAGCGACCTATGGGCCTACAACCCCCGGCCGGCCTCCCGGTACGCCCGCCAGCCGCCGTACGACGTGATGTCCTCGGCGTCCTCGAGGGCGCTCGGTTCGCACAGGAAACCGGGGACCAGGCTGCCGTCCGCCAGTTCCACAGGGCCCAGGGTCATCGGGCGGGGCAGGGCGGCCAGCAGGCGGCCCAGGCCCTCGGCCGGAAGGCGCCACACCTCGGCGTCGATCGCGGCCCCCGTCTCGCCGACCCGGACCAGACCGGGCTTCGGCGGGGTGGTCCGCAGTGCGTGCAGACGGTACGCCGGGGCGGTCGTGGTCGTGCGCTCCAGGCGGGCGCCCAGCGACAGCAGCTGGGGGTTCAGGGGCTGGCCCGACAGGTGGGCGCCGACCACCGCGACCCGGGTCTCCGGCCGGAGCAGGCCGGCGATCGTCGTCAGCCGCCGGTCCGTGAACGCCGGGCCGATGAGCATCACCCCGAACGGGAGCCCGTTCACCTCGCCCGCCGGTACGGCCACGGCCGCCAGGTCGAAGAGGTTGGTGGAGTTGGTGAAGCGGCCCAGGCGGGCGTTGGCGCCCAGCGGGTCGGCGGCGACCTCGGCCAGGGTGGGATGGCCGGGCGCGGTGGGCAGGAGCAGGGCGTCGGAGTCGGCGAGCTCGGCGAGGGCGCGGGCGCGCAGGACGGCGAGGCGGTCCAGGTCGGCGTAGAGCCGGTGGGCGGGGATGTCGCGGGCCCGGGTGATGATGCCGGTGACGGTGGGGTCCAGCCCCTCGGCGCCGTCGCGGACCGCTTTGTCGAGGAAGGCGCCCACCGCCGTGTAGCGCTCGGCCACGAACGCGCCCTCGTAGAGCATCGCCGCCGCCTCGGTGAACGGGGTGAGGTCGAGCGTGCGCACGTCGGCACCGGCCGACCTGAGCTGTGCCACGGCTGCCTCGTAGGCCTGTGCCCAGCCGTCGTCCAGTGCGCCGAGCCGGCCGGGCGCCGGGATCGCGACGCGCCAGGGGCCCGGTGCCCGCTGCGGGAGCGGGGGGAGTTCCCGGGCCGGCGGGGACGTCATGTACGACAGGGCCTGCTCGGCCTCCGGGAGGGTGCGGGCGAACACGGTCACGCAGTCGAGGGACGCGCAGGCCGGGACGACGCCCGTGGTGGGGACCAGGCCGCGGGTCGGTTTCAGGCCCACGATGCCGTTGAAGGCCGCCGGGACCCGGCCTGAGCCCGCGGTGTCCGTGCCGAGGGCGAAGTCGACGATGCCGAGGGCCACGGCGACCGCCGACCCGGAGCTGGAACCCCCGCTGATCCGGGCGGGGTCGTGGGCGTTGCGCACGGCGCCGTAGGGGGAGCGGGTGCCCACCAGGCCCGTCGCGAACTGGTCCAGGTTCGTCGTCCCCAGCACGATCGCGCCCGCCGCCCGAAGCCGGGCGACCACCGGTGCGTCGGACGCGGGCCGGTAGGCGTACGCCGGACAGCCCGCGGTCGTGGGCAGTCCGGCCACGTCGATGTTGCCCTTGGCCGCGAACAGGCGTCCGGCGAGCGGAAGCCGCTCACCGGCGGCGACGCGTTCGTCGACGGCCCGGGCCTCCGCCTCCACCTCCTGCCGCGGACGCAGGTCGATGAAGATCTCGGGCCGGTCAACCGCCTCGATGCGGGCGTGGGCGGCGCGGACACGGGAGAGAGCGGACATGGTGTGGGCCTCTTTCGCTTCCTCGACCGGAGCGGTCAGTTCGTCACCGGGGCCAGGACGAGCAGGGCCGTGCCCGCCTCCACCTGGTCGCCCGGTCGCGCCAGGATCTTCGTCACCACGCCGTCCGTCGGCGCGTGCACCCTGGACTCCATCTTCATCGCCTCCAGCGCGAGCAGCGGCTGCCCGGCCGACACCGTCTCGCCCGGCCGGACGTTCACCTGCCAGACCGAGGCGGCGAACTCGGCCTCCACCAGCCTGCCCCCGGGCGGGAGCACGACCTCGGCGGGCGCCGCCGGTGGCGCGGCCGCCGCCTCGGCGCGGGCGAACTCGCCCGCCGCCTCCCACGCCTCGCGCTCGGCCGCGAACGCCGCCTGCTGCCGGGCCCTGAACTCGCCGATGGCGTCGGCGTTCTCGGCCAGGAACGCCTGGTGGGCGGCGAGCGAGAAGGTGCCCTCCTCGATGCGCGGCACGAACCGGCCCGAGGTGATGTCGGCCCGCAGCTCCAGGAGTTGGTCCGGGCCGACGGGATACCACTTGATGCGGTCGAAGAAGCGCAGCAGCCAGGGGGAGCCCGGTGCGAAGGCGCCGCGCTGCTGCCAGCCCGACCAGACCTGGGTGGTGCGGCCGACGAACTGGTAGCCGCCGGGGCCCTCCATGCCGTAGACGCACAGGTAGGCCCCGCCGATGCCGACCGAGTTCTCGGCCGTCCAGGTGCGCGCCGGGTTGTACTTGGTGGTCACCAGGCGGTGACGGGGGTCGAGCGGGGTGGCCACGGGGGCGCCCAGGTACACGTCGCCCAGGCCCAGGACGAGGTATTCGGCGTCGAAGACCGTGTCGTAGACGTCGTTCACCGAGGCGAGGCCGTTGACGCGGCGGATGAACTCGATGTTCCACGGGCACCAGGGGGCGTCGTCGCGCACGCCCGCCATGTAGCGGGCGATCGCCTCGCGGGTCGCCGGGTCGTCCCAGGAGAGGGGGAGGTGGACCGTGCGGGAGGGCACGACGAGCTCGTCCGTGGGGGGCAGGGCCGTCGCGATCTCCCGTACCCGGCACAGGAGTTCGCGCTGCGGCAGGCGGCCGGGGTCGGTCCGGATCTGCAGTGAGCGGATGCCCGGGGTGAGGTCCGTGACGCCGTCCAGGTCCGCCGCGGCCACCGCTTCCATCAGCGCGTGGACGCGCATGCGCAGCGCCAGGTCCAGCTGCATGGGCCCGAACTCCACCAGCAGGTTGTCGTCGCCGCTGCGGCGGTAGGTGACGTCCCCGTCCCGGGCCAGTACGCCGCCGTCCACGATGTCCGCGCGCGGCGAGCCGTCGACGGCCACCGGCGCGAAGCGCACCGTGTCGCCGGGCCGGAGTTGCCCCAGCTTCCAGCGCTCGGCGCTGAGCACCGTCGCCGGGCACACGAAACCGCCAAGCGACGGCCCGTCCGGGCCGAGCAGCACCGGCATGTCACCGGTGTAGTCGACGGCGCCGACCGAGTACGGGGTGTCGTGGATGTTGGACGGGTGCAGGCCCGCCTCGCCGCCGTCGGCGCGGGCCCAGCGCGGCTTGGGGCCGACCAGGCGCACGCCCGTGCGCGCGGAGTTGAAGTGCACCTTCCAGTCGGCAGCGTAGAAGTCGCGGATGTCGTCCTCGGTGAAGAACTCCGGTGCCGCGTGCGGGCCTTCGACGGCGCCGATCCGCCACACGGCGCCGAAGGACGGCCGGTCCGCGGCCGGCACCGGCGCGCCGTCCCGGGTCTGTCGGCCGCCGTGCAGGACGTCACCGGTGCGCAGCGCCCGGCCGCCGTGGCCGCCGAACCCGCCCAGCGTGAAGGTGCTCGCGCTGCCGAGGAAGGCCGGGACGTCGAGGCCGCCCGCGACGAGGACGTAGGTGCGCAGGCCGTGCCGGGCCGGTGCGGCCGTCTCCAGGACGGCACCGGCGGGCACCGTCACCGGCTCCCACTGGGCGACCGGCGCACCGTCGACGGTGACCTCGGCGGGGGCGCCCGTCACACACACGGTCGTGGGGTGCGTGAACCGCAACGCCGGTCCCTTGAGCGTGCATTCGAGACCGGGGGCGCCCTCGTGGTTGCCGACGGCCCGGTTGCCGAGCCGGAAGGACAGGTCGTCCATCGGGCCGCACGGGGGCACACCCACCTGCCAGTGGCCGGTGCGGCCCGGCCAGTCCTGCACGGTGGTCAGGGTGCCGGCGGAGACGACCTCGATGCGGGGAGTGGGGTCGGTGACGCGGGCGAGGGTCGCCGTCGAATGACCGGCCGTGCGGAAGGCGTCGTCCGCCAGGGCCGCGCGGACCAGGCCCAGGTTCGTCTCGATGCCGTCGACGCGGGTGCGGGCCAGGGCCTCGTCGAGCCTGCGGAGCGCATGGGCGCGGTCGGAGCCGTAGGCGACGACCTTCGCCAGCATCGGGTCGTACGACGTCGTCACCTCGGTGCCGGTCTCCACCCAGCCGTCGACCCGCACGCCCGCCGGGAACTCCACCCGCGTCAACAGGCCCGCGCTGGGCCGGTGTTCACGGGAGGGGTCCTCGGCGTAGAGCCGGGCCTCGACGGCGTGGCCGCGCGGGGGGCCCGGGTCGCGGACGACGTCGCGTTCGCCGCGGGCCAGGCGCAGCATCCAGGCGACCAGGTCGACGCCGTACACCTCCTCGGTGACCGGATGCTCCACCTGCAGACGGGTGTTGACCTCCAGGAAGTAGGCCTCCTCCCGGGCGGCGTCGTAGACGAACTCGACCGTGCCGGCCGAGCGATAGCCGACGGAGGCGCACAGGTCGCGGGCGCTGGAGGCCAGCCGCGCGCGCACCTGGTCCGGGAGACCGGGGGCCGGTGCCTCCTCCACCACCTTCTGGTTGCGGCGCTGCAGCGAGCAGTCGCGGTCGCCGAAGGTGACGACCCTGCCGGCGCCGTCGCCGAAGACCTGCACCTCGACATGGCGGGCGTGTTCCACCAGGCGCTCCAGGAACACCCCGGCGGAGGCGAAGGAGGCGGCGGCGACCCGCTGGACGCGCTCCCAGGCGTCGGCCAGCTCCTCGGCCGACCGGCACGCCGACATGCCGATGCCACCGCCACCGCCGGTCGCCTTGAGCATGACGGGATAGCCGATGGCGGCCGCCTCGGCGAGCGCCTCGTCCAGTGACGCCAGCAGTCCCGTCCCCGGCGCCAGCGGCACCCCCGCCGCCTGGGCCGCCGCCCGCGCGGTGTGCTTGGCGCCGAACAGCTCCAGCTGCTCCGGCGCCGGCCCCACGAACACGATCCCGGCGTCCTCGCACCGGCGCGCGAACAGGGCGTCCTCGGACAGGAAGCCGTACCCGGGGTGGATGGCCCCCGCCCCGGTGTCCTTGGCCGCCTTCAGCACCAGGTCGGCGTCGAGGTACGACTCCTTCGCGGGCGCGGGGCCGAGCCGTACCGCCTCGTCGGCCAGGCGGACGTGCGGTGCCGAGCGGTCGGGGTCGGAGTACACGGCGACCGTGCGCAGGCCGAGTTCGCGGGCGGTGCGGATGATGCGCACGGCGATCTCGCCGCGGTTGGCGACCAGCAGCGTGTCGAAGGTCATCGTGCCCCTCCGGTGACCGTCATCTCCACCGCCGTCGGCTCGAAGCCGTTGCAGGGGTTGTTGATCTGGGGGCAGTTGGAGACGAGGACGAGGACGTCGCGCTCGGCGCGCAGGACGAGCCTCAGGCCCGGGGCGGAGAGACCGTCGACGATGCCCAGGGTGCCGTCCCGCTCGACCGGCACGTTCATGTACCAGTTGATGTTGGAGACCAGGTCGCGCTTGCCGAGGCCGTGCCGGGCGCCCTCGGCCAGGAAGTTGTCCACGCACGCGTGCTGCGCGTACGTGTGGTGACCGTAGCGCAGGGTGTTGGACTCCTTGGAGCAGGCCCCGCCGACGGTGTCGTGGCGGCCCACCTCGTCCTCGACCACCGTCATCAGCGGGCTGTGCTCGTTGGACATCAGCACGCTGCCCGTGGTCAGGAACAGGTTGCCCTGCGCCTGGATCGTGTCGGGCGCGCTGTAGCGGACGGCCGTGTCGTGGGCGTCGTACACGAGGAAGTCCACGGCCTGGTTGCCGTGCAGATCGGTGATGGTCAGCGTCTCGCCCTCGCGGACGATCGACGACCAGGCGGCGCGGGCCGGGACCACGGTCTGCGTACGAGCCGCGTCGGTTGTCATGCGAGCCCCCTGGAAGAGAGGAATCCGGCGGTGTTGAGGAAGGCGCGGCGGCCCTCGGGGGTGGCGTCCCACAGCGGGTCTCCCGGTGCGGTCGGCGCGGCGCGCCAGGCCAGTACCTCCAGCGGGGTGGAGACGTACTCCTCCCGCGGGTCGGCCGGGTGCGGCACGTTGGCGATCAGCACGGTGACGTCCTGCTCGGTGCGCAGCGTGACGCTGCCTCCGGGGCCGGCCGAGCCCGTGAAGTCGAGGGAGCCGTCCTCGCGGACGCGTACGCCCTGGAAGAAGGAGAGGGAGGGCGGCAGGTCACGCGGCTCCAGGCCGTTCTTGGCCGCCGCCAGTTTCAGCAGCTCCCGGCCGGCGGGGGAGGCCGACTGCGGGGTGCCGTCGCCGTACCGCCGGGTGTTGCGTACGAGGGTGGAGGTGCCGCACAGCGCGTCGTGCCGTCCGGAGGTGTCGGCGACGACCGACGCCAGGACCCGGCCCTGGTCGGACAGCAGCAGCCGGCCCTCGCCCAGGTAGGCGTTCCACTGCACCTTGACCGTGTCGGCGACGTTCAGCCGCTCCCAGGGCCGGTCGGCGACGTACAGCAGCAGATGGGCGCAGGCGTCGCCGCGCAGGTCGGTCAGGCGCAGCTCGGTGCCGCGGGCCAGCACGCGGTGCGTGTAGTTGCCGCCCGCCACCGTCTCCGCCCACAGCAGGTGACCCGCCTCGCAGGGCGGGGCGGGCCAGTCGGTCGCCGGGACGACGGGCATGGCCTCGGTGCGGGCGCCCTCCTGGGCGCGGGCATGGTCTCGGGCTCCGTACGTGGTCGCTGTCGCCATCGCGGACCTCCGGCTGCGGGGTGGCTCGTAGGGGGTGGGCCCCGGGGGGCTCCCGGGGTACTTCTGTCGATCGACGTATTTCTGTCGTTCGACAGAAATTAGAAGGGCCGGGCGGGTCGAGGGCGTTGCCCGCGCGTTGCCGGTCGGTTACCGGGTGCTCACCAAGATCACCGCGAGGCCGGTGGAAGGGCCGGTGTGCGAGGATCGACCGCATGGGGACGACAGGTGGGCGCCGGGTCGGCAGGCCACGGGCCGCCGGGCGGCCGGACAGCGGGCTCTCGCCGCGCGACGAACTGCTCACCGCCGCCGCCGAGTTGTTCACCACCCGCGGTTACGCGGCCACCTCCACCCGGGCGGTCGCCGAGCGGGCGGGCATGCGGCAGGCCTCCATGTACCACTACGTCTCCGGCAAGGAGGAACTCCTCGCCGAGCTGCTGGAGTCCACCGTCACGCCCTCGCTGGCCTGCGCCCGTGACCTGCTCGCCGACGACGCCCGGCCGGCCGGGGAGCGCCTGTGGGAACTGTGCCGCACGGACGTGGCGCTGCTGTGCGGCGGCCCGCACAACCTCGGCGGACTGTATCTGCTGCCCGAGGTGCGCGCCGAGCGGTTCGCCGGCTTCCATGCCGTACGCGCCGAACTCAAGGACGCCTACCGGCAGTTGCTCGCCGCGACGCCCGCCGGCGGGGCGCTCGCCAAGAGCGAGCTCGACCTCCGGACGGATCTGCTGTTCGGGCTGATCGAGGGCGTCATCCTCGTGCACCGCTCCGACCCCGACCGCCCGGTGGCGGTGTTCGCGGAGGCCACGGCGGACGCGGCCCTGCGCATCGCCGGCGTCTGAACCGGCCGCCGGGTCACGGCCGGAAGTCGACCTTCACTCGTCACGGTGAGTGATTGTCGCACCCGCATTCGCCGTCACTCGCTGTGTGCGACCGAGGGCGGTCCGTGTAAATGGAGCCGAGCGTACTCGCTCCCGGTGCCCCTTTTCAGGGGCTTGCTGAATATGACACGGCGATGACCCGGTCGGACTAAGCTCGCCCGCAGCGCACCGAGTTGAGATGTATTCGTGCGCTTGTTCCCTATATGTGCGACTCCCTGCCGATTCGTTTCAGAGGGCCTAAATGGTGAGTGTTCAATCCCCGCCCGGGCGCCGCGAACTGCCCTACGCTCGCGTGTTGTTGCTGCCCGCGATACTGATGGCCGCGGTGACCGGCGCCGCCGTCGCCGTGGTGACCGACCCGGCCCGGGCCGCCGTCGGCTGGTGCGGCGCCGCCGCCACGCTCCTGGTGATCGCGACGGCGGCCGAAGCGGTCCGGCGCGGTCGCGGCCTGCGGACCCTGCTCGAGCAGAGCGCCCGTCACACCGCGTATCTGGAACAGCGCATCGCCGGACACGAACAGCAGATGCTCCGCTTCGCACGCGAGATCGCCCCGAACGCGATCTACTGGCTGCGCAGGGGAAACTCGCCCACAGAGGTGATTCGCCAACTTCCCAAGGTCGACCCGAGCTACGCCGAACTGCCCGAGTCACAGCTGCGGTTGCTCAAGACGGTGCTCGACATCATCGACACCGAGGAAGCCATCCGTGACTCCTCGCAGCGCTCCTTCGTCAGCATCGCCCGCCGCGTCCAGGCGATCGTGCACCAGCAGGCCAAGGAACTCCGCGAGATGGAGGAGGACCACGGCCGCAACCCCGAGGTCTTCGACGACCTGCTGCGCATCGACCACGGCACCGCGCTGATCGGCCGGCTCGCCGACTCCATCTCCGTCCTCGGCGGCGGCCGCCCCGGCCGCCAGTGGCCGCAGCCCGTTCCGCTCTACAGCGTGCTGCGCGGCGCCATGTCCCGGATCCTGGAGTACCGGCGCATCTCGCTGGACACCATCGCCAAGGTCAACATCCGCGGCATCTCCGTCGAGCCGGTCATCCATGCCTGCGCCGAACTCCTCGACAACGCCACCCGCTACTCCCCGCCGCAGACCAAGGTGCACGTCACCGCCACCGAGGTGCAGACCGGCATCGCCATCGAGATCGAGGACGCCGGCGTCAGCCTCAGCGAGGAGGCCCGCGCCAAGGCCGAGGGCATGCTGGAGCGCGCCAAGGCCGGCGTCGACCTCCAGGAGCTCGGCGAGTCCCCGCGCCTCGGCCTCGCCGTCGTGGGCCGTCTGTGCAAGGCCTACGACATGCAGATCTCGCTGCGCGCCTCGGCGTACGGCGGCGTCCGCGCCGTACTCGTCGTGCCGCGCGTGATGGTGACCGAGGACATCGCGCCGGGCCTCGCCCACGGCATCGGCGC
Source organism: Streptomyces sp. MAI_2237 (assembly GCF_054189285.1). Taxonomy (NCBI): domain Bacteria; kingdom Bacillati; phylum Actinomycetota; class Actinomycetes; order Kitasatosporales; family Streptomycetaceae; genus Streptomyces; species Streptomyces sp. MAI_2237. Next base: position 385,631 of record NZ_JAJPGQ010000001.1, on the reverse strand, counting down.
CACCGCCGCGCCCAAGCTCGACATCGGCGGCATCGAGGGCCCCAAGCGCGCCCCCAAGCGGCGCCGCCCCACCAGCCCGCGCATCCCCGCCGGCGTCTCCATGGAGGACGACGTCCCCGTGGTCACCGAGTGGACGGCCGGCGGTCTGCCGCAGCGGCGCAGCCGGGTCAAGACGCCGCTCAGCGTCCGGCTCGCCGAACAGGCCGCCGCCGAACGGGAGGCCGAGGAGGCCCGGTCCGCCTGGGCGGCGCCGGAACCCGAGCCCGAGCCGGAGAAGGACGAGCCCGAACCGGGCCTGTGGGTCGAGGCGTTCTGGAACGGCCTGAAGGGCACGCCCGACCCGTTCGACATCCCCCAGCCGACCAACGAGCCGGCCCGCCTTGAGGCCGACGACGAGAGGGACCCCAAGTGATCCAGCAGCGAGCCAACTTCGACTGGATGCTCAAGGATCTCGCCGATGGAGTACCGGGCATCGAGATGATCGTGGTGCTGTCCGCGGACGGCCTGCGCATCGCTCGCTACGGAGGCGACCCGGACGCGGCCGACCGCGTCGCCGCGGCCTGCGCGGGCCTGCAGAGCCTCGCGGGCGCGGTCGCCCAGGAGATCCCGGACAGCGACGGCCGGATGAAGATGGTCCTCATCGAGATCAACGGCGGCTACTTCTACCTCATGGCAGCCGGCCCCAACGCCTACCTCGCGGTCCTGTCGGACGTGGTCGCCGAACCGGGCCTGATGAGCAACCGGATGCGCGACCTCGTCGTCCGCATCGGCGCTCACCTCACCAGTCCACCTCGACGCAACGGGCAGGCCGTATGACTCCTCCGCAACGCCGGCGACGACAGCACAACCGGCAACCTCCCCCGCCGCCGACCCCGCGGACCGCCAAGCAGGGCGACGAGAAGGCCCCGGAACGGCTGTACGTCGTCGCCGGCCCGGATGGCGAGCGGGCGGACATCGACCTGGTGACCTTAATCGTGGCGCGCGCCGATCCGCCGCCCTCGGCCACACCGGAGCAGACGGCGACGCTCCGGTTGTGCGCGGCCCCCCTCTCGGTGGCCGAGCTCTCGGCCTATCTGAACCTGCCGTTCAGCGTGATGACCGTACTGCTCACCGAGATGCTGGCGGCCGAACTGGTGCAGGCGCGCGCCCCGATCGTACGGCAGGCGCTTCCCGACCGTTCCCTCCTCGAAGCGGTGATGCATGGACTTCAAAGGCTCTGACACCATCCCCGGACCACGCACAGAGGATCATCTGCCGCAGACGGCCCAGGCCGCGGTGAAGATCGTGATCGTGGGCGGCTTCGGAGTCGGCAAGACGACGATGGTCGGTTCGGTCAGCGAGATCAGGCCGCTGACCACCGAGGAGACCATGACGCAGGCCGGCGTCGGGGTCGACGACAACTACGGCTCCGAGTCGAAGACGGCCACCACCGTGGCCATGGACTTCGGCCGCATCAGCATCACCGACCAGCTGGTGCTCTACCTCTTCGGCACGCCCGGCCAGGAACGCTTCTGGTTCCTGTGGAACGGCCTGTTCGAAGGCGCGCTCGGCGCGGTCGTCCTGATCGACACGCGCCGCCTCGAGGTCAGCTTCGACGTCATAGGACGACTGGAGGAGCGGGGCGTGCCCTTCGTCGTCGCCGTCAACTCCTTCCCGGACGGGCCGCGTTACCCCATCGAGGACCTGCGCAGCGCCCTCGACCTGGCCGACGAGATCCCGATCATCGAGTGCGATGCGCGCCGCCGGGCCTCCAGCAGGGACGTCCTGATGACGCTCATGCGTTTCCTCCACGCCCTGGCCACGGCGAAGGCGCCGGCGTGAGCCCCGACCTCCCCCCTTACCCCTGATCCACCTCAGTTCCCGGAGCGACCATCGTGACGCCTGACCCCTTCTCCCCGACCGACATGGACGAGCCCCTGACCGTCCCACCCCCCGGCTGCCCCGCCCACGGCATCGGCCCCGGCGGGCTGCGCCGGCTGTACGGCCCCGGGACGGAGGATCTCAGGCCCGTGTACGAGGCGCTCCGTGCCGAGCACGGCCCGGTGGCACCGGCGCTGCTGCACGACGACCTGCCGATCTGGGTGGTGCTCGGCCACAGCGAGAACATGCAAATGGTGCGCACGGCCTCGCAGTTCACCCGTGACCTGCGCCTGTGGACCCCTCTGCGGCAGGGCATGGTCAAACCCGAGAACCCGCTCATGCCGCACCTCGCGTGGCAGCCCATCTGCAGTCACACCGAGGGCGACGAGCACCTGCGGCTGCGCGGCGCGGTCACCGGCGCCATGTCGACCATCGACCACCGGGGCATCCGCCGCTACATCAACCGCGCCACCCAGCACCTCGTCAACAAGTTCTGCGAGGAGGGCCGGGCCGACCTGGTCGGCCAGTTCGCCGAGTACCTGCCGATGGCCGTGATGTGCGAGATCCTCGGCATGCCCGACGAGTACAACGACCAGATCGTGCATGCCGCCCGCGACATGCTCAAGGGCAGCGAGACGGCCATCGCCAGCAACGCGTACATCATGGACGTCCTGATGCGGCTCACCGCGCGCCGCCGGGCCGACCCCCAGGACGACTTCACCAGCCACCTGATCAACCATCCGGCGCGGCTGACCGACGACGAGGTGGGCCAGCACCTGCGCGTCGTCCTGATCGCCGCTTACGAGGCCACCGCCAACCTCCTCGCGAACGTGCTGCGCGTGGTGCTCACCGATCCGCGGTTCCGCGCCCAGCTCAACGGCGGCCAGATGACGGTGCCCGAGGCGGTCGAGCAGTCCCTGTGGGACGAGCCGCCGTTCAGTACGATCCTCGGCTACTTCGCCAAACAGGACACCGAGCTGGGCGGCCAGCACATCCGCAAGGGCGACGGCCTCCTCTTCGGCATCGCGCCCGGCAACGTCGACCCGCGCGTCCGTCCGGATCTCACCGCCAACATGCAGGGCAACCGCTCCCACCTCGCCTTCGGCGGCGGCTCCCACGAGTGCCCGGGCCAGGACATCGGCCGTGCCATCGCCGACGTCGGCGTCGACGCGCTGCTGACCCGTCTCCCCGACGTCGAACTGGCCTGCCCCGAGGACGAGTTGCGCTGGCGGTCGACCATCTCCAACCAGCACCTGGTGGCCCTGCCGGTGGAGTTCGCGCCGAAGCCCCAGCAGGACGTCATGGAGCGGCTCACCATCTCCCCGGTGCCGCCCCAGCGCTCGAACGACTGGCAGATCGGCAGCGTGCAGACACAGCTTCCGCCTCAGCGACCCGCCGCCGAACCCGCCGCCGCGATGCCGGCCCCGACGCCTGCCGCCACCCCCGAACCGGCCGGCCGGCCGAATGTGTTCCGGCGCTTCCTGCGCTGGTGGCAGGGCGAATGAGCCGGCCGGCCACCGGGCTAACCGGCCCACTCGTCGTACGACGACCAGGCCCGCAGCCGACGTGAGCTGACGAACCGGTGCTCGTGCCCCGTGACCGGGTCGGTGAACTCCAGCGCACGCGCCAGCAGTTGGAGCGGCCGACGGAAATCACCCTCCGGCACGGGGCCGGTCACCACGGGGTAGAGGGGGTCGCCGAGGATCGGCACCCCCAATGCGCTCATGTGCACCCGGAGTTGGTGGGTCTGGCCGGTGTGCGGCTTCAGCCGGTACCGGGCGCGTCCGTCCCGCTTCTCCAGCAACTCGACCCGGCTCACGGCGTTTGGCTCGCCCGCGACCTCGCGGGCCGCGACCACCCCGCGCTCCTTGACGATCCGGCTGCGCACGGTGCGCGGCAGGTCGAGTGAGGGGTCGTGGGAGGCGACCGCCTCGTACTCCTTGCGCACCCGTCGCTCCTGGAACAGCGCCTGGTACCTGCCGCGCTCCTCGGGGCGCACCGTGAACAGCACCAGTCCGGCCGTCAGCCGGTCGAGCCGGTGCGCCGCCCCGAGCGTCGGGAGGTCCAGCTGCCGCCGCAACCGGGCCAGGGCGGTCTCGGCGACATGACTGCCGCGCGGGGTGGTGGCCAGGAAGTGCGGCTTGTCGGCCACGACCAGGTGCTCGTCGCGGTACACGATGTCGATCTCGAACGGCACCCGTTCCTCCGGGGGCAGCTCCCGGTGGAACCACACGTACATCCCCGGCACGTACGCCGCGTCCCACGGCACCGGACGCCCCGTGACATCGACGATCCGGCCCGCGTGGAACATCTGGTCGATCACCCCGGCCCCGGGCGCGAGCCGCGCCACGAGATGGTCCCGCACGGTCGCCCAGCCGCCCGCGGGCGGCAACCGCACCCGCACGGGATCCACCCCCGCGCGCTGCGGCAGGGGAGAGGGCGGGGGCGGGGTACGGCGTCTCATCGTGTCCAGCTTACGAAGGCGCCGGCCCCTCGCCGCCTACCCCCTCACCCGGCGACCCTGCTGGACAGCCGCCCCCACCAGGCGATCGACGGGATCTCCAGCGGGTCGAGGCCGGAGGGGCCCGGTGCGGGGCGCGTGGGGGTGATCCGGATGACGGGGCCGCCGTGCGGGACGGTGTGGCGGGGGCAGGTCGCCGCCCAGTCCAGGTGCCCGCGGATCATGGACGCGAGGTTGGCGAGATGGCCGGCCAGGGCGGGAGCCGCGGTCCCGTTCACCCGGTCGCACAGGCCCAGCCAGTGCTCCAGCACCCGGTCACGCATCGCCACGGCCTGGGCGAGGGCCTCGGCGGGACCGGCGCCGGTGGTGCGGGCGAGGACGTCGGGCAGGTTGTTGACGTCCACGACGCCCTCCCGTCGGTCCTTGGCGTAGCCGCAGATGTCGTTGTCCCATCCCAGGATGAGGCCGGTCATCTCGGTCAGCGCCCGTACCTCCGGTCGGTCCAGGTCCTCGGGCGCCGGTTCCGTGCCGTCCACGCAGGCCGCGAGGTCCGTGAGCGGCAGTATCCAGGTCGTGGCGAGGCGGTTGCGCACATAGGTGTCGAGGTCGGGCGGCAGCCGGCGGACATTGTGCGTGCTTTCGCGCACCTCGGCGGCGAGGGTGACACGGAAGTCCCGGACCAGGCGTGCCCGGAGAGCCGGGGACATCGACTGTCCCAGACGCCGGCCGATGTCGTGGAGCGCCCGTACCGTCGGTTCGGCCGGTTCGTCCGGGGGGCCGCCGTCGAGCGCCCGGTTGAGCGCCGAGGCGTACGCCGTGAACGCGTCGGGCCGACCGCGCAGCCGTCCCTCGTCGTTCAGGTCGTCGATCACGAACGTCAGGGTGAGCAGGGCGGCCATGGTCCGGGCGCCGGCCGGCGTGGCACGCGGGACGAAGCGGGCGGCGAGCCCGGCGATGTCCGCGGCGGCGAGGCGGGCCGCCTCGGCGTCGCCGCGGACGAGCCGGTGACGCACGCTCCAGTCGAGCTGGAACTCGGTGACGGAGGCGCGTTGCGGGTGGACCGCGCTGGGGATCGGGCACCACAGCGAGGGGGTGGGGAGCGATCCACTCGGCTGCTCGTTCATGCGTACTTCCTTCCTGGCCGCCGGTTCTCGGCGGGGCGCGGCCGACGGCTGGCGACATGGGCGGGCCGGTCGGGACGGGCCCCGGCGGCCGAGCGGTCCGTTGCGCTACGGCCGTGTCGCGGCCCGGGTCATGGCGTCGCCGGGTGCCGCAGCAGGTCCATGAGCCCTCGACAGGTCAGGGCGTGTGCCTGGGCGAGCACGTCGGTCAGGAACGGTCGTGGGCCGCTCATGAAGGGGTCCGGCTCGTCCCAGGTGCCGTCGTCCAGCTGAGTGTCGACGAGGAAGCGGGCGGCGCGCGCGAGAGCCTGCGGTGTGCTGGTCCGGGAGCGGACGAGGACGGTCGCGGCGAGGGCCGTCGCCGCCGGGCTGGAGGCACGTGCGCCGGGGAACGCGGGCCAGCCGCCGTCCCTGTGCTGGCCGGCCGCCAGGGTCCGCGCCTCGGAGCGGGCCGCGTCGGTGCTCCAGCCCACCACCGGACCGATCTCGGCGGCCGGGTAACCGGGGAAGACGTACCAGTCGGCGGTCCAGCGACGGGCACCGCGGTGCTGCTGGTGGAGCCAGTGAGCCGCCCGCCCGACCTCGACGCCGGCGCTGCCGTGGGCACGTATCCCGCCGACCATGTGGGCGACGGTGTCCTGGGCCACGGTGTCCCGGGACGATCTCCAGGTGGTCCACAGGCCCCGGTCGTCCTGGTTCTCGCGCGCGTGGACCACGACGGACGGCCAGGCGCGGCGGCCCTGTTCCGTGCCGGCCAGAGCCAGCAGGGTGTTCCCCGTGGTGTCCGCGTCACAGTCCAGTCCGCTGCCGGCGACCGCCGACGACACACTGCCCCAACCTCCTTGCGGCGACTGGGCGTCGGCCAGGAAGTCCAGGGCTTTGGGCCGGGCCAGCGAGTCGAACGCGGAGTTGCCGCGCAGGCAGCGCAGCATCAGGCCGGTGTCCCAGACGTCGAAGGTCGTGAACCGCCATGTTCCGTCCGGGTGTTGATCCGCGAGGAGCCTGGCCGTGGCGCGCTGCGTGGCGGCCCGCCCCGGCGCGACCCGGGTCAGTGCCAGGCAGGCCATGGCGGTGACGAGCGGCATCGCGTGGTACGAGCCGTCCGGTGCCTGTTCGGCGGTCAGCGCGGCGACCAGCCCTTCGTCCACCGGCAGGCCGACCGCGTGCCGGGCGATGAGCGCGGCGGACAGGAACTGGGCGCGATGCCAGCCGGTCAGCGAGGTGCCGTCCGCGTGACCGAGTGCCTTCGTGGCCTGGTCGAGCAGTTCGTACGGGGAGCAGCCCGGCGCGCCCGCGGCCACCCCCAGAGTCTGCAGAAGCAGCAGGCGCCGCCGGTGCGCGGCACTGTCGCGCGGAACGACGGGCAGCGGGGGAGGGTTGGTGACGTCGAGGGCGAGGGCACGAAGCCAGGCGTCCGCCGCCGCCGTGAAGGCGTCGTGTCCCTGGGGCTCGGCCTGCCGGAGCCAGGCACGCACACGGTCGTGGTGCGGCGCGGCGCATTCCGCCTTGGTCAGGGCGAAGGCCGCCAGGGCGTTCTCCAGGATGCGGGGGCGCGCGGGCGTCGCCCACGAGCCGTTGGGCCGCTGTAACTCCAGGCAGGCGGCGGCGGCGCGGTCCAGGCAGCGCCGTGTCTCGCGGGCCGGCACAGGCGTCCGGCTCAGAGGGTGCCATGCAGTACGGGAACTATTCATAACGGCTCAACTCCGCAGCGCAGGTGAGGGCCATGGGGGTTCCGATCAAGGCGTGCCGAGGAACAGCGTCGGGGACCACCTTCCCGCCCGCCACACCGCGCGACGCGCGTGCTGGTGCGCCCCAGCGCGCGCGGTCGTGACGTGCGGGCCTCAGTGCGTCTCACAATGAGGTTTGTGTCATCGGTAGTTGCAGGCTGCGGGCCTGAGCGGGGGGCGCACGGTGGCGTGCAGAGCAGGAACGGTCAGGTCCGCACCTCCATGTGACTAGACCCTACTTCCGTGCGCCCTCATGTGGTTGGCTTGCGTACCAAACTGACAGGGCACCTTCCGAGGGTCGCGGGTCGAGGGCATCGGCCCCACGCCCGCGGTCAGTTGTCGGGCACACCGCCGCGCGAGACGGTGGCCTCGAGGCGCGGCGCGACCTGATCTGTGCGGGTGGATGCGCACCCACAACGGTGGAGGACCGATGGCGCAGGCCGAGTACTCGTTCGTCACCGCGCCGGGGGCGTTGCCGCTGCTCGGCCACACACTGCGGTTCCTGCGCGACCCCCTGCGCTTCCTGCGTTCCCTGTCCGACGTCGGAGACGTCGTCACCATCCGGCTCGGACCCGTCAGCGCCGTCGTCGTCTGTGCTCCCGACCTCGTCCGCCGGGTCCTCGTGGACGACCGCACCTTCGACAAGGGCGGCTTCCTCTTCGACCGCAGCCGCGAGTTCCTGGGCAACGGCCTCGGCACCTGCCTGCACAAGGACCACCGCCGACAGCGACGGATGATCCAGCCGGCGTTCCACCGCACGCGCCTGCCGGGCTACGCGCGGGAGATGAGCGCACAGGCCCACGCGGTGACCGACGCGTGGCGGCACGGGCAGACCATCGACGTGCTGGCCGAGACGACGACGATCAGCCTGCGCACCACAGCGGCGACGATCTTCTCGGCCGCGCCCGCCGCCCTGCGCGAGTCACTGGCGGCCGATCTGGCGACGCTGGAAGAAGGCGTCTTCCGGCGCATGCTCCTGCCGCCGCACGTCGATGCCGTGCCCACACCGGGCAAGCGGCGCTACGACCGCGCGCACGCCCGGTCCCAGCAGACCATCCACCGCATCATCGCCGACTACCGGGCCGACGGCGTCGACCACGGCGACCTGATGTCCATGCTGCTGGCGGCCCAGGACGATCTCGCCGGCCCGGGCACCGAGGGGGCGCGGCTGTCCGACGAAGAGGTCAGGGACCAGGTCATGTCGTTCCTCTTCGCCAGCACGGACACGATCGGCAAGGCTCTCGCCTGGGCCCTGCACCTGCTCGGACGCCATCCCCACATCGCGGAGCGCCTGCACGCGGAGGTCGACGCCGTGCTCGGCGGCGGTGTCGCGGGCTTCGAGGATCTGCCGCGGCTGGAGATGACCCGGAACGTCATCACCGAGACCATGCGGCTGTATCCGCCGGGCTGGCTGCTGACCCGCACCACGACGGTCGACGCCGAACTCGGTGGCCTCCACCTCCCGGCCGGCACCGACGTCGCCTTCAGCCCCTACCAGATCCATCATCGCGGCGATCTGTTCACCGATCCGGAGCGTTTCGACCCCGAGCGATGGACGCCCGACCGGGCGGCGGCCGTCCCCCGTGAGGCGTTCCTGCCCTTCGGAGGAGGCGCGCGCAAATGCATCGGTGACGCGTACGCGTTGACGGAGGCCACCCTCGCGCTGGCGACCATCGCCGCTCGATGGCGACTGGAGCCCACACCCGGCCGACGGGTCAAGGCGGCGCCCTACGCGCTCGCCCTGGGACCGAAGGGGCTGTTCATGCGAACCGTCGCACGCGATGTCGCGGGACACGAAGCCCCGGGGCGCCCGGCGGCCTCGGGGAAGGGATCAGTGCGTCCGAAGGACACGTCGGCCCCACGGCCGTGAGGGAGTCGGCCGGTCCGGCGCCCGAAAAGCGTTGGGCGGGCGCCCTGATGGGGCGGCAGGATGCCCCCATGCCGTACACCGCCGACGAAGTCCTGCCCAAGGGCGCCCTCTCCCGTGCCCCGCAACCGCTGCTGGCCACCGGCGACGGGCTGGTCCTGCGGCCCTGGCGGGTCGAGGACGTGCCCGCTGTGCATGCGGCGTACCAGGACCCCCTCATGCACCAGTGGCACATCCGCCGCAGCGACTCCGAGGAGGAGGCCGCCGGGTGGATGCAGGAGTGGCTGACGGAGTGGGAGGGCGAGCGCAAGGCCCAGTGGGCCGTCGTCGACGCCGACACCGGCCGGCTGCTGGGACGGGTGGCCCTGCTGAGCATCGTGCTCGCGGAGGCGCAGGCCAAGGTCGCCTACTGGACCACGGCGGCGGCCAGGGGCCAGGGCGTCGCCACCCGCGCGACGCACACCCTGACCCGCTGGGCCTTCGACGAGATCGGCTTCCACCGCCTCGAACTCCTGCACGCCACCGCCAACCCGGCCTCCTGCCGGGTCGCCGCCAAGGCCCGCTTCGCCCTGGAGGGCACCAAGCGCCGCGCCGCCTACCACCAGGACGGCTGGCACGACATGCACCTGCACGCCCGCCTGCGCGACGACTAGACGGCGGCTTCCTGAACGGCCGGTTCCGGTACGGGAGTCGGAGCCTCGGCGGTCCTGCGGTACGCGCGGTAGGCGGCGCCGGTCAGGACGGTGGCGGCGAGGAAGAGGACCGTGAACCACTGGAAGTACCAGTGGCCGCCCGCCGGGTCGTACACCGCCGCCCGCGGCCAGGCCAGGTTGACGGTCATCAGCAGGCCGTAGAGCAGGGCCAGCGCGTTGACCGGGACGCCCCAGCGGCCCAGCGAGAACAGCTTCCCGCCCGTCTCGTCCGTGCCCCGCGAGCCGAACTCGCCGCGGACGCGGCGGACCAGCAGCGGGCCGGTGACCATCGCGTACGCCAGGTACAGCATCACGATGCAGGTGGTGCCGATGGCCAGGAAGGCGTCCGGCGAGGCGAAGTTGAGCAGGAGCAGCGCGGCGGCCAGGACGCCGACGACCACGGCCGGGGCGCTCGGCATACCGGTGCGCGGGTTGACCCGTGCCAGGCGTGCGGAGAAGGGGAGTTGTCCGTCGCGGGCCATGGAGAACAGCATCCGGCAGGCCGCCGTCTGGATGGCGAGGGTCGCCACCGCGATCGCCACCACCACGTCGGCGAGCAGGACCTTGCCGACCCCGTCGCCCAGGCTGCTGGTCAGGACGTAGCTGAGGCCGTCGACCCCGAGGTGCCCGTCGGTGAGGCTGGGCGCGGCGAGCAGTCCGCCGAGGATGATCAGCCCGCCCAGCAGGCCGGCGGCGGCGAGGGCGGTGAGGATCGTACGCGGCGCCGTACGGCGGGGGTTGTGCGTCTCCTCGCTCATCTCGCCCGCGCTGTCGAAGCCGATCATCACGTACGCCGCCGTGAACGACCCGACGAGCAGCGCCCCGAGCAGGCCGGAGCTCGCCGCGCCCTCGGTGTGGAACGTGATGCCGGGGGAGCGCTCGGAGTGGGTGAGCAGCAGGACGACGATCAGGACCGCGCCGATGATCTCGGCGGTCACGCCGACCCGGTTGACCACGGACATCACGCGGTTGTCGACGACGTTCACGATCGTGGTCAGCACGAGCAGGACCACGCCGAGGACCGCCGCGTTCGCCGCGCCGTCCGTCGAGGTCACCGCGGGGTCGGTGCCGACCAGTTGGAAGCCGGACCAGATCGCCGGCAGCACCATCTGCAGGGCCAGCGCCGCCGCGGCGACCACCACGATCTGCCCGATCACCATGATCCAGCCGGCGAACCAGCCGAAGGTGACGTTGGACAGGCGGGAGGACCACTGGTAGACGGCGCCCGAGATGGGGTAGCGGGCGGCGAGTTCGGCGAAGCACGCGGCCACCAGCAGCTGGCCGAGCAGCACCGCCGGCCACGCCCAGAAGAAGACGGGGCCGCCGAAGGCGTACCCGAAGGCGAAGAACTGGAAGACGGTCGTGAGGACCGAGATGAAGGAGAAGCCCGCCGCGAAGGAGGCGTACCGGCCCAGGCTGCGGTGCAGTTCCTGTCGGTAGCCGAATTCGGCGAGGGAATGGTCGGTTGTCGGCACGGCGGCACCTGCCTTCGGCACGGTCCTGCGAGCGGATTCCTGTCAGGCGACAGAAATTAGGGACGCGCTGTTTCGGCCGCGTCACGCGGGCGTGTCGGGGGCGGGCCCAAGTCCTCACGCGCTTGCCCCGCGCACGAAAACGCGATACATCGTGTGTATTGACGCTCGCGTTCGCATCGCGATATGTTCGGGCACGGATATTCGTCAGCGAGGTCATCAGGGGGTGTGGCGATGAAGCGGCGCAAGCTCGGCAACCCGCTCGCGCTCGCCGTGATGGTCACGCTCTGGCAGAAGCCCATGCACCCGTACGAGATCGCACAGACCCTTCGCCGCCAGGGCAAGGACACCAGCACGAAGATCAACTACGGCTCGCTCTACACCGTCGTGCAGAACCTCGAAAAGCACGGCTTCGTCGAGGTCACCGACGTGGAGCGGCAGGGCAACCGCCCCGAGCGCACGGTCTACGGCCTCACCGCGGCCGGCCGCGAGGAGGCGACCGAGTGGCTGTCGGACCTGCTGGCCGTCCCGGCCAAGGAGTACCCGGTCTTCGAGAGCGCGCTGTCCTTCGTCGGAGCCGTGCACCCCGATGAGGTGGTGCGGCTTCTTCGGGAGCGGCTGATGACCCTGGAGGTGGAGGCGGCGCGCTCCCGCGGGGCGCTGGAGAAGCTGTACGAGTCCGTGCCCCGGCTCTTCCTGGTGGAGGTCGAGTACCGCCTCCACATGGTCGAGGCCGAGGCGCAGTGGGTCCGCGGCTTCGTCGAGGAGATCGGCGACGGCAGGCTGCCGGGCGTCGACACCTGGCGCCGGTTCCACGAGACGGGCGAGCTGCCACCGGACTTCATGGAGGAGATCACCTAGATCACCCAGGAACGAACAGACCCCGGCAGGGCTGTTGCAGCAGCCTCGCCGGGGTCTCGAACCCCGAACTGACGCCGCCGTGCGGCAGGCCAGGCGATCGAGGTGCGGCACACCCAGGATAGCCCGGCCCTCCCCACGCGGATCAGTTGTCATCCGTTCACTCAGGAGAGCTGTCCTCATGAGCAGTACCCGTGCGCCCGCCGTCGAGGCGCGTCAGCTGATCAAGACCTATCCCGGCGACGTCACCGCCCTCAACGGCATGGACGTCACCGTCGAACCGGGCACCGTCTTCGGGCTCCTCGGCCCCAACGGCGCCGGCAAGTCCACCACCGTCAAGATCCTCACCACCCTGGCCCGGCCCGACTCGGGCACCGCCGCCGTCGCCGGGCACGACGTGCTGCGCCACCCCGACCGGGTGCGCCGCGCGATCGGCGTGGTCGCCCAGGGCTCCGGTGCCGACCCGGTCGCCACGGGCCGGGAGAACCTCCGGCTGCAGGGCAGGCTCTACGGACTGACGGGTGCCGCCCTCGACCTGCGGGTGGACGAGCTGCTGGACCGCTTCGGCCTCGCCGACGCGGGCCGGCGCCCCGTCAAGGGCTACTCCGGCGGCATGCGGCGCCGCCTCGACGTCGCCCTCGGCCTGGTCCACCGGCCCGAGGTGCTCTTCCTCGACGAGCCCACCACCGGCCTGGACCCCGAGGCCCGCACGGCGATGTGGGACGAGATCGACCGGCTCGCGGGGGAGGAGGGGCTGACGATCCTCCTCACCACGCACTACCTCGACGAGGCCGACCGCCTCGCCGAACGCGTCGCCATCGTCGACCGCGGCCGGGTCGTCGTCGAGGGCACCCCGGACGCCCTCAAGGGCGAACTGCGCGGCGACGCCGTCCACGTGGAGCTGCGGGAGGCGGTCGGCGAGGGCGGGCGCACCCTGCTCGACGGCGCCCTGAGCGGACTGTCCGGCATGCACGAGGTGCTCGTCGACGGCCGCCGCGTCAGCGTCCGCGCCGACGACGGGGCCGCCGCCGTACCGACACTCCTCGCCGCCCTGGAGCGGGCCGGCGTCAAGGTCGCCGCCGCGACTGTCGCCCGGCCCTCGCTCGACGACGTCTACCTGCGCTACGCCGGCCGCCGTTACTCCGAGGCCGAGGCCGAGTCCGACGGCGGCCTCGTCCTCGCCGGAGGTGCGCGATGAGCACGGCCGTCACCCAGACCTGGTACATGACGCAGCGTCAACTGATGGTGTTCACGCGGCAGCCCGCGTACGCGATCATCACGCTCATCCAGCCGGTGATCTGGCTGTTCCTGTTCGGCGGCCTCTTCAAGAAGGTCGTCGAGCTGGGCGGCTTCGGCACTACGACCTACCTCACCTATCTCGTCCCGGGCGTGGTCGCGATGAGCGCGCTGAGCTCCAACTTGTGGGCCGGCATGGGCACGTTGGAGGAGATCCAGCGGGGCACCCTGAACCGCTTCCTGACCACGCCGGTCAGCCGGGCCGCGCTGATGAACGGCAACGTCGTCAACAACGGCCTGGTCACCGCGTTCCAGTCGGTCGTCATCGTGCTGCTGGGCCTGGCCGGCGGCGCCGACTACCCGGGAGGCGTCGGGGGTGTGGTGATCCTGGTGCTGGCCTCGGTGCTGCTCGGCACGATCTTCGGGGCACTGTCCAACGCGCTCGGCATGCTGGTGCGGGAGCGGGAGTCGATCATCGGCATCAACACCTTCCTGCTGCTGCCGCTGACCTTCCTGTCGTCTGCCTTCATGGCACCGTCGCAGATGCCCTCCTGGATGCGGCACGTCGCCGACTTCAACCCGCTGAACTGGGCGATGGTCGCCGGCCGGTCGGCCCTGTCCGAGCACCCCGACTGGAACGCCGTACTCGGCCGGGGCGGGGCGCTGCTGGTGCTCGCGGTGGCGGCGGTGTGGCTGTCGATCCGCGCGTTCCGCTCGTACCAGCGGTCGGTGTGAGCCGGAACGCTGCGGGCGGTCGGAGCCGGCCTGTTCCGGTCGGTGTGAGCACATGACGTGAGGGGCGGCGCCCGGTCCGGGTGCCGCCCCTCACGGGGACCTCATGCGGCCGGGGCCGCGCCCTCCTGCTCCGCCTCGATGCGCGCGTTCCACTCCCGCTTGGAGGACTGCCAGCCGTCCTCGTTGTGGCCGAGGCGCCAGTAACCGGAGATCGACAGGTCCTCGCGCGGGATCTGCCGCTCGACCCGAAGCATCCGGCGCAGCTCCTTGACGAAGTGCGCCTCGCCGTGGACGAAGGCGTGCAGCCGGCCCTCGGGGAAGGCGAACGACCGTACGGCCTCCAGCAGCGCCTCGCCGAAGGGGCGGTCGCCGCGGTGCAGCCAGACGACCTCGATGTCGGAGTCGATCTTCTGCTCCTCCTCGGGGCCGGACACCTCCACGAAGGCGTGCGCCGTGGCCCCGGCGGGCAGCGACTCCAGGGAGCGGGCGATCGCGGGCAGCGCGCTCTCGTCGCCCACCAGCAGATGCCAGTCGGCGCTCACGTCGGGGGCATAGGCGCCGCCCGGCCCCATGAAGCGCACGGTCTCACCCGGCTGGACGCGCATCGCCCAGGGCCCGGCCAGACCCTCGTCGCCGTGGACGACGAAGTCCAGCGTCAGCTCGCGCGTCTCGGGGTCGAAGGCCCGCACCGTGTAGGTGCGGGTCACCGGCCACTGCTCGCGCGGCAGTTCCTCGCGGATGCGCTCCAGGTCGAAGGGCTCCGGGTAGGTCACACCCTCGCTCGGCGGGAACAGCAGCTTGACGTAGTGATCGGTGCAGGTGTCGGCCGCGAAACCGGCCAGCTCCTCGCCGCCGAGGACCACGCGCTGCATGTGCGGGGTCAGCCGTTCTGTGCGGACGACCTGCGCGGCATGAGCCTTCCGCGGCCTGCGAGCCGGACGTTCTGCCATGACGGCCTCCCCAGAATCCTTTGCTTAGGCTTACCTAAGTTAGCACCTCTGTCCGGTAACCACCTCGAGGAGAGGCGTCATCACCCGGGCCATTACCCAAACAAGACCATTGCTCATGCCCCGAGAGTGCTCAGCAGCCGCTGCAGCGAACCGCCCAGCCCCCATCGCGCCGCCAGGGCCTCCAGCGCCACCGCGTCGCGCGGGGCGCGCGGCAGGGCCGTGTCCACGTCCGGGAGCGGCACGTCGTCGGCGACCTTGACGACCTTCGGCGCCACGGCGACGTACGGCCGTGCCTCGTCCAGCCGCTTGCGCTGCGACGGCGTGAGCCTCGCCTTCGGATCGTCGACGGCGGCCATGATCCCCGCCAGGTCCCCGAACTCGGCCAGCAGCTTGGAGGCCGTCTTCTCGCCGATGCCCGGCACGCCCGGCAGGCCGTCGCTCGGGTCGCCGCGCAGCAGCGCCAGATCCGCGTACCCCGGCCCGTCGACCCCGTACTTCTCGCGCAGCCACGCCTCGTCCGTCAGCTGCAGGGTGCCCACGCCCTTGAGCGGGTACAGCACCCGCACCCCCCGGGCGTCGTCCACCAGCTGGTAGAGGTCGCGGTCGCCGGTGACGATGTCGACCGGGCTCTTCGCATGGGCCGTGAACGTGCCGATCACGTCGTCCGCCTCGTACGGCTCGACGCCCACGCGCGCGATGCCCAGCGCGTCCAGGACGGCCTCGATGACGGGCACCTGCGGCGACAGCGTGTCCGGCACCTCCTCCTCGTCCGGGCCCGCCGCGTGCTCCTCGGCGACGCGGTGCAGCTTGTAGGAGGGGATCAGGTCGACCCGCCACTGCGGGCGCCAGTCGGCGTCCATGCAGGCCACCAGGTCGCTCGGCCGGTGGTCCTTGACCAGGCGGTCGATGAATTCCAGCAGCCCGCGCACGGCGTTCACCGGCGTGCCGTCCGGGGCCTTCACGGACTCCGGGACGCCGAAGTAGGCGCGGAAGTAGAGCGAGGCGGTGTCGAGGAGCATCAGTCGTCCGGTCACGCTCGCATCATGCCGCACGGCACCGACAGTCACCCGCCGGCCAGCAGCCACCGGGTGCGCGGCGTCTCGGTCACCAGGGTGGCGGCGGCCGGCAGCGACACCAGGACGGCCGCCCACACCGGCATCAGCGACCACGACGCCACCACGGCCGCGACGAGCCGGAGCAGCACCAGCAGGACGGTCGCCCAGCCGGGGACCGCGACGACGACGTGCGCCTTGTCGCCCCGCGTGGAGAAGACCGTCGGCAGGCCGATCAACAGCACCACGGCGAGCACGGCCAGCGGCCAGGAGTACGCCCACAGCGCCCACGGCGTCGCGATCCAGGCCACCGGTTCCGTCGCGAAACGCAGGCCGGAGGCACGTCTGCCGTCGGGTCGGTCCACGGTCGTCCCCCGGTGAACGGCGATGTGAAGCAGCGGCGGTGATCCTACGCACCCCTTGTGAACCGGACCACTGTCGCGTTTGGGCCGGTCGGACCAGGGCAGGCGCCGCCCCGTTCACCGCCCCCGAGACCAGAGGCAAGCGTGTCAGCGAGACTTGAGGCCGAGCAGCTCTACAAGGTGTTCGGCAGACGACCGGACGAGGCAGTCGAACGGCTCAGGCGGGGAGCCGACCGGGAGGAGCTGCGCGCCGACGGCACCACCGCCGCCGTGATCGACGCCTCCTTCACCGTGGACCCCGGCGAGATCTTCGTCGTCATGGGCCTGTCCGGCTCGGGCAAGTCCACCCTGCTGCGCATGCTCAACGGCCTGCTGGAGCCGACCGCCGGGCACGTCCGCTTCGACGGCCAGGACCTGACCGCGCTGGGCGCCCGCGAGCTGCGCGAGGTCCGCGCCCACAAGATCAGCATGGTCTTCCAGCACTTCGCGCTGTTCCCGCACCGCAGCGTGCTGGACAACGCCGCCTACGGCCTGGCCGTGCAGGGCGTGCCCCGCGCCGAGCGCGAGCGTCGCGCCGGCGAGGCGCTGGCCCTGTGCGGACTGGCCGGCTGGGAGAAGTCCTGGCCCGACGAGCTGTCCGGCGGCATGCAGCAGCGCGTGGGCCTCGCCCGCGCCCTCGCCACCGACGCCGACCTGCTCCTCATGGACGAGTCCTTCAGCGCCCTGGACCCGCTGATCCGCCGCGACATGCAGGACCAGCTCCTCGAGCTGCAGCGGACGCTGAAGAAGACCATCGTCTTCATCACTCACGACCTCAACGAGGCCATGCGGCTGGGCGACCGGATCGCCGTCATGCGCGACGGCCGCATCGTCCAGACCGGCACGGCCGAGGACATCCTCGTGCGTCCGGCCGACGACTACGTCGCCTCCTTCACCAAGGACGTCGACCGCTCCCGTGTCCTGACCGCGTCCGCCGTCATGGACACCGATCTGCGCGGCGACGAGGCCGACTGCGGCTGCGAGAGCGGGTGTGAGACCGCGACCCCGGACACCCCGTTCACCGAACTGTGCGCGATCAGCGCCCGCGTGTCCCACCCGGTGATCGTCCTGGACGACGAACGCCGGCTCGTGGGGGTGGTCCCGACCCGGCGGCTGGTCGGCTTCCTCGCCGACGGGGAGGTGCCGGCCCATGCCTAGGATCCCTCTCGGCGACTGGGTCAACAGCGCCGTCGACTGGCTGCTGCACCACGTCTCCTGGCTCTTCGACTTCCTCAAGACGGTCTTCACCGGCACCTACGACGGCATCGACGCCGTCCTGCAGGCCCCCGAGCCGCTGCTCCTCGCGGGCATCTTCGCCGTGCTCGCCTTCTGGCTGCGCGGCACGCTCGCCGGTGTCCTCACCTTCGCCGGGTTCGCCTTCATCGACTCGCTCGAACTGTGGGACGACGCGATGGTGACCCTCTCGCTCGTCCTCGTCGCCACGATCATCGCGCTGCTGGTCTCCGTGCCGCTGGGCATCTGGGCCGCGCGCTCCGACCGGGTCAGCTCGGTCGTCCGCCCGGTCCTGGACTTCATGCAGACGCTGCCCGCGATGATCTACCTCATCCCGGCCATCCTGTTCTTCGGCACCGGCGCCTCCGCGGGCATCGTCGCGACCCTGATCTTCGCGCTCGCCCCCGGCGTGCGCATGACCGAGCTGGGCATCCGGCAGGTCGACGCCGAACTGGTCGAGGCGGCCGACGCGTTCGGCACCACACCCCGCGACACCCTGCTGCGCGTGCAGCTGCCGCTCGCCCTGCCCACCGTCATGGCGGGCGTCAACCAGGTCATCATGCTGGGCCTGTCCATGGCGGCCATCGCCGGCATGGTCGGCACCGGCGGTCTCGGCGGCGACGTCAACGAGGCCATCGGCCAGCTCGACGTCGGCCTCGGCTCCGAGGCGGGCGTCGCCATCGTCATCCTCGCCATCTACCTGGACCGGATGACCGGCGCCCTGGGCACCCACGTCTCCCCGCTCGGCCGCCGCGCCGCCGCCAGGGCGCGCTCCGCCCGGGGCCTGAAGATCTGGTCCTACCGCCCCCGCTCCCAGGTCGCCATGATCGGCGTCGTGATCCTCGCCCTCGTCGCGGGCGGCATGGGCGTGTTCGGCGGGGCCTCCGGCGGCTCCACCGCCGTCGCCGACGCCAAGGACGTCGGCCAGGGCAAGAAGGTCACCCTCGGCTACGTCCCCTGGGACGACGGCGTCGCCTCCACCTTCCTGTGGAAGGAGATCCTCCAGGAGCGCGGCTTCCAGGTGGACGCCCGGCAGTTCGACGCGGGCCCGCTCTACACCTCGGTCGCCTCGGGCGACGTCGACCTCATGACGGGCGCCTGGCTGCCGACCACCCACGAGCAGTACTGGAAGAAGTACGGCGACAGGCTCGACGACCTCGGCGCCTGGTACGGCAAGACCTCGCTGGAGCTCAGCGTGCCGTCGTACATGAAGGGCATCGACTCCCTCGACGACCTCAAGGGCAAGGCCGCGCGCTTCGGCGGGAAGATCACCGGCATCGAGTCCAGCGCCGGCGAGACGGCCCTGCTCAAGAGCAAGGTCCTCAAGGAGTACGGCCTGGACAAGGAGTACAAGGTCGTCGACAGCTCCACCCCGGCCATGCTGGCCGAGCTGAAGCGGGCCTACAGCCAGAAGCAGCCGATCGTCGTCACGCTCTGGTCGCCGCACTGGGCGTACAACGACTACCAGCTCACCAAGCTGAAGGACCCCAAGGGCGCCTGGGGCTCCGGCGACGGCATCCACACCGTCGCCCGCAAGGGCTTCGCCGGCGACAACCCGGTCGTCGGCGGATGGCTGAAGGACTTCAAGCTGGACGAGAGGCAGCTCACCTCCCTGGAAGCCGAGATCAACAAGGCGGGCAAGGGCAGGCAGCAGGACGCCGTCCGCGCCTGGCTGAAGAAGAACCCGGGCGTGGTCGACAAGCTGGCACCCGTGCGCGACAGCGCCGCGCCCGCCGAGGCCCCGGCGGGCCGTGAACGTCGCCTGGTTCCCCTGGGACGAGGACATCGCCGTCACCTACCTGTGGAAGAACGTCCTGCAGCGGCGCGGCTACAAGCTGAACCTCAAGCAGATGGACGTCGGACCCGTCTACACGGGACTGGCCTCCGGGGACCTCGACGTCAACTTCGACGCCTGGTTGCCGTATGCCCAGAAGAACTACTGGGACAAGAGCAAGGACAGCCTGACGGACCTCGGCACCTGGTACCGGCCCACCTCGCTGGAGGTCGCCGTGCCCTCCTACGTCAAGGGTGTGAAGACCTACGAGGACCTCAAGGGCAAGGCGGACCTCTTCGGCGGGAAGATCATCGGGATCGAGCCGGGGACCGGCGAGATGAACCTGCTCAAGACCAAGGTGCTGCCCGGCTACGGCCTGGACAAGGAGTACAAGGTCGTCGACGGCTCCACCCCCGCGATGCTGGCCGAACTCAAGCGCGCCTACGCCAGGAAGCAGCCGGTCGCCGTCGTGCTCTGGTCGCCGCACTGGGCCTACAGCCGCTACGACCTGACCAAGCTCCAGGACGGCCGGAAACTCTTCGGCGAGGGCAACACCATCCGCACCGTCGCCAACGAGACGTTCCCCGGGCGGTACCCGCAACTCACCAAGTGGATCAAGGGATTCCATATGAGTGAGGCCGAGCTCGGCAGCCTGGAGAGCGAGATCAACCGGCGCGGTCAGGGCCACGAGGAGGAAGCCGTCGCCGCCTGGCTGAAGGAACACCCCGGCATGGTCGACCGGATGACCCCGCAGTAAGGCGGTCGGCGCCTGTGCGTTATCGGCCGGATCCGTACCGTGTCCAAGGGTGCGGTAAGGATCCGGCCAACCACGGAGCGCTACCCCGACCCCAAGCCTCTTCGCTCTCCCCGCTCTCCCCGCTGGTCAGTCACTTCGGTCCGAAGGCGAAATCCGGACCCGTCGACTCCGTGGAACTGGTCTACTGGCGATAGTTGGCGCATTGACCACACGCCTCGTTTACGGGTGCGTGACGGGCACATGAAACGGTTTGCCGAACCTGCGTAAGGTGCAGAGAAGCCATCAGGGCCACCGCACCCGACGGCGGCGCACACACGACGGACCGACGAGCGAAGGAGGGAGCCGGAGCGATGGGCGACCACAAAGACCTCAAGGAGCAGCCCCTGCGCGTGGGTGCGGCGGTGCGCCGCAGGCGCCGGGCCCTGGATCTCACCCTCGCCGTCGTGGCCGAGCGCAGCGGCCTGTCGGTGCCCTTCCTGAGCCAGATCGAGAACGACCGGGCCCGCCCCAGCAGCACGTCGCTGGAGAAGGTCGCCGACGCCCTGCGCACCACCGCGGTCGAACTCCTCGCCGCCGCCGACCCGGCGTGCAGCGTCGACGTCGTGCGCGCCGAGGGCCCCGAGCCCGCGCTGGAGCCCCGGGTGCGTTCCCTCGTCCGCGGCCACCACCAGATGCACGCCTCGGAGTTCACCGGCGACCACGACGCGGGCCGTGAATTCCAGTACCGCAACGACCAGTTGATGTACGTCGCCGACGGCGCCGTGGAGATCGAGGCGGAGGGCCGCGCCTACCGGCTCGGCCGCGGCGACACCCTGTACCTCACCGGCGGGGTACGCCACCGCTGGCGGGCGACCGTCGCCGACACCCGGCTGATCGTCGTCGCGGTGGCCGAACACGTCGAGGCGGTCCAGGACCGGCCGCGGTAGTGCCGCCACGCGTCGTCTCGCTCGTCCCCTCCCTGACCGAGGCGGTCGCCGTCTCCGTCCCCGGCGCCCTGGTCGGCGCCACCGACTGGTGCAGCCACCCCGCCGGGCTCGACGTCGCCCGCGTCGGCGGCACGAAGAACCCCCGGCCGGACAGCGTCATCGCCCTCGCCCCCGACCTCGTGATCGCCAACGAGGAGGAGAACCGCGAGGACGACCTCGCCGTCCTGCGCACGGCGGGCGTCGAGGTCCTGGTGACCGAGGTGCGGGACGTGCCGCAGGCCCTCCGGGAACTGGACCGGGTGCTGACAGCCTGCGGTGCGCGGACCCGGCCGCGCTGGCTGGACGAGGCGGAGCGGACCTGGACGGAACTGCCCCGGCCCGCGCAGCGCACCACCGCCGTCGTCCCCGTCTGGCGCCGGCCGTGGATGGTGCTGGGCCGGGACACCTTCGCGGGCGACGTGCTCGCCCGGCTCGGCGTGGACCACCTGTACGCCGGCCACCCCGACCGCTATCCCCGCGTCCCCCTCGACGCACTGCGGGCGGCGGCCCCGGACGTCGTCGTCCTGCCCGACGAGCCCTACCGCTTCACGGCCGAGGACGGCCCGGAGGCGTTCCCCGGCCTGCGCTGCGCACTCGTCAGCGGACGGCATCTGACCTGGTACGGACCCTCACTGGCACAGGCGCCACGGGTGCTGGCCGAGGCGCTGCGAGGAGCGCGCCGCTGAACAGGCCGCGCGCGGTGTGCACGGCGGCGACAGCCCAGGCGGTGACGAGACCGGCGTACAGCCCGACGGCGAGCCAGTCGTACACGACGAGCCCGGTGTGCCGGGCCAGTGCCTCGGCGCCGGTGACGCAGGTGCCGACGGGGAAGGTGAAGGCCCACCAGGTCATCGTGAAGCGCATGCCGTGCCGGCGGGCCCGCAGCACTTGGGCGCCGGCGAACACCAGCCACAGCAGCGCGTACCCCATCACCGGCACGCCGTAGAGCACCGCGAGGACCCGCAGACCCCCCTCGTACGGGGCCGGTACGACACCGGGCGCGAAGTCCGCGAACTTGCCGACGGCGGTGGTGGACTGCCCCAGGGGGCCCAGCACCAGGAAGAGCGTGGGCGTCAGCACGAGCGGCAGCGGGCCGCCTGTGATCAGCCGGGCGAAGACCAGCGGCAGCGTCACCAGGGTGGCGAGCAGGCTGAGCCCGAACAGCGCCAGGCAGCCCAGCAGCAGGGTCTCGCGGGGCTGCCCGGGCGGCAGATGCGGCACGAGCAGCGGCCCGAGCGCCGCGGACACCATCGGCGCGACCAGCGGCAGCAGCCACACCGGCGAGGCCTGCCCCGGCGCCACCTCCTGCCGTACGGCCATCAGGTACGGCACCGCGACGGCGGCCGCCAGCCCCACGACCGTCCCGGCCGTGAACAGCACGGCGTCCAGCGCGAGGGCGACACCCGGGCCGGTCCAGTCGCGGCCGACGGTGAGAGCGCCCCCGCCGACGGCCAGCAGGGCCATCGCGAGGCAGCCGTAGAAGGGCGCGATCCCGGGATCGAGGAGGTGGGCGCGGGCCTGGTCGCGGTGGTGGGCCCAGTGCAGCGCGCGGGCGGCGAGGAGGACGAGGAGCAGCACGAGGGAGAGGGCCCAGACGGACGCGCAGGCGGTGCGCAGGCCGGGGAGGTGGACGGGGAGGCCGGCGCCGGCGGTGGCGACGATCGCGGTCCCCATGACGGCGGCGTACCAGTTGGGTCCGAGGTGACGGACGGCGCCGGCGCGCGGGAGCTCCCGGATGACGGGGTGGGCTGCGGTGACCATGGGACCACCGTCTCGCCGCCGCGAGCCGCCGACCAGGGATCATGGCTCTATGAGGACATAAGCTGGGGTTATGAGCGACGTGGAGGAGCAGGCGGCCGCCCGGTCGGGACCCGGTGGCTCGCTCGCGCACCGGGTGCCGGATCTCGGCGCGCTGGAGCTGCTGCTGGCGGTGGCCCGGCTGGGCAGCCTGGGCGGGGCCGCCCGGGAGGTGGGCATCAGCCAGCCGGCGGCCAGCAGCCGCATCCGGTCCATGGAGCGCCAGCTGGGGGTGGCGCTCGTCGACCGGTCGCCGCGCGGGTCCCGGCTGACGGACGCCGGCGCGCTGGTCACCGACTGGGCGCGGCGGATCGTCGAGGCGGCGGAGGCGTTCGACGCGGGCGCGCAGGCGCTGCGGGACCGCCGGGACTCGCGGCTGCGGGTGGCGGCGAGCATGACGATCGCGGAGTACCTGCTGCCGGGGTGGCTGCTGGCCCTCCGTGCGGGGCGGCCGGACACGGCGGTGTCCCTGCTGGCCGGAAACTCCGCGGCGGTGGCGGAGCGGCTGCTGGCCGGGGAGGCGGACCTGGGGTTCGTGGAGGGGGTCAGCGTTCCGGCCGGCCTCGACTCGGCCGTCATCGCCCGCGACCGCCTGATCGTCGTGACCGCGCCGGGGCACGCCTGGGCCCGCCGCCGGCGGCCGCTGGAGGCGTCCGAGCTGGCGGCGACGCCGCTGATCCTCAGGGAGAAGGGCTCGGGGACGCGGCAGGTGCTGGACGCGGCGCTGGGCGGGCTGGCCAGACCGCTGATCGAGCTGTCCTCGACGACCGCGGTGAAGGCGGCTGTGGTGAGCGGCGCGGGGCCGGCGGTGCTCAGCGAACTCGCCGTGGGGGAGGAGCTGGCGCTGCGGCGGCTGGTGCGGGTGCCGGTGGAGGGGGTGGCGCTCGCGCGGGATCTGCGGGCCGTGTGGCCCACGGGGCATCGGCCGGTGGGGCCGGCGCGGGATCTTCTGTCGCTGACGCGGGGGTAGTGCGCGTGTGGCTGCCGGTTCCCTGGGGGCTGCCGCCCCCAGACCCCCGCTTCGGCCCTGGACGGGCCTTGTCCTCGAACTCCCCCAGAGGGGGTGCCCCCAGACGGGCTGAGATCAGCTCGGTGACGACGCCTGGTCGTTGATGTAGTCCCGCAGGACCGTCTCGAAGTCCGGGTCCGGGTGCAGGCCCAGCGCCGCCGCGCGAGCGGGGTCCACCGCCGCTGGCCAGGAGGCGACGATGGCCTCGACGGCGGGGTCGGGGGAGACGGTGACCAGGTCGGCGACCGCGTCGCCGGACACGCGACGCAGGGTGGAGAGGATCTCGGCCACCGACACCGACAGGGCGGGCAGGTTGACCGGGAGGGTGCCGGTGAGCCGGCCCGGTACCGTGCCGCGGTCGGCCTCCGCCAGGCGCAGCAGGGCCTCCACGGTGCGCCTCGGTGAGGCCAGGGCGACCCGCAGGGCGGGGTCGACGGGGCAGACGGCCGGGAGCCCGGCGAGGGGCTCGCGGACGATGCCGGAGAGGAAGCCGGACGCGGCGGCGTTGGGCTTTCCCGGCCGCACCGTCACCGTCATCAGCCGGGCCACGCGTCCGTCGACGAAGCCGCGGCGCGTGAAGTCCGCGACGAGCTGCTCGCAGACCAGTTTCTGGGTGCCGTAACTCGTCCGGGGCAGGGGGAGCGTCGCCTCGTCGACCACCGGGGGCAGCGGGAGCGCCGGGTCGCCGCCGTAGACGGCGACGCTGCTGGAGAACACCAGCCGCGGCACCGGTCCGCCGGACTCCGACTGGGCCCGGGCGGCCTCCAGCAGCGCGCGGGTCGTGTCCAGGTTGGCGCGCATGCCGAGGTCGAAGTCCGCCTCGCACTCCGCCGAGACGGCGGCGGCGAGGTGGAAGACCACGTCGACGGGCTCGGCGAACACCTCGTCGAGCCGGTCGGCCAGCTCGCCGTGCACCACCTGTACGCGCGGGTCGGACGGCAGCGGGGACTCCTGCGGCACGATCCGGTCCGCGAGCACCAGCCGGCCGACGGGTTCCCCGCGGAAGCCGCCCCGCGCGAGCAGGGCCGCGGCGAGCCTGCCGCCCACGAAGCCGAAACCGCCCGTGACCACGATCCTCATGCGCTGCTTCCTGCCCAGGAGACGGTCAGATCATCCCCGCGCGGAAACGCGGTGGCGCCGTCCGCCGCCCGGCACGCACCATGGCGCGCATGAACCCCACCGCACCGCCCGCCTCCGGGGTCCGCACCCCTTGGGAGGAACTCCCCGCAGCCGTACGTGACGCGGTCGCCGGTGTGCTCGGCGGGGCCGTCGTGCGCGCCGAGACCCAGAGCGGCGGATTCTCCCCGGGAGTCGCCAGCCGCGTCGCCACGGGCCACGGCCGCCGTGCCTTCGTGAAGGCCGTCAGTGTGGACGCCAACCCGCACAGCCCTGCCCTGCACCGCGCGGAGGCCCGCAACGCCGCCGCCCTGCCGCCCGCCGTCCCCGCCCCGCGTCTGCTCGGCAGCCACGACGACGGCACCTGGGTCGCGCTCGTCTTCGAGGAGATCGACGGCCGCCAGCCCCATGTCCCCTGGCAGGAGGCGGAGTTGAGGCTCGTGCTGGACGCGGTGGCCGAGCTCGGCCGGAGTCTCACGCCGTCCCCGGTCGCCGCGCCGCCCGCGGCCGAGGCGCTCGCCGAGGACTTCTCCGGCTGGCGGCGGCTGTGCGAACAGCCGGAGGGGGAGCTGCGCGGGCGCCTCGACGCCTGGACCCTGGACCGGCTGGCCCTCCTCGCCGACCTCGCCGACGGGTGGACGGACGCCGCGGCCGGCGACACCCTCGCCCACGCCGACCTGCGCGCCGACAACATGCTGCTGACCGCCGACGGCCGTGTGGTCTTCGTGGACTGGCCGCACGCCGTGCGCGCCGCCCCCTGGTTCGACCTGCTGGTCATGTTGCCGTGCGTGCGTGCCCAGGGCGGGCCGGACCCGGAGGAGGTGTTCGCCGCGCACCCGCTGGGCCGGGACGCGGACCCGGACGCCGTCACCGCCACGCTCGCCGCCCTCGCGGGCTTCTTCGTGGAGCACTCCTTGCGGCCGGCCCCGCCCGGCCTGCCCACGCTGCGCGCCTTCCAGCGCGCCCAGGGCGAGGCCGCGACGGCCTGGCTCAGGAGGCGGCTCGCACCAGGGCCTGCATGACGCGCAGGTCGTCGCCCATCTCGGGATGCCACTGCACGCCGAGGACCCAGCGGTCGGCGGTGGGCACCTCCACGGCCTCCACCGTGCCGTCCGCCGCGTAGGCCGACGGCATCAGGCCCGTGCCGAGCCGGTCCAGGGCCTGGTGGTGGTACGTCGGTACGGACGTCTCCTCCGGGGCGATCTCGGCGTACCGCGTGCCCGGTACCGGCTTGACCGGGTGCCGGCCGAAGACGCCGACCTCCACGGCGTGGCCGTCGAGGTGCTGGACGAGCGTGCCGCCGAGGGCGACGTTCAGCAGCTGCATGCCCCGGCAGATGCCGAGCAGCGGCAGGCGCGCGGCCAGGGCCGCCTCGATCAGGGCCAGCTCCCAGGTGTCCCGGGCAGGGGCCGGCGGACCGGTCCGTGGGTCGCGCTCGGCGCCGTAGCGCTCCGGGTCGACGTCCGGGCCGCCCGCGATCACCAGCCCGTCGAGCCGGGCGACGGTGGCCGCCGCGTGTTCGGGCGCGTCCGGCGGCAGCATCGCGGTCAGCCCGCCGGCCCGCTGCACCAGCCGCGGGTAGCCGGCCGGCAGCAGCGCGGCCGGCAGCTCCCACACGCCCCAGCGCGCCCCGGCCTCCAGATACGTGCTGACGCCGATCAGCGGCCTGCCCGCCATGCGCCCTCCCACTCCTGCAATGGACTGTTCCCATACCTTTTCCCAGGAGTGCCGTGCACGGCAAGGCTTCCGGGCGGGAGGCTCACGCCAGGAAGCCCCTGAGCAGCGCCGCCGTCCCCGCGCAGTGCTCGCGCATCATCTCCCGCGCCCCGTCCGCGTCCCCGTCGAGCACGGCCTCGACCAGGGCGGTGTGCTGGCGCTGCGAGTGCTCCAGGTTGCGCACCAGGAGCGGGATGCAGTCGAGCAGGTCGTTCACCGAGGCCCGTACCGCCGCGTACTGGGCGGTGAGCGTGGGCGAGCCGCACAGCTCCGCCAGCGTCAGGTGCAGCAGCGTGTCCAGGCGGCGGTACTCCGACAGGGGCGCCTCATGGGTGCGGGCCAGCGCCTCGCGCAGCCGGTCCGCCTGCTCGGCCGTCAGCCCGTGCGCGGCGCACAGACCCGCGGCCCCGACCTCCAGCACCTCCCGGAAGCGCAGCACGTCCTCGATGTCGACCTCGGAGATCCGCCGCCGCAGCTCGTCCTCGCCGCCCGCGTCCGGGCGGGGCAGGACGAAGGTGCCGCCGTAGCGCCCGCGGCGGGACTCCACCAGTCCCTGCTCCTGCAGCACCTTCAGCACCTCGCGCAGCGTCACCCGGCTGATCCCGAGCCGCTCCGCCAGCTCCCGCTCGGCCGGCAGCCGTTCGCCGCCCGGCACCAGACCCAGGCGTACGACCTGCAGGATCTGCTCCAGCGCCTCCTCGAAGCCGTTCCCCGCCCGCACCGGCCTGAGCACCGGCGTCAACCGGTCCTCCAGGCCGCCGTCCGGATCGAGCGACATACCGCCGCACCCCCTTCCCAAGCAATGGTTCTCCCGAATACCTTATGGCTTCCGGCTGACCGTAGAAGCCGAAGGAGGCTTTCCCGTGGCAGACCGCACACCCCCGCTCTCCGTCGAGGAGCTGCACGCCCTCGTCGCGAGCGGTGAGATCGACACTGTCGTCCTGGCCTTCCCCGACATGCAAGGGCGCCTCCAGGGCAAGCGGTTCGCCGCACGCTTCTTCCTCGACGAGGTCCTCCACCACGGCACCGAGGGCTGCAACTACCTGCTCGCCGTCGACACCGACATGAACACGGTCGACGGCTACGCCATGTCCTCCTGGGACCGCGGCTACGGCGACTTCGCCATGCACCCCGACCTGACCACCCTGCGCCGCGTCCCGTGGAACGCCGGCACCGCCATGGTGATCGCCGACCTCGCCTGGGCCGACGGCTCCCCGGTCGTCGCCGCCCCCCGCCAGATCCTGCGCCGCCAGCTCGACCGGCTCGCCGAGCACGGCCTGACAGCCAAGGTCGGCACCGAGCTGGAGTTCATCGTCTTCAAGGACACCTACGAACAGGCCTGGGACGCGCACTACCGAGGGCTGACCCCGGCGAACCAGTACAACATCGACTACTCGGTGCTGGGCACCGGCCGCATCGAGCCCCTGCTGCGCCGCATCCGCAACGAGATGGCCGCCGCGGGCCTGACCGTGGAGTCCGCCAAGGGCGAGTGCAACCCCGGCCAGCACGAGATCGCCTTCCGCTACGACGACGCCCTCGTCACCTGCGACCAGCACGCGATCTACAAGACCGGGACCAAGGAGATCGCCTCCCAGGAGGGCGTGTCGATCACCTTCATGGCCAAGTACAACGAGCGCGAGGGCAACTCCTGCCACATCCACCTGTCGCTGGCGGACGCCGCGGGGAACAACGTCATGCCGGGCGACGGCGAGGGCGGCATGTCCGACGTCATGCGGCACTTCCTCGCCGGACAGCTCGCCGCCCTGCGGGACTTCTCCCTCCTGTACGCCCCCAACATCAACTCCTACAAGCGGTTCCAGCCGGGCTCCTTCGCCCCGACCGCCGTCGCGTGGGGCCACGACAACCGCACCTGCGCGCTGCGCGTGGTCGGGCACGGCCGCTCCCTGCGCTTCGAGAACCGGCTGCCCGGCGGCGACGTCAACCCGCACCTCGCCGTCGCCGGACTGGTCGCCGCCGGGCTGTACGGCATCGAGCAGAAGCTCGCGCTGCCCGAACCCTGCCCGGGCAACGCCTACACGGCTCAGTTCGAGCACGTCCCCACCACCCTGCGGGAGGCCGCCGAGCTCTGGGAGAACAGCCCGATCGCCAAGGCCGCCTTCGGCGACGAGGTCGTCGCGCACTACCGCAACATGGCGCGCGTCGAACTGGACGCCTTCGACGCGGCGGTCACCGACTGGGAGCTGCGCCGCTCCTTCGAACGCATGTGAGGCTCTGTTGTCCACCGAGCACGAACTCGTCGTACTGAACCCCGCCACCGAGGAGGTCCTCGCCACCGTCCCGGCCGCGACCGCGGCAGACGTCGACGCCGCCGTCGTACGCGCCACTGCGGCCCAGGCCAGGTGGGCCGCCCTGCCGCCCGCCGACCGCGCCCGGCTGCTGCGCCGGTTCGCCGCGACGGTCGACGAGCACGTCGAGGAACTGGCCCGCCTGGAGGTCCGCGAGGCCGGGCACACCGTCGGCAACGCCCGCTGGGAGGCCGGAAACGTCCGCGACCTGCTGGACTACGCCGCCGGGGGAGTGGAGCGGCTGACCGGCCGGCAGATCCCGGTGGCCGGCGGCCTCGACGTCACGATCCTCGAACCGCTGGGTGTCGTGGGTGTCATCGCGCCCTGGAACTTCCCCCTGCCCATCGCCGCCTGGGGCACCGCCCCCGCGCTGGCGGCGGGCAACGCCGTGCTCCTCAAGCCCGCCGAGACGACCCCGCTGACCGCGCTGCGGCTGGCCGAACTCGCCCTGGAGGCCGGGCTGCCGGAGGGGCTGTTCCAGGTGCTCCCCGGACACGGTCCGGTCGCGGGCAACGCCCTCGTCGAGCACCCCGACGTCGCGAAGATCGTCTTCACCGGGTCGACCACCGTGGGCAAGCAGGTGCTGGCCAAGGGCTCGGCGCTCCTCAAGCGCGTCACCCTCGAACTCGGCGGCAAGAGCCCCAACATCGTCTTCGCCGACGCCGACCTCGAGGCCGCCGCCGCGGCCGCCCCCATGTCCTTCCTCGACAACTCCGGCCAGGACTGCTGCGCCCGCAGCCGCATCCTCGTCCAGCGCTCCGTGCACGACCGCTTCCTGGACCTGCTGAGCCCGGCCGTCGAGGCGGTCAGGGTCGGCGACCCGGCGGACGAGCAGACCCAGATGGGCCCGCTGATCTCCAAGTCCCAGCTGGAACGGGTGCGTTCGTACGTCGACTCCGGCGCTCCCGGGATCCGCGGCAAGGCCCCCGAGGGCCCCGGCTTCTGGTTCCCGCCCACCGTCCTCACCGGCGTCGAACCGCACGCGCGTGTGGCCGTCGAGGAGGTCTTCGGCCCCGTCGCCGTCGTCCTGCCCTTCGACGACGAGGCGGACGCCGTACGCCTGGCCAACGCCACCGACTACGGCCTCTCCGGCTCCATCTGGACCCGAGACGTCGGCCGCGCCCTGCGCGTCTCGAAGGCCGTGCGGGCCGGCAACCTGTCCGTCAACTCCCACTCCAGCGTCCGCTACTGGACCCCCTTCGGCGGCTTCAAGCAGTCCGGCATCGGCCGCGAACTCGGCCCAGACGCCCTGACCGCCTTCACTGAGACCAAGAACGTCTTCATCAGCACGGAAGGCCCCGCACAGTGACCGACAACATCGTTTGCCGTCGCCTCGTCGGCCGCACGGCCGTCATCACCGGCGCCGGCAGCGGCATCGGCCTCGCCACCACCCGCCGGCTCGCCTCCGAAGGGGCGCACGTCGTCTGCGGCGACGTCGACGAGGTCCGCGGCAAGGCGGCCGCCGAGGAGGTCGGCGGCCTGTTCGTGAAGGTCGACGTCACCGACCCCGAGCAGGTCGAGGCCCTCTTCAAGACGGCCTTCGACACCTACGGCAGCGTCGACATCGCCTTCAACAACGCCGGCATCTCCCCACCCGACGACGACTCCATCCTGGAGACCGGCCTGGAGGCCTGGAAACGCGTCCAGGAGGTCAACCTGACCTCCGTCTACCTGTGCTGCAAGGCCGCCATCCCCTACATGCGGCGCCAGGGCAGGGGCTCCATCATCAACACGGCGTCCTTCGTGGCCCGGATGGGCGCGGCGACCTCCCAGATCTCCTACACCGCCTCCAAGGGCGGTGTCCTCGCCATGTCCCGCGAACTGGGCGTGCAGTTCGCCCGCGAGGGCATCCGCGTGAACGCCCTGTGCCCCGGACCGGTCAACACCCCGCTGCTGCGGGAGCTGTTCGCCAAGGACCCCGAGCGGGCCGCCCGCCGCCTGGTGCACATCCCCGTCGGCCGGTTCGCCGAGGCGGAGGAGATCGCCGCCGCCGTCGCCTTCCTGGCCAGCGACGACTCCTCCTTCGTCAACGCCAGCGACTTCCTGGTGGACGGCGGGATCTCGGGGGCGTACGTCACGCCGCTGTAGGCCCGCTCACAGGAACGTGTGACCCTCGCCCCGGTACGTCGGGACCGTCGCCGTCACCGTGTCGCCCTCGACGAGGTGCAGCTCCTCGAACCGCTCGCACAGCTCGCCGGCCTTGGCGTGCCGGAACCACACCCGGTCGCCGATCAGCAGATCGTCGGCCGGCGAGCCGAGCAGCGGGGTCTGCACCTCGCCGGGCCCCTCCTGCGGGTCGTAGCGCAGCCCCTCCGGCAGGTACGGCACCGGGAGCCGGTCGGGGCCCGGGGCGCCGGAGGCGGGATAGCCGCCGCCGAGGCAGGTGACGACCCCGACGCCGGGCCGCCGCACGACCGGCATCGCGAACAGCGCGGCCGGACGCCCGGTGAACGACGTGTAGTTGTCGAACAGCCGCGGCACGTACAGGCCGGACCCGGCGCCGATCTCGGTGACGGCGTCCTCGGCGGCCGTGTGCTGCACGCTGCCGGTACCGCCCCCGTTGACGAACTCCAGATCCGGTACGACGGCCCGCACCGCGCGCACCACCTCGGCGCGCCGCTCGGCCAGCTCCCGGCGGGCGGTGGCCTGCATCAGCCGGACGGCTCGCGACCGGAAGGGCTTGCCGGCGACGGAGTCGCCCACACCGGCGATGTGGCCCTCGTAGGCCATGATCCCGACCGCCTTGAACCCGGGGCGCTCGGCCACGAACCGTGCCAGGTCGGCCACTTGGGCGGGGGAGTGCAGCGGGGAGCGTCGTGCGCCCACCCGCACCCGGCCCCCGAACATCCGCAGCGAGGTGTCCAACTCCAGGCAGACCCGGATGACTTCACGTCCGCCGTCACGTGCCTCGTCGATCAGCCGGAGCTGCGCCGGGTCGTCGATCATCACGGTGACCGCGGCGGCGAGCTTGGGGTCGGAGGCCAGTTCGGCGTACCCCGCCCGGTCCGCGGACGGGTAGGCGAGCAGGACGTCGTCGAATCCCCCGCGCGCCAGCCACAGGGACTCGGCCAGGGTGAAGGACATGATGCCCGCGAACCCGTCCTTCGCCAGGACCCGCTCCAGCAGCGCCCGGCAGCGCACGGACTTGCTGGCGACGCGGATCGGCTTGCCGCCGGCCCGGCGGACGAGATCGTCCGCGTTGGCGTCGAAGGCGTCCAGATCGACGATCGCGAGAGGGGCTTCGAGGTGGGCGGTGGCCCGGTCGTAACGGGCCCGGTCGGCGGCGCGCGCAGTCATGAACGAAGCCTGCCAGACAGGATTACCGCAGGGTAGGGGGACGTTCCGGGCAGATGCCCCGGGCTCGCGGACTGGTTCCCGTTCCCACAGGGTCACGCCGTAGAGTGACGCGCACGTACGGCGGACGGGCGAGTGCCGCATACGCTGCACCGGGATGCCGGTCCGCTCGTACGGGTATGCGTGATCGGGACGGACCGTCCGCGCCGGAATCGGCGCCGAGTGAATGAGCGCAACGACCACGGCTCGCGTACGTGTAGACGGCCCGGGGCACGAGGAAACGGGGGGTGCATGACCACGGAACCGCGGCACGCCTCTTTTCCGCCACGCCCGTCCCGTCCACCGACGGTGGGGACCGAGGGCTCCGAGGCGCAGAGCGAGACCGCTGCGGCGACCGGTGGGGCGGGCCCCGACGCGTCGCCCGGCGGCGGGAGAAACGGGAGTGCGGTGTCCGGCGGCGAGGGTTCACGACCGGTGTCCGACAGGTCCGGCGGGCGTTCCCCCGCCGAAGCGGCGGCGTTCGGCCCCACCGGCGTGTGGTCGCCCTGGCGCAACGCCGAGCCCTTCGAGGCGTTCGGAACGCGCACGCCGCCCACCGGCAGAGCGGGAACGGCGCCGCGCACGGGCACGGGAGCACCGGCGGACCCGGCGTCCACGCGACCGGCCCCGGGCGGCAGAGGCGACACCCCCCGCGCGAGCACGGGGACCTCCGGCTCCCAGACCCCACCGCCGCCCCAGGCGTCGGCGCGCTTCCCGGACACTCCGCCGGCCGTCGGCCGAGACCAGGACCAGGCCGCGACGCCCCCGGCGAAGCCCCGCACCCCACCGGCCCCGCCACGAGACGTATCGAGTCCGTCCCGGCCCTCGGGCTCGCCGGCACCGCCGATGCCGCAGGCCCGCCCGTCGTCCGCGGGCCCGACCCCGCAGGCGCGTCCGGCCTCGGGTTCGTCGGCGCCGCCCATGCCGGAGGGCCGCCCGTCCTCGGCCGGTCCGGCTCGGCCGCGTCCCGCGTCGGGGTCGGCGCGGGCCTCGGGCTCCACGCCGCCCATGCCCGCGACTCGACCTTCTTCCGCGAGGCCCATGCCTCAAGCACGTCCGGAGTCGACGGCGTCCGGTGCGGAGCGGGCCTCGGGTTCGTCGGCGCCGCCCATGCCGGAGGGCCGCCCGTCCTCGGCCGGTCCGGCTCGGCCGCGTCCCGCGTCGGGGTCGGCGCGGGCCTCGGGCTCCACGCCGCCCATGCCCGCGACCCGACCTTCTCCCGCGAGGCCCATGCCTCAAGCACGCCCGGAGTCGACGGCGTCCGGTGCGGAGCGGGCCTCGGGTTCGTCGGCGCCGCCCATGCCGGAAGCTCGCCCGTCCTCGGCCGGTCCGATGCCGCAGACGCGTCCCTCGTCCGGGGCCGCCGGGGTGTCCGGTGGCCGGGTGCCGGGTTCGGTCGTGCCGCCCGTGCCCGGAACCCGCCCGGGCCCCGGCCCCGCCCCCGCCGCCCCACGTCGTACCGGCACCGCTCCGGTCGGCGCCCCACGCCATCCGGCGGCCGGCCCGCGCCCCACCGACCCTCCGGTGCCTCCCATGCCCCCCGGGCGGCCGGCGTCCGGGCCGGCGGCGAGTGTGACTCCTGATCCGGCGTTGTCGTGGAGTGCGCCGATGGCCCCCGGCGGGGAGGCCGGGAGCATGCGGCCCGTGGTGTCGTTCGGGGAGCCCGAGGGGTACGACGAGCGGGTTCGGCCGCGGCCGCTCGGCGGGCGGGTGCGCTCGCGGACCCTCGCCGTCGCCACCTGCCTCGTACTGGGGCTGGGCCTCATCGGCGGTGCCGCGACCGGGAGCTGGCTGCTCGGCGACTCCGGGGACGGCGGCGCCGAGGGCACGTTCGTCACGGCCCGCGGACTGTGGCACAGCGTGCCCGTGGACCGGCTGTTCCCGCGGACCGTGCTGGGCACGGGAGCAGGCCCCGGCGGCGCCGACCGCACCTGGACGCGCATAGCCGTCGCCCCGGACAGCGGCTGCAAGGACGCCTTCGACCCGCTGCTCGCCAAGGCGCTCGCGCCCGTCGGCTGCGAGCGACTGGTACGGGCCACGTACACCGACGCCACCCAGAGCTTCGTCACCACCGTCGGCCTGCTGTTCACCAAGGGCGACCAGGCCGCCATGTCCTCCCTCGCCAAGCGCTTCCAGGACGACGGCCTCGGCGACCGCGCCGACCTCATGCCCCGCCCCTACGCGGCGCAGGACACGGCCGCCGCCCGCTTCGGCCCCGGACAGCGCGCCTCGTGGACGATCTCGGTCCTCAAAGACGCCCCCGTCGTGGTCTACGCCGTCTCCGGCTGGGCCGACGGCCGCACCGTCGACACCCCGCAGCCCGCCGACCAGGCCACCCAGTCCGGCGCCGGCACGGCCCCCGCCCAGGCCGGCCTCGGCAACGAGGCGCAGGGCCTCGCCGACCGCATCGAACGCGCCCTGCGCAAGGACATCGCGGGCCCGGCCACGGAGCAGCCCTCATGAACCGCCGTACCGGAAACCGCCGTAGCGAAGACCGTCGCACCGGATACCGCCGTACCGGAGCCATGGGTCTCCTCCTCGCGGGCTCCCTGGTGCTGGTGCCGTCCACCTCCGCGCACGCCGACGGCATACGCGGTCAGGAGTGGGCCCTGGACGCCATGCACACCCAGCAGGCCTGGCAGACCACCAAGGGCAGGGGCGTCACCGTCGCCGTCCTGGACACCGGTGTCGAGGCCGACCACCCGGACCTCGTCGGCAACGTCCTGGCCACCAAGGACATGATCGGCTTCGGGGCGCAGGAGGGGGACCGCGCCTGGGCCCGGCACGGGACCGCGATGGCCGGCATCATCGCCGGCCACGGACACGGCCCCGGCAACGCCGACGGCGTCATGGGCATCGCCCCCGAGGCCAGGATCCTGCCGGTGCGGGTGATCCTGGAGGACGGCGACAGCGCCCGCGGCAAGGCCCGCTCCACCCGGGGCAACGCCCTCGCCGAGGGCATCCGCTGGGCCGCCGACCACGGCGCCGACGTCATCAACCTCTCCCTGGGCGACGACTCGGCCTCCGCCCACCCCGAGCCCGCCGAGGATGAGGCGATCCAGTACGCCCTCAAGAAGAACGTCACCGTCGTCGCCTCCGCCGGCAACGGCGGCAAGAAGGGCGACCACGTCTCCTACCCTGCCGCCTACCCCGGTGTCATCGCGGCGACCGCCGTGGACCGCTTCGGCGCCCGCGCGGACTTCTCCACCCGCCGCTGGTACGCCACGGTCAGCGCCCCCGGCGACGACGTCGTCATCGCCGACCCCGACCACAAGTACTACGAAGGCTGGGGCACCAGCGCGGCCTCGGCCTTCGTCTCGGGCGCCGTGGCACTCGTCAAGGCGGCCCACCCGGGCCTGACCCCGGCCCAGGTCAAGCAGCTCCTGGAGGACACCGCCCGCGACGCCCCGGCCGGCGGACGCGACGACTCCCGCGGCTTCGGCATGGTCGACCCGGCCGCCGCGATCAAGGCCGCCGGCCGTCTGAAGCCGAAGGACCTGCGGGCGGTCTCCTCCACCGACAAGTACTTCGGCCCCGGCCCGGACGCCGCCGAGTCCGGCGACGACACCAGCGACTGGGCCGCCCCGCTCGCGGGCGGCCTCGGCGGCGTCCTGCTCGTCGCCGCCGTGGTGCTCTGGCGCGGCCGCCGCCCCCGCCCCGAGAGCGTCTAGAGGCTACGGGGTCGGGGTGGCCGCGGCGGACGGGGACGCCGATGCCGACGCACCGTCACCGTCCCCGGTGAACACCGCCACCGCCGTCCTCGCCGCCGCCTCGACCAGCGAAATGCCTTTCGCCTGCGTCGAGTTGCCGTCGGACAGTACGGCGACCAGGAACGTGCGACCGCCCGCCGTGACCCGGCCGATGCTGTTGACGTCCCACAGTCCGGTGGTGCTGCGGGGCAGCCAGCCGTTCTTCAGCGCCCAGGCCGTGCCGTCGGCCGCGGCCGACACACCCCACTGCTGATCGGCCTCGATCCGCCCCATCAGCCCCTGCAGGTACGACCGCGAGGCGGCGGTCAGCTTCGAGTCCTCCCCGAACACCTGCCGCAGCAGGGTGAGTTGGTCGGCCGCCGTGGTCCGGGTCAGCCCCCACAGGGCGCCGTCACCGCCCTCGGTGCCGGTCAGCCCGAACCTCTTGTTCGCCGCGTCCAGCCCGTCGGCCCGCCCGATGACGTCCCACAGGGCGGAGGCCGACGCGTTGTCGCTGTTCTCGATCATCTTGGTGGCGTACGCCTTCTCGGCCGCCGTCAGACGGCGGTCCTCGTCCTGGGCCCGCAGCAGCAGTGCCGCGAGGATGTCGACCTTGACGATGCTCGCCGTGTCGAAGGCGCCGTCCTCGTACGCGGCGCTCTCGCCGGAGTCCAGGTCCAGTACCGCCACCGACACCGCCGCCCCGTCCTCGACGCTCAGCGACTCCATCGCCTCGCCGAGCAGCGCGTCGTGATCCACCGTCGGCTCCGCCACGGTCTCCACCGATTCCCTCCCGTCGGCCGTGGCCGAGGAGGAGGCCGACGCCCGCGACGATACGGGGGCCGTGCCCGAGTGCGCCTGCGCCTTCACGTACACCGTCCCCGCGGCGGTGAAGCCGACCACGGCGACCACGGCGAGGGCGGTGCCGAGCAGCGGACGGGTCCGGGAGGGGCGGGCGCGGCGGCCGCGGCGGGCTCTGGGGGACTCCATGCCCGCGATGCTCGGGGCGGCGACTGTGCGCGCCGTAAGACGGACGTGAGATCCACGTCAGGGAAATCTGAGAAAGCCGTGAAGGCGGTGAACACCCGGTTTCCGGGGCCGCACAAGCCCAGCAGCATTCCCCCGATACCCGCCCGATAGGGTCGGTGACCGTGGCGAACAAGAACATTCCCGACCCCGGCTTCTCCGACGACGACGGCTCCGCCGACCCCCGGCTGAGCGCCGCGCTCGCCGCCTGGGCCGCGGACCGCACCGCGCTGGGACCGGTCCTGGAGGCGCTCAAGGGCGCCCGGCTGCTGGTGCCCGTCGTGGCCGTGCTCGGCGAGGTCGAGGAGGACGAGAACGGGCTGCGCCGCGAGAAGACCTCCGACATGGCCGTGCCCACCCTCAAGGCCGGGAACCGGACCGCGCTGCCGGCCTTCACCTCCACCGAGTCGCTGGCCCGCTGGGACCCCGCGGCGCGCCCCGTCGCCGTACCCCTGCACCAGGCGCTGCAGGCCGCCGCGCACGAGAAGGCGGACACGGTGGTGCTGGACATGGCCGGACCGGTGCCCTTCGAGCTGACGGGACCGGCCCTGCTCGCGCTCGCCGAGGGCCGTACGACGACCGACCCGCTCGCCGACCCGGCGGTGCGGGAGGCGGTACGGGCCGCGGTCGCCGCCGAGTCCGCCGTGCTCAGCGCCTACCTCGGGCCCGGGCAGGCCGACGGCACCCTGGCCCTCGTGCTCGAGGAGTCCGCCGCGCCGGCCGAGGCCGCGCGGGCCGTCGCCGAGCGGCTCGCCGGTGACGACACACTGAGGGCCCGCCTGGTGCGCGGCCTCGACCTGGCACTGCTGCCGGCCGGGACGACGCCTCCGGGCGAGCCCCTGTACGTGCGCTGACCTACTTGCCGTAGACCGGGCCCGTGTACTTCTCGCCCGGGCCCTGGCCCGGCTCGTCGGGCACGAGCGAGGCCTCGCGGAAGGCCAGCTGCAGCGACTTCAGGCCGTCGCGCAGCGGGGCCGCGTGGAAGGAGCTGATCTCCGTCGCGGAGGCGTCCAGCAGACCGGCGAGGGCCGCGACCAGCTTGCGGGCCTCGTCCAGGTCCTTGTACTTGTCGCCCTCCTCGGTCAGGCCCAGCTTCACCGCGGCGGCGCTCATCAGGTTGACGGCGACCGTCACGATCACCTCGACCGCGGGCACCTCGGCGATGTCGCGGGTCATGGCGTCGAAGTCGGCGGGGGACTCGGGGGACTCAGGAGGGGTGTCACTCATGCCCCACACGATAGGGCCCGGTGCACGCCGGTTCGCACCACCCCCGGACAGCTGCTAACCTTGTGTGACGACCGGCCGGACATGCCAGCAGTACCAGTGCCCGGCCCACAAGTGGAGGCTCCGATCTCCCACCCGACCGCCCTCCGGGACGGCGGGTCACCCCGGTCAGGCGGCCACCATCGTTCCGTACGGACGATGGAGTCGCCCGAAAGCGCGCCCCGCGATCATCGCGTCGGTGCTCCGGCAGTGTATTTGGAGCCCCGCCTGTGATCGTCCGGGGCATTTTTTGTGCTTCGGCGCGGTTAGGTCTGTCGAAAAGAGACAAAACGCGGCCGTCCGCCAGATGGCCGTGTGGTGCTAACCGAGGAGGATCCATCAGCGCCGAGCCCCGCATCAACGACCGGATTCGCGTTCCCGAGGTGCGACTTGTCGGTCCCAGTGGCGAGCAGGTGGGCATCGTCCCGCTGGCCAAGGCACTGGAGCTTGCCCAGGAGTACGACCTCGACCTCGTCGAGGTAGCGGCGACCGCCCGTCCGCCCGTGTGCAAGCTCATGGACTACGGGAAGTTCAAGTACGAGTCGGCCATGAAGGCCCGTGAGGCGCGCAAGAACCAGGCGCACACGGTCATCAAGGAGATGAAGCTCCGGCCGAAGATCGACCCGCACGACTATGACACCAAGAAGGGTCACGTCGTCCGGTTCCTCAAGCAGGGCGACAAGGTCAAGATCACGATCATGTTCCGTGGTCGCGAGCAGTCCCGGCCCGAGCTGGGCTACCGACTGCTGCAGCGTCTCGCGGAGGACGTCCAGGACCTCGGTTTCGTCGAGTCGAACCCGAAGCAGGACGGCCGCAACATGATCATGGTTCTCGGTCCGCACAAGAAGAAGACCGAGGCGATGGCCGAGGCTCGCCAGGCGCAGGAAGCCCGCAAGGCAGAAGCGAAGGCCAACCCCGGCAAGTCGCAGAACGCCGCGGACACCGAGAACGCCGTGGAGACCGAGGCGCCCGCCGAGGACCCCGCCGAGGCTTCCGCCGAGGCGTGATCCCGGGGACGCGAGTCCCAGGACGCAGTAACCGATACAAGAGCGACGTTCCGACGTGCCCGGTTTTCGTGACCGGGCACCGGAGCGCCACCGACGAGGAGATAACGGCGCTATGCCGAAGAACAAGTCGCACAGCGGTGCCAGCAAGCGCTTCAAGGTCACCGGCTCCGGCAAGGTGCTCCGTGAGCGCGCCGGCAAGCGCCACCTGCTCGAGCACAAGTCGTCCCGCGTGACGCGTCGCCTCACCGGCAACGCCGAGATGGCCCCGGGCGACGCCGCGAAGATCAAGAAGCTTCTCGGCAAGTGACGTGCCCGGCGCTCCACCTGAGCGCCGCGCGTCTGGACCGGGACCCCATCGATACCGGGCCGTGTGAGTCCCCCCACGGCCCCGCTACAAGGAGTTAACAAGTGGCACGCGTCAAGCGGGCAGTCAACGCCCACAAGAAGCGCCGGGCGATCCTCGAGCAGGCCTCCGGCTACCGCGGTCAGCGTTCGCGCCTGTACCGCAAGGCCAAGGAGCAGGTCACCCACTCGCTGGTCTACAACTACAACGACCGCAAGAAGCGCAAGGGCGACTTCCGTCAGCTGTGGATCCAGCGCATCAACGCCGCTGCCCGCGCCAACGGCATCACGTACAACCGCTTCATCCAGGGTCTGAAGGCCGCGAACGTCGAGGTCGACCGCAAGATCCTGGCCGAGCTGGCCGTCAACGACGCCACCGCGTTCGCCGCGCTGGTCGAGGTCGCCCAGAAGGCGCTGCCCGCCGACGTCAACGCCCCCAAGGCGGCCTGACGCCGCGCTCGGCCCGAGCCGACGTGACTGGACGGACCCGCGGGCTGATGCCCGCGGGTCCGTTGTGCTGAGTGGAAACGAAGGTGAGCACCGCATGCCCCCCGTCAGCCCCGAGCTGATCTCCCCCCGGTCCCCCCGCGTGTCGGCCGCACGGCGGCTCGCCAAACGGAACTTCCGGGG
Organism: Streptomyces sp. MAI_2237; assembly: GCF_054189285.1. Lineage (NCBI taxonomy): Bacteria > Bacillati > Actinomycetota > Actinomycetes > Kitasatosporales > Streptomycetaceae > Streptomyces > Streptomyces sp. MAI_2237. The sequence continues at coordinate 345,236 of NZ_JAJPGQ010000001.1, read as the reverse complement.
CAAGGAGCGGCTGTTCCTCGCCGAGGGGCCGCAGGCCGTGCGGGAGGCCGCAGGGCACGGGCTGGTGGAGCTGTTCGCCACCGTCGAGGCCGCCGAGCGGTACGCCGACATCGTGGGCGAGGCCCGGGACGCGGACGCCCGGGTGCACCTCGCCTCCGAGCAGGTCATCGCCGACATCTCGACGACCGTCACTCCCCAGGGACTCGTGGGGATCTGCCGGTTCCTGGACACGCCGTTCGAGGAGATCCTCGCCGCCCGCCCGAAGCTGGTCGCCGTGCTCGCCAACGTGCGGGACCCCGGCAACGCAGGCACCGTCCTGCGCTGCGCCGACGCCGCCGGGGCCGAGGCCGTCGTGCTGACCGACGCCTCCGTCGACCTGTACAACCCCAAGGCCGTACGGGCCTCCGTCGGCTCCCTCTTCCACCTCCCCGTGGCCGTCGGCGTCCCCGTCGACGAGGCCGTCGCCGGACTCAAGCGCATCGGCGTCCGCGTCCTCGCGGCCGACGGCGCCGGCACCGACGACCTCGACGACGAGCTCGACAAGGGCACCATGGGCGGGCCCACCGCATGGGTGTTCGGGAACGAGGCGTGGGGGCTGCCGGAGGAGACCCGCGCCCTCACGGACGCCGTGGTGCGCGTCCCGATCCACGGGAAGGCCGAAAGCCTGAACCTCGCCACCGCGGCCGCCGTATGTCTGTATGCGTCGGCCCGTGCACAGCGCGCCTCCGGAGGGTGCCGCTCCGTCACCGAGAGCTAGTAGGGTGACCAGCTCGGGGGGCCACCTGCGCCGTCGAGAGGTGGGGTTTCGGGGATGAGTGTCGGCACGGGCAGGGCACGGGGAGCACAGGACGCGCCGCACGCGCCCGCGCCCCGGCACGGTGAACCCACCGGGCTCGGCATCGACCCCGACGACCTGCCCGACGGCCTGGTCGTCGCCGACGAGCAGGGCCACGTCGTCTGCTTCAACGCCGCCGCCGAACGGATCACCGCAGTCCCCGCCGAGGAGGCCCTGGGACAGCGGCTGGAGAAGGCCCTGCCCCTGGAGGACCTAGAGGGGCGCCGCTGGTGGCAGCTGACCGACCCCTACGGCGGACTCGCCATCCGGCAGCGGCAGCCCGAGCGCAACCTCCTGCTGCCCGGCGGCCGGGAGGTCCTCGTGTCGGCCCGCTATGTGCGCACCGAACCCACCGGGCCCGTCCGCCGCGTCGTCGTCTCCCTGCGCGACACCGAGGCCCGCCGCCGCACCGAACGCAGCCACGCCGAGCTGATAGCCACCGTCGCCCACGAACTGCGCTCGCCGCTGACCTCGGTCAAGGGCTTCACCGCCACGCTGCTGGCCAAGTGGGCGAGGTTCACCGACGACCAGAAGCGGCTGATGCTGGAGACCGTCGACGCCGACGCCGACCGGGTCACCCGGCTCATCGCCGAGCTGCTGGACATCTCCCGCATCGACAGCGGGCGGCTGGAGGTACGGCGCCAGCCCGTCGACATCGGGGCGGCCGTCGGCCGGCACATCCAGGCGTACGTCGCCGCGGGGCAGCCCGCCGACCGGTTCCTGCTCCGCCTGGAGCAGCCGCTGCCCGCCCTGTGGGCCGACCCCGACAAGATCGACCAGGTGCTGAGCAACCTGCTGGAAAATGCCGTGCGCCACGGCGAGGGAACCGTCACGATCGACATCACGGCCACGGAGTCCCCGCGTGAGGGCGAGGACACCGGCACGTCGGTCACGGTGAGCGACGAGGGGCCCGGCATCCCGGAGGAATCCATGAACCGCGTCTTCACCCGCTTCTGGCGGGGCAGCAAGCGCGGCGGCACGGGCCTCGGGCTCTACATCGTCAAGGGCATCGTCGAGGCCCACGGCGGCACCATCACCGTCGGCCGGGGCCCCCAGGGCGGCGCCGAGTTCCGATTTACGTTGCCCGTGGCGGCCCCGGCGTATCTCACCTGAGAGCCGGCAAGCGGTCCACGGGCGCATTCGCACACCGGAGGGCGGCTCCCGGACAGGCGCGGCCCTCCACCCCGTTAGACTCGGCCCTTGGCACCCTTGTGTCCCATGGACGGCCCTCTGACCTCTGCGTGAGTCGGTGACGGGGACCTTCAGCCAGCCAACCGGAAGCACGGGAAGAGATGTCGGCACCGAATAAGTCGTACGACCCTGTCGAGGTCGAGGCGTTGAAACCGGAAGAGATCGAGCGCATGCGGGACGAGGCGTTCGCCGCCTTCGCCGCCGCGGACTCCCTCGACAAGCTCCAGGAGGCCAAGGTCGCCCACACCGGCGGCGCCTCCCCGCTGGCCCTCGCCAACCGGGAGATCGGCGCCCTGCCCCCGCACGCCAAGGCCGCCGCCGGCAAGCTCGTCGGCCAGGCCCGCGGCGCCGTGAACAAGGCGCTGGCCGCCCGCCAGGCCGAGCTCGAGTCCGAGCGGGACGCCCGGGTGCTGGTCGAGGAGTCGGTGGACGTCACACTGCCCTACGACCGCGTACCGGCCGGCGCCCGGCACCCGCTGACCACCCTGTCGGAGCGCATCGAGGACGTCTTCGTGGCCATGGGCTACGAGGTCGCCGAGGGCCCGCAGGTCGAGGCGGAGTGGTTCAACTTCGACGCCCTCAACATCGGCCCGGACCACCCGGCGCGCGGCGAGCACGACACGTTCTTCGTGCAGGGCCCGCAGGGCGGCACCGAGTCCGGTGTCGTGCTGCGCACCCACACCTCGCCCGTGCAGATCCGCTCGCTGCTCAACCGCGAGCTGCCGGTGTACGTGATCTGCCCCGGCGTGGTGTACCGCACCGACGAGCTCGACGCCACGCACACCCCGGTCTTCCGCCAGGTCGAGCTGCTCGCCGTGGACGAGGGCCTGACCATGGCCGACCTCAAGGGCACCATGGACCACATGGTCCAGTCGCTGTTCGGCGAGGGCATGAAGACCCGGCTGCGGCCGAACTTCTTCCCGTTCACCGAGCCGTCCGCCGAGATGGACATGGTGTGCTACGTCTGCCGCGGCGAGTCCGTCGGCAACCCCGACCGCCCCTGCCGCACCTGTTCCAGCGAGGGCTGGATCGAGCTCGGCGGCTGCGGCATGGTCAACCCGCGGGTGCTCACCGCCTGCGGCGTCGACCCGGAGAAGTACAGCGGCTTCGCCTTCGGGTTCGGCATCGAGCGGATGCTGATGTTCCGCCACAACGTCGAGGACATGCGAGACATGGTCGAGGGTGACGTCCGGTTCACCCGGCCGTTCGGGATGGAGATCTGATGCGGGTCCCGCTTTCTTGGCTGCGGGAGTACGTCGACCTGCCGGCGACGGAAACCGGCCGTGACGTCCAGGAGAAGCTCGTCTCGGCCGGGCTCGAGGTGGAGACCGTCGAGCACCTCGGCGCCGACCTCAAGGGCCCTCTGGTCGTCGGCCAGGTGCTGACCATCGAGGAGCTGGAGGGCTTCAAGAAGCCGATCCGCTTCTGCACGGTCGACGTCGGCCGGGCCAACGGCACCGGCGAGCCCCAGGAGATCGTCTGCGGCGCCCGCAACTTCGCCGTCGGCGACAAGGTCGTCGTGGTCCTGCCCGGCGCCACCCTGCCCGGCGGCTTCTCCATCGCCGCCCGCAAGACCTACGGCAAGACCTCCCACGGCATGATCTGCTCCAGCGACGAGCTGGGCATGGGCGACGACGGCACGCACGGCATCATCGTGCTGCCGCCGGAGACCGAGGTCGGCAAGGACGCCGTCGAGCTGCTCGAACTCGTCGACGAGGTCCTGGACATCGCCGTCACCGCCAACCGCGGAGACTGCCTGTCCATCCGCGGCGTCGCCCGCGAGACGGCCCTCGCCTACGGCCTGCCGCTGCGCGACCCGGCCCTGATCGACGTGCCCGGTCCGAACGCCTTCGGCTACCCCGTCCAGGTCACCGACCCGCACGGCTGCGACCGCTTCACCGCCCGCACGGTGACCGGCCTGAGCCCCGAGGCCCGCTCCCCGATCTGGCTGCAGCGCCGCCTGCAGAAGGTCGGCGTGCGCCCGATCTCGCTCGCCGTCGACGTCACCAACTACGTGATGATGGAGCTCGGCCAGCCCCTGCACGCCTACGACCGCACCCTGGTCCAGGGCACCATCGGCGTGCGCCGCGCCGAGCCGGGCGAGAAGCTCGTCACCCTCGACGGCGTCGAGCGCAAGCTGGACGCCGAGGACCTCGTCATCACCGACGACCGCGGCCCGATCGGGCTCGCGGGCGTGATGGGCGGCGCCAACACCGAGATCGCCGACCACGCGGAGGGCGAGGGCACGACCGACGTCGTCATCGAGGCCGCGCACTTCAACGCGGTCTCCATCGCCCGTACCTCCCGCCGCCACAAGCTGTCCTCCGAGGCCTCCCGCCGCTTCGAGCGGGGTGTGGACCCGCAGGCCGCCGCCGCTGCCGCGCAGCGCACGGTCGACCTGCTGGTCCTCCTCGCGGGCGGCACCGCGGAGGCCGGCGTCACCGAGGTCGTCGCGCCGTCCGCGCCGCACACCATCGCCGTGGCGGCCGACCACCCCGACAAGGTGGCGGGCGTCGAGTACGGTCGGGAGACGGTCGTACGGCGGCTGCAGGAGATCGGCTGCGACGTGTACGGGCAGGACGAGCTGATCGTCACCGTGCCGTCCTGGCGCCCCGACCTCCAGGAGATCAACGACCTCGCCGAGGAGGTCATCCGCCTGGAGGGCTACGAGAACCTGCCCTCGACGCTGCCCAAGCCCCCGTCGGGCCGCGGTCTGACGCACCGGCAGCGGCTGCACCGCCGGGTCGGCCGCGCGCTGGCCGGCGCGGGCTACGTGGAGGCTCCGAACTACCCGTTCCTCAGCGAGCAGGTCTTCGACCAACTGCTGCTGGAGGCCGACGACCCGGGGCGCCGGGTCGTGAAGCTCACCAACCCGCTCAGCGACGAGGAGCCCGCGCTCCGCACCTCGCTGCTGCCGGGCCTGCTGGGTGCCCTGCGGCGCAACGTCGGCCGCGGCTCGCACGACCTGGCCCTGTTCGAGACCGGGCTGGTGTTCCACCCGCGCGAGGAGCAGAAGGTCGCCGTCGCCCTGCCCGTCGACCGGCGTCCGACCGACGAGGAGATCGCCGAGCTCGACGCCGCGCTGCCGGAGCAGCCGCGGCACGTCGCCGCCGTCCTCGCGGGCGCCCGCGAGCAGGCCGGCTGGTGGGGCAAGGGCCGCCCCGCCGACTGGGCCGACGCCATCGAGGCGGGACGCGCGGTCGCCCGGGAGGCCGGTGCGCAGCTGCAGGTCCGCAAGGGCCAGTACGGCCCCTGGCACCCCGGTCGCTGTGCCGAGTTCACGGTCGTCGCGGACGGCGCGGAGATCGTCGTCGGGCACGCCGGCGAGCTGCACCCGCGGGTGGTCAAGGCGCTCGGGCTGCCCGAGCGGACCTGTGCGGTGGAGCTGAACCTCGACGCGCTGGAGCGGGTCGGCGACGACACGCCCCAGGCGCCGAGCATCTCCACGTTCCCGGTGGCCACGCAGGACGTCGCCCTCGTCGTCGACAAGTTCGTGCCGGCCGTCGAGGTGGAGGCCGCCCTGCGCGACGGCGCGGGTGAACTCCTGGAGTCCATCCGGCTGTTCGACGTGTACGAGAACGAGGAGCAGCTCGGCGAGGGCCGCAAGTCGCTGGCGTACGCGCTGCGCTTCCGTGCCGACGACCGGACCCTGACCGTCGACGAGGCGTCCGCGGCCCGGGACGCGGCGGTCGCCGTGGCGGGCGACCGCACCGGGGCCGTCCTGCGGGGCTAGCCGGCACACCCTTCCCTCATTCGGGTGGCAACTCCGGGTGATCTGGTCGTATCGGACCATTCGCTCGACACAATCGGACCGGCCTTTCGAGGCCGGTCCGTCTGTGCTCTCGGGGCCTTTATGGGGGGCCATCGACATGATCAGGGTCAGGTCTCGCCTCTTCTGCAAGCGCTTGCTCCCCGCCAGGGCCGCCCCTCCTCCGGGGAGCCACGGCCCGTCACCTGCAAGCTGGCCCGCCCGCTCGCCCAGCAGAACGGGCTGCGGGCGCGCATCGTCACCAGTGCCGTGTTCTTCGTCGTCGGGACCGGGCTGGTCCTGCAGGCCCGGCGGGCGCTGCTGCGGGAGTTGCGGGGGGCCGGGGCGGTCGCCTGTGCGGCGCAGAGGGTGCTGGTGCGGCCCCTGCCCGCGCGGGTCGCCGGCTGAACCTCGCCGCGAACCAGCTGTCGGCCGATCCCGGTGCGGTCATCGGCGGAGACCTCTACGAGGTCATCGCCACCGAGCACGGGGCGCGGGTCGTGATGGGCGACGTGCGCGGGCACGGCCTCGCCGCCACGGTCGCCGCGGTCCTGGGCAGTTTCCGCGAAGCCGTGCACGACGAACCGGACCTGGGGCGCGTGCTGCGGCGGCTGGAGCGGGCGCTCGCCCGGCATCTGCGCGAGCGGGCGCGCGGGGAGCATCCCTCCGCCGGGGGCGAGCCGGACCATCCGGTCGCCGAGGAGTTCGTCACCGTACTGCTGCTGGAGATCCGGCCGGACGGCGAGGCGCACGTCCTCAACTGCGGGCACCCCTGGCCGTATCTGCTCGGACCGGCCCGGGCCGAACCGCTGTCGGGGCCGAACCGCTGCCTCCCCTCGGGCCGTTCCCGCTGCCCGCCGAACCGCCGGCCGTCGGCTGCGGCCGCTTGCTGCCCTGCGAGGCGCTGTTCCTGCACACCGACGGTGTCGAGGACGCCCGGGACGGACGGGGTCGGTTCTTTCCGCTGCCGGCCGTGCTCGCCGAGGCCGCCGGCGCCGGGCCCGTCTGCCCGCAGTCGGTGCTGCGCGCCGTCCTCGCCGCACTCCTGCGGCACGTCAGAGGCAGACCGGCCGACGGCGTCGCGCTGCTCGTCGTGCACAACGACCGCCGGCACGTCGTACGACAACCTCCCGGTGAGCCGGTCGGACACCGGGCGCACCGCCTCACGTGACGTCGAGGCCGCGAACCGTCACGCACCCCCACGGTGCGCCCGGCGCTCCCGCGTGGTCTCGGCGGGTTCGGTCATCGCTCGGGGCCCGGCGCGCCGTCCCCCCGCCACGGAGTGTCGGGCAGGCAGCGGGGTGGACGGCGCGGAAGCGGGCCGCCGCACTGTACGAGGGGGAGCCGGCGGCCCGGCCGGCCTCTTGCGAGGCATTTCAGTCAACCGGCTGGAAACTCTCCGCGACAGTGCGCGCACCCTGCGGATTCTTGTACTCCGTTCACACCCCGTGTGAAGGCGCTCCCACTACTCTGTCGGCACCGAGGCTCCCGGGGGGCACCCATGCAGCCCAACACTCTGCTCGACGCGATCCTGGACGAGGCGGGGATCTCGCACGCGGGGCTGGCCGCGCACGTCAATCAGGCGGGGCGCGCACGCGGTCTCGCCCTGCGGTACGAACACACCGCCGTGGCGCGGTGGTTGAAGGGCCAGCGGCCGCGCGGTCAGGTGCCCGACCTCATCTGCGAGGTCCTGGCGGTCCGGCTGCACCGCCCCGTCACCCTCGACGACATCGGCCTGGGCGTGCCGGGGGAGCCGTCGGCCCCGCACGGCACGTCCCTGTCCGGCTTCGTCGAGCGTGCCACCGCGCTGTGGCGTTCCGACGAGCAGCAGCGCCCGCACATCCTGGGCGCGCCCGCGGTGACGGGCACGCCCGCGGTCATGCCGGTGTGGGAGTGGGAGAACCCGCCCGAGGACGTCGACGTGTCGCGCGGGGGCAGGCACCGGGTGACGCCCGCCGACCTCGAGATGCTGCGCGCCGCCCGCACCCACTACGAGCAGATGTACCGCAAGGCGGGCGGCATAGCGACCCGCACCCGGATCGTGGGGTTCCTCAACGCCGAGGCCGCGCCGCTGCTGCGGGGCAGCTACACCGACGCGACGGGCCGTCAACTGCACCGTGCCACGGGCGGGTTGGTGGCGATCGCCGGCATCTGCGCCTACGACTCCGACGCCCACGGCCTCGCCCAGCGCTACTTCCACCAGGCCCTGCGGCTGGCGAAGGCGAGCGGGGACCGGGGACTGGGCGCCTATGTGATCGCCCTGCTGGTCAACCAGTCCCTGTTCATGCGGGAGTACCGGCAGGCCGTCGCCTTCGCGGAGGCCGCGCTGCGCGCCGCGGGCAAGCACATCACGCCCGCCCTGGCCTGCGACCTGTACGCGATGCAGGCGAAGGCGTACGCCCACCTCGGCGACGGCACGACCGCCCTGTCCTGCATCCGGCGTGCCGAGCAGGCCGCCGAACGCATCCGGCGCGGGTACGAGCCCGACGAGACCGGCTATGTCCAGCCCGGTCTGGTCAACGTCCAGGTGGCGGAGGCGCTGCTCAGCCTCGGTGAGCTCGTGGCGGCGGGGGAGCACGCGGCGGCCGCCGTGGACAACCCGGCGCACGACCGGGGGCGCGTACACCGGCTCGCGATGCTGAGCACGATCGAACTGCGCCGCGGCAACGCCGACAACGCGGTGGCCATCGCGGTGCAGATGGCCGAGCAGGCGCGCGGGATGGAGTCGCAGCGGCTGCGCGACAGACTCCGGGCGGTGCGCGAACACCTGGTGCGCAGCGGCTGCGCGGGCACCGCCGAGGCCGCCGAACTCATCGACGGGGCCCTGCGCGTCCCTCTGTAGACCGGTCGCCGAGCACCGCCGCGCCACAGTCCCTGCTGCGATATTGCCACTTACTCGACGGAAGGTGGCAGAACCGTGCAGTGGACGAAACAGAACGAACAAACTGTGTACTCAAACCGCTGGTTCAGCGTCAACCTCGCGGATGTCGAACTGCCGGACGGCCGGCATCTCGATCACTTCCTCATACGGCTGCGGCCCGTTGCCGTGGCCACGGTGGTCAACGAGGCCAACGAGGTCCTCCTCCTGTGGCGCCACCGCTTCATCACCGACAGCTGGGGGTGGGAACTCGCGGCGGGCGTCGTCGAGGACGGCGAGGACGTCGTCCACGCGGCCGCCAGGGAACTGGAGGAGGAGACCGGCTGGCGGCCGGGACCCCTGCACCACCTCATGAGCGTGGAGCCGTCCAACGGCCTCACCGACGCCCGGCACCACATCTACTGGTCGGACGAGGGTGAGTACGTCGGGCCCCCCGTGGACGACTTCGAGTCGGACCGCCGGGAATGGGTCTCCCTCAAGCTCGTCCCCGACATGGTCGCCCGCGGGGAGGTCCCGGCCGCCAACATGGCGGCCGCGTTACTGCTCCTGCATCACCTCAGGCTGGGGCAGGACGCCACACCCTGAGCCCCCACCCGCGTCCTGGTCCCGCCTTCAGTGGCCCAGGGCCTGCCATATCGTCGCCACGAGCGCCCCCACCGCGGTCAGCGTCGCGATCGCCGGCAGCGGCCAGCGGGCGTGTTCCAGTGCGATGATCCGTGCGCTCAGGTCGTCGATCTCCTTGTCGGTCTCCTCGGTGCGATGGTTGAGCAGGGCCAGTCCTCCCTCGACACGCGCGTAGGCGACATCGAGCCGACGGCGTAACTCTGCGAGTTCTCCATGGACCACGGGATGCTCGGGGTCGGCGGTCACGAGTCCGCTCCTTTCCGTAGTCGTCACATCCCTTGCATGCGCATGAAGAGTCAACTCGCCTGGTGGGCGCGAGGGGAGCGTGTGCGCGCGGCATATGCGGGCCCGGCGCGCACACGGTGTGTGAATGGCGCGGGCCCGGCACTCCGCGGAGTGCCGGGCCCGCGACCGTCGCACTGTGTCACCGGCACCCTGGAAGGGGCACTGTGCACGCAGGGGACGGCCGTCAGTCGTAGGTGTAGAAGCCCGAGCCGGTCTTCCGGCCGAGCCGGCCGGCGTCGACCATGCGCTGGAGCAGCGGGGGAGCGGCGTAGAGCGGCTCCTTGTACTCCTCGTACATCGAGCTCGCGATGGAGGCGATGGTGTCCAGACCGATCAGGTCGGACAGCTTCAGCGGGCCCATCGGGTGGGCGCAGCCCATCTCCATGCCGTTGTCGATGTCGTCACGGCCCGCTATGCCCGACTCGAACATGCGGATCGCGGAGAGCAGGTAGGGCACCAGCAGGGCGTTGACGACGAAGCCGGAGCGGTCCTGGGCGCGGATCGCGTGCTTGCCGAGCACCTTCTCGGCGAAGACCTGGGCGCGGCTGAGGGTGCCCTCGGAGGTGGTGAGCGCCGGGATCAGCTCGACCAGCTTCTGCACCGGGGCCGGGTTGAAGAAGTGGATGCCGACGATGTGGTCCGGGCGCGAGGTGGCGACCGCGAGCTTCACCAGCGGGATGGAGGAGGTGTTGGAGGCCAGGATGGCGTCCGGCCGGGTCACCACCTGGTCGAGGACCTGGAAGATCTCGGTCTTGACCTGCTCGTTCTCGACGACGGCCTCGATCACCAGGTCACGGTCGGCGAACTCGCCGAGGTCCGTGGTGAAGCTCAGCCGCGCCTGGGTCGCGTCCCGCTCCTCCTCGCTGATCTTGCCGCGCTCGGCCGCCTTGCCCAGGGAGTTGAACAGCCGGGTCCGGCCGATCTCCAGGGCCTCGCCGGTGGTCTCGGCGACCTTCACGTCCAGGCCGGACCGGGCGCACACTTCGGCGATGCCCGCTCCCATCTGGCCGCAGCCGACCACTCCGACGCGCTCGATGTCGGTCACATCGTCCCCTTCGCTGATCTACGAATCGGGCAGGTTACCCGCTGGTTCGGCGCCTGCTCCAAACCTGCACGTTACCTCCGGCGATCGTTGATCGATCGTTCGGGTACCGCGTGGCAGGCTGACGCCGGAGGGTGCCCGGGTCGACAATCGCGCCGGGACTCGCTCATCGGCACACGGAGGTCGGGGAATGCTGCACCGTAGGTCCGGTCTGTCACGGCGGGTGTTCGCGGTGACCGCCCTGTCGGCTCTCGCCGCGGGAGGCGGTGCCGCGGCGGCGGGTGCGGCGACGGCGGGCGGCGAGCCGAAGCGCCGGCGGGCCGCGCGCGAGATGCGGGGCGTGTGGGTGGCGACCGTGACCAACCGCGACTGGCCCTCGAAACCGGGGCTGACGGCCGACCGGCAGCGCGCCGAACTCGTCGCGATCCTCGACCGCGCGGTGCAGGACCGCCTCAACACCGTGATCTTCCAGGTGCGCCCGACGGCCGACGCGCTGTGGCCCTCGCCGTACGAGCCCTGGTCGCAGGTGCTCACCGGCACCCAGGGCGGCGCCCCGGGCTGGGACCCGCTGGGCACGGCCGTCGAGCAGGCCCACGCCCGCGGCCTGGAACTGCACGCCTGGTTCAACCCGTACCGCATCGCCAACCACACCGATCCGGGAAGGCTCGTCGCCACGCACCCCGCGCGCGTGCACCCGGACTGGGTGGTGACGTACGGCGGGAAGATGTACTACAACCCCGGCCTGCCCGAGGTCCGCGCCTTCGTGGAGAAGGCGATCCTCGACGCGGTGCGCAAGTACCCCCTCGACGCCGTCCACTTCGACGACTACTTCTATCCCTACCCGGTGGCCGGCCAGACCTTCGACGACGACGCGGCCTACGACCGCTACGGCGGCGGCTTCGCGAGCCGCGCCGACTGGCGCCGGGACAACATCGACAAGCTGGTGCGCGAGACGGCGGCCGGCATCAAGCGGATCCGCCCGGCCGCGCAGTTCGGCATCAGCCCGTTCGGCGTGTGGCGCAACGCGGCCACCGACTCCCGCGGTTCGGACACCAGGGCCGGTGTGCAGACGTACGACGACCTGTGCGCGGACACCCGCAAGTGGGTGCGGAAGAACTGGATCGACTACATCTGCCCGCAGATCTACTGGAACATCGGCTTCGCCGCCGCCGACTACGCCGAGCTGCTGCCCTGGTGGGCGGAGGTGGCGAAGGGCACCGCGACCAGGCTGTACATCGGTGAGGCCCTGTACAAGGCCGGCGACCCGGCACAGTCCGCGGCCTGGCAGGACCCCGCCGAACTGTCCCGGCACCTCACCCTGGGCGCGGACCACCCGGAGGTGCGCGGGCACGTGTACTTCGCCGCCAGGGACGTGGCGGCGGACCCGATCGGCGCGATGGCGAGGGTGGTCGCCGACCACTACCAGCGGCCGGCGAGGCCCCCGCGCTGAATCACGCCTGTGTTTCCCTGTGCCGGATCTCGGTGTCGGGGCCCGGTGAGCAGATGCCCGTGTGCCCGTCCTGGAAGCGGACGCGGTACGGAGGGGTGCCCTCCTGGCCCATGACTTCGACGATCTCGCCGACCTTGTCCTGTTGGCCTACCACCCTGCCGTGCTGGACAAGCTGGTCGCCCACGGTTGCACGCATCTTCGGTGCCTCCTCAGCAAGTGGGGGAGAAGCGGTCCGTGGCCCTGAGTCTACGGCGCCGAACGGCGGTGGGAAGGGGGCCGTTGGGCCCCTCAGCCCCGGGCCCGCTGGGTCACCGCGATGCACACCAGCACCGCCGCGGCCGTCAGCGGGGCGGCCACCGTCAGGTGCTCGCCGAGCAGCAGCACCGACCACACCAGTGTGAGCAGGGGCTGGCCCAGCTGCAACTGGCTGGCCTTCGGGATGCCGATGGCCGCCATGCCGCGGTACCAGACGACCAGCCCGAGGAACTGCGAGCCCGCCGCCACCCACAGCAGTCCCGCCACGGCGTGCCCGGTCAGGCGAACGGGTTCGTACGACAGCGCGAGCGCCGCGGCCGGCACGGACAGCGGCAGGCACAGCACCAGCGCCCAGCCGATGACCTGCCAGCCCGGCATGACCCGCGCCAACCGGCCGCCCTCGGTGTAGCCGGCCGCGCACACCAGCAGCGCCGCGAACAGGTACAGGTCGGCGGCCGTCAGCGCCCCGCCGCTCTGCTGCACGGTGAACGCGACGACCGCGGCCGCGCCCGCGAGGGCCGCCGCCCAGAACGTGCGCGAGGGGCGGTGGCCCATGCGCAGGGCCGACAGCAGCGCGGTCGTCAGCGGCAGCAGGCCGACCACGACCGCGGCGTGCGCGGTGGTCGAGGTGCGCAGGGCCAGCGTCGTCAGCAGCGGGAAGCCGAGGACGACACCGGCGGCGACGACCGCGAGGCCCGCCCAGTGCCGGCGGTGCGGTACCGGTACCCGCAGTGCCAGCAGACAGCCCCCGGCGATGACCGCGGCGAGCACGCTGCGCACGGCGACCAGCGACCACGGCCCGAAGCCCTCCAGCCCCCAGGCTGTGGCGGGGAAGGTGAGGGAGAAGGCGGTGACACCGAGCGCGGCCTGCAGGGTGCCGGAGCGCCGGTCCGCCGGTGCCGCCGGATCGGGGGTGCGGGCGCTGACCGCTATCGTGGTCGCCGTAGTAGCGCTACTCTGTGCTCTCATGCAACAGCGTAGCAGTGTGGCTGAGCTGGCGGAACAGCTGAAACAAGAGCTGAACCGCTACTCACCCGGTGGAAAGCTGCCGTCGAGTCGGGTCCTGGTCGAGCGGTTCCGGGTCAGCCCGGTGACCGTCTCGCGCGCCCTGGCCCAGCTGGCCGCCGAGGGCCTGGTGGTGACCCGGCCGGGGGCGGGCTCCTTCCGGGCCGCGCCGCGCGCCGCCGGAGCGCCCGTCGGCGACACCTCCTGGCAGGAGGTCGCGCTGAGCGCCGACGGCGCCGGCGACCTCGTCCCGCGCACGGTCGACGCCTCCGGCGTGGTCGTCTCGCTCGCCGCCCCGCCGCCCGGCGTCATCGAGTTCAACGGCGGCTATCTGCATCCCTCGCTGCAGCCGGAGCGGGCGATGGCGGCCGCCCTGTCCCGGGCCGGCCGCCGCCCCGGGGCCTGGGGGCGGCCGCCGATGGAGGGGCTGGAGGAACTGCGGGAGTGGTTCGCGCGCAGCATCGGCGGCGGGGTCACCGCGGCCGGGGTGCAGATCGCCGCCGGCGGCCAGTCCGCGCTGACCACCGCCCTGCGCGCACTCGCCCCGCCCGGCGCGCCGGTGCTCGTCGAATCGCCCACCTATCCCGGCATGCTGGCCATCGCGCGGGCGGCGGGACTGCGTCCCGTCCCGGTCCCGGTGGACGCCGACGGCGTCCGGCCGTCGCTGCTCGCCGACGCCTTCCGGGCCACCGGCGCCCGGGTCTTCGTGTGCCAGCCCCTGTTCCAGAACCCGACCGGCGCCGTGCTCGCCCCCGAGCGGCGCGGGGAGGTGCTGCGCATCGCGCGTGCGGCGGGCGCCTTCGTCGTCGAGGACGACTTCGTACGGCGGCTCGTGCACGAGGACGCCGGGCCGCTGCCCAGCCCGCTCGCCGCCGACGACCCCGACGGAGTCGTCGTCCACGTCTGCTCCCTGACCAAGGTGACCTCGCCGAGTTTCCGGCTGTGCGCCCTGGCCGCCCACGGCCCGGTCCTGGAACGGCTGCGCGCCATCCAGGTCGTGGACACCTTCTTCGTCCCCCGCCCGTTGCAGGAGGCGGCCCTCGAACTCGTCGGCTCACCGGCCTGGCCCCGCCATCTGCGGGCGGTCTCGGCGGAGTTGAGGGCACGCCGCGACACCATGACGGCGGCCCTGCGCCGGGAACTGCCCGAACTCGCCCTGCCGCACGTCCCGTCCGGCGGCTACCACCTCTGGCTCCGCCTCCCCGACGGGACCGAGGAGGCCGCCCTCGCCTCGGCCGCCCTGCGCGCCGGCGTCGCCCTCACCCCCGGCCGCCCCTACTTCAGCGCCGAACCCCCCGCCGCCCACGTGCGGTTGAGCTTCGCGGCGGTGGCCGGGGCGGGCGAGATCACGGAAGGGGTGCGCCGGCTGCGCACCGCCTGCGAGGAGGTGCTGGGATAACCGCTCGACGGCGGTGACCGGGGCCTGCGAGCATCCCGGCATGACCGACAGCGACACCCCGGACCTGCCCGAGGGCTACGAGCTCTCCACCGACCCCGGCCGCCTCGACACCGACCGCGTGCACCGCTGGCTGTCCACCGACGCGTACTGGGCGATCGGGCGGTCGCGGGAGAAGCAGGAGCGCGCGATCGAGGGATCGCTCAACTTCGGGGTGTACGAGAGGGTTTCCGGGGATCAGGTGGCCTATGCGCGGGTCGTCACCGATCGCGCCACCTTCGCCTGGCTGTGCGACGTCTATGTCGATCCGTCCGTGCGCGGCAAGGGCGTCGGCACGGCGATGGTGACGGCCGTACGGGAGCACCTGCGGCCTTTCGGGCTGCGGCGCGTCCTGCTCGCCACGTCCGACGCGCACGGCGTCTACGAGAAGGCGGGCTTCGCCGGGCTGGAGCGGCCCGAGATCTGGATGGCGCTCGAGTTCGGCTGAGCCGCTTCGGGTGACTTGTCCGCCAAATCCTGACCCACGGGTAAGGTTTCGGCCACCCTCGGTGACTCGTGAGCGACAGCCCTTGACCAGTAATACTTCACGATTCACCATCACCGCATGCAACTCAGGGTCACATTCCTCGCCGCCGCTCGCAGCGCCCCGCTGCTCGCCGAGCGCTTCGAGGACGACCGTCCGCTGGACCAGGCCGGCTGGGAGGAGGTGCAGCGCGTCGCCCACGAGCTGATCCCGCTCGCGGCGGCCGAGCTGCGCTACTGCTCACCCACGCCGCGCAGCCGGGCCACGGGCGACGCCCTCGGTTACGCACCGCTGGTGCAGCTCGCCCTGCGCGACTGCGACATGGGCCGCTGGCGCGGGCTCACTCTGGGCGAGGCGATGGCCCGGGAGCCGCAGGCGGTGGACGCCTGGCTCGCCGACCCGCGTTCCGCCCCGCACGGCGGGGAGTCGCTGCTGACCTTCATCGGCCGGGTCGGCGGCTGGCTCGACACCCGGCCCGTCGAGGACGGCGGCCGGATCGTCGCCGTCGCCGAGCCCTCCGTCGTCCGCGCCGCCCTCGTCTACGCCCTCAAGGCCCCGCCGTCGACGTACTGGAACCTCGACGTACGCCCCCTGTCGACGACCACCGTCACCGGCAGCGCGGGCCGCTGGAACCTCCGCTTCGACGCGGTGCCGGCCTAGCCTCCGCCCGCGCGGATGTACTCCGTCACCAGGACGAGGTCCTTCGCGGGACCCCGCACCCGCCACACGGTCCGCCAGCGGTCGGCGTCGCGAACGGTGAACTCGCCGCGGTAGAGGTCCGCCGAGCAGGGATGGTCGGCCACATGGCGGCCGGTGGAGAGGTCCAGGCCGTGGAAGGGGCGGCCGTCGGCGAAGCGCACGTCGGCCGTTCCCGGCGTGCTCCCGGGCAGGAAGCGCAGGGTGCGTTCGGCGGGGCGCGCGACGCCCTGCCAGACGAACGTGCCCGACTCGACGTGCAGCAGTCCGCCGCCCTTCAGTGGGCCGAAGTCGGTCGTCCCCTCGAAGCGCCCCTCGTCGCCGCCCGCGAGATCCCGCACCGTGCGCGTCACGTGCCAGCGCCCGCCGAGATACGCCAGGACGTCGGGCACGGGCCAAAAGGAGTCCGCCCGCACGCCTTCCTCCCGGTCCGGCGGTGCGTTCATGTCCCCGACCCTACGCCGCCCGCCGGCCACCGGGATCAGGCGGCGCCGGCCGGGGCGGTGTCGACGGGCCGCTGTCCGAGCGGCAGCAGTCCGCGCTCGGCGAAGACCTTCTTCGCGGCGAAGGTCGCGTTCAGGGCCTTAGGTATGCCGCAGTACACCGCCGAGTGGGTCAGCGCCTCGATGATCTGCTCGGGCGTGAGGCCCACGTTCAACGCCGCGTTGACATGCACGTCGAGCTGCGCCTCACAGCCGCCGAGCGCGGTGAGCATGCCCAGCGTCACCAACTGGCGGTCGCGCGGGGCGAGTCCGGGACGGTCGTAGATCTCACCGAAGGCCCAGGCGACGATCTGGTGGCCCAGTTCGGGGTTGATGTCGGCGAGCGAGTCGACGACCCGCTGACCCGCCTCCCCGTCGACCCGCTTCAGGACCTCCAGGCCGTGGGCGAAACGCTCTTCACGGGTGGTGCTCTCGTTCATGTCGGGTCTTCCGTCCCCGGCTGCCCGTCGAGCAGCCGTTCGTAGTGGGCGATCTTGGCGTCCAGCGCGCGGGCGTTGCGGCGCAGCGCCCGCATCCGGTCGGCCAGCTCGGCGCGGTGCTCGCGCAGCATCGCCAGCCGGTCGGCGACCGAGGCGTCCCCCTGCGCCCGCAGCCGCGCGTACCGCTGCATGCCGGAGATCGGCATTCCGGTGTCGCGCAGCCGCAGCAGGAACTCCAGCCAGAGCAGGTCGGCCGCCTCGTAGCGGCGCTGGTTGCCGGTGGTCCGGCCGACCCGCTCGATGAGACCGGCCTTCTCGTAGTAGCGCAGGGTGTCGTGCGACAGACCCGTGCGCTCGGCGACCTCGGCGATGGTCAGGGTCGGCTCCGGGTCCTGCGGGAGGGGGTGTCCGGTGGTCATGACAAGAACGGTAGAACCTGGAGCGCGCTCCAGGTCAAGCGGCTCCTCCCCCGGGCGTGGCCGGTGTTCTCAGTTCACCGCCACATCACGCGCCGGGGAATTCCCGTTTCCCGCCTGTTCATTTTTCTCTCGAATTCAAGCCCAGAGTCATTCGGAACAGACATTGTCACTTCCTGCCGACGGGGCAACCTATGGGGAATTCGATCCGTCTAACCCCGCGAATCGACGACCCGCGGGGAGTAACGAGCAATGCAGCGCCCTATCCTGTCCAGAATCGCCTCGAGTGGTATTTCCCCCGGAAACACACTGCAGTGAAACAGCGCCTCGCGAACCGGCCGGGGCGCGCGGCCGCGCTGCTCGCGGCGCTCGTCACGACCGCGGTGTCGTGCGCCGCGGACGCGCTCGCCCGCAGCCGGCCCTTCGGCCCCCGCACCCGTGACGTCAACGACCTGGGAAACCAGTACGTCCCTTTCCACGCCCACCTGTGGGACCTGCTGCACGGCCGCGCCGACGGCGGACTCCTCGTCAACTGGCAGTCCGGGTACGGCTCCAGCTTCCTGCCCGACCTCGGCACCTATCTCGGCAGCCCGTTCGCCCTGCTCGTCGGGGTGTTCCCGCGGGACGAGATCGACCTCGCGGTGTACGTGATCACGGTGCTGAAGACGGCGTCGGCGGGCGCCGCCATGGCCGTGCTGCTGCTCAGCCTGCGGCCCGGCCGCTGGTGGGCGGCGGGCCTGCTCGGTGCCTCCTACGCGCTGTGCGGCTGGAGCGTCGCGGTCGGCTCGTACAACCCGATGTGGCTGGACGGACTCTTGGCGCTGCCGCTGCTGTGCCTGGTGGGCGAGTGGACCCTGCGCCGGCGCCGGCCGCTGCTCGGCGTGCTCGTCGTGGCCCTCGCCTGGACCGCCAACTTCTACACCGCGTACATGGCCACCCTCGCCGCCGGCCTCGTCCTGCTGCTGCGGCTGGGGCTCAGCGGCCTCCCGGCCCGGCGGCGGCTCGGGACGGCCGGACGCGCGGCCGCCACCGTCGTACTGGGCGTGGGCTTGGCAGCCCCGCTGGTCACGGTGGTCTGGTTCGGCACCCGGCACGCCTACCCGGGCAGGACCGTGGCCTTCCGGCCGGTGTCCACGCCGGACCTGCTGGCCCGCCTCCTGCCGACGACGTACAGCTTCGGCAGTCCCGCCCTCTACGCCGGCACCGCGGCGCTTCTGCTCGCCCTCGCCCTGCCCTTCCACCGGGCGGCCCCGCGCCGGGTGCGGGCCGGCTGGCCCCTGCTGCTCACAGCGGTCGCGCTGTCGTTCCAGTGGGGCCCGACGCACCTCGTCTGGCACGCCTTCGCCACCCCGCAGGGCAGCCCCTACCGGCAGGCCTTCGTCCTGTGCGCCCTGCTGGTGATCACCGCCTGGCACACCCTGTCCCACGGCCTGCCCGGTCCGCGCGCCCGGGGCGCGGCGGGCGCCCTGCTCGCCCTGCTCACGGCGGTCGCGAGCCGGAGCACGCTGATGAAGCCCGTGAGCTGGGCGGTACTGGTGCTCGCGGTCGCGGGCGCGACCGGCGGGCTGGCGCTGCTCCGGGCGGCCGAGAGCCGCCGAGCGGCCTCCGGCGGTGGTTCGCCGCTCACCGCCCGCCGCCGTACCGCCCTGGCCGTGCTCGCCCTCGCCCTGCTCTTCGGTGGTCAGTTCGGCGAGGCGACGGCGACCTCCTTCGTGGCGACCCGGCAGCGCTACGGGCACATGGACGACTACGCCCCCTGGGGCGCCCGGCAGCGCGCACAGGCGCAGGCCGTCGCGCGGGCCGACGGCTGGCCCCGCTACCGCACCGACCCGGGCCGCGAGCAGACCGTCGGCAACGACCCGCTCATGGTCGGCGGCCAGGGCGCCCAGTACTACAGCAGCCTCACCTCGGACGTCCTCAGCCGCACCCTCACCGCGCTGGGCGGCGGCTGGACCTCCCGCGGTCGCAGCGTGCAGAGCCTGGACGATCCCGTCACCGACGCGATCTTCTCGGTCGGGGCGCGCGTGCACTCGCCCACCGACCCCCACCAGGGCTATCTGCCGCAGGTGGGCGGCCCGTCGAGCGTCTCCCGGCAAGACGTGCCGCCGCTCGTGACGGTGCGGCCCCGGCCCGACGCGACGCCCTTCGGCCCGTCGCCGTACCGCAACCAGGAACTGCTGCTCGGCAGCCGTGTCTACACCGTTCCCCGGATCGCCGTGCACGACGACGCGGGGGAGCCGGTCCGGGCCGGGCGGGTCGGATCGGGCAACGCCCTGGCCGCACCGTTGATCACGGCGGACTGCCCGGCCGGGAGCCAGGTCCAGCTGTGGGCCCCGTACTTCTCCGGCACCGCCCGCCTGACGGACCGGACCGCGTTCTTCCGCTCCGCCCGCCCCCGCAACCGTGCCGCCATGGAGCCGCTCGGCACCGCCCCGGCCTCCGGACGGGTCCGCATCCGGCTGACCCCCGACCGCCCCGGCAGCATCCCTCAGGGCGCCGTCGGCTGCCTGGACACCGCCCGGCTGCGCGCGGCCGTGGAGCGCCTCAAGGCCTCCGGCGCCACCCGCGTCACCGTCTCCGATGCCACCGTCCGGGCCGAACTGCCCGCCGGCAGCAAGGGGATCGCGGTCGTGGCGGCACCCCGCATCGCCGGCTGGCGCTGCGCCACCGGCGACGGCGCCGCCGTACCGGCGTCCGACCACCACGGCCTGATCGCCGTTCCCCTCGACGGCACCTCGACCACTGTGACCTGCACCTTCCACCCGCCCGGGCTGCGGCTCGGCACCAGTGTCGGGGCCGGCTCGCTGCTGACCCTGGCCCTGCTCGGCGTCCTGGCCGCCGTCCGCCGACGACGCGGCACACCGCCCTCCTCCCCGTCCCTGCCCACCCGACCGCGCGAGCGCGTGCCCGGCGCTGCCTGACCGCGTCCCAGGGGGACCCATGCTCATATCGATCGTCGCACCCTGCTACAACGAGGAAGCCGTCCTCGACCGCTTCCACGAAGAGGTCCAGAAGGTCGCGGAGGAACTCCTCCCGCTCGGCCACGACATGGAGTTCGTCTACGTCGACGACGGCAGCCGCGACCGCACCCTCGCCGTCCTGCAGCGGCTGGCCGACCGCGACGCCCGCGTCCGGTACGTCTCGCTCAGCCGCAACTTCGGCAAGGAGGCGGCCCTGCTCGCCGGTCTGCGCCATGCCACGGGTGACAGCGTCGTCGTCATGGACGCCGACCTCCAGCACCCGCCGGCGCTGATCCGGCGCATGGTGGAGCTGCGCGCCAAGGGCTACGACCAGGTCATCGCCCGCCGCACCCGCACCGGCGACAGACTGACCCGCACCTTGGCCGCCCGCCTCTACTACCGCCTGGTCAACCGGCTCGTCGACGTCCGGCTGGTCGACGGCGTCGGCGACTTCCGGCTGCTGTCCCGCCGGGTCGTGGACGCGGTGGTGAACCTCACCGAGTACAACCGCTTCTCCAAAGGGCTCTTCGCGTGGGTGGGCTTCCCCAGCACCACCTTCGAGTACGAGAACGCCGCCCGGGAGGCCGGCCGCAGCTCCTGGAGCATGCGCGGACTGCTCAACTACGGCCTGGACGGACTCCTGTCCTTCAACAACCGCCCCCTGCGCGCCGCACTCCACCTGGGCATGGTCCTGCTGCTGATCGCAGGCCTGTACACGGCGTGGATCGTGGGCGCCGCGCTCGTCAACGGCGTGCAGACGCCCGGCTACGTCACCATCATCACCGCCGTCACCGGCCTGGCCGGAGTCCAGATGGTCATGCTCGGGGTGATCGGGGAGTACACCGGCCGGATCTACTACGAGGTCAAGGGACGCCCGCACTTCCTGGTGAAGGCGACCAACGTCGAACGCGCGAAGAACCTCGTTCCGTGATGTCCCGGCAGCTTGTGATGTTCGCCGTCATCGGCGTCGTGAACACCGGCACGTATTACGGCCTCTACCTGTTGTTCCTCACGGGTGTTCCGTATCTCGCGGCGCATGTTCTCGCGTCCCTGCTCAGTATGGTCGGTTCCTTTTTCCTCAATGCGCGGTTCACCTACCGGACACCTCCCACCTGGCGGAAATTCCTGCTGTTCCCCCTGTCGAACGCCACCAATTTCGCGGTCACGACCGCGGGCCTGTACGTGATCGTGGACGTGCTGCACGCCGGAAGCCGTTTCGCGCCGCTGCTCGCCTCCCTCTGGGCGATCCCGGCGACCTTCGTCGTCTCCCGCTGGGTGATGCTGCCCGGGGCCGTGCCCACCCGGCGCGAACCCGCCGCGGCACCGCATGACGATGCACGGGATTGCATAAAAGTGCAGTGAAACGTATAGTCATGCCGTCCAGGAGGAGGATGACATGGCAGTACGTGCGGCGGTGGCCGGAGCGAGTGGATACGCGGGCGGTGAACTCCTGCGCCTGCTGCTCGCGCACCCGGACATCGAGATCGGCGCCCTGACCGGCAACTCCAACGCCGGCCAGCGGCTCGGCGCGCTCCAGCCGCATCTGCTGCCGCTGGCCGACCGCGTGCTCGAGGAGACCACCCCCGAGGTCCTCTCCGGCCACGACGTCGTCTTCCTGGCCCTGCCCCACGGCCAGTCCGCCGCCGTCGCCGAACAGCTCGGCCCGGACGTCCTGGTCGTCGACATGGGCGCCGACTTCCGGCTGAAGGACGCGGCCGACTGGGAACGGTTCTACGGCTCCGCCCACGCCGGGACCTGGCCGTACGGCCTCCCCGAACTGCCGGGCGCCCGCGCCGCGCTGGAGGGGTCCAGGCGCATCGCGGTGCCCGGCTGCTATCCGACCGCCGCCACTCTGGCCCTCTTCCCCGCCTACGCCGCCGGACTCGCCGGGAACGAGGCCGTGATCGTCGCCGCTTCCGGCACCTCCGGCGCGGGCAAGGCGCCCAAGGCGCACCTGCTCGGCAGCGAGGTCATGGGCTCCATGTCGCCCTACGGCGTCGGCGGCGGCCACCGGCACACCCCCGAGATGATCCAGAACCTCAGCGCGGCGGCGGGGGAGCGGGTGTCCGTCTCCTTCACGCCGACCCTGGCCCCCATGCCCCGTGGCATCCTCGCCACCTGCAGCGCGAAGGCCGTCGCGGGCGTGACGGCGGAGTCCGTCCGGGCCGCCTACGAGAAGGCCTTCGCCGACGAGCCCTTCGTCCACCTGCTTCCCGAGGGCCAGTGGCCCGCCACGGCGTCCGTCTACGGTTCCAACGCCGTTCAGGTGCAGGTCGCGTACGACGAGGCCGCCGGCCGCATCATCGCGATCAGCGCCATCGACAACCTGACCAAGGGCACCGCTGGCGGTGCCGTCCAGAGCATGAACCTCGCCCTCGGACTCGACGAGACGACGGGGCTTTCCACGATCGGAGTCGCACCGTGAGCGTCACGGCAGCCAAGGGATTCACGGCGGCGGGCATCGCCGCCGGGATCAAGGAGAACGGCAACCCGGACCTGGCCCTCGTGGTCAACAACGGTCCGCGCCGCGCCGCCGCCGGCGTCTTCACCTCCAACCGTGTGAAGGCCGCGCCCGTGCTGTGGTCCGAGCAGGTCCTCAAGGGCGGCCAGGTGTCCGCGGTCGTCCTCAACTCCGGCGGCGCCAACGCCTGTACGGGACCGAAGGGCTTCCAGGACACGCACGCGACCGCCGAGAAGGCGGCCGAGGTGCTCGGGCGGGCCCCCATCGAGGTCGCCGTCTGCTCGACGGGCCTCATCGGCGTCCTCCTCCCGATGGACAAGCTGCTCGCGGGAGTCGAGACGGCCGCCGCCCAGCTCTCCGAGCACGGCGGTGAGAAGGCCGCCATCGCCATCAAGACCACCGACACCGTCCACAAGACGTCCGTCGTCTCCAAGGACGGCTGGACCGTCGGCGGCATGGCGAAGGGCGCGGGCATGCTCGCCCCCGGCCTGGCCACCATGCTGGTCGTCCTCACCACCGACGCCGTCCTCACCGACGACGCACTCGACAGCGCGCTGCGGGCCGCGACCCGCACGACCTTCGACCGCGTCGACTCCGACGGCTGCATGTCCACCAACGACACCGTGCTGCTGCTCGCCTCCGGCGCCTCCGACGTCACCCCGGAGTACGCGGAGTTCGCGGAGGCCGTACGGCAGGTCTGCGACGACCTCGGCCAGCAGCTCATCCGCGACGCCGAGGGCGCCAGCAAGGACATCAAGGTCGAGGTCGTGGGCGCGGCGACCGAGGACGACGCCGTCGAGGTGGGCCGCTCCATCGCCCGCAACAACCTCCTCAAGTGCGCCCTCCACGGCGAGGACCCCAACTGGGGCCGCGTGCTCTCCGCGATCGGCACGACGAAGGGCCGCCTTCGAGCCGGACCGGCTCAACGTCGCCATCAACGGCGTCTGGGTGTGCAAGAACGGCGGCGTAGGCGAGGACCGCGACAAGGTCGACATGCGCTACCGCGAGGTGCACATCGTCGCCGACCTCGCCGCCGGGTCCGAGACCGCCACCATCTGGACCAACGACCTCACCGCCGACTACGTCCACGAGAACAGCGCCTACAGCTCATGAGCACCACACGCAAACACACCGCGCTGCCCAAGGCCCAGATCCTCATCGAGGCGCTGCCCTGGCTGGTCCGGCACAACGGCAAGACGGTCGTCATCAAGTTCGGCGGCAACGCCATGATCGACGAGGACCTGAAGGCCGCCTTCGCCCAGGACGTCGTCTTCCTGCACCACGCCGGCCTCAAGCCGGTCGTCGTGCACGGCGGCGGCCCGCAGATCAGCGCCGCCCTCGACAAGCACGGCATCGTCAGCGAGTTCAAGGCCGGCCTGCGCGTCACCACCGAGGACGCCATGGACGTCGTACGGATGGTGCTGGCCGGGCAGGTGCAGCGCGAGCTGGTCAACCTGCTCAACGAACACGGGCCGCTGGCCGTCGGGTTGACCGGCGAGGACGCGCACACCATCACCGCCACCAAGCACCAGCCCGAGATCGACGGGGAGTTGGTCGACATCGGGCGGGTGGGCGAGATCACCGAGATCGACACGGGCGCGATCGAGGCTCTGCTCGCCGACGGCCGCATCCCGGTCGTCTCCTCGATCGCCCGGAGCCAGGACGACGGACATGTCTACAACGTCAATGCTGATACGGCGGCTGCGGCACTCGCTGCTGCGCTGGGAGCGGAGACTCTCATGGTCCTCACGGACGTGGAGGGTCTCTATGAGGACTGGCCGCACAGCGACGAGGTGATCAGCCGCCTGACCGCTTCCCAACTGGAGAAGCTGCTCCCGGAGTTGAGCTCCGGCATGGTGCCGAAGATGGAGGGCTGCCTGCACGCCGTGCGGAACGGGGTCAACACCGCCCGCGTCATCGACGGCCGGGTCCAGCACTCGATCCTGTTGGAGATCTTCACCGACGAGGGCATCGGCACGATGGTCGTGCCCGACGCCGAAGAGGGGGACGTCGCATGACCGCCAACGAAGAGCTCACCCAGCGGTGGCAGGGCTCGCTCATGGACAACTACGGAACCCCGCTGCTGCCCCTGGTGCGCGGTGAGGGCACGAAGCTGTGGGACGCCGACGGCAAGGAGTACCTCGACTTCGTCGGCGGCATCGCGGTCAACGCCCTCGGGCACGCCCATCCGGCGATCGTCGAGGCCGTGAGCACGCAGATCGGCTCCCTCGGCCACATCTCCAACTTCTTCATGGCCGACCCGACGGTGACCCTGGCCGAGCGGCTGCTGCAGCTCTTCGGCCGGGACGGCCGCGTCTTCTTCTGCAACTCCGGCGCCGAGGCCAACGAGGCCGCCTTCAAGATCGGCCGGCTGACCGGGCGCACGCACGTCGTCGCCACCGAGGGCGGCTTCCACGGCCGCACCATGGGCGCCCTGGCGATGACCGGCCAGGAGGGCAAGCGGACGCCCTTCCTGCCGCTGCCCGGCGAGGTCACGCACGTCCCCTACGGCGACGCGCAGGCGCTGGCCGCCGCCGTCACCGAGGACACCGCGCTGGTCATCCTCGAACCGATCCAGGGCGAGATCGGCGTGGTCACCCCGCCGCCGGGCTACCTCAAGGCGGCCCGCGCCATCACCGCCGCGAACGGCGCGCTGCTGGTCCTCGACGAGGTGCAGACCGGCGTCGGCCGGACCGGGCACTGGTTCGAGTACCAGGCGCACGAAGGGGTCCTGCCGGACGTCGTCACGCTGGCGAAGGGTCTGGGCGGCGGGCTGCCGCTCGGCGCGACGGTCGCCTTCGGGCGGGCCGCGGAGCTGCTGCAGCCGGGCCACCACGGCTCGACCTTCGGCGGCAACCCGGTCGCCTGCGCCGCCGGACTCGCCGTGATCGACACGATCGCGAACGAGGGGCTGCTGGACAACGTCAAGCGGCAGGGCGAGAAGCTGCGGGAGGGAATCGAGTCACTGGGCGACCCGTTGATCGCCCATGTCCGGGGTGCGGGCCTGCTGCTGGGTATCGTGCTCACCGAGCCGCTCGCGCCCCAGGTGCGCCAGGCGGCTCAGGAGGCCGGGTTCCTGGTGAACGCGCCCGCCGCCGACGTCGTACGGCTCATGCCGCCGCTGAATATCGGCGACGATGAGGTGGACGCGCTCCTGCGGGCACTTCCCGGCATCCTGGACGCGGCCAAGGGGGACGGATGATCCGGAGAAACGAACGACGATGAGTCAGGCGCAGGACGACGCACAGCACGCGGGGCCTGCCGTGCCGCAGACGCGGACAGCGCGGCATCGCCGGATCGTGGACATCCTCAACCGGCAACCGGTCCGCTCGCAGAGCCAGTTGGCGAAGCTTCTCGCCGACGACGGCCTGAACGTCACGCAGGCGACGCTCAGCCGGGACCTCGACGAGCTCAACGCGGTCAAGATCCGCAACACCGACGGCGACCTGATCTACGCGGTGCCCAGTGAGGGCGGTTTCCGCACCCCGCGCGCGCCGCTGGGCGGGTCGGCGAAGGAGGAGCGGATGCGGCGGTTGTCGCAGGAGCTGCTGATCTCCGCGGAGGCCTCGGCGAACCTCGTGGTCCTGCGCACACCCCCGGGGGCGGCGCAGTTCCTGGCCTCGGCCATCGACCAGGCCGAACTGCACGACATCCTCGGCACGATCGCCGGCGACGACACCCTCCTGCTGATCAGCCGCGAGCCCACAGGCGGCCAGGCCCTGGCAGAACACCTGCTGCGGCTGGCCCAGAACGGCCACTGAGCGGACGGCCCGGGCGCACGCCACCCGCGGGCCCTTCGCCCGGGGGCCGGCGTGCGGCGAGGCGTTGCGCCCACGGGGCGGCGGTGGGTGTGCGGCCTGGTCTCGCGACCTGTGGTGGTGGCATGTGTGGGGCGCGGCCGCCTTGCGCCTGCGTGATGGTGGCCGCGTGTGCGGCGAGGCGTTGCGTCCATGCGGCGGCGGTGGGTGTGCGGCCTGGTCTCGCGACCTGCGGTGGTGGCATGTGCGGCGTGTGCGGCGAGGCGTTGCCCCCACGGGGTGTTGGTCATGTGTGCGGAGCGGCCTTGCGTCCATGCGGGCGGCCTCGCGCCCATGCGGTGGATCGCCGCGAGCCGTGCGCGGCCGGTCACGCCCGCGCGGTGGTGGCCGTGTCCAGGCGCAGCCCGTGCCCCTCGGCGGCACGCAGTCGCCCGGGCTGGGACGCGCCGGGCCCCGGCGCGGTCCGTGCGCCACGGCGGCATGCGGTCAGCCCAGCCGGGACGCCAAGCCCCCCGTGCAGCGGACCTCGTCGCCCGCCGTGATGAGCAGGGCCTCCACGTCCGGCAGGGACTCCAGCCAGCGCAGGCCGTCCCGTGAGCCCATCGCGAACGCGGCCGTCGCCCAGCAGTCCGCCCAGGTCAGCCGGGGGGCGACCACCGTCACGGCCACCAGGTCGGTGACCGCGGACCGGCCCGTCCTCGGGTCGACGATGTGGGCCCCGCGCTCCGCCGTGCCCGACGTCGCCACGGCCAGCTCGTCGGCACCGGCCGCCGAGACCACCGCGGCCAAACCGCCAGGGCGCAGCGGGTCGGCGACACCCACCCGCCAGGCGCGGTGCTCCTCCGGCACGCCGAACATCTGGACGTCGCCGCCGCCGTTGACGCTGACGCCGGTCGCGCCGGCCGCGCGCAGCCGGAGGGCGGCGCGCTCGGCCGCCCAGCCCTTGACGATGCCGGTGGGGTCCAGCCGCTTCTGGTAGTGCATGCTGAACCAGCCGTCACTCACCCGCTCCGCCTCCGCGCCCAGTTCGAGCACCTCGGCGATGTCCGGGTCGCACGCCTCCAGGTCCAGCTCCCCGCGCGCCAGCCGGGACACCTGGCTGTCCTCGCGGTAGGTGCTGAACAGTTCGTTCACCCGGTGCAGTCCGGCGATCGCCTCGTCGAGCGCCGCCTCGACCGCACCGGGCTCCCCGCCGCGGACGTCGAAGGAGAAGACGGTCCCCATGACCTCCTCCGCGTGCCGGCGTACCGCGACGGGAGCATCCGCAGACTCGGCCACTAGCTCAGCCACCGGCCTGGTCCAGCGCCGACTGCAGCGACTGCTTGTAGCCGCCGCTGGTGTACGTGGCCCCGGACACCGAGTCGATCTTCGCGCTGCCGGCCGCCACCGCCTCCTGGTTCAGCTTGGGGATCGACAGGGCCGTCTTCTGGTCGCTGAGGCCGCCCTTGGGCGCCTGCACCGCCTCCGCCTTGGTGATCTTGCCGTTGCTGACCGTGATCCGGACCTGGACCGGCCCGTACTGGGTCTGCGCGACGGCCCCGGTGACGGTCTTCGCCTGGGCGGCGCCCGAGGACCCCGAACCACCGCCCTGGGAACCCGAACCGCCGCCCTGCGACGGGGCACCGGCACCCTGGGAGGGGCTCGCGCCGCTCTGCGAGGAACCGGCGCTCGCCTTCATCTTGTCGAGCGCCGCCTGCAGCGACTGCTTGTAGCCGTTGCTCGTGTACGTCGCCCCCGACACCGAGTCGATGGCGGCGCTCTGTGCCGCGACCGTCTCCTGGGTGAGCTTGGGGATGGACAGGGCCGTCTTCTGGTCGCTGGTGCCGCCCTTGGGCGCCTGGATGGCCTCCGCCTTGGTGATCTTTCCGTTGGCGACGGTCAGCCGGACCTGGACGTTGCCGTACTCCGTCTGGACCACGCTGCCGTCGACCGTGCCGTTGCCGGTGGCCGAGCTGCCGCCCTGGGGCGACTCCTGGGCCGCCTGGGTCTGCTGCGGGGCCGCGCCGGCCGCCTGGGCGTTGGGGTCCGACGCCGGCTTCAGCGACAGCAGCAGCACGACACCCGAGACGGTGGCGGCGGTGGCCAGCACGACACGCCGGACGGGGTGACTCTTCTTCATCGTTCCGAGGCTCCTGAAGTCCCGTCGCTCACATCTCGAACGACTCGTGATGGATGCGGCGGGCGGGCACTCCCGCACCGCGCAGTGCTTCGTACACGGTCTGCGCGAACCCGGCCGGCCCGCACATGAACACGTCGTGCTCGTCGATGTCCGGCAGCTTCTGCCGCAGCCGCTCCGCCGAGATGTCGGGGCGCTCCCCGTCAGGGCTGTTGACGGCGTACATCAGCCGGGCGCCGCGGTCGTCGGCGATGGCGGCGAGCTCGTCCCACAGGGCCAGGTCCTGCGTGGTGTTGGCCCGGTACAGCAGGGTGATGTCACCGGCCGCGCCGGGCAGCGTCTCGAACAGCGCCCGCATCGGCGTGATGCCGACGCCGCCGGCGACCAGCAGCACCTTGCCGCGGCTGCGCCGCTGCGCGGTCATCGCGCCGTACGGCCCCTCCGCCCACACCCGCGTGCCGGGCGTCAGCTCACGCAGCCGGGCGCTGTGGTCGCCGATCGCCTTCACGGTGATCCGCAGCATGTCCGGGCGCGGCGCCGCCGACAACGAGTAGGGGTGCGAGCTGAACCGCATGCCGGGCGCCAGGAACCGCCAGCGGAAGAACTGCCCCGCCTCCGCGCCCATCCGGTGCAGCTTGCGCCCGCCGATCAGCACCGACACGATGCCCGGCGTCTCCTCGATGACCGCCTCGACGCGCATGCGGTGCCGCATGTTCAGCCGGATCGGGACGAGGACGCGGTACCAGAGGACCAGCGCGGTGACCGACCCGTACAGCGCGTACCAGAAGGTCTTCGCGGTCGGCTCGACGGCGAAGTCGTTGCCGGTGGTGATCTGGTGCCAGAACGTCAGGAACACCGCGGCGTACGTCAGCAGGTGGACGTGGTACCAGGTGTCGTACCCCATCCGGCGGCGCACCGGGCCGATCGACGTCAGCCCGATGAGCACGAACAGTCCGCTGCCGATGGCCGCCTTGCCCATGTCCGGCAGCTGGTTGATGGAGTCGATCGTCTGCTGGACGATGTCGCCGAGCGTCTTGCCGGCCTGCAGCGCGTAGCCCCACATGGTGAGGAAGATGTGCGCCGCGATGAGGCTGAGCGTGTAGCGGCCGCTCATCGCGTGCCAGCGGGCCACCCGGTCGGATCCGACCCGCCGCTCCAGGGCGGGCACCCGGGCCATCTGCAGCACGACGAGTGCCATCAGGTAGCCCGCCAACAGGCCGGTGATCCGGCCCGCGTTGAGGATCCTGCCGTTGTTGTCGGCGATGGACGGCGTGTTGTTCCACCACAGCCACATCACCGCCGCGGCGCCCGCCCAGACGGCGAGCAGCAGAACGGTCGCCGGGGAACGGCGCGGGCGGATGCGGCGCATCGTCTGGCGGCGGGCGGCGCGGCCGCCTGCGAGCGTGGTGGTCACGATTCCTCCGGGAGCGGGGGCAAGGGGGGTGGCGTGGTCCCTTGGCCCTGAGATACGTGCCACGACGCCTGTGCGTTCAGCCGCGTGCCGAGTCGAGTGCCGACTGGAGTGACTGGCGGTAACCGTCGCTCGTGTAGGTGGCACCGGACACGGTGTCGATGTTCGCGCTCTGCGCCTGCAGCGCCTCGCTGCGCAGACGGGGCAGGGCGTAGCTGTTGATCTCCTGGTCGCGTGGGTTGTCCGACGGCGACTGCACGGCCGTCACCTCGGTGAGCTTGCCGCCCTTGAGGGTGATCTTCACCTGGACCGGACCCCAGCGGGTCTGGATCGTGTTGCCGGTGACGGTCTTCGTGCCGGACGTGCTCGACCCGCCGGAACTGCTCGATCCACCGGAGCTGCTCGACCCGCTCGACGCGCTCGAACTGCTGGACGGCGCGGGTACCGCCACGGCGGCCGCCGGTGAGGAATGCGGCTTCAGCGACAGCAGCATCACCATGCCGGAGACGGTGGCGGCGCTCGCCAGCACGATGCGGCGCAGCGGACGGTTCTTCTTCAGCGCGTGCACGGTTGGGGCCTCACAGCTCTCAGAATTCGAACGACTCGTGGTGGATGCGGCGGTCCGGCACTCCGGCGGCGCGCAGCTCCTCGTACAGGTCCTGGGCGAAGCCGTGCGGGCCGCAGATGTACACGTCGTAGGCGGCCAGGCCCGGGAAGGTGGCCCGCAGCGACTGCGCGGTCAGGTTCGGGCGCCGGCCGTCCGGCCCGTTGAGCGCGTACAGCACCTTCGCGCCGCGCCAGCGGGCGACGGCCTCCAGCTCCCCACCGAGCGCGAGGTCCTCGGAGGTGCGGGCCCGGTACAGCAGCGTCACGTCTCCGGGCAGGGTCTCGAACAGCGCCCGCATGGGGGTGATACCGACACCGGCGGCGATCAGCAGCGACTTCGCCGAGGTCTGCCGGTCCGCGGTCATCGAGCCGTACGGGCCCTCCGCCCACACCCGGGTGCCCGGCCGCAGCAGCGAGACGGCCGCGCTGTGGCCGCCGAGCGCCTTGACCGTGATCCGCAGCAGGTCCTGGCGCGGCGGCGCCGACAGCGAGTACGGCGTCGACGTCCAGCCCATGCCCTCACCGAGGAAGCGCCAGCGGAAGAACTGCCCCGCCTCGGCACCCATCTCGTCCAGGTGCCGGCCGCGCATGACGACCGAGTACACGCCCGGCGCCTCGCGGTGCACCGACTCCACCCGCAGCCGGTGGCGCAGGTTCAGCCGTACCGGCGCGAGGAGCCGGAACCACACCACCAGGGCCGCGACACCCAGGTACAGGGCGTACCAGGCGGCCGTCGCGACCGCGTGGCCGTTGAAGTCGTTGCCCAGCGCCAGCTGGTGGCTGAAGGCCAGGAAGACGGCCGCGTACGTCAGCAGGTGGACGTAGTACCAGAACTCGTAGCTCAGCCGCCGTCGCGCGGCCCGCGCCGAGGTGATGCCCACCGCGAACAGGATGACCGTGCCGGCCGTGGTCTTGAGCATCTCCGGATAGTCCATGACCACGGTGACCGTCTCGTGCCACAGCGAGGCCCGGTCCTGGGCCGCGTAGCCGAGGAGGATCAGCACGACGTGCGCGACGAGCAGGCTGATCGTGTAGCGGCCGGCCATCGCGTGCCAGCGGGCCACCCGGTCGGAGCCGACCCGCCGCTCCAGCAGCGGCACGCGCGCCATCAGGCCGACGAGCACCGCGCAGGCGTACCCGCACAGCAGTCCTGCGATGCGCCCGGCGTCGGTCAGCCAGCCCGCCGTGCCGACCACGGAGGCGGTGTCCGCCCACCACAGGGCGACCACGGCCGCGGCGCCGGCCCACAGCAGCGCGAGCACGGCACCGGCGGGGGAGCGCGGCGCGGCCGGCGTCACGGCAGGGGCCGTCCGCCGGTCGTACACGGTGGTCATATGTGCGTCCTTTCGCCTTCTATGCGACGCAAGGGTGCCGTCGTAACTTCTCAGGACCCTCTGAAACGGGCGCCGCCGAGGCCACTCAGAGAAAACTCAGAGCCACGAGAGAGGCCCGCCGGGCCCCGCGAGGAGCGATCCTGGTGAGGAGATGAACACCAGATCAGGCCGCCCCGCCCTCACCCGCCCCGACGGCACCCCGCTGCGCGTCCTCGTCGTCGACGACGACCCCGACCTCGCCGAAGTGCTCTGCGGCGCCCTGCGCTACGAAGGCTGGCAGGTGCGCACGGCCGGCGACGGTGCGGCGGCGCTCGCCGAGGCCCGCGAGCTGATGCCCGACGCCGTCGTCCTGGACGTGATGCTCCCCGACACCGACGGCTTCGCCGTGCTGCGCTCCCTGCACTCCGTGAAACCCGACGTCTGCGTGCTGTTCCTGACCGCCCGGGACGCGGTCGAGGACCGCATCGCGGGCATCACCGCGGGCGGCGACGACTACGTCACCAAGCCCTTCAGCCTGGAGGAGGTCGTCGCCCGGGTACGCGGCCTGCTGCGCCGCGCCGGCATGGCCCGCCAGCTGGAGGAGGGCCCGCAGCTGGTCGTCGGCGACCTGGTCATGGACGAGGACTCCCACGAGGTCACCCGGGGCGGGGAACTGATCGAGCTGTCGCCGACCGAGTTCGAGCTGCTCCGCTTCCTAATGCGCAATCCGCGCCGCGTCCTGAGCAAGACGCAGATCCTCGACCGCGTCTGGTCCTACGACTTCGGCGGCCGCGCCCACGTCGTCGAGCTGTACATCTCCTACCTGCGCAAGAAGGTCGACGCGGGCCGGGAACCGATGATCCACACGGTCCGCGGCGCCGGGTACGTGCTGAAGCCGGTGAGCCCATGAGGTTCCTGCGCCGTCTGCCGCGCCCGCGCACCCTCAGGGCCCGGCTGACCGTCGGCCTGGTCGTCCTGCTCGCCGTCAGCTGCGCCGCGGTCGGCGTGGCGGCCGTGATCGAACTGGACGGGTTCCTCGTCAGCCGGCTCGACCAGCAGCTCGCCCAGGCCGGCAACCGCTTCCCGGAGAGCCTGGAGCACAAGGGGCTGCCGCTCGACGACCACGACGGCGACGAGCACGGCGACACCCGCCGGCAGACCACCGGCACCTTCGGGGCCCGGCTGGTCGGCGACACCGTCACCAACGCGGCCGTCGTCCGTCCCGGCAGCGTCACCGACGTGCCCCTGAGCACGGCGGACCAGCGGCAACTGGCCGACGTCCCGGTCGACGGCCGGGCCCACAGCGTCGAGCTGTCCACGCTGGACTCCTACCGGGTGAAGGCGTCCCAGGGCATCGACGGCGACGTCCTGATCACCGGCCTCCCTCTGGAACCGGTGGAGGCCGCCGTCCACCGTCTGATCCTGGTCGCCGCCGTCGTCTTCGGCCTGGCCCTCACCGTCACCGGCGTGGCCGGCGCCCTGTGGGTCCGCTGGTCGCTGCGGCCGCTGAGCCGGGTCGCGGCCACCGCCACCCGGGTCAGCGAACTGCCGCTGGCCAGCGGCGAGGTGGCGCTGCCGCCGCGCGCCCCCGAGTCGGACCCGCGCAGCGAGGTCGGCCAGGTCGCCGGCGCCTTCAACCGCATGCTGGGCCATGTCGAGGACGCGCTGACCAAGCGGCACGCCAGCGAGGAGCGGCTGCGCAGCTTCGCCGCCGACGCCAGCCACGAGCTGCGCACCCCGGTCGCCTCCGTCCGCGGCCACGCGGAACTGGCCCTGCTGCACCCGGGCCCGGTGCCGCCGAAGATCACCCGTGCCCTCGAACGCATCGCCGCCGAGTCCGGCCGGATGGGCGAGATGGTCGACGAGATGCTGCTCCTGGCGCGGCTGGACGCGGGCCGGCCGCTGGAACGCCACCCCGTCGACCTCACCATGCTGGTCCTGGACGCCGTCACCGACGCCCGGGCCGCCGGCCCCGACCACCGCTGGTCGCTGGATCTGCCGGAGGAACCGGTCTCGGTGGACGGCGACGCCCACCGGCTGCAGCAGGTGCTGGCCAACCTGCTGACCAACGCGCGCGTGCACACGCCCGCCGGCACCAAGGTCACGGTGTCCCTGGAGATGGAGGGCAGGGCCGTCCTGCTGAAGGTGCACGACGACGGGCCCGGCGTGCCCAAGGACGTGCAGCCGACCATCTTCGAGCGCTTCACCCGGGCCGAACACCGCCGCCGCTCGGACGCCCCCGGCGGCGGCGCGGGCCTCGGCCTGTCGATCGTCGCCGCGGTGGCGGAGGCGCACGGCGGAAGCGTGGAGCTGGAGAGCCGGCCCGGGGCGACCACGTTCACGGTGCGGCTCCGCGCGTCGTGACGGGCGTGCTCAGGCCGGGCGTGGCGCTCGGGCCGGGGAGGGCGGCAGCGGCAACGGCAGCCCCGGCAGCCCGTCCATGCTGGTGGCGATGTGGTCCTTCTTGGTGAAGTAGTCGCTCAGTGACGCGTCGTCCTCGCGCGCGAAGCGCCTGCCGTGCAGATCGCGGTCCTCGTCGTACGTCATGAACGGCACCGCGTATCCGCAGGTGTCGCGGACGAGTTCGGCGGTCACGACGATGATCGCGCGCAGGCCGTGCGTGGTCGGGTCGATGTCGGGGAAGCGGGCGAGGAGTTCCTCGAACCGGGGGTCGTCACGGAAGACCGGTTCACCGCGCCCGTGCACCCGCACGATGTTCGGCGGCCCCTGGAAGGCGCACCACATCAGGGTGATCCGCCCGTTCTCCCGCAGATGGGCGATCGTCTCGGCGTTGGACCCGGCGAAGTCCAGGTAGGCCACGGTGAGTTCGTCGAGCACCGCGAAGGAGCCCTTGAGGCCCTTGGGGGAGAGGTTGACCGTGCCGTCGCCGGAGAGGGGAGCGGTCGCGGTGAAGAAGAGGGGCTGCTCCTCGATGAAGGTGCGCAGCCGGCCGTCTATACGCTCATAAGTTTTTCCCACACCTGACGATTATGAGCGCAAGTCTTTCGTTCGTCTAAGGAATTGCGCTCCCGGCCGCCGTGGGGGCCCCGGCCCCCTGCCGCGGCCGCCCCGGCCGGCGCTGAATCGGGGCGGCCACAGCGCCTGTCACGTCACTTGGTGAGCGTGCAGGCGGCCAGGGAGTCCAGGCCGGTCGGCTTCGTCGACGTACGGCCGATGGCCGTGGCGATGCGGTCGACGGTCGACTTCCGCTTGTCCGCGAGCGGGCCGAGGATGGCGTTGTTGACGAAGTTGGGGCCGCCCTGGCCGACGGTGGACACGAGGCGCTTGTTGGCCTCGTCGATCTGGGTCTGCAGCAGGGTGAGGTTGCGGGTGACCTCTGCCTGGGCGGAGGCGGGGATCGCGGGCAGCTTCGAGGCGACGTCCGGGCATGTGATCGTGCCGGCGCCGGTCGCGGCGTTGGCGTTGCCCCCGGCGTTGGCGTTTGCGTTGCCCCCGGCGTTGTTTCCGGCGCCCGCGTTGCCTGCGTTGCCTGCGTTGCCCGCATTACCCGCGTTGCCGTTGCCGTTGCCGTTGGCGTTGCCGGCCGCGTTGCCGTTGCCGGCGCCGCCCGCACCCGCTCCGTTCAGCGTGCACGCCGCGAGCGCGTCCAGGCCGGTCGGCTTGGCCGCCGTACGGCCGATGGCCGTGGCGATGCGGTTGACCGTGGCCACGCGCTTGTCCTTGAGCGGGCCGAGGATGGCGTTGTTGACGAAGTTGGGGCCGCCCTGGCCGACGGTGGACACGAGGCGCTTGTTGGCCTCGTCGATCTGGGTCTGCAGCAGCGTGAGGTTGCGGGTGACCTCTGCCTGGGCGGAGGCCGGGATCGCGGGCAGCTTCGAGGCGACGTCCGGGCACGTGATCGTGCCGGGCGAGGCCGCCAGGGTCCGCGCGTCGGTGCCGTTGCCCTTGGAGGGCGTCCCGGCGAGGGCGGTACCGGCGATGATCGCCCCGGACAGCGCCACGGCGGCGGCGCCGCCGAGGATGACGACGCGACGCTTGTTGTACTTCGGAAGAGCCCTGGACATGCGACTGCCTCACTCGGGTCTCGGGTGACAGGGGTGTCACTGCTGTGTGGCTGGTGTGTACAAACGCGGCGCCTGCGTTCGGCGTGAGGTACGTGAAAGCGGTTGCGGGTGTTCAACAGCCTCGCGAATTGACGAATCATGCATTGCTCTGCATACTCATGCATGACGGTTCGGACTCTTCCCTAGGAGCAACGCAAGTGAGCAGCAACAGCGGTGACGTCCGGCTCTGGGGCGGCCGGTTCGCCGACGGTCCCGCCGAGGCCCTGGCGAAGCTGTCCGCGTCCGTCCACTTCGACTGGCGGCTGGCGCCGTACGACATCGCCGGCTCGCGTGCCCACGCGCGCGTGCTGCACAAGGCCGGGCTCCTGACCGAGGACGAGCTGGGGCGCATGATCGCCGGGCTCGACCAGCTGGAGGCCGACGTGGCCGACGGCTCCTTCGTCGGCACCATCGCCGACGAGGACGTGCACACCGCCCTGGAGCGCGGCCTGCTGGAGCGTCTCGGCCCGGACCTCGGCGGCAAGCTGCGCGCGGGCCGCTCCCGCAACGACCAGGTCGCGACCCTGTTCCGGATGTACCTGCGCGACCACGCCCGCGTGATCGGCGGCCTGATCGCCGAGCTGCAGGACGCCCTGATCGGCCTGGCCGAGGCCCACCCGGACGTCGCGATGCCCGGCCGTACGCACCTCCAGCACGCCCAGCCGGTCCTCTTCGCCCACCATGTCCTGGCCCATGTGCAGTCGCTGTCCCGGGACGCCGAGCGGCTGCGCCAGTGGGACGAGCGCACGGCGGTGTCGCCGTACGGCTCGGGCGCCCTCGCGGGCTCCTCCCTCGGTCTCGACCCGGAGGCGGTGGCGAAGGACCTCGGCTTCGAGCACGGCAGCGTCGGCAACTCCATCGACGGCACGGCCTCCCGCGACTTCGTCGCCGAGTTCGCCTTCATCACGGCGATGATCGGCGTGAACCTCTCCCGCATCGCCGAGGAGGTCATCATCTGGAACACGAAGGAGTTCTCCTTCGTGACCCTGCACGACGCGTTCTCCACGGGCTCGTCGATCATGCCGCAGAAGAAGAACCCGGACATCGCCGAGCTGGCGCGCGGCAAGTCGGGCCGCCTGATCGGCAACCTGACGGGCCTGATGGCCACCCTCAAGGCCCTGCCGCTCGCCTACAACCGCGACCTGCAGGAGGACAAGGAGCCGGTCTTCGACTCCATCGACCAGCTGGAGGTCCTGCTCCCGGCCTTCACCGGCATGATGGCGACGCTCACCGTGCACCGCGAGCGCATGGAGGAACTGGCCCCCGCCGGCTTCTCCCTGGCCACCGACATCGCCGAGTGGCTGGTCAAGCAGAACGTCCCCTTCCGTGTCGCGCACGAGGTCGCCGGCGAGTGCGTGAAGGCCGCCGAGGCCGAGGGCAAGGAGCTGGACGAGCTGACGGACGAGCAGTTCGCCAAGATCTCCGCCCATCTGACCCCGGAGGTCCGCACGGTCCTCAACGTGCCGGGCGCCCTCGCCTCCCGCGACGGCCGAGGCGGTACGGCGCCCAGCGCGGTCGCCGTCCAACTGGCGGAGGTCAAGGAGAACGTGGCGGCCCAGCACACCTGGGCGACGGCCCGGCAGCGCACCTGAGGGGGCGCGGGGCTGTGTCGATGACGGCTCCGCCGCGTGGGCGCGACAGGCCACGACCGGCGCGCACGCGCCGACGCACCGCACCCACCGAGCTCTGAGGCGAACGGCCCCGCGGGCTACGTTGGTCGGGAACCGAACCGGACCCGACCCACGGAGCCCGCGATGCCCTTCGCCCGACTGGCCGCCGCAACCACCCCCACCTGCCACATCGGACTGGGCCTCGCCGCCGTCGGCCGCCCCGGCTACATCAACCTCGGCCGGGACGAGGACCTCGGGGAGCACCGCACGGTCGAAGACCTGCGCGCCCGGACCCACGAACTCCTCGACGCCGCCTACGTGCAGGGCGTCCGCTATTTCGACGCGGCCCGCTCCTACGGCCGCTCGGAGGAGTTCCTCGCCGAATGGCTCAACGCCCGGCCGAGCTTCGACGACATCGTCGTCGGGAGCAAGTGGGGCTACACCTACACCGCCGACTGGGCGACGGACGCCGAGACGCACGAGGTCAAGGACCACGGCGTCCGCACCTACGAGCGTCAGCGCGCCGAGACCGCCGCCCTGCTGGGCGACCGCCTCGACCTCTACCAGATCCACTCGGTGACCCCGGACAGCCCGGCCCTGACCGACAAGGAACTGCACGCCGAACTCGCCGAGGCCGCCGCCCAGGGTCTTACCATCGGCTTCTCCACCAGCGGCCCGGCCCAGGCGGACGCCGTCCGCGCCGCCCTCGCGGTGACGGTCGACGGCGAGCCCCTCTTCCGTACCGTCCAGTCGACGTACAACGCCCTGGAGACCTCGGCGGCCCCCGCCCTGGCCGAAGCGCACGACGCCGGCCTCACCGTGATTGTCAAGGAGGGCATGGCCAACGGCCGGCTCGCGGCCCCGCACGCCCCCGAAGCCCTGAAGGCCGTGGCGGAGGAGACCTCCCTCGGCTGCGACGCCGTCGCCCTCGCCCTGATCCTCCGGCAGCCCTGGGCGGGCGTCGTCCTCTCCGGCGCCGCGACCGTCGCCCAGCTCGCCTCCAATCTGCACGCGGCCGCGGTGGACCTCGAGGAGGACCAGCTGGCCCGCCTGGCCGCGCTCGCCGAGGAGCCGCGGGCCTACTGGGAGAAGCGCAGCAGCCTGCCCTGGCACTGAGACACCGACCCGTACCCCCCACCGGGTGAGTCGCGCATGCGTCGTGTGAGACATGAATGTCTCACATGGGCTATGGTTATCTCATGCCTGTCGACCGTGACCACGTCCTCCGCTCCGCCGCGGCCCTGCTGACCCGCAAGTCCACCGCGACGATGGACGAGGTCGCCAAGGCCGCCGGCATCAGCCGCGCCACCCTGCACCGGCACTTCGCGGGCCGCGACGCGCTCGTTCGGGCACTGGAGTCGCTCGGCATCACCGAGTGCGAGGCGGCACTGGACACGGCCGCGCTCGACGAGGGACCAGCGCCCGACGCCGTGCGGCGTCTCGTACGGACGCTGGAGCCGTCGGCCGCCCTGCTCGCCTTCCTCTACACCGAGAACCAGCTCTTCGAGGGTGAGCAGCAGAACGCGGGCTGGACCAGGATCGACGACTGCATCGCGGCCCTGTTCCGGCGCGGACAGGCGGCCGGCGAGTTCCGCATCGACCTCACCCCGGGCCTGGCTCACCGAGGCGCTGTACGGCCTGCTGGCCTCCGGTGCCTGGGCGGTGACCGAGGGCCGAGTGGCCCGCAAGGACTTCACCCACATGATCACCGAGCTGCTGCTCGGCGGCGCACTGCGCCAGGACACTCCCCGAAGGAAGGAATCATGACCAGCACCCTGCAGCCGGCGACCACGACCGAGGCGGTGAAGCGCCCGGGCCGCTGGACGGCGCTGGCCGTCCTCGTCCTCGCCGTGCTGCTGGTGGCCGTCGACGCGACCGTCCTCGGTCTCGCGACCCCCTACATCAGCGAGGACCTGAACCCCACCGGCACCCAGCTCCTGTGGATCGGCGACGTCTACTCCTTCGTCATCGCCGGCCTGCTCGTCTCCATGGGCAGCCTCGGCGACCGCATCGGCCGCAAGCGCATCCTGCTCGGCGGCGCCACGGCGTTCGGGGCGATATCGGTCCTCAACGCCTACGCCACGACACCGGAGATGATGATCGTGGCCCGCGCCCTGCTCGGCGTCGCGGGCGCGACCCTCATGCCGGCCACCCTCGCCCTGATCCGCAACCTCTTCCACGACCCGCGCGAACGCAGCCTCGCCATCGGCATCTGGGGAGCGACCGCCTCCGCGGGCACGGCGGTCGGCCCCATCGTGGGCGGCTTCCTGCTGGAGCACTTCTGGTGGGGCTCGGTCTTCCTGATCAACCTGCCCGTGATGGCCGTCCTCGTCGTCGTCGGCATCCGCACCCTGCCCGAGTCCCGCAACCCGAACCCCGGCCCCTGGGACCTGACCAGCGTCCTGCTGTCCCTGGTCGGTGTGATCGGTGTCGTCTACGCGGTCAAGGAAGCGGCGACCCACGGCCTCGCCCTGCCCTCGCTCGCCGTCGGCGCACTGGGCGCGGCGGCCCTGACCTGGTTCGTCCGCCGCCAGCTCACGCTTGCCACCCCCCTGCTGGACATGCGGCTGTTCCGCAACCGCGGTTTCAGCGCCGCGGTCCTGGCCGACCTGCTGACCATTCTGGGCCTGTCCGGCCTGGTGTTCTTCCTCTCCCAGTACCTGCAACTGGTCCAGGGCAGGGGTCCGTTGGAGGCCGGGCTCGCCGAAGTCCCCGCGGCGGTGGGCGCGGTGGCGGCCGGTCTGGTCGCGGGCCGGGCGGCCCGCCGCTTCTCGGTGCGCGCGGTCGTCGCGGGCGGCCTCGCGGCGGTGGGCCTGGCCCTGGCCGGGCTGACGGTCCTCGACGCGTCGACCGGCTACGGCATCCTCGGCGCCGCCCTGCTGGTGGTGGGCGTGGGCGCGGGCTTCTCCTTCACGGTCACCGCGGACGTCATCCTCTCCTCGGTGCCCAAGGAGCAGGCGGGCGCGGCCTCCGCGGTCTCGGAGACGGCGTACGAACTCGGCGCGGCCCTGGGCATCGCCCTGCTCGGCACCATCGTCACGGGCGTCTACCGGAGCTTCACCGCTCCGGCGGGCACCCCCTCAGGGGCACACGAATCCCTGGGCGGCGCGGTCGAGGCGGCGGCCGGGATGCCGACGGCGGCGGGCCGGGAACTCCTGTCCGCGGCCCGCGACTCCTTCGTCGACGGCCTCTCGATCGCGATGGGCGTGGGAGCGACCGTCCTCCTGACCACGGCAACCGCAGCATGGTTCCTGCTCCGAAACCAACACCTGGAGACCCACCCCTAAAGGGGCGCGAGCAACCGGACCGTCGGCCCACCAGGGGCGCGAGGAACCGCGCACAGTCCCCTCACCCACAGCGCCCCTCACCCACGGCACCGTCAGTCCGGCCGAACCGTCGGAGACCTACGCCGCCTTCGCCTTGGTGGCGTACATGTCCACGTACTCCTGGCCGGACAGCCGCATGACCTCCGCCATCACGGAGTCCGTCACGGCCCGCAGCACGTAGCGGTCGCGGTCCATCCCCTCGTACCGGGAGAACTCCATGGCCGGGCCGAAGCGAACCGTCACCTTCGCGGGCCGCGGCATCCCCGCGCCGCCCGGCTGGATCTTGTCCGTGCCGATCATGGCGAAGGGGACGACGGGCGCGCCGGTCATCAGCGTCAGCCGCGCGATGCCGGTGCGCCCCCGGTACAGCCGCCCGTCGGGGGAGCGGGTGCCCTCGGGGTAGATGCCGAACACCCGGCCCTCCTCCAGGATCCGGCGCCCGGTCATCAGCGCGGCCACGCCGCCCTTGCCGCCGTCCCGGTCGACCGGGATCATGCCGACGCCGGTGAAGAACCACGCCATCAGCCGGCCCTTGAGGCCCTTGCCGGTGACGTACTCGTCCTTGCCGATGAAGCACACCTGCCGGTCGCACACGAGCGGCAGGATCATCGAGTCGATGAAGGTGACGTGGTTGCCGGCCAGGATGACGGGGCCGTCTCCGGGGATGTTCTCCACGCCTTCCACCTGTGGGCGGAACATCAGGCGCATGATCGGTCCGAGCACTGCCTTGATGAGCGCGAAGCGGGACAACGGGCCCTCCGATGTCAAGGGTTTCGATATGAGTCTGTGCAGGTGAGGACGATACTCCCGGGCCCGGGGGTCGCGCACATCGGGTTCACCGGGGTCTTACGGACTGTTGACATACATTTACCTGCGGTGACGCCGTGTTGCTCACCGGTAACCGGCCCGGAACCTGTGACGCACGTCGCGTACACCGAAAGAGGGGGGCCGACACCTCGTCAGATCTCCTTTCCCGTACGACATCGGGCGTCACCCGCGTGTTCCGGCCACGGTCTCCCGCCCGTCATGTCCACGCACCTACGATCGGCCCGCATCAAGGAGCCCACGGCAGGGGAGGCGTTCATGGGAACGCAGGAGAACGATCAGGCAGGCGGCACGGGGCGCCGGGCGCTTCTCGGCGCGGCGGTGCTGGGCGCCGGCGGAGCCGTACTCGGCCTGTCCACGGCCGCGAGAGCCGCCGAGGCGCGGCCCGGCGGCGGGCTGGGCGGCCTGCCCAAGCCGACGATCATCGGCCACCGCGGCACCGCCGGCTACCGGCCGGAGCACACCTTCGGCTCGTACGACCTGGCCCTCGACATGGGCGCCGACATCGTCGAGGCCGGCGACCTGTGCCCGACCAAGGACGGTCATCTGGTCTGCCGGCACGAGCCGGAGATCGGCGGGACCACCGACGTCGCCGACCACCCCGAGTTCGCCGGCCGCAGGACCACCAAGGTGCTCGACGGCGTCGCCACCACCGGCTGGTTCACCGAGGACTTCACGCTCGCCGAGCTCAAGACGCTGCGCGCGATCGAGCGCATCCCGGCCAACCGCCCGCACAACGCGCTCTACAACGGCCGCTGGGAGATCCCCACCTTCGAGGAAGTCCTGCGGTGGCAGGACGAGCAGACCCGCCGGCGCGGCAAGCAGGTGTGGATCTACCCCGAGACCAAGCACCCCACCTACTTCCGCAAGCTGGGCCTGGGGCTGGAGGAACGCGTCGCCAAACTGCTGCACAAGCACGGCAAGGACCGGCGGAACTCCCCGGTCATCCTGCAGTCCTTCGAGCCGACCAGCATCCAGCGGCTGAACAAGCTCGTCGACAACCCCCTCGTCGTGCTGCTGTCCGGCGCGACCACCCGCCCCTGGGACTTCGTCGAGTCGGGCGACCCGCGCACCGTCGCCGACCTGATCACCCCCAAGGGGCTCAGGGAGATCGCCGGCTACGCGCAGGGCATCGGCCCGACCCTGGACCTGGTCATCACCAAGAAGGCGGACGGCAGCCTCGACAAGGAGACCCCCCTGGTCTCCGACGCGCACAGGGTCGGCCTGATCCTGCACCCGTACACCATGCGCAACGAGAACCCCTTCCTGCCGGCGGAGTACCGCAGGGGCACGGACGCGGACGGCTACGGCGACGCCTTCGGCGCCTTCAAGCGCTATTTCGCCACCGGCATCGACGGCGTCTTCACCGACAACGCCGACACGGGCCTGCTGGCCCGCGCGGACTTCGTCAACGGCTGAGCGCCGCACCCCGGTTGGGGTGAACGGCCGGCCGCCCGGGCAACCCGGCACCGGGCGGCCGCGTCGGTCCGCATATGACGCACGACCTGCTCACCGCCCTGCGCCCGCTGCTCACCGCCGAGGCCTCGGCCGAGGCACCCGCCTCCGGGACCGAACCGGCCGACCTGGAGCAGGCGGTCTGGCTCCGCCTGCTGGAACGCCTCGACGCGGACGGCCCGCCCCTCGACCCGCCGGGCTGGCTGCGCCGCGCCGTCCGCTCCGAGGCCCGCCGCAGCCGCCGTACGGCCCGTCTCGAACGGCCCTACGGCGCCGAGCCCGCCGACCACACCGAGCGGGACCCCGCCGACCTCGTCCTCGCCGCCGCCCGCCGCACTGCCCTGCGCGACGCGGTGCGTCGGCTGCCCGGTCGCTGCCCCGGTCTGATCGAGGCCCTGCTCTCGCCGAAAGACCTGACATACAGGGAAATCGCGGGGGAGTTGGGTATGTCACAGGGAAGTCTGGGCCCGGAACGCTCCAGATGCCTGGGATGTCTTCGCCGTTTGCTCACATCGGAGGTTGCGGCGCGCGAAGGGCGGGGATAGGAGTGGGGGACAACGTGGCGATCAGGTGAGCGGGAGGCGTGCGCACATGGGCATGAGCGTGACCATCTCGGTGGCGACCGAGCAGGACACAGAGCAGATCTTCAAGCTCCAGTACCTGTGCTTCCAGAGTGAGGCGGCGCTGTACGGCAACTACCGCATCGACCCGCTCGTCCAGTCCCTGGAATCGGTCCGCCAGGAGGTGGCCGCCGACTGCGTCTTCGTCGCGCGGCTCGGCGAGGAGGTCGTCGGCTCGGTGCGCGGCCGCGTCACCGAGGACGGTGCCGCGTCCATCGGCAAGCTCTGCGTCCACCCCCGCCTGCAGGGCCACGGCATCGGCGCGCGGCTGCTGCGCGCGGCCGAGACGGCCCTGGTGGAGGAGCGCGGGGCGAAGAAGTTCCGCCTGTTCACGGGCCAC
The DNA here is from genome assembly GCF_054189285.1 of Streptomyces sp. MAI_2237. Lineage (NCBI taxonomy): Bacteria > Bacillati > Actinomycetota > Actinomycetes > Kitasatosporales > Streptomycetaceae > Streptomyces > Streptomyces sp. MAI_2237. The sequence goes on along the minus strand of NZ_JAJPGQ010000001.1, from coordinate 301,105 downwards.
CGCAGCGAGGGCAACCTGCGGCTGTACCGTCGCGTGGGCTACCAGACGGTGGGCACGTCCGAGGGCACCGACGGCGTACCGATGATCATCCTGGAGAAGCCCGCGGAGGCTTACGTCGCTACGGCGTGACCGTGCGGTTCCTGCGCAGCCAGTACAGGGCGGACAGCGGCAGCAGCACCGGGATGAAGACGTAGCCCATGCCGTAGTCCGACCAGACCGTCGCGTCCGGGAAGGCCGACGGCTCGACCAGGGTCCAGGTACCGACGATCAGCACGCCCGCGAGTTCGGCGGCGCAGCACACCTGCGCCGCCTTGCGGGCCCTCTCGCCGCCGCGCACCAGCGTGTACGTGATGAACCCGTACACCACGCCCGCGACCGCCGACAGCGAGTAGGCGAGCGGCGCCCGGTCGAACTCGGTCGCGATCTGGTAGACCGAGCGCGAGACCGCGCCGACGACCATCACGCCGTAGAACCAGACGAGCAGCATGCCGGGCCCGCTGATGAGGCGCTTGGGCTTGTCGTCCACGTTGTCGTCCACGGCGGTCATCTCACCCTCCCCAGATGTCATAGAGCCGCACCTCCAGCACGGCGAGCACCACACCGCCGGCGGCGGCCGTCACCGAGCCCCAGCGCGTCCGCTCGGCCAGCGACATGAACCCGGCCGCGGGGACGCAGGCGAAGGCACCGATCAGATACGCCACGAAGATCGTCGTGCCCTGCTCCGGCTTCTCGCCCCGCGCCAGCTGCACGATCCCGATCACCAGCTGGACCAGGGCCAGCACGGACACCACGGCCATCCCGATGAAGTGCCAGTCCTTGGTGGGCTCGTCGCGGTAGGCCGCCCACCCGCACCAGGCGGCGAGCAGCAGCGCGGCGACGCCGGTCACCAGCGTCAGGGCATCAAGCATGTCGTGACCTTATTACGGCCGAAACCGGCCGCCGCCGCCGACCCCGCCGTACGCCGTAGGGTCTAGACCATGACGATCCACGCGCAAGCCCTCCTGTTCGACAACGACGGCACCCTCGTCTCCTCCCTCGACTCCGTGAACCGCTGCTGGACGCTGTGGGCCCGTGAGTACGGCATCACCGCCGAGGAGTTCGGCCGCGTCGAGCTGCACGGACGCACCGCCGTGGAGATAGCCGCCGACCTGCTGCCCGCCGAGGTGGTGCCGGAGGCGGTCGCGCGGATCGAGCTGCTGGAGGTGGAGGACGTCCCGAACGGGGGCGTGCGGCTGCTGCCCGGCACGGCCGGCTTTCTGGCCTCGCTGCCCGCCGACCGCTGGGCCATGGTCACCTCCGCCACCCGGCGCCTGGCCGAGGCCCGGCTCGACGCCGTCGGCATCCTGCCCAAGACGCTGATCGCCGCCGACGACGTCACCCGCGGCAAGCCCGACCCCGAGCCCTACCTCCTCGCCGCCCGGCAGCTGGGCGTCGACCCGGCCGACTGCGTCGTCTTCGAGGACGCCCCGGCGGGCCTCGCGGCCGGCCGCGCCGCCGGAATGACCACCGTGGCGTTGGCCACAACCCACCGGGCCCAAGAGCTCGACGCCGACCTCGTGGTGAAGGACCTGTCGGCCTTGTCCGCACTGGTCACCGACCGGGGAGTGGAGATCTCCGCCCGCGCCTGACACCTGTCCACCGCCGTCCACGATGTGGGACGGCGGTTCTTGGTCACGTCGATGCCTCTGATTTACTGACCGCATGACCACGACGAGCTGCCGCACCCTTGCGACCGAGGCGACCATGACGCCCGGTGCTCGTTGTATGTGTCGAATGTGCGCCTTCTAGAGGGCCCCCGCACCATCTTGAGCCTCGCGCCCCGAAGCGAGCCGCCGTGGCATGTCCGTGCGCGCTGAACGCCGCACGAGACCGAGCCCCCGCGCATGAACCCTTCCTCCCGTACCAGGGCACACCCACGCCCGCGTACGGACTCGACAGTGACGGAAAACCCCTGTGATCACGACATCGGGCCTGACCAAGGTCTACCGCTCGCGCGGTCGTGAGGTCACCGCCCTGGACGGCGTCGACCTGCACGTCCGCGAAGGCGAGGTGTACGGCGTCATCGGCCAGTCCGGCGCCGGCAAGTCCTCGCTCATCCGCTGCGTCAACCTGCTGGAGCGTCCGACGTCCGGGACGGTCACCGTCGCCGGGCAGGACCTCACCGCCCTCGCCGGCCGCGGCCCCCGCGCGGGCCGGGAGCTGCGGCGGGCGCGCAGCCGGATCGGCATGGTCTTCCAGTACTTCAACCTGCTGTCCTCGCGCACCGTCCAGGACAACGTCGAACTGCCGCTGGAGATTCTCGGCACGTCCGGCAGGGAGCGCTCGCGCAAGGCGCTGGAGCTGCTGGACCTCGTCGGGCTCGCCGACAAGGCGCGGGCCTACCCCGCCCAGCTCTCCGGCGGCCAGAAGCAGCGCGTCGGCATCGCCCGCGCCCTGGCCGGCGACCCCGAGGTGCTGCTCTCCGACGAGGCCACCAGCGCCCTCGACCCGGAGACCACCCGCTCGATCCTGGCGCTGCTGCGCGACCTGAACCGGCAGCTGGGTCTCACGGTCCTGCTCATCACCCATGAGATGGACGTCGTGAAGTCGGTCTGCGACTCGGCCGCCCTGATGGAGAACGGCCGCGTCGTCGAGTCCGGCACGGTGAGCGAACTGCTCGCCACCCCGGGCTCCGAGCTGGCCTCGGCCCTCTTCCCGCTCGGCGGCGAGGCGTCCGGCGACGACCGCACGGTCGTCGACGTCACCTTCCAGGGCGAGGCCGCCACCCAGCCGGTCGTCTCCCAGCTCTCCCGCACCTACAACATCGACATATCGATCCTCGGCGCGGCCATCGACACCGTCGGCGGCCTCCAGGTCGGCCGCATGCGCATCGAGCTGCCCGGCCGCTACGAGGACAACGTCGTGCCGATCGGCTTCCTGCGCGAACAGGGACTGCAGATCGACGTCGTCGGCGAGAGCCGGCCGGTGAAGGAAGGTGCCAAGTGAGCTGGTCCGAGATGCAGCCCCTGCTGTCCCAGGCGTGTTGGGACACGCTGTACATGGTCGGCTGGTCCACGCTCATCGCCGTCGTCGGCGGGCTACCGCTCGGCATCCTGCTCGTCCTGACCGACCGGGGCGGACTGCTGCAGAACATCGTGGCGAACAAGGTCATCGGACAGGTCGTGAACATCGCCCGCTCGATGCCGTTCATCATCCTGATGGTCGCGCTGATGACCTTCACCCGCTGGATCACCGGCACCACCATCGGCCGCGAGGCCGCCATCGTGCCGCTCGCCATCGGCGCCATCCCGTTCTTCGCGCGCCTCGTCGAGACGGCTGTCCGCGAAGTGGACGGCGGGCTCGTCGAGGCCGTGCAGGCGATGGGCGGCAACACCTGGACGATCGTGCGCAAGGTGCTCGTCCCCGAGGCACTGCCGTCCCTCATCGCCAGCACCACGACCACCGTCGTCGCCCTGATCGGCTACTCCGCCATGGCCGGCACGGTCGGCGCGGGCGGACTCGGCGACATCGCCATCCGCTACGGCTACCAGCGCTTCGAGACCGAGCTGATGTGGATCACCGTCGCGATCCTCGCCGTGGTCATCTCGCTCATCCAGTTCGCCGGCGACCTCGCCGCCCGCTCGCTGCACCGCCGGGGCGGCCGCTCCGGCCCGGCACCCAGGCTGCGGCTGCTCAAGGCCACGGACCCCGCGTCGGCCGACGTCGGCAAGGCCGCGTAACCGCGCTTCAGACTTCCCGCCCACCGAACAGCGGGATCGCTCCACCCAAAAGGAAAGGCACTTTTCGTGCGTAACACCGCAAAGCTCAGCACCGCCGTCCTCGCCGCCGGAGCCCTCACCTTCGGGCTCACCGCCTGCGGCTCGAGCGACGACTCGGCCTCCTCCGACTACAGCGGACCGCTGGTCGTCGCCGCGAGCCCGACCCCGCACGCCGAGATCCTGAACTTCGTCGAGAAGAGCCTCGCCAAGAAGGCCGGACTCGACCTGCAGGTCAAGGAGTTCCAGGACTACATCGTCCCGAACACCGCCACCGAGGACGGCTCGGTCGACGCCAACTACTTCCAGAACCAGCCCTACCTCGACGACTTCAACAAGAAGCGCGGCACCCACATCGTGCCCGTCGTCACGGTGCACCTGGAGCCCCTCGGCCTGTACTCCCACAAGGTCAGGAAGGTGGACGCGCTCAAGAGCGGCGCGACCGTCGCCGTTCCCAACGACGCCGTGAACGAGGCGCGCGCACTGAAGCTGCTCGCGGCCAACGGCCTCATCACGCTCAAGGACGGCGCGGGCAACGAGGCGACCCCGCAGGACATCACCAAGAACCCGAAGAACCTCAAGTTCAAGGAGGTCGAGGCGGCCCAGACCGCACGCTCCCTGGACGACGTGGACGCCGCGGTCGTCAACGGCAACTACGCCATCTCCGCGGGGATCAAGCCCGCCAAGGAGGCGCTCGTCCTGGAGTCCGCGAAGAACAGCCCGTACGGCAACTTCCTCGCGGTGAAGAAGGGCAACGAGAAGGACCCGCGGGTCAAGAAGCTGGCCAAGCTGCTCACTTCGCCCGAGGTGAAGAAGTTCATCGAGGACAAGTACCAGGGCTCGGTCATCCCCTCCTTCTGAGCCTCCTTCCGGGCCTCTTTCCGGGTCTCTTCCGGGGGCCTCTTTCCGACCCGAAGCGATCGGTGCCGAGGGCACGTATACGGCGTATCGCCACGCACGGGGTCTACTCGCTCACTGCGAGTGGACCCCGTGGTGCGGTCCGGCGGGTCCATGCTGCATGCTGGGCAGTTCAGCAGGACTTGCAGGTTTTCCGAAGGTTACGGAGCGGCGCATGAGTGGCACCTTCCCCAACGTCTCCATCAGCACGGAGCGGTTGGTGCTGCGGCCCCTGGATGAGGACGACGTGCCCGCCCTGGCCGAGATGATGAACGACGAGCAGGTGGGCGCCTGGACGAGCGTCCCCCAGCCCTACACCGAGGAACTGGCCCGCGTCTGGATCACCGAGCGGGCGCGCGCCGAGCGCGAGGCGGGGCGCGGACTCACCTTCGCCGTCACGGAGTTCCTCACCCAGCGCCTGGTCGGCGTCGTCCAACTCGCCAGAACCAACTGGCACGTCCGCTCCACCGAACTGTCGTACATCATCGCCCCCTGGGCCCGCGGCGAGGGTTACGCCTCCGAGGCCGCGCTCGCCACCGCCCAATGGCTGCTCGGCGACCAGAAGTTCGAGCGCATCGAGCTGCGCACGGCGGCCGACAACACCGCCTCCCAGCAGGTCGCCCAGAAGATCGGCTGTATCAGCGAAGGCGTCCTGCGCAACGCCTGCATAGCGCGCGTCCGCGCGGACGACGGCACCTGGAACGACGTACGCACCGACTACATCGTGTGGAGCCTGCTCCCCGAGGACCTGGACGGCGCCGGCGAGCAGCTTGCCGACAGCAACGGTTTCACGTCGTTCCCCGACTGGAACTAGGACCCGGGGACCGAGGAGGACGGCGCCGCCGCAGCGGCCGCCTCCGCCACCAGGTACCCTCACGGAGCCCGACCTGCGTGAACCCCCTGGAGACTGACGACCATGGCCGACCGCGTCACGGTGATCGGCTGGGACGGCTCGCCGCTGACCGCCGCGGCTCGCTCCGCCCTCGGCGCCGCCACCCTGGTGGCCGGGGCCGCCCACCACCTGGCGTTGCCCGAGGTGCCGCCCTCCGCCGAGCGCATCCGGCTCGGCAGCGTCGCCCTCGCCGCCCGCCGCATCGCCGGACACCGGGGCACCGCCGTCGTCCTCGCGGACGGCGACCCGGGGTTCTTCGGCGTCGTACGGACCCTGCGCGCACCCGAGTTCGGCCTGGAGGTCGAGGTCGTCCCCGCGGTCTCCTCCGTCGCCGCCGCCTTCGCGCGCGCCGGCATGCCCTGGGACGATGCACAGGTGGTCGTCGCACATAGGCGCACCCTGCGACGCGCGGTGAACGTATGCCGAGCCCACACCAAGGTGGCCGTACTCACCTCACCGGGCGCCGGCCCCGCCGAACTCGGCCTGCTCCTGGAGGGCGTGCACCGCACCTTCGTCATCTGCGAGGAACTGGGCACCGAACGCGAGCAGGTCACCGTCGTCACCTCCGACAAGGCCCCCGACCACACCTGGCGCGACCCGAACGTCGTCATCGTCATCGGCGGCCCGGCCGGAGCGGGGGAGAGCGGCGGCTGGCTCGCCGGACGCGACCCCGGCGCCGGCCCGCGCGGCTGGACGCAGCCCGGCGAGACCTACGACGGCCCGCTCGGCGAGGGCGAGACCGATCTGCTCCGGGCCGCCCAACTGGCCCGGCTGGGACCGCGCGTCGGGGACCTCGTCTGGGACATCGGCTGCGGCAGCGGCGCGTTCGCCGTCGAGGCCGCCCGCGCCGGCGCCGCCGTCATCGCCGTCGACCGGAAGCTGGACGCCTGCGCCCGCACGGACGCCGCCGCCCGCCGCTTCGGCGTCCAGGCGCAGATCATCCAGGGTGCCGCCCCGCACGTCCTGGAGAACCTGCCCGAGCCGGACGTCGTCCGCGTCGGCGGCGGGGGAGCGGCCGTCGTCTCGGCGGTCGCCGACCGCCGTCCGCAGCGCATCGTCACGCACGCCGCGACCCGCGACGCCGCCGAACTCATCGGCCGCGACCTGACGGAGCACGGCTACGACGTGGAGTGCGCCCTCCTCCAGTCCGTCGAACTCGACACGCGGGCCTGGACGGAGACGGAGCGGAGCGTCGCGTTCTTGCTCACGGGAGACCTGGGGCGGCGCGAAGCGCCTCGTTGAGGGGCGGTGGTCGGGTGACCGGCGGGCGCGCTCCCGGAGCGCGCGGCGTGACTCCGCTGCCGTCCCAGTGATCCTGTTTTCTTCCCTCCCGGTGATCCGGTAGTCCTATCGCTCGCGGTAGGCTGGCCGACCGTTGTACCGCACCGGGTGGCCCGGCAGTTCGTTCGCCAATGTCCGGAAAACGCGCCCCTTTTGGGGTGGGTGCGGTACGGCAGAACCGGAGGACGCGCAACGTGGCGCAGTCCACAGCGGGCCGTCGCGGATCAAGCTGTCGCGAAGGAGGGACGACCGGGACAATGCCACTGAATGGCTTTGTCGCCTTTTATGGGCGGGTCGTTCGTGCCGCTGGGCACACACGCTCGTTCTTCACTGCGGGAGCGGTCGGTGCGCCGTTCCCGGTGAGCCGGACCGAGAAGCACTAACCGATGGGCGAGGGGTACGCATGACCGACACCGGCCAGGTCCCGGGCGAGGGGCTGCCGGAGAACGCAGGCATGGCTGAGCAGCCGGGCGTTCCCGCGCCCGGTGCGTACGCCTACCTCTCCGAGACCCCCGCCGAGGACGAAGACCTGTTGCTGCTGCCGGGCGCGCAGAGCCCCTGGGGCAACGAGGTCGCGCCGCCCGCGCCCGAGCCGGTCGTCGAGACCGTGCACGAGCCGGGCCCGCACGAGATGTCCGGCCGTGACAGCGGCTCGGTCGACCTCGGTGGCGTCCGTCTGCCCGAGGCGCCGACCACCCCGATCCCGCCGGTCACCCCGCGCCGCCCGCTCCACCTCGGGCCGCCCGTCCCCGACGCGTCCGCCAGCCCGGTCCGCTCCCTGGCCGACCGCGGCCCCGCGGGCGCCCCGGTGCGTCAGCCGGGCCCGCCTACGGTCGGCCCCGAGTACCTCGACGCCCCCCAGGGGCGTGCCGCGTCCCCGCAGGGGGCCACCCCCTGGAGCGCCCAGGCGCCGGGCGTGGCCCAGGCGCCGGTCGGCACCGAGGCCACGACTGCGGAAACGGTTGTTCCCGCGCAGGGACAGCACGAGGCGCAGGCCGAGCCGGTCGGCGCGGCCCAGGCCGTCATGGCCCGCATCGCGACGGAGGCGGGGGGCGCCGCGCAGGGGCAGGACGGTGCGTACGCGGTTCAGAGCGGTGACGACGCGCACTACACGCAGGCAGGCGGTGCGGACGGCACGGCCGAGGCACAGGGCCCGGAGAGCGGGCAGGTACCCGTGGGAGTGGCCGCCGCGGACGGTGGACACCTCGCCCGAGCGGTGGCCGCGGCAGGCGGGTTCGCTCCCGACGCCGGTCAGCCGGCCGGCGCCTACCCTGCGGAAGGCGCGCCGACGGCCCACGGAAACCTTCCGGACGGCACGCCGACGGCTGCCGGGCACTTGGGGGCGGACGGTACGCCGCCGGCTGCCGGGCACCTGGGACCGGACGGCACGCCGACGGCTGCCGGGCATCCCGTGGCCGACGGCGTCCCGGCGATCCCTGGGACGCTCGCGGCGGACGGCACGCAGGCCGACGCGGCCGGTGCGCCGGTCGACGGTGGGCCTGTCGCCTCTGGTGCCCCCGCGGGCGATGTCTCGGGCGCCCACGCGGGCGATGCCGAGGGCGGGCAGGACGCGTCGGGCGGTCCGGCGGCTCACGGCGCCGATGGTGCGCCGGTCGAGACCGGACCCGCCGCTCCGGGCGCGCACGCGGCCGATGCCGTAGACACGGGCGTCGGCGGGTTCGCCGTGGACGGTACGCAGGTCGCGCCGGGGGAGCCCGCGGCCGAGGGCGACCACGCGGGAGCCGGTGAGTTCGCCGCGGAGGGCGGACCCGGGGACCAGGGTGTCCCCGTGACCGACGTGGGTGACCACGGCGTCGCTCCGTTCGCCGCGGACGGCGGGCCTGCGGGCCCGGGCGTCCCTGCCGCCGAGGCCGGGCACCCGGACCAGGACGCGTTCGTCGGGGAGGGCGAACCCGCACATCCGGGCGTCCCCGCAGCCGACGCCGAGCACACGGGCACCGAGCATGCCCCTCCGATCGTCCCCGACGCGGAGACGGACGCCGCCACCACCGGGCCCGTGACGAATGGTGCGTCTGTCGCTGAGGCCCCTGAGGCCATGGCGGTCCCCGAGGCCGGCCAGGCAGCGGACGCCGACACCGGTCGGCTGCCCGCGGCCGCGTACGCTCCCGACGTCGCCTCGATGCCCGCGGGCGCGCAGTTCGCCGAGAGTGCCGCGCCCGAGGGCGCCCAGCTCATCGACGCCGCCGTCCCCGAGACCGGCCAGATCCCCGGCGCCCCGGGCGCCGAGCCGGCGGCCGTGTCCGCGGCGCAGGCCGGGCCCGAGGCGGGCCACGCCCTGGACGGCTCGGCGCTCCAGGCCGCCGTACCGCAGGCCGCGCCCGTCGACGCCGCCCAGGTCGTCGATCCGGCCGTGGCGGCGGACGCCCCCGACACCGTCGTCACCCCCGAGCCGTCGGAAGCCACCCTCCCGTCGGCCCCCGACCCGACGCAGCCCCCGCAGCCGGCGGACGGCTCCGCGGCACCGACCGGAGACGCCACCATCGCCACCGACCCTTCCCCCCAGCCCGTGGACGGCGAGCACCTCGCCCAGGTCCCCGGCCCGCTCGTCGAGGCAGGGGCCGTACCCCAGCCCGCCGACCCCGCGCAGACGCCCCCGCCGGCCGGTGACAACCCGTCCCTCGGCCGGTTCGTGCCGGTGTCCGGCTCCGTGCCGACCACCCCGCACCTCGCACCGACACCGCCGCACGCGCTCACCCTCCCCGCGGAGGCCGCGCAGGAGCCGGCCGCCACGGTCCCCGCCCCGCGCGAGGCCGACCACGAACCCGTACAGCACGCGGACGACCTGGACACCCGGGGCGCCGACCAGGAAGAAGAGAGCAAGGCCGCAGTGGAAGACGTACGACAGTCCACCGGCCCGGCCGCGCCCGCCTACGACGACGCCGAGCGCGAGGCCGTCCTGAAGGTCATGCGCGAGCGCCGCGACATCCGCAACGGCTTCCGCAGCGACCCCATCCCGCACGAGGTGCTGCTGCGCGTCCTGGAGGCCGCGCACACCGCCCCGTCCGTGGGCCACTCGCAGCCTTGGGACTTCGTCGTCATCCGCTCCGCCGACACCCGGCGCAGCATGCACGAACTGGCCATGCGGCAGCGCGACGCGTACGCGAAGTCGCTGCCCAAGGGCCGGGCGAAGCAGTTCAAGGAACTGAAGATCGAGGCGATCCTCGACACCCCGGTGAACATCGTCGTCACCGCCGACCCGACCCGCGGCGGCCGCCACACCCTGGGCCGGCACACCCAGCCCCAGATGGCCCCCTACTCCGCCGCGCTCGCCGTGGAGAACCTGTGGCTCGCCGCCCGCGCCGAGGGCCTGGGCGTCGGCTGGGTCAGCTTCTTCGACGAGCGCGAGATGGTCCGCGCGCTCGGGCTGCCCGAGCACCTGGAGGTCATCGCCTACCTGTGCGTCGGGTACGTCGACGAGTTCCCGGACGAGCCCGAGCTGATGCAGGCCGGCTGGTCCAAGCGCCGCCCGCTGTCGTGGGTCGTGCACGAGGAGACGTACGGCCGCCGCGCCCTGCCCGGCGAGGAGCCGCACGACCTGCTCGGCGAGACCGTCGCCCAGATCCGCCCGCTGGACGCCAAGGCGCTCGGCGAGGCCTGGGAGCGGCAGAAGCGCATGACGAAGCCGGCCGGCGCGCTCGGCATGCTGGAGATCATCTCCGCCCAGCTGTCCGGCCTGTCCCGGCAGTGCCCGCCGCCGATCCCGGAGCCCGCAGCCGTCGCGATCTTCGCCGGCGACCACGGCGTCCACGCCCAGGGCGTCACCCCCTGGCCGCAGGAGGTGACCGCCCAGATGGTCGCCAACTTCCTCGGCGGCGGCGCGGTCTGCAACGCCTTCGCCGGCCAGGTCGGCGCCGAGGTGTGCGTCGTGGACGTCGGTGTCGCCACCGACCTCCCGGCGACCCCCGGCCTGCTGCCCCGCAAGATCCGCGCGGGCACGTCCGACATGACCACCGGCCCCGCGATGAGCCGCGAGGAGGCCAAGCTGGCCATCGAGGTGGGCATCGAGACCGCCCGCGACCTGGTGGCCGCCGGCAACAAGGCCCTGCTGACCGGTGAGATGGGCATCGCCAACACGACCGCGTCGGCGGCCCTGATCTCGGTGTTCACCGGCGCCGACCCGGCCGAGGTCACCGGCCGCGGCACCGGCATCAACGACGAGACGCTGGCCCGCAAGACCGAGGTGGTCCGGCGCGCCCTCGAACTGCACCAGCCGGACCCGGCCGACCCCATCGGCGTCCTCGCCGCGATCGGCGGCTTCGAACACGCGGCGATGGTCGGCCTGTTGCTGGGCGGAGCGTCCCTGCGCACGCCGGTGATCCTCGACGGCGTCAGCGCCGGGGCCGCCGCCCTGGTCGCCCGCGCCATCGCCCCGGAGGTCCTCGCGGCCTGCATCGCGGGCCACCGCAGCGCCGAGCCCGGTCACGTGGCCGCCCTGAACAAGCTGGGCCTGCGCCCCCTGGTCGACCTCGACCTGCGCCTCGGCGAGGGCACGGGCGCGCTGCTCGCCCTGCCGCTGGTGCAGAGCACGGCCCGTGCCATGCACGAGGTGGCGACCTTCGACTCGGCGGGCGTCACCGAGAAGTGAGCCCCGGCCGGGATGGGACCGCCGTCACAGCGGGCGTCCCCGTCCCGGCCGTAGGCTGAGCGCACCATCGAAACACGCACGTCAGGGCTGCTCCAGCGCCGTAGCGCCCATCGCTTTGCCAGGACGAGGAGCCGCCCTCATGGCCGAACACCCCGCCTATCCCGTAGGCCTCCGCCTCACCGGCCGCAAAGTGGTCGTCCTCGGCGGCGGCCAGGTCGCCCAGCGCCGCCTCCCGGCCCTCGTCGCGGCGGGCGCGGACGTCCTCCTCGTCTCGCCGGAGGCCACTCCCTCCGTCGAGGCGATGGCGGGGGCCGGCGAGATCACCTGGGAGCGGCGCGAGTACGCCGAGGGGGACCTGGCGGACGCCTGGTACGCCCTGATCGCCACCAGCGACGCCGGGGCGAACGTCCGTGCCTCGGCCGAGGCGGAGGCCCACCGTGTGTGGTGCGTGCGCTCCGACGACGCCGACGCCGCCACCGCCTGGACCCCGGCCACCGGCACCAGCGAGGGCGTGACGGTCGCCGTCCTCACCAGCCGCGCCCGCGGCCGCGACCCCCGGCACACCGCCGCCATCCGCGACGCGGTCGTCGAGGGCCTGCGCGACGGCACGCTGGTCGCCCCGCACTTCCGTACCCGCACCCCCGGCGTCGCCCTGGTCGGCGGCGGCCCCGGCGACCCGGACCTGATCACCGTGCGCGGCCGCCGTCTGCTCGCCGAGGCCGACGTCGTCATCACCGACCACCTGGGCCCCCGCGACCTGCTCGCCGAGCTGTCCCCGGGCGTCGAGGTGATCGACGCGGCGAAGCTGCCGTTCGGTCGCTTCATGGCCCAGGAGGCCATCAACAACGCGCTGATCGAACACGCCAAGCAGGGCAAGTCGGTCGTCCGGCTCAAGGGCGGCGACCCGTTCGTCTACGGCCGGGGGATGGAGGAGGTCAACGCGCTCGCGGAGGCCGGCATCCCGTGCACGGTCGTGCCCGGCATCTCCAGCTCGATCTCGGTGCCGGGCGCGGCCGGCATCCCGGTCACCCACCGCGGCGTCGCACACGAGTTCACGGTGGTCAGCGGGCACATCGCCCCTGACGACGAGCGTTCCCTCGTCGACTGGCCCTCGCTCGCCAAGCTGACCGGGACGCTCGTGATCCTCATGGGCGTGAAAACGATCGGCAAGGTCGCCGAGACGCTCATCGCGCACGGCAAGTCGCCCGACACCCCGGTCGCGCTGATCCAGGAGGGCACGACGGCCGCCCAGCGGCGCGTCGACGCCACCCTCGCCACGGTCGTCGAGACCGTCGTCGCGCAGGCGGTACGGGCGCCGGCGGTCATCGTGGTCGGCGCCGTCGTGAACGTGGGCCCGGAGACCTCGGCGTAACCCGGGGTAACACAACTCGCTCCCAGCCGTTGGCACCACACCCAGGACAAGGCAGTATCACCCTGTGGCCGATCTCATCACCGTCGAGGATCCCGACGACCCGCGCCTGCGCGACTACACAGGCCTGACCGACGTAGAGCTGCGCCGCAAACGCGAACCGGCCGAGGGCCTGTTCATCGCCGAGGGCGAGAAGGTCATCAGACGGGCCAAGGACACCGGCTACGAGATGCGCTCGATGCTGCTGTCCGCCAAGTGGGTCGACGTCATGCGCGACGTCATCGACGAGCTCCCCGCCCCGGTCTACGCCGTCAGCCCGGAGCTCGCCGAGCAGGTCACCGGCTACCACGTGCACCGGGGCGCGCTCGCCTCGATGCAGCGCAAGCCGCTGCCGACCGCGGCCGAACTCCTGCAGACCGCACGCCGCGTGGTGGTCATGGAGTCGGTCAACGACCACACCAACATCGGCGCGATCTTCCGCTCGGCGGCTGCCCTGGGCATGGACGCGGTCCTGCTCTCGCCCGACTGCGCCGACCCGCTGTACCGCCGGAGCGTCAAGGTCTCCATGGGCGCGGTCTTCTCCGTCCCCTACGCGCGCCTCGACACCTGGCCCAAGGGCCTGGAGTCGGTGCGCGAGGCCGGCTTCACGCTGCTCGCCCTCACCCCCGACGAGAAGGCCAAGACCCTCGACGAGACCGCCCCGCACCGGATGGACCGCGTCGCCCTGATGCTCGGCGCCGAGGGCGACGGCCTGTCCACGCAGGCACTGGTCGCCGCCGACGAATGGGTACGCATCCCGATGTCCCACGGCGTGGACTCCCTGAACGTCGGCGCGGCGGCCGCGGTCGCCTTCTACGCGGTGGCCACCGGCCGCCCCCAGGGGTGACCGTGCCGCGGGGCGAGGCGATCGTCGCGATCCTGCGCCGGGGCGACCGGCTGCTGGCCGTCCGCCGCGGCCCCGGCGTCGTGCGCCCCGGCTACTGGCAGCCCCTCAGCGGCAAGGTCGAGGCGGGGGAGAGCCAGCCGGAGGCGGTCGTCCGGGAGGTGCGCGAAGAGGTCGGCCTCACGGCGGCACCCCTGGCCAAGGTCTGGGAGTCGGAGACCGACGACGGCCGCTTCCGCCTCCACTGGTGGACGGCCGACGCACCCACCGGCGACGTCGTCCCCGACCCCGACGAGGTGGGGGACTTCCGCTGGGTCACCCCCGAGGAGTTCCTCGCCCTGGACCCGGTCTTCGACGGCGACCGCGAGTTCTTCACCCACGTCCTGCCGAACCTGGAGCCCTAGACTAGGGCCTGTCGTTTGGGGTCTGACACGCCCATCTGCGGCGTTGTCGTCACTCGCCGGCTCCCCCACTCTCGGCTTCGCTCGAGCGGGGGGACTCCCATCGCGTCGACTCCCTCCTCCGCCTTGCAGCTGCACGCACCAGACCCCGCTCGGGTCGGTCCTGAAGCGCCCTCTGCGGCAGCCGAGCTGATCCGAACGACAGGCCCTAGCTCGACGGGCTCCGCCCCGGCTCCCCTTGCTGCTGGTGCTGTCGTACGACGTGGCCGTCGTCGCCGAGACCGCGCGACGGCCCCTGGCAGCCCTGGGCCGCGGCGATGCCGAGCGCGACCAGCAGCGTCACGACCACGAACACGAACAGCCGCTGCCGCAGCAGCCGCGGATTGGCCGGCCGCCGTCCCGTCCCGGTGGTCCGGGGCGCCGGACGTCCGGCCCCGCTGCGCGGCGCGGGCCGGCTTCCGCTGCCGGAACGGCTGCCGCCTCGCGAGGCGGGCGTGGGCCTGGACCCCGAACGCGAGGACCCCGCCCCGCCGGCCCGGGAGGAGGACCCCCCGCGTGAGGACGGGCCGCCGCGCGACTGGCCGCCGCCGGTCGACGCACCACCGCCCCGGGACGGGGCCCCGCCCTGCGACGGGGCGGCCCCGCGTGACGAGGGGGACGTGCCGCGCGGCGGGGGAGTCCCCTGCGGACGCCTGCGCTGCGGCTCGCGCAGCGTCTCCGGGTAGGTGTCGGAGAGACGGCCGGTGGGCCGGTCCGCCTCGCCCGTCCGCGGCGCCGGCGGACGCACCTCCGCGAGACCCACGGCCTCACGGGCGGCGATCTCCTTCAGGCGCAGCGACAGCTGAAGCGTGCTGGGCCGCTCCTCGGGGTCCTTCGCCAGGCACGCCCGCACCAGCGGAGCCAGCGCGTCCGGGACGCCGTGCAGCTGCGGCTCCTCGTGCACCACCCGGTACAGCATGACCTCCGAACTGCCGTGTCCGAAGGGCGAGTCGGCCATCGACGCGTAGGCCAGGGTCGCCCCCAGCGCGAACACGTCCGTCGCCGGCGTCACGGCGGCACCCCGCACCTGCTCCGGGGCGAGGAACCCGGGGGAGCCGACGGCCGTGCCGACGTGGGTGAGCGTCGAGGCCCCCGTCGCCCAGGCGATGCCGAAGTCGATGATCCGCGGCCCCTTGGGGGACAGCAGGATGTTGGACGGCTTGAGATCCCGGTGCACCACACCGGCCTCGTGCACCGCGACCAGCCCCTCCGACAGGGCGGCCCCCACGGCCGCGACGTCCGCCGCGGCCAGTGCACCCTCGTCGGCGATCTTGTCGTGCAGCGAGGGCCCGGGCACGTACTGCGTGGCGAACCAGGGCCGGTCCGCGTCCAGGTCGGCGGCGACCAGCCGGGCCGTGCACCCGCCCCTGATCCGCCGCGCCGCCGAGACCTCACGCGCGAACCGCGACCGGAACTCCTGGTCCTCCGCCAGATCGGGCCGGATTACCTTCAGTGCCACCCGCTGCCCCTTCTTGTCGGAGCCCAGGTACACCACGCCCATCCCGCCCGCGCCGAGCCGTCTGTGAAGCCTGAACGAGCCGACGACGCGCGGGTCCTCGCGCCTCAGGCGCATCATCGCCATGTTCATCCCCGCTGCCCGGTCCGTGTGACGTGGCACAGCTTACGTTTCCACGGCCGCCCGCGCGCAGAGGCCGCGCCCTCTCGCCCAGATCGATTGTCAGTGCCGGGTGGGAGACTTGAGGGGTGGTCAGGGAGCACGGCGGCAGGCGGACTTGCCGCTCACTGTGCTGCCAACCACCCATCACAGAAGGGGGATTGAACCCGTGAAGGGTGACCGTGTGGAGATAGTGGTGGACGCGGGGGACACGACCCGCACCTACGAGGTGGTGGCGAGCCGGGCGGGCCGCAGGGTGGAGACGGCGGTACGCCGAGGTGTGGTGGAAGTGAGCGAAGTCACCCGAAACGGATCGGTGGTCCGCACCGCCCGTTTCATGGCGAACCGGGTCCTGGCCCTGGTCGAGCAGCCGATCCCGAGGGAGGACAGCTCGGAAAAGCGCGCAGACATCGGGCACCCCCTCGGGGAAGACCCTGAGACCTAGGTCCTCGTCTCCACCCAGGGGAGTACTCCTCGCCCGGCGGCTCATCCTCCGGGAGGCCCGCCAATCGGTACGAGGGCATGACGACCCGAGCACGCCGGACGCCTAGATTTGAGGTCAAGCGGCGGGTGCAGCACTCGTCCCCCGAGGTCAGACACCCGCCGCTGCCAATGACAACAAGATCGGTCAGGAGAGGGACCATGGCCTGGACGGCACCGCGGACACAGTTCCGCACGCTGGAGCGCAGTACGCTCCGCCCCCGCCGCACGGGCCGCCGCCACCCCCTGGTGGCGACGCTCATGGTCCTCCCCCTGGCGGCCCTGCTCTTCTTCGTCTTCGACGGCTGGGAGACCGTGGCCACACAGGCGTCGTCCGTGGGAGTGATGCTGGGGCGCTGAGCGGCGACCCCAGGCCCGGAAGAGCGGTCCGGGCGGGGACCTCCACCCATGAAACCCCGTGGGGACGGGGGTGCGGCGGACGGCACAAAATGCCGGCGCAGCTGGGGAGCTGCGCCGGCATTGCCGTGCCCGGGCACGCTCACCACCACGCGACGTGGCCACGGCCACCACCACGCGACGTGGCCACGGCCACCACCACGCGACGCGGACCCGGCCGGCACGATCTGCGCACCCGGCCCGTACGACCGTCGCACCCGAAGCCGTACCCTGCGCAGGCAGCCGCACCGCCCCAGGGAGCCTCGTGACCGCCACCCCCTTGCTCGCCGAGCTCACCGTCCGGGCCGAGGCCACGGCCCACACCCGCACCCCGAGCTGCCCCTGCGGCGAATCCGTCACCCTCGCCGACCGGCCGGACGCCACCGTCGTCCGGCACGCGGACACGGTCGCCAAGGCCCACGCCCCCCGCACCGGCCTGCGCGACCTCGCCCCCCGCCTCGCGGTCGCCGCCCATCTCCCCGGCATCCTCCTGCCCCCACTGATCGTCACCCCTGTCGACCTGCACGGCCGCGTCGTGACGTTCTGGCCCTACGGCACCCCCGTGGACCCGGACACGCCCGACGCCGCGCCCTGGGAGGCCGCCGCCACGCTCCTCGCCCGCCTCCACCGCACCCCGGTCCCGCCCGCGGCCGCCCCCCTGCCGCCCATGCGCGGCCCGGCGAAGGCGGCCGACGCCGTCGCCCGTCTCGCTGCCACGGCCACAGGTTCGGCCGCGGCCGGCCACCCCGCCGTCGCACCCGTCCTGCGGGCCTGGGCCACGCTGCCCGCCTGGGCCCGCGGCGAGGCCCCCATGCCGGACACCACCACCCTCTGCCACGGCGACCTCCACCTCGGCCAGCTCGTCCGCCATCCCGCCCCCGACGGCGCGTGGCTCCTCATCGACGTCGACGACCTCGGCACCGGCGTCCCCGCCTGGGACCTCGCCCGCCCGGCGGCCTGGTACGCCTGTGGGCTGCTCCCGCCCGACGAATGGACCCGCTTCCTCACCGCCTACCGCGCCCGAGGGGGCCCGGCGGTCCCGGCCGACGGCGACCCGTGGCCCGCGCTGGACGTCCCGGCCCGCGCCCTGACCGTCCAGACCGCCGCCCGGGCCGTCACCAAGGCGATCACCGGCAACCGCCCCCTCGACGAGATCGAGATGTCCGTGATCGACGCATGTGCCCGAATGGGTTCCCTCCCGCCGCAGTTGATCCCGTCGCGCGCGAAGTAGTGTGCAACCGACCGCAGCCGGACAGTGTCTGTCCTGGCGAAACACGAAGCAGGACCGACCGGCGAGGAGTTGAGCCGACCATGCAGTGTCCGAAGTGCCATGCGCCGATGCACACGTACAACCGCAACGGCGTCCAGATCGAGCAGTGCAGCGGCTGCCGCGGGATCTTTCTCGACTACGGCGAGCTGGAGTCGCTGACCCGGCTGGAGTCCCAGTGGTCCCAGCCCGCCCCGCCGCCTCCGCCCGCGCCGCAGGCCTACCCGGCCCCGCCCGCGCCGGCCTGGGGCGCCCCGCACGGTGGCCACGGCGGTGGTCACTACGGCGGCCACGGCGGTCACCACCGCCACAAGAGCTTCGGCCACATGCTGTTCTCCAGCTGACCGAACCCACGAAGAAGCCCCCGGCCGTCTGAGACGGCCGGGGGCTTCGGTGTGTGCGCGATACTGGGATTGAACCAGTGACCTCTTCCGTGTCAGGGAAGCGCTCTCCCGCTGAGCTAATCGCGCGGGAACCACGATCGAGATCGTGTGTACTGCGTGCGCGATACTGGGATTGAACCAGTGACCTCTTCCGTGTCAGGGAAGCGCTCTCCCGCTGAGCTAATCGCGCGGGTCAGACCTTCGATGCCGAAGATCCAGTGGACGATACTGGGATTGAACCAGTGACCTCTTCCGTGTCAGGGAAGCGCTCTCCCGCTGAGCTAATCGTCCTTGGAGGTGGAGACGGGATTTGAACCCGTGTAGACGGCTTTGCAGGCCGTTGCCTCGCCTCTCGGCCACTCCACCAGGAGTGCAGGGGTTCGGGAAGATCCCCTTGTTCCTTCGAGCGGACGACGAGGCTCGAACTCGCGACCTCAACCTTGGCAAGGTTGCGCTCTACCAACTGAGCTACGTCCGCTTGTCGTTTCGTTCCGCTCTCGCGGCCCGGCGACGTGTTGAACTCTAGCGGATACCGCGGCCAGTACAAAAACGCGTTTGCGCAGCGTGCTGCGCTGCGCCTGCTCAGGGGCGTGGTCAGGGCCTCCGGCGGGACACGCCGAGGTCACCTTTCGGACACCCGCCCTAGACTCGACGCGTGCACGACCTCCCTCCCCTCGCCCGCTTCGGCACCCGCGTCGCCACCGGTCTCCGCGACGTCACCGCCGACCCCGCCGCCCTGGACTCCACCGGTTTCTGGGCCGTCGTCGCGGACTTCGAGGGCCGCCTGACCTGCGCCCGCTTCGACGACGTACGGGAGGAGCCGGTGCCCGCGCCGGTCCCGGGCCGCTGGCAGGGGCCGGCGGTGGGCGACTGGTCGTCGTCCCTCGACCGCGCCGCGTACACGGCCGGAGTGCGCCGGATCCGTGAGCACATCGCGGCGGGCGAGGTCTACCAGGCGAACCTCTGCCGGGTGCTCGCCGCCCCCGTGGCCGCCGACGCCGATGTGGACGACCTCACGGCGCTGCTGGCCCGCGGCAACCCGGCGCCGTACGCAGGAACGATCCGGCTGCCGGAGCACGGCGTCGAGACGGCCACCGCCTCGCCGGAGCTCTTCCTCCGCCGCCGGGGCCGGGTCGTGGAGTCCGGGCCGATCAAGGGCACCGGGCGCACGGAGGCGGACCTCCTGGAGAAGGACTACGCCGAGAACGTCATGATCGTCGACCTGGTCCGCAACGACATGGGCCGGGTGTGCGCCACCGGCAGCGTCACCGTCCCCGACCTGTGCGCCGTGGAGAAGCACCCCGGTCTGGTCCATCTCGTCTCCACGGTCCGCGGCGAGCTGCGCGACGGCGCCGGCTGGCCCGAGCTGCTCGACGCGGCCTTCCCGCCCGGCTCCGTCACCGGCGCGCCCAAGTCCAGTGCCCTGCGAATCCTCGACGCCCTGGAGCCCGTGCCCCGCGGGCCGTACTGCGGGGGCATCGGCTGGGTGGACGCCGACCGCGGGACCGGCGAGCTGGCGGTCGGCATCCGCACCTTCTGGATCGACCGGACCGCCGGGGGCCGGGCCCTGCTGCGCTTCGGCACCGGCGCCGGCATCACCTGGGGCTCCGACCCGGAAGGGGAGTGGCGGGAGACCGAGCTGAAGGCGTCCCGACTGCTCGCGGTAGCGTCGGGGACGTACGAGGTGAGTGGAGAGGGAATCACGACGTGAAGATCTGGCTCGACGGCGCGCTGCGGGACCTCGAGTCCGCCCGCGTCTCCGTCTTCGACCACGGCCTGACCGTGGGCGACGGCATCTTCGAGACGGTGAAGGCGGTCGACGGCAAGCCGTTCGCGCTGACCCGCCATCTCGACCGGCTGACCCGCTCGGCGCGCGGTCTCGGTCTGCCCGACCCCGACCACGACGAGGTGCGCCGCGCCTGCGCCGCCGTCCTCCAGGCCAACCCGATGCCGCTCGGCCGGCTGCGCATCACCTACACCGGCGGCCACGGCCCCCTCGGCTCCGACCGGGGAGAGTACGGACCCACCCTCGTGGTCGCGCTCGGCGAGACCGCCCGCCGCCCCGACTCCACGGCCGTGATCACCGTGCCCTGGACGCGCAACGAACGGGGCGCCCTGACCGGCCTGAAGACGACCTCGTACGCCGAGAACGTGGTCGCCCTCGCCCGCGCCCACGAACACGGCGCCTCCGAGGCCCTGTTCGCCAACACGGTCGGGCAGCTCTGCGAGGGCACCGGCTCGAACGTCTTCGTCGTCCTCGACGGCGAGATCCACACCCCGCCGCTCGCCTCCGGCTGCCTCGCGGGCATCACGCGCGCGCTGGCGATCGAGTGGACCGGCGCCGCGGAGACCGAGCTGCCCCTGGACGTGCTGGAGCGGGCCGACGAGGTCTTCCTCACCTCCACCCTGCGCGACATCCAGGCCGTCCACCGCGTCGACGACCGCGAACTGCCCGGCGCGCCGGGCCCGGTGACCGCCAAGGCCATGCGCGTCTTCGACGAGCAGGCGGGCGCCGACCAAGATCCGTGACAGACACGGAAAATGGGCTGACGCATGGCCTCCCGGCGGGTAGAACTCCCCTGATGACGACGACCCTGCGGCCGACCGAGCCGCTCCAGCGTGCCGACGACGGGGCGCTGTCGCGCCACTACCAAGTGTGCGTGAACGGCCGCCCCGTGGGCACGGTGCACCTCGCCACGAGTCCCGCCTTCGGCGAGGCGGTGGCCCAGATCCTGGACCTGACCATCGAGGAACCCGACCGCCGGCGCGGCCGGGGCACGGTGGCCGCGCTCGCGGCCGAGGAAGTGCTGCGCGGCTGGGGCTGCAAGAGGATCGAGGCGTCGGTTCCGGCCGGCGCCGAGGCGGCGCTCCGGCTGGCGAGGACCCTCGGGTACGTCGTCCGCAACCGTCACATGGAGAAGCCGCTCGGTGCCACCGCACCCGAGTTGCCCGCCGGGAGCCGCGGCCGGCCCATGACCCAGGAGGAGTTCGGGCCCTGGGAGGAGCAGGACAAGGAGAGCTACGCGCAGAGTTGGATCGAGCGCGGGGTGCCCGAGGCCGAGGCCCGTGCCAAGGCCGAGCGGGACCATGCCCTCGCGCTGCCGGACGGACCGGACACCCCGGGAATGGATCTGAGCGTCCTGGAGCACGAGGGGGAGAAGGTCGGCGTCCTCTGGATGGGCGCCCGCGACGGCAAGGGCTTCGTCTTCAAGG
This sequence comes from Streptomyces sp. MAI_2237, assembly GCF_054189285.1. Lineage (NCBI taxonomy): Bacteria > Bacillati > Actinomycetota > Actinomycetes > Kitasatosporales > Streptomycetaceae > Streptomyces > Streptomyces sp. MAI_2237. Next base: position 279,628 of record NZ_JAJPGQ010000001.1, on the reverse strand, counting down.
TGGAGTCCGCCCCGAACCACCGGGGCCGGGGCCACGGCCGCGCGCTGATGCTCCTGGCGGAGGTCCAGAGCGTGGCCGCCGGTCGCCCCGCGATCCAGCTGAACGTCTTCGCGGGCAACACCCCCGCCGAGCGGCTGTACGAGTCGCTCGGCTACGAGACGATCACCTACCACCTGTACAAGGAACTGCTCTAGGCGCTGGCGGCCGGCACGCTCACGGGTTCCCGGCGAGCAGCCGGTCCGCGATCTCCTCGATCCGTTCGCGCAGGCCCTCCTGGCCCTTGCCGCCGTCCAGGCGCTCGCCGTCGATGACGTACGTCGGCGTGCCGGTGACACCGATCGCCTTGCCCTCCGCCTGGTCGGCGTCGACGATCAGGATGTGTCGGCCGTCGATCAGCGCGGTGTCGAACTCCTCGGCGTCGAGACCGAGTTCGCGGGCGACCTCGACGAGGAAGGACTCGCCCGCGCGGTCCAGCTCCTCCACCCGGCCCAGCACTGCCTCCACGTACTCCCAGCCCTTGCCCTGCTCAAGCGCCTCCTCGGCGGCCTGCGCGGCGGCGAAGGCGTGCTTGTGCTTCTCCAGCGGGAAGTGGCGCAGGCGCAGCTCCAGCCGGTCGCCGTAGCGGGCGCGCAGGGCACGCAGGTCGTCCAGGGCGGTGCGGCAGTCCGGGCACTGGAGTTCGCACCAGACGTCGAGGACGGGGGCGGGGGAGGAGTCGCTCATGGGGACAGTCTTCCAGTCCGGCCGCGCCGGTCCCAATCGGCCGGTACGCCGGTGACCTGCGGGCCCTGCCCAAAGCCCCTCCCAAGGAAGCGCCCGGGGACGGCACCTGCGGAGGAGCCGACCCGGAGATCTCCCTGATGTCCGCCGGAGGCATGGCCCGGCGGGGGCCGGTCGGTGCAGGATGGAAGGGAAGGGACGAACCGCCCCTGCCTGATCGAACCGCGCCCTGGAGGACCGGATGATCGCCGAGACAGTCTGTTCCGCCGTGGCCGCGGCCGGCCTGGGCATCGCGGCGGTCACCGCCTACCGCAAGCGTTTCCTCTCGGCCGCCCGCATCGCCGCCTACTCGCTGGTGCCCCTCGGCCTGGTGATGACCGGGGTCGTCCAGTGGCTGGCGGACACCGCCTTCAGTGTCACGGCCTGGGCCGGCTTCGCCGTGCTCGGCCTCTCCTGGCTGCTGTTCGCGACGACACGCGCGGTGGAGCGCCGCCGGGGCGGCACCCGCAAGGAGCGCAGGGAGGCCAGGGCGGCCGAACGGCGCGCCGCGGCCCCCACGGCTCCCACCGCCTCCGCTCCCTCCCTCGGTCCGGGCACGCGCGCCTCGACCCGGCCGGCGACCGCGCCGCGCGGCGACTCCGCGGACGACTTCAGCGACATCGAGGCCATCCTGAAGAAGCACGGCATATGACCTGCGGATGACGCCTGAAACGTCACAGTGGACCAAGGTGTCGCCCGGAAGTGATCACGCCCGAAACGGGACGTCACGGGATTCGGTGAACTCCCGGTCATTTCGGGTGCCTTGATCGCGCCGAGGGTGTCGTTTGCGCCATCATCGCCGCGAGATGCTGGACACGACACCAAGGGATACCGCGCCGCCGAAGGACGAGCCGCGCGGGTGCCTCTTCGCCCTTTCCCAGCCACCGCTGATGATCTTCCTTGCGGTGATCGGGTGTCTGCTGCTCATGGCTGCGCTGCACGATCTGCTGCTGCTCTGAGCCGTACCCGTGGTCCCCGGCGTCACCCGTCGGGGACCACGTCGACATCGTCGGACGGCCGTCGGCCGGCCTCAGCCCGCCGCCTCCTTGCGGCGCGCCCGGTACGCGGCCACGTGCAGGCGGTTGCCGCAGGTCCGGCTGTCGCAGTACCGCCGTGACCGGTTGCGGGAGAGGTCGACGAAGGCGCGCCGGCAGTCGGGCGCCTCGCAGCGGCGCAGCCGTTCCTGCTCCCCGGCCACCACGAAGAAGGCGAGAGCCATCCCGCAGTCGGCCGCCAGATGGTCGGCGACGGAGGCACCGGGGGCGAAGTAGTGCACATGCCAGTCGTAGCCGTCGTGGTCCGTGAGGCGGGGCGTGGTGCCCGCCGCGGCGACCAGTTCGTTGATCAGTCCGGCCGCCCTGCGGGCGTCGGGCGAGGCGAACACCGAGGCGAACCGGCCGCGGATCTTGCGCACCGCCGAGAGGTCGAACTCCGACAGCACTCCGACGTCGCTGATCTCGTGGTTTCGTACGAACTCCTCGAGTGCCGGGACGTCCGGCAGCGCGTCCGGCGTCGTGTCGTCCTCCGGCGCGGTGTTCACCAGATCGACCACGGTGTCGAGGGCGCACCGGGTGTCGTGGGTGATCAGCACGTTTCGCTCCCTGGCCTGGGGGGTCGGGCACACGCCCGCCGATGCTGGCCGATGGTAATGCGTCCCACGGCGTACGGACCGGCGCCGAGCGTCACGCGAGGCCGTCAGACGGGCGTGGAGGGGCGGACGCAGCCCTCTGGGGCGCAGGAGGCGTGGAAGCGGACACGCCGACGCCGTCCCGTGACGGACACGGGACGGCGTCGGCGTGAGCCCTATGCGATTGTTCCGGCCCGAGCCGTCTCCCCGAGTCGACGGCGCCGGGCGGCTTGGTGCTCGCTCGGCCTAGCTCTCCGCCAGGATGTGCGAGAGCTCCTGATCGAGATCGAAGTGCCGGTGTTCCGTGCCGGGAGGCACGGCGGCGTCCGTCCGCTTCAGGAAGGACTCCAGAGCCCGCGCCGGAGCTTCCAGCAGGGCTTCGCCCTCCGGGGAGCTCAGGGCGATGCACACGACGCCCTGACCGTGACTGCGTGACGGCCAGACACGGACGTCGCCTGTGCCGGTCGGGCGGTGCAGGCCTTCCGCGAGAAGGTCGCGGGCGAACACCCACTCGACGGTCTCCTCGGCTCCGGTGTGGAAGGTGGCGTGCACGGCGTAGGGGTCGGCCGTGTCGTACCGCAGTCCTGCGGGGACAGGCAGGGAGGACTCGCTCGACACAACGAGGCGCAGGTGCAGCTCGCAGCTGACCGTGGTGTTCATAAGCGCCAGGGCCTTTCGCTCAGTGTGCGCTCGGGGATTCGCACGTCGGCGAAATCGACATGCCACCTACGGTGCCGTTGTAAACCCCTCTGAGTGTTTTGCGTGCGTTTACGTAACTCTTCCGGCCGAGAGCTCCTTCGTACGGTACGGCCATTCCGGTGACTGGTTTCCGGTCAGTAAAGTAAGGTAAAGTTTGGCCGCATGGATACGGGGAGTAACCGGGCGGGCCCGGCCGGCGGGGAGATCGTCATGGCGCCGGGGGAGTCCGAGGCGGCCGGGATCGAGGCGAGCGAGGTGAGGGACACGCAGGGGCTCGGCTCCAGGGCGCCGACGTTCATCAAGCGCCGCCGCGCCCTGCATCTGAGCTGGCAGGTCGGCGTCTTCGTCGTCGGGCTCGCCGTCGTCGCCGCCGGCATCGTCATGCTGCCGCTGCCCGGTCCGGGCTGGGTCGTGATCTTCGGCGGCATGGCCATCTGGGCGACCGAGTTCGTCTGGGCCCAGCTGGTGCTCCGCTGGACCAAGCGCAAGGTCACGGAGGCGGCCCAGCGGGCCCTCGACCCCAAGGTGCGGCGGCGCAACATCACGCTGACCGTCATCGGGCTCGTGATCATCGGCGTCCTGGTCGGTATCTACGTGTGGAAGTTCGGCGTCGTGATGCCCTGGAAGATCGAGGACCAGTGATCTTCACACGAGGGTGCGGGGCGCCGCCTGACATGGGGTAATGTTCTTCCTGTGCCCGGGCGATTAGCTCAGTGGGAGAGCGCTTCGTTCACACCGAAGAGGTCACTGGTTCGAACCCAGTATCGCCCACCCGGAAACGGCGGCCCATCTGCTTCAGTGCAGGTGGGCCGCTGTTGTGTTGTGCGGGAGGCGGCCGCGGCGCGGGCGTGGTGGCCCAGGAGTGGGGTGCTCCGGCGGCGGGTGTAGGTCGCTGGGGGCGCGGTCTCGCGAGGGGAAGTCGGCCGGGTGGCAGGGTCGGTCCCCTGGCGGTCCGCCGCCCAGCACGCCCCCGGCACCCCCGCGACGCGCGCCCCCGGCACCCCCGCGACGCGCGCCCCCCGGCACTCCCGCGATGCGCGCCCCCTCAGCACCCCGCGATGCGCGCCCCTCCCTGCCCCGCCCCACCGCCACCCGTTCGACCACACCCCGTCACCCATCGCCGGACGCCCCGTCAACTCGCGTCCGCGCGGCCCTCTTTCGGCCGGGCCGCTTTCTCCCTCCCCGGCCCGCCGACCGTTCGGCCGCCCGACCGCGCGCCCCTCACCTGCGGAATCTCCCCGCCGCCCGCATCGACCGGCCCCTCTCCGTCACCCGGCCTCCCGTGAGCCCCCGAGAAATTCCTGTCCGAGTCATTGACGCACCCCGAGCCCCTCCGTAACTTGTGCCAGCAAGCGCTTACTTGAAACGATTCATGCATGCGGCGACGATGCCGGGGAGGCCCGACTGTGGGAACCAGCAGGAATGTTGAGAGGCGTACGATCCTCAAGGCCGCGGGGGCCACGGCGGCCACGCTGGGGCTGGCCGCGACGACGGGGTGCGGAGGGGACAGCGGCACGTCGGCCGACGGGACGGTGACGATCCGTTACTCGTGGTGGGGTGCCGACGAGCGGGCCAAGAAGATCAACCAGACCATCAAGCTCTTCGAGAAGAAGTATCCGAAGATCAAGGTGAAGACGGACTTCCAGGACTACGTCTCATTCTGGGAGAAGTTCCAGACGCAGGCTTCCGGCGGAAATCCCCCGGACGTTTTCCAAAACGCCGTCACATTCCTTCGGAAGTACGACAAGAGAAGTGTTCTGCTCGACCTGAAGTCGCAGATCGACGCGGGCAATCTCAGCCTCGACAACTTCCGTGCGGGCGTCACCAAGGTGGGCGAGGTCGACGGCAAGCAGCTCGGCGTCCCCGTCGGCTCCAACACCATGGCGCTGGTCATCGACAAGAAGGTCTTCCGGAAGGCCGGCGTCGAGCCGGCGCCCGGCTGGACCTGGGACGACTACTTCAAGGCCCTGAAGACCGTCTACGACAAGACCAAGGTCCCCGGGGACACCGGCTACTTCAGCATCATGTACCTGTACGACCTGTACCTGCGCCAGAACGGCAAGGCCTTCTACACCAAGGACGGACTCGGCTTCGACAAGGCCGACCTGACGGAGTGGTGGCAGGACGGCTACAACCGGACGAAGGCCGGCATCATCACCAGCCCGAAGATCGTCGCGCAGGACCGCCCCAAGTCCTCGCTCTCCGCGGGACACGGCGCCTCGGAGTTCACCTGGGACAACTTCACCGTCCGCTACACGGCCGAGGGCGACAGCGAGTACGGCCTCGCCCCGATCCCGACGACGGACGGCAAGCACACCGGCCAGTACCTCGCCTCCCTGATGCTGAGCGCGTCCGCGCGCACCCAGCACCCCAAGGAGGTCGCCCAGTTCATCGACTTCATGGTCCACGACCCCGAAGTCGGCAAGATCATGGGCTACGACCGGGGCATCCTCGCCTCCACCGAGCAGTACGACGCGTTCAAGCCGACGGACCCCGTCAACAAGGAGATCGCGCAGTACGAGGCCGACACCGCCAAGGCGGGCGTACTCGGCACGATCACCCCGCACCCCTCCGGCGCCGACACCATCGAGGCGGCCTTCCTGCGCATCGGCGGCGACCTCGCCCTCGGCAAGTCGTCGGTCTCCGCCGCGGTGAAGCAGTTCTTCGACGAGTCGCAGGCCGCCTTCCAGGGCCTGACCGGACCGCACCGGAACCGATTGGGAAGCACCGTGACGCTCGTCAAGGACTCACCGCCCACCGCCCGCAAGGTCCGCTCCATCGCCCCCGCCGCCGAGAAGCGGCGGGGCCGCCGGGAGAACCTGGCCGGCTACCTCTTCATGTCCCCGTGGATCGCGGGCTTCCTGCTCCTGACCGCGGGCCCCATGGTCGCCTCGCTCTACTTCGCGTTCACCGACTACAACCTCTTCAACACCCCGAAGTGGGTGGGTCTCGACAACTTCACCAAGATGTTCGACGACCCGCGATGGCAGAAGTCGGTCGAGGTGACCGCCAAGTACGTCGTCATCGGCACTCCGCTGAAGCTGCTCCTCGCGCTCGGGGTCGCCCTCCTGCTCGCACAGAGCCGCCGCGGCCAGGCCTTCTACCGGGCCGCCTTCTACGCTCCCTCGCTCATCGGCGCGAGTGTCTCCGTGGCCTTCGTCTGGCGGTCGATCTTCTCCGACAACGCGATCGTGGACCGCGCCCTGTCCGCCGTCGGCATCCACGCCGGCGGCTGGGTCGGCAACCCCGACTGGATCCTGTACTGCCTGGTCGCGCTGACGGTGTGGCAGTTCGGCGCTCCCATGGTCATCTTCCTCGCCGGCCTCAAGCAGGTGCCGAGGGAGCTCTACGAGGCCGCCGAGCTGGACGGAGCGGGGGCCCTGCGCAAGTTCTGGAGCATCACGCTCCCGATGATCTCCCCGGTGCTGTTCTTCAACGTGCTGCTGGAGACCATCCACTCCTTCCAGATCTTCGGCTCGGCCTACGTCGTCTCCAACACCTACTGCGGTCCGGCCGACGCCACGCTCGTCTACACCTGCTACCTCTACCAGCAGGGCTTCAAGAACGCCCAGATGGGCTTCGCCTCCGCGATGGCGTGGATGCTTCTGATCGCCGTCGCCCTGGTGACGGCCGTCCTGTTCTGGTCGCAGAAGAAGTGGGTGCACTACGAGGAGGACGCCCGATGAGCGCGACCACGACCGAGCCCGCTGCCACGAAACCCCTGGCCCTCGGCCGCCGCCGGACCGGCTCCCTGGCCTGGCACATCGGCGCGCTGGTGATCCTCGCGGTCATCCTCTATCCCGTGCTGTGGGTCATCGGCGCGTCGTTCAAGCCGAGCAAGGACATCATCAACAGCCTGCAGCTGTTCCCGTCCCGCCCGATCCTCGGCAACTTCAAGGGCCTCGCCGACGGCATAGCCGACATCTCCATCTGGACCTTCTTCCAGAACTCGCTGTTCTACGCGGGCGGGGCCGTCGTCGGCATCCTCGTCTCCTGCTCGCTCACCGCGTACGCCTTCGCCAAGATCCGGTTCGCCGGCCGGAACCTGCTGTTCTCCCTGATGATCGGCACGCTCCTGCTGCCGTATCACGTGCTGCTCATCCCGCAGTACGTGATGTTCCAGAAGCTGGAGCTGATCAACACCTATGTGCCGTTGCTGCTGGGCAAGTACCTGGCCACCGAGGCGTTCTTCGTCTTCCTGATGGTGCAGTTCATGCGCAACCTGCCGAGGGAACTGGACGAGGCGGCGCGCATCGACGGCTGCGGGCATCTGCGGATCTACTGGTCGATCGTGCTGCCGTTGTGCCGGCCGGCGCTCATCACCAGCGCCATCTTCACCTTCATCAACGCCTGGAACGACTTCATGGGCCCGCTGATCTATCTCAACGAGCCCGGCAAGTACACCGTCTCGCTCGGCATGATGATGTTCCGCGACTCCGACGGCGTCGCCGCCAACTACGGCGGCCTGATTGCCATGTCGCTGGTGGCGCTCCTGCCCGTCCTGCTGTTCTTCCTCGCCTTCCAGCGCTATCTGATCGACGGAATGGCGACCTCCGGACTGAAGGGCTGAGGCGCTGACCATGGTCCAGGGGCGCGTGAAGGCACGCAAGGAGTCCGTGCTCGCCGAGCGGTTCGCCGTGTTCGCCGAGTGCCTGCTCACCGGGGTGTGGATCGCGGTGGCCTCGCTCGGCGTGGTCACCTACCCGGCGGCGTTCGCGGCCGGTGCACGGCATCTGCGTCGGCGCACCGCCCATCAGGGCGGCGGATGGCGGGAGTTCACGGACGACTTCCGCGCGGCCCTGCGCGGCGGCTGGGCCGTGGGGCTCGGCGGGTGGGCCGCGGCGGCGGTGGTCTGGGTGGACGTCCAGGCCGTACGTGCCGGGATTCCCGGCGGGCCGCTGGTCGGGGCCGTCGGGCTGTTCGCGCTGATCGGCGCCGCGGTCGCCGGGCTGCGGGCGGCGGCGGTCTGGGCTCCGGGCGCGCGCTGGCGGGACCTGCTCGGCGCCGCCGGCCGCCGTACCGTCCTCGACCCCGCCGGGTCCTTCCTGCTCATCGGCGGGTCGGCGCTGGTCGCCCTTTCCGCCTGGGTCGTCGCGCCGCTGGCGGTCCCCGTCCTGGGGGCCGTCGCGGCGGCCGCCGTCGCCGTGGAGGAGCGCTACCGGCACCGCTGACGGGCGGTGCCCGCGCCCAAGGCCGGCGCCATCGGCGCCGTCCCTCGCCCTGTCATGCCCCTGACCAGCTGCAAGGAACGCACGCTTCCCGCACGGAAAGGAAAGGCTGAACTCTCATGTCTCCCATCCCCCGCAGGTCCCTCCTCAAGGCGGCCGCCGTCGCCGGAGCCGCCGCGCAGTTCAGCTGGGCGCTGGGCGCCAAGGACGCGCAGGCAGCGCCGAGAGCCGAGGCCGCCGACGCCGATCCGGTGACTCTGGACTGGCTGGAGGACGGCGGCCTCGGCGCCGCACCCGGCTCCACGGTCGGTGTCCCCTGGCCGAAGGGCGCGTACGAGGCCGACCAGACCTTCGCGCTGACCGACGCCGACGGCAAAGCCGTCCCCGTGCAGACCTGGCCGCTCGCGTACTGGCCCGACGGCTCCCTCAAGTGGACCGCGCACGCGGTGAGTTCGGGTTCGGGCAAGCTCACCCTCGCCGCCGGTGACGCGGCCGCCCCCGACAAGAAGGTCACCGTCGACCGAAGCGGCGGCACGGTCGACGTCTCCACCGGCGTCATCACCGTGAAGATCGGCAAGGACGGCTCCACTCTGGTCAAGTCGGTCCGGCGCGGCTCGACCGAGATCGCCAGGAACGGCCGGCTCGTGCTCATCCGCCAGCCCGAGATCGAGGACGAGGACCAGGGCACCGTCAAGACCGAGCGCTTCGACGGCGCCATCGGCGAGGTCACGGTGGAGCAGGACGGGCCGGTCCGCGCGGTCGTCCGCATCGACGGCAAGCACCGCAAGGGCAGCCGGAGTTGGCTCCCGTTCTCCGTCCGCCTGTACTTCTACGCCGGCGCCGACTCCTTCCGCATGGTCCACACCATCACCTACGACGGGACGCAGGAACCCGGCAAGGCGAGCGGCGACTTCGTCCGCGGGCTCGGCGTCCGCTTCTCCGTCCCTCTGCGGGACGCGGCCTACGACCGGCACATCCGCATCGGCGGCGAGGGCAAGGGCCTGCTGCGGGAGGCCGTGAAGGGCATCACCGGTCTGCGCCGCGACCCGGGCGCCGCCGTGCAGGCCGCCCAGTACGCGGGGCAGAAGCTGCCCGATCCCTCCACCTGGGACCAGCGGGTCACGACCCGGCTGCAGTACATCCCCGAGTGGGGCGACTACACCCTCGCCCAGCTCTCCGCCGACGGCTTCACCCTGCGCAAGCGCACCAAGAAGGGTCACGGCTGGATCGGCGCCGGCGGCGGCAGACGGGCCTCCGGCTTCGGGTACGTCGGAGGCGCGAGCGGCGGACTCTCCTTCGGCCTCAGGGACTTCTGGGAGAAGCACCCCGCCCAGCTCGACATCCGCGACGCCCACACCGACGAGGCCGAGGTCACCCTCTGGCTCTGGTCGCCCGAGGCGCAGCCCATGGACCTGCGCTTCTACCACGACGGCATGGGCCAGGACACCTACGCCGAACAGCTCGAGGGCCTCAACATCACCTACGAGGACTACGAGCCCGAGTTCGGCACCCCCTACGGCATCGCCCGCACCTCGGAACTGCTGTTCTGGGCCAACGAGTCGACACCCTCCGCGGACACCCTCGCCCAGCAGGTCGAGGCCGTACGGACCCTGCCGCAGCTCGCCGCCCCGCCCAGGCAGCTCATCAAGGCCAAGGTCTTCGGCCCCGGCCTGTACTCCGAGCCCGACCGCTCCACCCCGGCCAAGGCGAAGATCGAGGACCACCTCGACTTCCTCTTCACCTACTACAAGGACCAGGTGGAGCAACGCCGTTGGTACGGCTTCTGGGACTACGGCGACATCATGCACACGTACGACACCGTGCGGCACGTGTGGCGCTACGACGTCGGAGGCTACGCCTGGGACAACTCCGAGCTCTCGCCCGACCTGTGGCTCTGGTACGCGTACCTGAGAAGCGGCCGGGCGGACATCTTCCGCTTCGCCGAGGCCATGACCCGGCACACCGGCGAGGTCGACGTCTACCACCTCGGCAAGTGGGCCGGCCTGGGCACCCGGCACGGGGTGCAGCACTACGCCGACAGCGCCAAGCAGCAGCGCATCGCCAACACCACCTACCGCCGCTTCTACTACTTCCTCACCGCCGACGAGCGGGTCGGCGACCTCATGCACGCCAACGTCGACTCCGACGAGACCTTCCTCGTCCTCGACCCGCTGCGCAAGGTGCGCACCGACCCCTACACGCCCGACCGGCACGCCCTGTCCGTCGGCTTCGGCACCGACTGGAGCGGGCTGGTGTCCGCCTGGCTGACCGAGTGGGAGCGCAAGGGGCCCAAGTGGGAGAAGGCGAAGGCCCGCGTGCTGTCGACGATGGAGGGCATCGCCGCCCAGCCCAACGGATTCGTCCAGGGCAGCGGGCTGTACGACCTCGACACCGGGAAGTTCGCGGTCGCCTCGGCGCCGGTGGTGTCGGTGTCCCACCTGTCCGCGGTCTTCGGCCTCAACGAACTGTGCGCCGAGCTGATCGACCTGGTCGACATGCCGAAGTTCAACGACGCCTACTTCGACTACTGCCGGTACTTCAACGCCACCAAGGCCGAGCAGAAGGCCCGTTACGGCTCCGACTTCGGCACGCTCCTGCTGTTCCAGGGGCATGCGCGGCTGGACGCCTACGCCGCCGTGCAGACGGGGGACGCGGCGCTGGCGAAGCGGGCGTGGACGAAGTTCTACGGCTCCGACGGGTACACCGAGTCCTCGCCGTGGAAGACGGAGGCCGTGAACGGGCCGATGGCGTTGGTCGCGGGCCGTGAGGCGAGTTGGGTGTCGTCGAACGACACCGCGTTGTACGGGCTCGCCGCGATCGAGAATCTGGCGTTGCTGGGGGACAAGATGCCGTAGACGGAAAGGCAGTGGGGAACCGCGCGACCGTTGTGGCTGGTCGCGCAGTTCCCCGCGCCCCTTTCGGAGCGTGTTTCAGTGCATGCCTCCCAGGAAGTCGCGGAAGTGGCGGGCCTGGCTCAGGCGGCGTTCGTAGGTGGCGCCCAGGGTGAGCAGGAGGAGGCCGGCCAGGGCGAAGGGGGCCCAGCGGGGGAGGGCACCGGTCAACTGGACCAGGTACGGCGTCAGTTCGTGCAAGGCGTCCAGCACCAGGACCGAGCCACCGAGGACGAGCGGGGCCTGGAGCCGGTGCCGGGCACCCACCAGGGTGGTCACCAGCGCCGCGGCGGCCAGCAGGACGGGACGCACCCAATGCGGGTCGGCCCAGGCCGCGGCGAGGCTCGGCAGGAGCGTGGCGGCCAGGCCGGGGCCGTACGCCGTCCAGGACGAGGCCCGGGAATCACGGCGCCTGCGCAGCCCGCCCACGACCAGCGCCGGAACGGTCACCGGCAGGGTGTACGCCTCCACCGTGCCGACGTCCCAGGCCGCCAGCCGCACCCAGGCGGCCAGGACGAAGAGGATGGCGGCCGCGTAGCCGACGGGGCGGCGGTCCGGACGTACGGCCGTCCCGGCGGCGAGTACCCCGCACAGGGCCAGCACCAGCGCGAGCATCGGCCGGTCCGCCACCGCCAGACCGATCGCGAGCACGGCGGCGGCGACACCGGACACCTCGACCGGCACGGTGGCGCGGTGCTCGCCGAGGCGCGCGGCGAGCAGGGCCGCGGCCGTCGGCACCGCGAGGACCAGCAGCGCCGTGTGCTGCGGAGCCCAGTCCGCCGCCGCGCCCGTCGCGCAGGCCAGCGCGGTGGCGTGGACGAGCGCGGTCGGCGCGGTCACCGGCGTCAGCCGCGGGCGCAGGGACGCCGCCGCGAACAGCGCGGTCAGAGCCGACAGCACGGCAAGGGTGGCCGACTGGGAGGGCAGGGCGAGGAAGACGAGGGGGACGGAGGTGCCGACGGCGAGCGTGGCCCAGGGCTGCGGGCGGGAGGCTGCCGACGCGAGGGCGGCGGCGGTGAGGAGGCCCGGTACCAACAGGGCGACGAGATAGGGCAGTTCGAAGGCGGACGGGAGGGTCATGACGGTCACCCACGCGAGGACCGTGGCACCGGTCAGCGCCCTCGGCCGCCATGTCGTGTCGCGCACGAGCAGAGCGAGTACGACGGCCACGACCGCGGGGGCGAGGAGCAACTGGGTCGGGAAGACCGGCCAGGGCGTGTGGACCGTCACCGCCGCTCGCGCGTCGGAAGGCGCACCGGACCAGGGCTCCCGCGCCCACCCCAGCGGGCCGAGGAGCGCGACGACGACCAGGGGCAGCGCACTCACGGTGGCGACCGCCTGCACGGCGCCGGAGGCCCACACGAAACCGCGCCGGACGGCCGTCGGCAGCGGCCCCCGCAATGCCGCCGTCAGCGCGACACCGCAGGCCAGGTACGCGGGCACGGTCCACTCTCCGGGCAGCGGCACCCGCAGCAGGCCGCCGCCGGCCAGCACCAGAAGAAGCGCACCGGCCAGCGCGTGACCGAAGGCGCCGCCGGCAGCCCCGGCACCTGTCCCACCGTCGCTCACCGACCTCGCGAGGCGCCACGAGGCCGCGAGCGCGATCCCCGCCGCGAGGAGGAGGAGCGCCGCCGCACGGGCGGCGGCGCTCGGGCCGGTTGCGGTCCAGGAGAGCAAGCCGGCCGTCAGGACGCCCCAGCCGCCCGTGCCGTACGCGCCGACCATGGCCGTGAGGCGTACGGATGCGGGGGCCGAAGAGGCAGGGCGCAGGGCCACGAGCGTGTCGAGTCCGGCCGTCACCAGCAGCGCGGTCGCGCAGCCGTACGGTCCGGTCTCGGCCGCCAGGGCCCAGAGCAGCAACGGGAGTTGGCCGGCGACCACCGACGCCGGCACCGGCAGCCGCAGGGCCGACGTGCGCGGCAGCAGGCCGTACGCCGCCCACAGGACCGCCAGGGCCGTCGTGGCGGCCGCCGCGTAGGCCGTGCCGTCCGTTCCCGCGAACACGGTCTCGTGCAGGGCGTACGCGTCCAGCGCCGTGAGCGCCAGCCCGAGCCCGGCCATCGACTCCGCCGTCGAGCGCAGCCCGCGTCGCAGCAGCGGCACCGGCGCCGCGAGGACGCCCAGCGTGAGCACGCCGAGCACCGCGGCGCGCCCGGCGATCCCCAGATGCCCCCAGCTGACCAGCGTGAACACCATGGCGGCGACGGTCAGCAGCACACCGCCGAGAAGGAGCAGCACGTTCTGAACGCGCGGCGCGTCCGTCTCGGGGCGGGGTGGCAGGGTGTGCGGCGCGGGGGCGCCGGGCGGTCGCGGTACCGCCTGCAGGGCCGCGACCAGCCAGGCGCGGCGTGCGAGCAACTGGGCCCGGCGGTTGTCGAGCTGCCACAGCTCGGCGTCGAGGAGCCGCAACTCCTCGGCCGGTGGCGGAACATGCGTCATGCCACGAAGTGTGGTGCCGGTCACGCGCCACGACATGAGCGCAGGTACTCAGTGCCTACTCAGATCCCGCACGAAAGCACCTGGTGCGGGCAGACTCCTCCCATGGACTGGTCCCACTACCGCTTCCGCAGCCTGTGGCGGCTGACCGCGCCGCCCGCCGTCGTGTACGAGACGCTGGAGCGGGCCGACGACTACCCCCGGTGGTGGCCGCAGATCCGCGAGGTCACCCGGCTCGACGACACCGCCGGCATCATCCGCATCCGCTCCGTCCTCCCGTACGACCTGCGATTCACCGCGCGCGAGACGCGCCGCGACCCCGGGGCCGGCGTCCTGGAGATCGCCATGACCGGCGACCTCGACGGCTGGGCGCGCTGGACGCTCACGGTGGACGGCACCGGCACCCTCGCCCGCTACGAGCAGGTCGTCGACGTGAACAAGCCGCTGCTCAGGCGGTTCGCGGTCCCGGGGCGGCCGGTGTTCCGGGCCAACCACCGGGTCATGATGCGCTCCGGACGGCGCGGCCTGGCCGCGTACCTGGAAGCGGTTTGAAGGAAACCCGCGGAGACCTGTATGGTTCAGTGCGTTCCCGGGCGATTAGCTCAGTGGGAGAGCGCTTCGTTCACACCGAAGAGGTCACTGGTTCGAACCCAGTATCGCCCACCGGGAGAGCCGGTCCGCAGCAGCGGACCGGCTTTTTTCATGCCGCCGCCGGCAGCTCCGGGCGCAGCGGCCACGACGTGTCCACGATCTCGTCGGTGCCGCTGCGCGCGAACCACGCCTGCAGCCCACGGGCCTGCGCCGCGTGCCACGTCGCCTGCAGCGAGTGCAGCTCGGCGGGGGAGAGGCGCTCCAGCCGGGCCGCGAAACGCCGCCCGAGCGCCCGTACGACGTCCAGCGCGGCCAGCGCGTCGGCGGCCGCGTCGTGCGCGCCCTCCAGCGTCACCTCGTAGTGCGCGCACAGGTCCGTCAGGGTGCGGCGGCCCTTGCGGTAGCGGTCCAGGTGCTTGTCCAGGACCCTCGGGTCCAGGACCCGCAGCGCCGACGCCTGCAGCCAGCGGTCCAGCGACGAGGCGCGATGCCGGCGCAGCTCGCGGTCCAGCAGCGTCAGGTCGAAGGGCGCGTTCATCACGACCAACGGGCGGTTCATCGCCGCCTGTTCGGCCAGCACCTCCGCTATCTCGTACATCACCGGCGCCGGCCAACGGCCGTTGCGCTGCAGGTGTTCGTCCGTCAGACCGTGCACCGCCGTCGCCGCCTCGGGCACCGGCACACCCGGGTTGACCAGCCAACGCGTCACCCGGGGCCGGCCGCCCGGCGCGTCCTGGACGACGACGGCGGCCGACACGATCCGGTCGGTCTCCACGTCGACGCCCGTGGTCTCCGTGTCGAAGGCCGCGAGGGGCCCCTCGTACCAGCACGTCATGCCTACCCAACTCCTCCATCGCGCCTGGCAGCTGACGTCCCGTCTTCTGCCCGTTTGGTGATACCCGGGCTGTTTGCGCACTACGCCGGAAGGACACAACAGGAGTACGGGTCTTTGCAGTTCAGCGGCCCGCCACGGGGAATCCTTTGGCTTGGAAGGCTGTTTGGTCATGGCGATAGCGCAGCCCGAGCGGGGCGGGCTGCTGCCCGAACGCACGGGCCCCCTTCGCGGCACACTCGCCACCACCGCGTGCATGGAGACACTGCAGGTGGGCTATCTGCACGCCGTCGCCGCGGCGGCCGGCTGCTCGCTGTCGCAGCCGTTCCCGGACAACGGCATCGACTGGCACGTCAGTCACGGCTCGCCCGGGCACACCGTCGACGACGAGGTGACCATCAAGGTGCAGCTGAAGTGCACCTACCAGGTGCCGCCCAACCCGCCGGGCCGCTTCTTCTCCTTCACACTCGACAACGACCATCTGCGCAAGCTCGCGCGCACCCCGGTCTCCGTGCACAAGATCCTGGTCGTGATGCTCGTCCCGCGGACCCAGGACGACTGGCTCCGAGCCAGCCACGACCGCCTCGACCTGCGCCACTGCTGCTACTGGGTCAACCTCGCCGGCCACCCGGTCACCGGCCGCACCCGCACCACCGTCCGCATTCCGACCTCACGCATCTTCGACGACCGAGCGCTGTGCGAGATCATGACGCGGGTCGGGACGGGAGGCAGACCATGACCCACCGCCCTTTGGAGGAGCCCGTCCGAGCGGTGCGGCCGCACCCCGTGGACGTCGCCTGGCACCGCGCCCCCGAGCCCGGCGAGGTCGACCCCGCCGTACTCGCCGCCCTGCTGCACCGGCACGGCTGGCAGCGCCGCGGCGGCGCCGCCGGACGCTACGGCCGCTGGACCCCGCCCGGCCCCGGCGGCAGCGGCACCAGCCTCCTGGTGCCCGAGAGCCGCGCGTTCCCCGACAGCGACGACCTGCTCGGCGAGGCCCTTCTCGCCCTGACCCGCAGCGGCACCCCCTCCGCCCGGGAGGTCCTGGTCGGCCTCGCCGTGCCCAGCGACGAGATCCGCTGGTGGCGCGACGTACCCGCCGGTCCCGCCGACACCGCGCCCTGGATGGTCGAGGAACAGCTGCGCTCCGCCGCCCGCCAGATGCTGCTCGCCGCCGCGCTCGCCACCCGCGCGCGGGCCGGCTACTACGGCGCCCGGCACCGCCGCTCCGCCGCCGCCCTGCTGGAAAGCGTCCTCGTCGGCCCCGCTACCGGCGGCGGACGGCTGGCCGCCTTCGTGCCCGTCGGCACCGGCAGGCCCCTCGCCGTACGCCTCCACCAGGCCCTGTACGCGGCCCGGGAGGCCATCGACTACCGGCGGGCCGCCGGCGGCATGGACGCCTTCGACGGGGCGGTCGAGGCGGGCGTCAGCCGCGAGCTGACCGAAGCGCTCATCGCCCTCGTGCGCGGCACCGAGGGCGCCCGGATCGCCGTCGAGTGGGCGCCCGCCGCCGGGGTGCCCGAGGACTGCGGGGCGGGCGTCGAGCCCGTGGAGTTCTCGCCGGGCGACCTGCCCGTGCTGCGCGAGGCCGGCGCCCGCTTCCTGCGCGACGAACCGTCCGTGCCGGTCCACGTCACCGGAGCCGTGATCCGGATGCGCAGGTCGGGGCCGCGCGGCGAGGGCAGCGTACGGCTGCGGGTGCTCGCCGGCGCCGACATACCGCACCTGCGCGTCACCCTGGACGAGGAGGACTACCGCATCGCCGGACACGCCCACCTCGTGGGACTGCCGGTGCGGGTGCGCGGCCTGCTGGAGAGCCGGGGCGGCTTCCGTCGGCTGACCGGCGCCGAGGGCGTCGCACCGGTGCAGGTGGACGACGCGGAACGGGACCGGCTGATGAAGGCGCTGCACGAGAACCTCGACTTCTTCGAGGAGGCGTGCGGCGGCGAGGAGTGCGACTGAGCACCTGCTCCGGTGACCGTTTCGCGGTCGGTGTGTCGGGGTCGGTACGATCCCACTCATGCGCGCGCTCCTGGTATGGCGCCGCACCCACCTTCAGTCAGGAGAGACCGGTGTCAGACGTCCGTGTGATCATCCAACGCGATTCCGAGCGGGAAGAGCGCGTGGTGACGACGGGCACTACGGCCGCCGAGCTCTTCGCCGGCGAGCGCTCGATCATCGCCGCACGCGTGGGCGGGGAGCTGAAGGACCTCGCGTACGAGGTCCGCGACGGGGAGACCGTCGAGGGCGTCGAGCTCTCCTCCGAGGACGGCCTGAACATCCTGCGCCACTCCACCGCGCACGTCATGGCGCAGGCCGTGCAGGAGCTCTTCCCCGAGGCCAAGCTGGGCATCGGCCCGCCGGTCAAGGACGGCTTCTACTACGACTTCGACGTGGACAGGCCCTTCCACCCCGATGACCTCAAGGCCATCGAGAAGAAGATGCAGGAGATCCAGAAGCGGGGACAGAAGTTCTCCCGCCGAGTGGTCACCGACGAGCAGGCCCGCGAGGAGCTGGCGAACGAGCCGTACAAGCTCGAGCTCATCGGCCTCAAGGGCTCCGCCGCCTCCAGTGACGACGGCGCGGACGTCGAGGTCGGCGCCGGCGAGCTGACGATCTACGACAACCTGGACGCCAAGACCGGCGAGCTGTGCTGGAAGGACCTCTGCCGCGGTCCGCACCTGCCCTCCACCCGCCTCATCCCGGCGTTCAAGCTGATGCGCAACGCGGCCGCCTACTGGCGCGGCAGCGAGAAGAACCCCATGCTCCAGCGCATCTACGGGACCGCCTGGCCGTCCAAGGACGAGCTGAAGGGCTACCTCGACTTCCTCGCCGAGGCCGAGAAGCGCGACCACCGCAAGCTCGGCTCCGAACTCGACCTGTTCTCCATCCCGGAACAGATCGGCTCCGGCCTCGCCGTCTTCCACCCCAAGGGCGGCATCGTCCGCCGGGTCATGGAGGACTACTCGCGCCGCCGGCACGAGGAAGAGGGCTACGAGTTCGTCTACACCCCGCACGCGACCAAGGGGAAGCTCTTCGAGACGTCCGGGCACCTGGACTGGTACGCCGACGGCATGTACCCGCCCATGCAGCTCGACGAGGGCGTGGACTACTACCTCAAGCCGATGAACTGCCCGATGCACAACCTGATCTTCGACGCGCGCGGCCGCTCCTACCGTGAACTGCCGCTGCGCCTGTTCGAGTTCGGCACCGTGTACCGCTACGAGAAGTCGGGCGTCGTGCACGGCCTGACCCGCGCGCGCGGCTTCACGCAGGACGACGCGCACATCTACTGCACCCGCGAGCAGATGTCGGAGGAGCTCGACAAGACGCTCACCTTCGTCCTCGGCCTGCTGCGCGACTACGGCCTGACCGACTTCTACCTGGAGCTGTCGACCAAGGACCCGGAGAAGTTCGTCGGCTCCGACGAGGTGTGGGAGGAGGCCACGGAGACGCTGCGCCAGGTCGCCGAGAAGCAGGGCCTGCCCCTCGTCCCGGACCCGGGCGGCGCCGCCTTCTACGGCCCGAAGATCTCCGTCCAGACCAAGGACGCCATCGGCCGCACCTGGCAGATGTCGACGATCCAGCTCGACTTCAACCTCCCCGAGCGCTTCGACCTGGAGTACACCGGCCCCGACGGTTCCAAGCAGCGCCCGGTCATGATCCACCGCGCCCTGTTCGGTTCGATCGAGCGGTTCTTCGCGGTGCTCCTGGAGCACTACGCGGGCGCCTTCCCGGCCTGGCTGGCCCCGGTGCAGGCGGTCGGCATCCCGATCGGCGACGGGCACGTGGAGTACCTGCGGAAGTTCGCCGCCGAGGCCAAGAAGAAGGGCCTGCGCGTCGAGGTGGACTCCTCCTCCGACCGCATGCAGAAGAAGATCCGCAACGCCCAGAAGCAGAAGGTGCCCTTCATGGTCATCGCGGGCGACGAGGACATGGCGGGCGGCTCGGTGTCCTTCCGCTACCGCGACGGCTCGCAGGAGAACGGCATCCCGTTCGACGAGGCCATCGCGAAGATCATGAAGGTCGTCGAGGAGCGGGTGCAGGTCTGACGCCCGACCGGCACGAAGGCCCCCGGGAGCTCAGTCTCCCGGGGGCCTCTCGTCGTCCTCCCGTGCGAACACCTGCAGCAACCAGGAGGCGAACGTGCCGGTCACCGCGCCCAGCAGGGCCAGGCCGACGGCCATCATGCCGACCGCGATCACCCGGCCCATCGGTGTCACCGGGGTGACGTCGCCGTAGCCGACGGTGCTGAGGGTGGCGCAGGCCCACCAGACCGCGTCCCCGAACGACGTCATGGTCGTGCCCGGAGCCCCTCGTTCCTGCTGGTAGACGGCGAGCGCGCCGGCGAAGCCGAGCAGCACGGTGGAGAGCCCCGAGTAGAGGATCACGCGCGCGTGCAGCGCCAGCCGCGGCTTGCCGTGCCGGCGCTGGACGGCCTCGTAGACCTTGACGACCCGGAGAGGGCGCAGCAGCGGCAGGACCACCACCACCGCGTCCAGGGGGTGCTTGCGCACGAAGCTCAGCCCCTGTCCGCTCAGGCGCCACAGCACCGCGTAGTTGGCGGCGAACAGGACCCAGGAGGCCAGCAGCACCGCGAGGGCCACGGTCTGCAGCAGGTCCGTCAGACCGGGCGCGAGGACGCGGACGGCATAGGCGGCGAGAAAGGCCAGCGAGGCGACGGCGAGCGGCAGCTCGGTGCGCTGCTCCCAGCGTGCTCTGCGAGTGTCATCGTCCACGAGCCCAGCTTGGCGCGGCGGGCTTTTCCCACAACCCCGCCGACACGCCGCGAACGGGCGACGCCATATGCTGCACTGCATGACGAGTGAGCCGGAGCAGCAGTGGGGAGTGGGCACCCAGGACGCCTTCCAGCGTCTGTGGACGCCCCATCGGATGGCCTACATCCAGGGCGAGAACAAGCCGACCGGCCCCGGGGCCGACGACGGCTGCCCCTTCTGCTCCATCCCGGCGAAGTCCGACGAGGACGGGCTCGTCGTCCGGCGCGGCGATCAGGTCTACGCCGTCCTCAACCTCTACCCCTACAACGGCGGCCACCTCATGGTCGTCCCCTACCGTCATGTCGCCGACTACACGGACCTCACGGACGCCGAGACGGTCGAGCTCGCCGCCCTCACCAAGCAGGCGATGACGGCCCTGCGCGCGGCCTCGGGCGCCCACGGCTTCAACATCGGCATGAACCAGGGCTCGGTGGCGGGCGCCGGCATCGCGGCCCACCTCCACCAGCACATCGTGCCCCGCTGGGGCGGCGACACGAACTTCATGCCGGTGGTGGGCCACACCCGCGTCCTGCCCCAGCTCCTGGCGGACACCAGGAAGATGCTGGCGGACGCCTGGCCGGCGACCTGATCAAGCTGCGTCCGGCCTCATTCAGCCCGTCCGGCGCTTGAGGACGAGGCCGAAGGCCGAAAGGGGGGCCTGGGGGCGCAGCCCCCAGAGACGCACACCCCCACCCACCCGCACCAAAACCCGGCCCAACCGCCGGAGGCTCACGCGTCGTACACGTCCGCCTTCCGCGGCGTCGGATCCTGCACCTGCGTGCTCAGGAACGCCGACCTCGTACCGAACTTCTCCGTGTCCACGCCGTTCTCCTGCAGCACCCGTATCGCCGCCGAGTGCACCACCCGCAGCACCGGCGTGGCCGCGCGCAGCGCGTCGTCGGCCATGAAGCGGTGCCGCCAGGGCTGATCGGCCCACGCGTGCCGCAGACCGAACGGCTCGGGCAGGGCTATCGTGCCGCCGAGCCAGTTCAGCAGCGGCGGGTACCAGGAGAGCGGGGCGCGCACGGCCAGCCGTACGACCTCGTCGGTGTTGACCAGCGGAAGCGCCACCTTGCGGGTCTCCCACGGCTTGAACGACTTCTGGACCTCCTTGGACGGCGCCTCGGGCTTGCTGGTGAACAGGCCGTTGACGGGGCCCAGCGCATGGCCGGTGACCTCGATGCGCAGCGTCTGGTGCAGCACGGTCACCGTGATCATCATCGTGATGACCAGCTGGCCGTCCCAGAGTGTCCACTGCACGCCCAGATAGTGCCGGTCGCCGGCGCCGAACTGCTGCTTGTTGCAGATGTCCTGTATCGCGTGCGACTTGACCTGGAAGGCGTCCACGTCCGTGCCCTCGGGCCGGGAGACGGCCTTCGCGCCCTCCGCGATCGGCGTGACGATCCAGTGCCGTACGGACGGGGTGGGGAAGCCGCCGGTGTTGATGGTGTTGCGCTCCAGCATGCGCAGGTCGTCGTGGATCGCCCTGATCACGTCCCAGCTGCGGAACGGGTGGATCTCCCGGTTCGGGTCGGCCGCCACGAGGTCCTCGGCGAGCTGCCAGCTGCCCCAGCGGGTGCCCATGCCGAGGATGCCCTTCGGCCCGGCGTAGAACACGGAGTTGGACTGCTGCTCGGCGGCGAGCCGGGCCAGCGACTGGCGCAGCGCGTCCGCCTTCGTCTCACCGGGGCTGGTGGGCACCGCCTCGGGCACCTTGGCGCCGATGCTGCTGCCGGCGAGCAGGCTGTCCCAGCGCCCGCGCAGATCCTTCGCCGTGCGCTCGCAGATCTGCTTGGCCCAGAACCAGCCGATGACCGGCATGACGACGCACGCACGCGCGTACAAGGCCCAGAAACCGGTGAACGGCATACGGATCAGGAAGATCACCGCGAGGGCGCCCACGGCCACCAGGAGCGTCGTGCCCAGGGCGCCGGCCCGCCGGTCCGCACTCCGGGAGACCGCCATGCGGATCTGGAAGACCATCAGCCAGACGAGCAGGCCCGGCAGGAACAGCACTCCGCACAGCACCATCACGATGGACAGCATCTGGTCGCGGGCCTTGCGGATGTTGTTCGCCGCGAGGGCGTGCTCCACGGCGACCTGCGGCTCGGAGCCGAAGGACTGGATGAGCGGCTTGCGGCCCGGACCCAGCATGCGGTCGACGATCGCCCGGGAGAAGGCCTCGCCCAGGTTGGGCCGGAATATCCTCGCCCGCCCCGGATTCACCCCGGTCTGGTGCCACTCGTTGTCGGCCTTCTTGATGTCCACCACCGGGTTGTCCCGGTAAGCCGCCGAGGCCAGCGCGAACGTCGCCGTCTGGCTCTCGTCCCCCGTGCGCGGCACCTGCGGACCGAAGATGTCCCCATAGCCGCTCTCAACGGTCATTCCCGCCCCCGATCGCCGCCGCATACCGCCTCTGCGGCTCTTCCCGACTTCCGTGCTCCGCACACCTGTTGATCAGGTCATCTCGCAGATGCGTTAATTCGACCACGAGTTGATTCGACGACGCGTCGATCCGACGAACGCTCCCGCGAGAACTTGA
Organism: Streptomyces sp. MAI_2237; assembly: GCF_054189285.1. Classification (NCBI taxonomy): domain Bacteria; kingdom Bacillati; phylum Actinomycetota; class Actinomycetes; order Kitasatosporales; family Streptomycetaceae; genus Streptomyces; species Streptomyces sp. MAI_2237. The sequence continues at coordinate 257,305 of NZ_JAJPGQ010000001.1, read as the reverse complement.
TCAGCTTGTCATCAGCGTATCCGCAGCCACCGACGATCGTCGGCGGACGGCCGAAGCCGCCCGCCGACGCGGAGGGGAGCCTTCCGCGAAAGCCGTCCGCGTGCCCCCGTACGCCACTTGCGGGGCATCCGGCGGCAACTACGAGGCCTGCCGGGCCTCTTCACGAATCCTTTCCGCGATCTGCGGCGGCATCGGCTCGTGCCGCGCGTAGGAACGGTTGAAGCGCGCGGTGCCGTGCGAGAGGGAGCGCAGGTCCACGGCGTACCGCCCGATCTCGATCTCGGGCACCTCGGCCCGTACGACGGTACGGCCGCCGCTGGTCTGCTCCGTGCCCAGCACCCGGCCCCGCCGCCCGGACAGGTCGCTCATCACGGCGCCCACGTAGTCGTCGCCGACCAGCACGCTCACCTCGGCGACCGGCTCCAGCAGGTGGATCTTCACCTCGGCCGCGGCCTCCCGCAGCGCCAGCGCGCCCGCCGTCTGGAAGGCGGCGTCCGAGGAGTCCACGGAGTGCGCCTTGCCGTCGAGCAGCGTCACCCGGACGTCGATCAGCGGATAGCCGGCGGCGACTCCCTTGGCCGCCTGGGCCCGCACGCCCTTCTCGACCGACGGGATGAACTGCCGCGGCACCGCGCCGCCGATCACCTTGTCCACGAACTCGATGCCCGAGCCGCCGGGCAGCGGCTCCACCTCGATCTCGCAGATGGCGTACTGCCCGTGCCCGCCGGACTGCTTCACATGCCGCCCGCGCCCGCCCGACTTGCCGGCGAACGTCTCCCGCAGGGAGACCTTGTGCGGTACGACGTCCACCTGGACGCCGTAGCGGCTGCGCAGCCGCTCCAGTGCCACGTCCGCGTGTGCCTCGCCCAGGCACCACAGGACCACCTGGTGGGTGTCCTGGTTCTGTTCGAGCCGCATCGTCGGGTCCTCGGCGACCAGCCGGGACAGACCCTGCGAGAGCTTGTCCTCGTCGGCCTTGCTGTGCGCTTCGATGGCGAGCGGCAGCAGCGGGTCGGGCATCTGCCAGGGCTCCATCAGCAGCGGGTCGTCCTTGGCCGAGAGCGTGTCGCCGGTCTCGGCGCGGCTCAGCTTGGCCACGCACACCAGGTCGCCCGCGATGGCGTGCGTCACGGGCCGCTGCTGCTTGCCGAACGGTGTGGACAGGGCGCCGACGCGCTCGTCGACGTCGTGGTCCTCGTGCCCGCGGTCGGCGAGCCCGTGCCCGGAGACGTGCACCGTCTCGTCGGGGCGCAGGGTGCCGGAGAAGACGCGGACCAGGGAGATGCGGCCGACGTAGGGGTCGGACGCGGTCTTGACGACCTCGGCGACCAGCGGCCCCTCCGTGTCGCAGGCCTTGATCTCACGCGGCTTGCCGTCGATGGTCGTGACCCCGGGCGTCGGGTGCTCGAACGGCGTCGGGAAGCCGCCCGTCACCAGTTCCAGCAGCTCGACCGTGCCGAGCCCGTGCTTGGCGCCCTCCGCCGCGGGGGCGGCGGCCAGGACCGGGAAGAACACCCCGCGCGCGACGGCCCGTTCCAGGTCCTCGACGAGCGTCTTGACGTCGATCTGCTCGCCGCCCAGATAGCGGTCCATGAGGGTCTCGTCCTCGCTCTCCGAGATGATCCCCTCGATCAGCCGGTTGCGGGCCTCCTCGATCTCCGGCAGCTGGTCCTCGCCGGGCTCGGATTCCTTGCGCTCCCCGGTGGAGTAGTCGAACAGCTTCTGCGAGAGCAGCCCGACCAGGCCCGTCACGGGTGCGTGTCCGTCCGGGCCCTGGGGGCCGTGCAGCGGTGTGTAGAGCGGGAGCACGGCGTCCGGGTCGTCGCCGCCGAAGGCCTCCGCGCAGGTGCGCGTCATCTCCTCGAAGTTCGAGCGGGCGGCCTCCAGGTGCGTGATCACGATCGCCCGGGGCATGCCGACGGCCGCGCACTCCTCCCACACCATGCGCGTCGAGCCGTCCACGCCGTCGGAGGCGGAGACGACGAAAAGGGCCGCGTCCGCCGCTCGCAGACCGGCCCTGAGCTCACCGACGAAGTCGGCGTATCCGGGGGTGTCCAGAAGGTTGATCTTGATGCCGTCCCATTCGACCGGCACCAGGGAGAGCTGCACCGAACGGCTCTGCCGGTGCTCGATCTCGTCGTAGTCGGAGACGGTGCCGCCGTCCTCCACGCGGCCCGCCCGGTTCACCGCCCCCGCCGTCAGCGCGAGGGCCTCCACCAACGTCGTCTTGCCCGATCCGGAGTGGCCGACCAGCACCACATTCCGTACGGACGCGGGGTGGTCGGCCGCTGTTGCCCTGCCGGCGGCTCCGGGGTGTGCGTTCGCCTTGTCGCCCATGATCCTGCCTCCCGTGCACGGTGAGGTCACTGTGGGCGCGGGCGTGCCGGGCCGCGTGCGGTGACGGCTCCGATGACGCCCGCGGTTCTTCGAGCTTTCCACTCCCGTCACGGTGCGTCCATACGAAGGACGTGATCGTGCCCGTAGGTCCCTGCGCGACGGCCACTGGTCCTGCTCCGCGAGTGCCCGGCGGTCGCACACACGCGCGCGTGGCTACGATGGGCCAGCCGGTGGCCACAGGGGCCGAGCCGGTCACACCGACCGTCGGGAAGGCCATGCTGAACAAGTACGCGCGTGCATTCTTCACGCGTGTCCTCACGCCGTTCGCCGCGTTTCTCATCCGCCGGGGCGTCAGCCCGGACACGGTCACGCTGCTGGGCACCGCGGGGGTGGTCGCCGGCGCCCTGGTCTTCTACCCCATGGGCGAGTTCTTCTGGGGCACGGTCGTCATCACGCTGTTCGTCTTCTCCGACCTGGTCGACGGCAACATGGCCCGCCAGCTCGGACGCAGCAGCCGCTGGGGTGCGTTCCTCGACTCCACGCTCGACCGCGTCGCCGACGGCGCCATCTTCGGCGGATTCGCCCTCTGGTACGCCGGTCACGGTAACGACAACGTCCTGTGTGCCGTTTCCATCTTCTGCCTGGCCAGCGGCCAGGTGGTGTCGTACACGAAGGCCCGGGGCGAGTCGATCGGCCTGCCGGTCGCCGTCAACGGCCTCGTGGAGCGCGCCGAGCGCCTGGTCATCTCGCTCGTCGCGGCCGGACTCGCCGGCCTCCACAAGTTCGGCGTGCCCGGGATCCAGTACCTGCTGCCCGTCGCCCTGTGGATCGTCGCCGTCGGCAGCCTCGTCACCCTCGTCCAGCGCGTCGTGACGGTCCGCCGCGAATCGGCCGAGGCCGAGGCGGCGGCCGCCGCCCAGGAGAGCGAGAATGCCTCCCAGGGGAGTGAGGCGGCGAAGTGACGTTCCGCGATCAGCTGACCGACGGGCTGTACGGCCTGGGCTGGAGCACGGTCAAGAAGCTTCCGGAGCCGGCCGCCGTGCGGCTCGGCCGGAGCATCGCCGACCTCGCCTGGAAGCGGCGCGGCAAGGGCGTGCAGCGCCTGGAGGCCAACTACGCGCGCGTGGTGCCCGACGCGGGCCCCGAGCGCCTCGCCGAGCTCTCGCGCGCGGGCATGCGCTCCTACCTGCGCTACTGGATGGAGTCCTTCCGGCTGCCCGCGTGGAGCGCCGAACGCGTCAGGACGGGCTTCGAACCCAAGGACCTGCACTACCTGACCGACGGGATCGCCGCCCGCAACGGCGTGATTCTCGCGCTGCCCCACATGGCCAACTGGGACCTGGCCGGCGCCTGGGTCACCACCGCACTCGAGACGCCGTTCACCACGGTCGCCGAACGCCTCAAACCCGAGAGCCTGTACGACCGTTTCGTCGCCTACCGCGAGGGCCTCGGCATGGAGGTCCTGCCGCACAGCGGCGGCACCGCCTTCGGCACCCTGGCCCGCCGGCTGCGCGACGGCGGCCTGGTCTGCCTGGTCGCCGAACGCGACCTGTCCTCCTCGGGCGTCGAGGTCCGGTTCTTCGGCGAGGCCACCCGGATGCCGGCCGGCCCCGCCCTGCTGGCCCAGCAGACCGGCGCGCTCCTGCTGCCGGTCACCCTCTGGTACGACGACTCGCCCGTCATGCAGGGACGGGTGCATCCACCGGTCGAGGTCCCCGAGACAGGCAGCCGGGCCGAGAAGACGTCCTTCATGACACAGGCGCTGGCCGACGCCTTCGCCACCGGCATCGCCGACCATCCGGAGGACTGGCACATGCTGCAGCGGTTGTGGCTCAAGGACCTCGACCCCGCGCGTGATCCCGCCAAGGGGGCCTCGTGAGGATCGGCATCGTCTGCCCGTACTCCTGGGACGTACCGGGCGGCGTCCAGTTCCACATCCGCGACCTGGCGGAGTACTTCATCCGGCTCGGCCACGAGGTGTCCGTGCTGGCACCCGCCGACGACGACACCCCGCTGCCGCCGTACGTCGTCTCGGCCGGCCGCGCGGTCCCGGTGCCGTACAACGGCTCGGTGGCCCGCCTGAACTTCGGTTTCCTCTCGGCGGCCCGGGTGCGCCGCTGGCTGCACGACGGCCACTTCGACGTCGTGCACATCCACGAGCCGACCTCGCCGTCGCTGGGCCTGCTGACCTGCTGGGCGGCGTCGGGCCCGATCGTGGCCACCTTCCACACCTCCAACCCGCGCTCCAAGGCGATGATCGCCGCGTACGCGATCCTCCAGGCCGCCCTGGAGAAGATCAGCGCGCGGATCGCGGTGAGCGAGTACGCCCGCCGCACCCTGGTCGAGCACCTCGGCGGCGACGCGGTCGTCATCCCGAACGGCGTGGACGTCGACTTCTTCGCCAAGGCCGAGCCCAACCCCGACTGGCAGGGCGACACGATCGGCTTCATCGGCCGCATCGACGAGCCGCGCAAGGGCCTGCCGGTGCTGATGCGGGCCCTGCCGGGGATTCTCGCGGCCCGGCCGCAGACGCGGCTGCTGGTCGCGGGCCGGGGGGACGAGGAGGAGGCCGTCGAGTCGCTGCCCGCCGAGCTGCGCTCCCGCGTCGAGTTCCTGGGCATGGTCAGCGACGAGGACAAGGCCCGCTTCCTGCGCAGCGTCGACCTCTACGTCGCCCCGAACACCGGCGGCGAGAGCTTCGGCATCATCCTGGTCGAGGCGATGTCGGCGGGCGCGCCGGTCCTCGCCTCCGACCTGGACGCCTTCGCGCAGGTGCTGGACCAGGGAGCGGCCGGCGAGCTGTTCCCCAACGAGGACTCCGACGCGCTGGGGGACGCGGCGGTACGGCTCCTCGGGGACCCAAAGCGCCGCGCCGAGCTGCGCGAGCGGGGCAGCGCGCACGTACGGCGGTTCGACTGGTCGACGGTCGGGGCGGACATCCTGTCGGTGTACGAGACGGTGACGGACGGCACGACGGCGGTCGCCGCGGCGGAGGACGAGCGGGCGCCGGGGCTGCGGGCGCGGTTCGGGCTGGCGCGGGACTGATGCCCCCTCCGGGCGCCGTGACGTGCCCGGTAACGTGAGCGCCCGTGACCGCAACCCTGATCTGGATTTTCGTCGCCCTCGTCGCGATCGGCCTGTACCTGAGCTGGACCGCGGGCCGCCTGGACCGGCTGCACACCCGGATCGACGCCGCCCGCGCCGCACTCGACGCCCAGTTGCTGCGCAGGGCGTCGGTGGCCCAGGAACTGGCCACCTCCGGAGTCCTCGACCCCGCCGCCTCGATCGTCCTGTACGAGGCCGCGCACGCCGCCCGGCAGGCCGAGGAGGAGCAGCGGGAGGTCGCCGAGAGCGAGCTCAGCCAGGCGCTGCGGGCCGTGTTCGCCGAGCACGCGCAGGTCGAGGTGGTGCGCGAGGCGCCCGGCGGCGAGGCGGCCACCCACGAGCTCACGGAGGCCGTGCGCCGGGTGCCGATGGCGCGCCGCTTCCACAACGACGCGGTCGGCGCGGCCCGGCGGCTGCGCGAGCACCGCAAGGTCCGCTGGTTCCGCCTGGCCGGTCACGCCCCCGTTCCGTTGTCCTTCGAGATGGACGACGAACCCCCGGCGGCCCTGGTGGACCGGATGGCGTGAGCCGGCGGCCCGGCGGCTGGCGGTCCCGCATCGGGCGGATCGGAGACAAAACGATCCACCGGGTTGTCATTGGCCCTTGCCGTGGACTGGTGTGCTCGCGTTTCCTCGGGGATTGCAGAAACCCTCTTTCCCTTCAGTGAGGTCATCCGTGTCCAGCACGCTCTCCGAAAACCAGGCCCCCGAGACCGGCACCGCGCGCGTGAAGCGCGGTATGGCCGAGCAGCTCAAGGGTGGCGTGATCATGGACGTCGTCACGCCGGAGCAGGCGAAGATCGCCGAGGACGCGGGCGCCGTCGCCGTCATGGCCCTGGAGCGGGTCCCGGCCGACATCCGCAAGGACGGCGGCGTGGCCCGCATGTCCGACCCGGACATGATCGAGGGCATCATCGAGGCCGTCTCCATCCCGGTCATGGCCAAGTCCCGCATCGGCCACTTCGTCGAGGCCCAGGTGCTGCAGTCCCTCGGCGTCGACTACATCGACGAGTCCGAGGTCCTCACCCCGGCCGACGAGGTCAACCACTCCGACAAGTGGGCCTTCACCACCCCCTTCGTCTGCGGCGCCACCAACCTGGGCGAGGCCCTGCGCCGCATCGCCGAGGGCGCGGCCATGATCCGCTCCAAGGGCGAGGCCGGCACCGGCAACGTCGTCGAGGCCGTCCGTCACCTGCGCCAGATCAAGAACGAGATCGCCCGCCTGCGCGGCTACGACAACAACGAGCTGTACGCCGCCGCCAAGGAGCTGCGCGCCCCGTACGAGCTGGTCAAGGAGGTCGCCGAGCTCGGCAAGCTCCCCGTGGTGCTGTTCTCCGCCGGTGGCGTCGCCACCCCGGCCGACGCGGCCCTGATGCGCCAGCTCGGCGCCGAGGGCGTGTTCGTCGGTTCCGGCATCTTCAAGTCCGGAGACCCGGCCAAGCGCGCCGCCGCCATCGTCAAGGCCACCACCTTCTACGACGACCCGAAGATCATCGCGGACGCGTCCCGCAACCTCGGCGAGGCCATGGTCGGCATCAACTGCGACACCCTGCCCGAGGCCGAGCGCTACGCCAACCGCGGCTGGTAAGGCACCGGATCACATGAACACCCCCGTCATAGGCGTCCTGGCCCTCCAGGGCGACGTACGGGAGCACCTCATCGCCCTGGCCGCGGCCGACGCCGTGGCCAGGCCGGTCAGGCGCCCCGAAGAACTCGCCGAGGTGGACGGCCTCGTCATCCCCGGCGGCGAGTCCACCACCATCTCCAAGCTGGCCGCCCTCTTCGGCGTGATGGAGCCCCTCCGCGCGCGTGTGCGGGCCGGCATGCCCGTCTACGGCACCTGCGCCGGCATGATCATGCTCGCCGACAAGATCCTCGACCCGCGCTCGGGCCAGGAGACCTTCGGCGGCATCGACATGATCGTGCGCCGCAACGCCTTCGGCCGGCAGAACGAGTCCTTCGAGGCGGCGGTCGACGTCAAGGGCGTCGAGGGCGATCCTGTAGAGGGCGTCTTCATCCGCGCCCCCTGGGTGGAGTCCGTCGGCGCCGAGACCGAGGTGCTCGCCGAGCACGAGGGCCACATCGTCGCGGTCCGCCAGGGCAACGCGCTCGCCACGTCGTTCCACCCGGAACTGACCGGCGACCATCGCGTGCACTCCCTGTTCGTCGACATGGTGCACGCGAACCGGGCGACGGAGTCCTAGTAGGATTCCTGGCGTTCGTTGCAGAGATGGGTTACGCGAAGGAGACAGGCAGATGTCCGGCCACTCTAAATGGGCCACGACGAAGCACAAGAAGGCCGTGATCGACGCCAAGCGCGGCAAGCTCTTCGCGAAGCTGATCAAGAACATCGAGGTCGCGGCGCGTATGGGCGGCGTGGACCTCGACGGCAACCCGACGCTCTACGACGCCGTCCAGAAGGCCAAGAAGTCGTCGGTCCCGAACAAGAACATCGACTCCGCGATCAAGCGCGGCGGTGGTCTCGAGGCCGGCGGCGCCGACTACGAGACGATCATGTACGAGGGCTACGGCCCGAACGGCGTCGCGGTGCTCATCGAGTGCCTCACCGACAACCGCAACCGCGCCGCCTCCGACGTCCGCGTCGCCATGACCCGCAACGGCGGCTCGATGGCCGACCCCGGCTCGGTGTCCTACCTGTTCAACCGCAAGGGCGTCGTCATCGTCCCCAAGGGCGAGCTGGCCGAGGACGACGTCCTCGCCGCCGTCCTGGACGCGGGCGCCGAGGAGGTCAACGACCTGGGCGAGTCCTTCGAGGTGCTCAGCGAGGCCACCGACCTGGTCGCGGTCCGCACCGCCCTGCAGGACGCCGGGATCGACTACGACTCCGCCGAGGCCAACTTCGTCCCGACCATGCAGGTCGAGCTGGACGAGGAGGGCGCCAAGAAGATCTTCAAGCTGATCGACGCGCTCGAGGACAGCGACGACGTGCAGAACGTCTTCGCCAACTTCGACGTCAGCGACGAGGTCATGGAGAAGGTCGACGCGTAGCGCTGCCGCGGGCTGAGCGGTTTTCGGCGGGCCGATGGGACACGTCCCACCGGCCCGCCGCTGTTGTCAGTGCCGGCGGATAGCCTTGCGGCAGTCAGTGATCACCGCAGAGAGGGGAGGGGCGCGGTGCGCGTACTCGGGGTGGACCCAGGCCTGACCCGATGCGGAGTCGGCGTCGTCGAGGGGGTGGCGGGCCGGCCGCTGACCATGGTCGGCGTGGGTGTCGTACGGACGCCCGCGGACGCCGAACTGGGACACCGTCTCGTCGCGATCGAGCAGGGCATCGAGGCCTGGCTGGACGAGCACCGGCCCGAATTCGTCGCCGTGGAGCGGGTGTTCAGCCAGCACAACGTCCGGACCGTCATGGGCACCGCCCAGGCCAGCGCCGTCGCCATGCTCTGCGCCGCCCGCCGCGGCATCCCCGTCGCCCTGCACACCCCCAGCGAGGTCAAGGCGGCCGTCACCGGCAGCGGACGCGCCGACAAGGCCCAGGTCGGCGCCATGGTCACCCGCCTCCTGCGGCTCGACGCGCCCCCCAAGCCCGCCGACGCCGCCGACGCCCTCGCGCTCGCCATCTGCCACATCTGGCGCGCCCCCGCCCAGAACCGTCTCCAGCAGGCCGTGGCCCTGCACACCGCCCAGGCGGCCCAGGCGGCCCGGGCATCATCGAAAGGCCGTATCGCATGATCGCGTTCGTCAGCGGCCCGGTCGCCGCCCTCGCACCCGACTCCGCGGTGGTCGAGGTGGGCGGGATCGGCATCGCCGTCCAGTGCACCCCCAACACCCTCTCCGGGCTGCGCATGGGCCAGCAGGCCAAGCTCGCCACCTCCCTGGTCGTACGGGAGGACTCGCTCACCCTGTACGGCTTCGTGGACGACGACGAACGCCAGGTCTTCGAGCTGCTGCAGACGGCGAGCGGAGTCGGCCCCCGCCTGGCCCAGGCGATGCTGGCCGTGCACAGCCCCGACGCCCTGCGCCGCGCGATCGCCACCAATGACGAGAAGGCCCTGACCGCCGTCCCCGGCATCGGCAAGAAGGGCGCCCAGAAACTGCTGCTGGAGCTGAAGGACCGGCTCGGCGAACCGGTCGGCGCCCCCGCGGTCGGCGCCCCCGTCACCCAGGGCTGGCGCGACCAGCTGCACGCCGCGCTCATCGGCCTGGGCTACGCCACCCGCGAGGCCGACGAGGCGGTGACCGCCGTGGCACCGCAGGCCGAGGCGGCCGAGGGCACCCCGCAGGTCGGCCAGCTGCTCAAGGCGGCCCTGCAGACCCTCAACCGCGCCCGCTGACCCCTTCGAACCCGAGGCACACCACATGAACTGGGACGACACCACCGACACCTCCGCCGAGCGGCTCGTCGGTGCGTCCGCCGACCGTGAGGACCAGGCCGTCGAGGCCGCCCTGCGCCCCAAGGACCTGGGCGAGTTCATCGGCCAGGAGAAGGTCCGCGAGCAGCTCGACCTGGTGCTGCGCGCCGCCCGCGCGCGCGGCGCCACCGCCGACCACGTGCTCCTCTCCGGCGCCCCCGGCCTCGGCAAGACCACCCTCTCCATGATCATCGCGGCGGAGATGGGCGCCCCCATCCGCATCACCAGCGGACCCGCCATCCAGCACGCCGGCGACCTGGCCGCGATCCTGTCCTCCCTGCAGGAGGGCGAGGTCCTCTTCCTCGACGAGATCCACCGCATGTCCCGGCCCGCCGAGGAGATGCTGTACATGGCGATGGAGGACTTCCGCGTCGACGTCATCGTCGGCAAGGGCCCCGGCGCCACCGCGATCCCGCTCGAACTGCCCCCGTTCACCCTGGTCGGCGCCACCACGCGCGCGGGTCTGCTGCCGCCCCCGCTGCGCGACCGCTTCGGCTTCACCGCGCACATGGAGTTCTACGAGCCCGCCGAGCTGGAGCGGGTCATCCACCGCTCCGCGAACCTGCTCGACGTGGAGATCCAGGCCGACGGCGCCGCCGAGATCGCCGGCCGCTCCCGCGGCACGCCCCGCATCGCCAACCGCCTGCTGCGCCGCGTACGGGACTACGCCCAGGTCAAGGCCGACGGACTGATCACGCGCGACATCGCGGCCGCGGCCCTCGCGGTGTACGAGGTGGACGCCCGCGGCCTGGACCGCCTCGACCGCGGGGTGCTGGAGGCGCTGCTGAAGCTGTTCGGCGGCGGACCCGTCGGTCTGTCCACTCTCGCCGTCGCGGTGGGGGAGGAGCGCGAGACCGTAGAGGAGGTCGCCGAACCCTTCCTCGTACGGGAGGGACTGCTGGCCCGAACCCCGCGCGGACGGGTCGCCACGCCCGCCGCATGGGCGCATCTCGGCCTCACCCCGCCCCGGTCCGCTACTGCGGGAAACGGACAACAGGACCTGTTCGGGACGTGATGCCATTGTGACGGCGCAGGCATTGGCCGGGGCAGGAACCCAGGTGCCATGCTGAGCGTTGTTCCATGCGCGCGGACTCGCTTAGACTCCGCCGATGCCGCTTTTGTCGGCGGTATACATACCCCCATCCATGAGGCCGCTCTCCATCGCGGTCGTGCGAAGGAAATTCCGTCCCGTGAATATCACCATGCTCCTCCCGTTCATCGTGCTCATCGGGGCCATGTTCCTCATGACCCGTTCGGCCAAGCGCAAGCAGCAGCAGGCCCAGCAGATGCGGAACGAGATGCAGCCCGGCAGCGGCGTCCGCACCATCGGGGGCATTTACGCGACGGTCAAGGAGGTCAACGAGGACACGGTCCTCCTCGACGCCGGTCCGGGCGTCGAACTCCTCTTCGCGAAGAACGCCATCGGTACCGTGCTCAGCGACGACGAGTACAACCGCATCGTGCACGGAATCGAGCACGACCTGAAGTCCGACACCGACGTCGTCCCGGACGACGCCTCCTCCCTCACCGAGACCGACGACTCCGCCGACGAAGCTGCCGCCGCCTCCGACGACAAGTCCGTCGACCTCGGCAAGAAGGACGCGACCGAGGAGCCGGCCGACGAGACGGCCGCCACGGAGACGAAGTCGGACGAGGAGCCGAAGAAGACCGACGGCGACTCCGACGCGAAGTAGTCACGTCCCGGGGCGCGCGGCCGACCTCGCGCGCCCCGGGACGTGTCGTCTCGCACACGGGGATCCCGACACCATGTCATGGCCGACACCGCGCTGACCCGGCACGGAGCGGCCCGAGAGGGAGTACGAGAAGGTGGCAGCACCTAAAAAGGGCCGAAGCGCGAGCGCCCAGAGCAAGCCAGGGCGCTCGCTGGCCCTCATTCTGATCGCCATCGTGGCGCTCACCGCCGGCATGTTCGCCTCCGGCAACACCACTCCGCGCCTCGGCATCGACCTTGCGGGCGGTACGAGCATCACGCTGCGGGCGGTTCCGGAGAAGGGCCAGGAATCCGCGATCAACAAGACCAACATGAACACCGCGGTCGACATCATGAACCGCCGTGTCAATGGTCTCGGTGTCTCGGAGGCGGAGGTTCAGACCCAGGGCGACCGCAACATCATCGTCAACATCCCCAAGGGCACGAACTCCAAGGAAGCTCGCCAGCAGGTCGGCACCACCGCCAAGCTGTACTTCCGCCCGGTGCTCGCCACCGAGGCCGCCGGCGGCAGCGCGACGGCCAGCCCGTCCCCGACCGCCACGGGCGGAGCGTCCGCCAAGCCGTCGGCCGGGGCCTCCGAGAAGGCCACCGGCAAGTCGACCGCGTCGCCCTCCGCCGGCGCCACCTCCCAGGGCCGCGCCGTCACCGACGGCCTCAAGGCGGACGCGACGCCGAGCGCCACCGCGTCCTCAGGCAGCAAGGCGTCCGCCAGCCCCACCCCGTCGGCGAGCGGCAGCTCCGCCGCCAGTGACGCCGCGGCCAAGCTCCAGGCGCAGTACGCCGCCCTCGACTGCACCAAGAAGACGGTGCAGAACACCGCCGGCAAGAGCGCCAAGGCCACCGAGCCCACCGTCGCCTGCGGCAAGAACTCCTCCGGCCAGTGGCAGAAGTACGTCCTCGGCCCCGCCGCGGTCGACGGCACGGACGTGAAGAAGGCCCAGGCCGTCTTCAACACCCAGACCGCCGCCGGCTGGACCGTCACCATGGAGTTCACCTCCAAGGGCACCAAGAAGTTCGCCGACATCACCGGTCAGCTCGCCCAGAAGCAGACGCCGCAGAACCAGTTCGCGATCGTCCTCGACGGCAACGTGGTCTCCGACCCGTACGTCAAGGAGGCCCTCACCGGCGGCAGCGCGGAGATCTCCGGCAGCTTCAACCAGACGGAGGCCCAGGGCCTCGCGAACATGCTGTCGTACGGCGCCCTGCCGCTGACCTTCAAGGAGGACAGCGTCACCACGGTGACCGCCGCGCTCGGCGGCGAGCAGCTGCACGCCGGTCTGATCGCGGGCGCGATCGGCCTCGGCCTGGTCGTGATCTACCTGCTGATCTTCTACCGCGGCCTGTCGATGATCGCGATCCCCTCGCTGCTGGTCTCCGCGGCCCTCACCTACGCGATCATGTCGCTGCTCGGTGAGGCCATCGGCTTCGCGCTGAACCTGCCGGCGGTCTGCGGCGCCATCGTCGCCATCGGCATCACCGCGGACTCGTTCATCGTGTTCTTCGAACGCATCCGGGACGAGATCCGCGAGGGCCGCTCGCTGCGCCCCGCCGTCGAGCGGGCCTGGCCGCGCGCCCGGCGCACCATCCTGGTCTCCGACTTCGTGTCGTTCCTCGCCGCGGCGGTGCTGTTCATCGTCACCGTCGGCAAGGTCCAGGGCTTCGCGTTCACGCTGGGGCTGACCACCGTGCTGGACGTGGTCGTCGTCTTCCTCTTCACCAAGCCGCTGATGACGATCCTCGCCCGCCGGAAGTTCTTCGCCAACGGCCACAAGTGGTCCGGTCTGGACCCGAAGGCGCTCGGCGCGAAGCCACCGCTGCGCCGCACTCGTCGTCCCGCCCCCGTCGACCCGAAGGAGGCGTGAGATGTCGAAACTCGGCAGCATCGGCGCCCGTCTGCACCGCGGCGAGGTCGGTTACGACTTCGTCGGCAACCGCAAGATCTGGTACGGCATCTCGATCCTGATCACCATCACGGCCATCGTCGGCCTGGCGGTGCGCGGCCTGAACATGGGCATCGAGTTCCAGGGCGGCGCCGTCTTCACCACGCCGAAGAACACGTCGGCCTCGGTGGCCCAGGCCGAGCGGTACGCGAAGGAGGCCTCGGGCCACGACGCGGTCGTCCAGAAGCTCGGCAACGGCAGCCTGCGCATCCAGGTCGCGGGCATCGAAACCGGCAAGGCCGACAGTGTCTCGGCGCAGCTCGCGAAGGACATGAACTTCGCGGAGAAGGACGTCACCGCCGACCTGGTCGGCCCCAGCTGGGGCGAGCAGATCGCCGCCAAGGCGTGGCAGGGCCTGGCGATCTTCATGATCCTCGTGGTGATCTACCTGGCGATCGCGTTCGAGTGGCGCATGGCCGTCGCCGCGCTCGTCGCCCTGATCCACGACATCACGATCACCACCGGCATCTACGCCCTCGTCGGCTTCGAGGTCACGCCGGGCACGGTGATCGGTCTGCTCACGATCCTCGGTTACTCGCTCTACGACACGGTCGTCGTCTTCGACAGCCTCAAGGAGCAGACGAAGGACATCACCAAGCAGACCCGCTGGACCTACAGCGACGTCGCCAACCGCTCGATCAACAGCACCCTGATGCGGTCCATCAACACGACCGTGGTCGCGCTGCTGCCGGTCGCGGGCCTGCTGTTCATCGGTGGCGGCTTCCTCGGCGCCGGTGTCCTCAACGACATCTCGCTGTCGCTGTTCGTCGGCCTCGCGGCCGGTGCGTACTCCTCGATCTTCATCGCCACGCCGCTCGTCGCCGACCTCAAGGAGCGCGAGCCGCAGATGAAGGCGCTCCGGAAGCGCGTCCTCGCCAAGCGCGCGCAGGTCGCCGCCGAGGGCGGGCAGCCCCGGCAGGAGACCATGGACGACGAGTACGCCGACGAGCCCGAGGACGCCGCTGCGGCGGTCGTCGGCCCGCGCAACCAGCCCGCGTCCCGAAACCGCGGCCGCGGCCGTCCGTCGGGGAAGCGCCGATGACCGACATCCAGGAGCTGCTGCTCAGCCGTATCCGCGACGTCGCGGACTACCCGGAGCCGGGCGTGATGTTCAAGGACATCACCCCGCTCCTGGCGGACCCGGCGGCGTTCACGGCGCTCACCGACGCCCTCGCCGAGATCGCGGCGAGCACGGGCGCCACCAAGGTCGTCGGCCTGGAGGCCCGCGGCTTCATCCTCGGCGCCCCGGTCGCCGTCCGCGCCGGCCTCGGCTTCATCCCCGTGCGCAAGGCGGGCAAGCTCCCCGGAGCCACCCTCGCCCAGGCGTACGACCTGGAGTACGGCTCGGCGGAGATCGAGGTCCACGCCGAGGACCTGTCGGCCGACGACCGCGTCCTCATCGTCGACGACGTCCTCGCCACCGGCGGCACCGCCGAGGCCTCGATCCAGCTGATCCGCCGGGCGGGTGCCGAGGTGGCGGGCCTCGCGGTCCTGATGGAGCTGGGCTTCCTCGGCGGTCGCGCCCGCCTGGAGCCGGCCCTCGGGGCCTCCCCGCTGGAAGCACTGCTGGCGCTCTGATCCCGAGCCCGACGAGAACGGCCGTCCCGCCATCCATGGGACGGCCGTTCCGTTTCGGCACGGGTGCCGTCGGTGCCCCCGGCTCCGGGCGCCGGACCCCCAGGAATCCCGCGGACGCCTCTCGTGTTCCTGGGGTAGACGGTCCTCACATCGGCCTGAAGGCGATCCTGAGGCCCAGGATCGCTACCATGGGTGCTCCGGAGCCTGACCGGGGGACCCGGATCGCGCACGAGGAGTCCTCTTGCCAGACGAGGCCCAGCACCTGACCGCCGCCAAGCCCGAGTCCGCCTCGGCAGCCGCGGCCAAGCCCGCGCCGACCGAACCGGTCGCCAAGAACGACACCCGCGGGCCGGTCGAGCACGCCCAGTCCGCGCCCGTCGACAAGTCGGCCGAGCAGGTCCGCCCCAAACCGGCCCCGTCCGACAGCCCGACGCCCACGGCCCCCGCGGTGCGCCCGAACACCGGTCAGCCCGCCCGCTCCGGTTCCTCCAACCGCGTCCGCGCCCGCCTCGCCCGCCTCGGCGTGCAGCGCTCCAACCCGTACAACCCGGTGCTGGAGCCGTTGCTGCGGATAGTGCGCAGCAACGACCCGAAGATCGAGACGGCCACGCTCCGCAAGATCGAGACGGCCTACCAGGTCGCCGAGCGCTGGCACCGCGGCCAGAAGCGCAAGAGCGGCGACCCGTACATCACGCACCCCCTCGCGGTGACGACGATCCTCGCCGAACTGGGCATGGATCCGGCCACGCTGATGGCGGGCCTGCTGCACGACACCGTCGAGGACACCGAGTACGGCCTCGACCAGCTGCGCCGCGACTTCGGCGACTCCGTCGCCCTGCTCGTAGACGGCGTCACCAAGCTGGACAAGGTCAAGTTCGGCGAGGCCGCGCAGGCCGAGACCGTGCGCAAGATGGTCGTGGCCATGGCCAAGGACCCGCGCGTCCTGGTCATCAAGCTCGCCGACCGTCTGCACAACATGCGCACCATGCGCTACCTCAAGCGCGAGAAGCAGGAGAAGAAGGCGCGCGAGACGCTGGAGATCTACGCGCCGCTCGCCCATCGCCTGGGCATGAACACCATCAAGTGGGAGCTGGAGGACCTCGCCTTCGCGATCCTCTACCCCAAGATGTACGACGAGATCGTACGGCTGGTGGCGGAGCGGGCGCCGAAGCGCGACGAGTACCTGGCCATAGTGACCGACGAGGTGCAGCAGGACCTGCGCGCGGCCCGGATCAAGGCGACCGTCACCGGGCGCCCGAAGCACTACTACAGCGTCTACCAGAAGATGATCGTCCGCGGCCGGGACTTCGCGGAGATCTACGACCTGGTGGGCATCCGCGTCCTCGTGGACACCGTCCGCGACTGCTACGCGGCCCTCGGTACCGTGCACGCCCGCTGGAACCCGGTTCCGGGGCGGTTCAAGGACTACATCGCGATGCCGAAGTTCAACATGTACCAGTCGCTGCACACGACGGTCATCGGCCCCAACGGCAAGCCCGTCGAGCTGCAGATCCGCACCTTCGACATGCACCGCCGCGCCGAGTACGGCATCGCCGCGCACTGGAAGTACAAGCAGGAGGCCGTCGCCGGTGCCTCCAAAGTGCGCACCGACGTGCCCAAGGCCGGCAAGAAGGACGACCACCTCAACGACATGGCGTGGCTGCGCCAGCTGCTGGACTGGCAGAAGGAGACCGAGGACCCGGGCGAGTTCCTGGAGTCCCTGCGCTTCGACCTGTCCCGCAACGAGGTCTTCGTCTTCACCCCCAAGGGTGACGTCATAGCGCTCCCGGCGGGTGCCACCCCGGTGGACTTCGCGTACGCGGTCCACACCGAGGTCGGCCACCGCACGATAGGAGCACGGGTCAACGGCCGCCTCGTACCGCTGGAGTCGACGCTCGACAACGGCGACCTGGTGGAGGTCTTCACCTCCAAGGCGGCCGGCGCGGGCCCCTCCCGCGACTGGCTGGGCTTCGTCAAGTCCCCGCGCGCCCGCAACAAGATCCGGGCGTGGTTCTCCAAGGAGCGCCGTGACGAGGCGATCGAGCAGGGCAAGGACGCCATCGTCCGCGCCATGCGCAAGCAGAACCTGCCGATCCAGCGCATCCTCACCGGCGACTCGCTGGTCACGCTCGCCCACGAGATGCGCTACTCCGACATCTCCGCCCTGTACGCGGCGATCGGCGAGGGCCATGTCTCCGCGCAGAACATCGTGCAGAAGCTCGTTTCCGCGCTCGGCGGCGAGGAGGCGGCCACCGAGGAGATCGACGAGGCGGTCCCGCCCACCCGCAGCCGGCGCAAGCGGCGCTCCAGCTCCGACCCGGGCGTCATCGTCAAGGGCGTCGAGGACGTGTGGGTCAAACTGGCCCGCTGCTGCACGCCCGTCCCCGGCGACCCGATCATCGGTTTCGTCACGCGGGGTAGTGGCGTATCGGTTCACCGCAGCGACTGCGTCAACGTCGAGTCACTGTCCCGCGAACCCGAACGCATCCTGGACGTCGAGTGGGCGCCCACCCAGTCCTCGGTCTTCCTGGTCGCCATCCAGGTCGAGGCCCTGGACCGCTCCCGGCTCCTGTCCGACGTCACCCGCGTCCTGTCCGACCAGCACGTCAACATCCTCTCGGCGGCCGTCCAGACCTCCCGCGACCGCGTCGCCACCTCGCGCTTCACCTTCGAGATGGGCGACCCCAAGCACCTGGGTCACGTCCTGAAGGCCGTACGCGGCGTCGAGGGCGTCTACGACGTCTACCGGGTCACATCGGCCCGCAACCGCACCTAGAGAGCACGAGAGGGGCCCCGTACGCGATGTACGGGGCCCCTCCAGTCGTATCCGCCGGGGGAGCGGACTAGCCGCCGAACTCCTGCAGACCCTTCAGTGCCTGGTCCAGCAGGGCCTGGCGGCCCTCCAGCTCACGCTCGAGCTTGTCGGCCCTGGCGGTGTTGCCCTGGGCGCGCGCCTGCTCGATCTGGCCCTTGAGCTTGTCCACCGCGGCCTGGAGCTGGCCGGTCAGACCCTCGGCACGCGCGCGCGCCTCCGGGTTGGTCCGGCGCCACTCGGCCTCCTCGGCCTCCTGGATGGCCCGCTCCACCGCGTGCATCCGCCCCTCGACCTTCGGGCGGGCGTCGCGCGGCACATGGCCGATGGCCTCCCAGCGCTCGTTCACCGAGCGGAAGGCGGCCCGCGCGGCCCGGAGGTCCGTCACCGGGAGGATCTTCTCGGCCTCCTCGGCCAGCTCCTCCTTCAGCTTCAGGTTCTCCGACTGCTCCGCGTCCCGCTCGGCGAAGACCGAGCTGCGGGCGGCGAAGAACACGTCCTGGGCGCCGCGGAAGCGGTTCCACAGGTCGTCCTCGTGCTCGCGCTGCGCACGGCCCGCGGCCTTCCACTCGGCCATCAGCTCGCGGTAGCGGGCCGCCGTCGGACCCCAGTCCGTCGAGCCCGACAGCGATTCGGCCTCGGAGACCAGCCGCTCCTTGGTTCGGCGGGCCTCCTCGCGCTGCGCGTCGAGCGCCGCGAAGTGCGCCTTGCGCCGCTTGGAGAACGCCGAGCGGGCGTGGGAGAAGCGGTGCCACAGCTCGTCGTCCGACTTGCGGTCCAGCCGCGGCAGGCCCTTCCAGGTGTCCACCAGCGCCCGCAGCCGCTCACCGGCGGCCCGCCACTGGTCGGACTGCGCCAGCTGCTCCGCCTCGGCGACCAGCTCCTCCTTGGCGTGCCGCGCCTCGTCGGACTGCTTGGCCCGCTGCTGCTTGCGCTCCTCCCGGCGGGCCTCGACGGTCTGGACGAGCTTGTCCAGCCGCTGCCGCAGCGCGTCCAGGTCGCCCACCGCGTGGTGGGCGTCGACCTGCTCGCGGATGTGGTCGATGGCCGCCTGGGCGTCCTTCGCGGACAGGTCGGTGGTCTTCACCCGCTTCTCGAGGAGGCCGATCTCCACAACCAGGCCCTCGTACTTGCGCTCGAAGTAGGCCAGCGCCTCCTCGGGGGAGCCGGCCTGCCAGGAACCGACGACCTGCTCGCCGTCGGCCGTACGCACGTACACGGTCCCCGTCTCGTCGACGCGGCCCCACGGGTCGCTGCTCACAGCGCCTCCTCCACATGATGCCTGCGAGGGGCCTCACTGCCCCCGGGCATCGTCCACAGTTTCGTCACGGCCAACATAGGCGACGTGCGGGCGGCCTGTCCGCATCCCGCACGACCGAAATTTCGCACCTCGGGGTCGGGATGCGGTGCCCAAAGGATCAGGACTTCGTGACCGTGGCCTTGTTGATCACGACCGTGGCGTTCGGCGCGCCGTCGCCCTGCCCCGTGCTCTCGCCCGCGGCGGCGATCTTCTTGAGGACCTTCATGCCCGACGCGGACACGGTACCGAACGGTGTGTAGCTGGGCGGCAGCTGACTGTCCTGGTAGACGAGGAAGAACTGGCTGCCGCCGGTGTGCTTCTGCCCGGTGTTGGCCATCGCGATCGTGCCCGCCGGGTAGACACCGCCCTTCAGGCTTTTGTCCTTCAGGTTCTCGTCCGGGATCGTGTACCCGGGACCGCCGCTGCCGGAGCCCGTCGGGTCGCCGCACTGCAGCACGTAGATGCCGTTGGTGGTGAGCCGGTGGCACTTCGTGTGGTCGAAGAAGCCCTTCGAGGCAAGGAAGTCGAAGGAGTTCACGGTGTGCGGGGCCGCCGACGTCTTCAGCGCGATGTCTATGTCACCGCACGTCGTGGCGAGCTTCATCGTGTACTTCGCCGACTTGTCGATCGTGACCGCCGGCTCCTTCTTCCAGCTGAGCTTCTTCACCGAGCCCGCCGCCGGCTTGGCGCACGGGTCCGGAGCCTTGCTGGTGGGCGTGGCGCTGGGCGTCGTCTGGGAGCTGGCGTTGGCCTTGTCGTCGCCCTTCATCACCCCGGTCGTGTACAGGGCCACGCTGCCGATCAGGATCACGCCGAGCACCGACGCGATCACCGAGTTGCGCATGCGTGCCTTGCGCCGCGCCTCCGTACGCCGTTGCTGCTGCCGCAGAAACTTCTCCCGCGCGAGCTGCCGCTTCCGCTGTTCCTGGCTGACCACCGGGTTTTCTCCTCATGCGTCTCGTACGCCGACTGGGACGCGTGCGTCTTGTGAGCCGACCGCCTGCGTGTGCCCCGTACCGTATATGGGTTCGCTGAGGATTCGGCAGCGCCGGTAGGCTCTGGCAGTGGCCGAGGCCGTCGCGCACGGCCACCGCAGCCGCCCGTACCGACACAACGAAGGACGATCGTGCTCATTGCCGGGTTCCCCGCCGGGGCCTGGGGGACGAACTGTTATCTCGTCGCCCCCGCCGCCGGTGAGGAGTGCGTGATCATCGACCCGGGCCACCAGGCCGCCGAAGGAGTCGAGGAAGCGCTGAAGAAGCATCGGCTCAAGCCCGTCGCCGTCGTCCTCACCCATGGCCACATCGACCATGTGGCCTCGGTCGTCCCGGTGTGCGGCGCGCACGACGTGCCCGCCTGGATCCACCCCGAGGACCGCTACATGATGGCGGACCCCGAGAAGGCGCTCGGCCGTTCCATCGGGATGCCGCTCATGGGCGAGCTGACCGTGGGGGAGCCGGACGACGTCAGGGAGCTGGCCGACGGCGCGCAATTGAAGCTGGCGGGACTGGAGTTCTCCGTCGCGCACGCGCCGGGCCATACCAAGGGGTCGGTGACCTTCCGGATGCCCGAGACGACCGATGTCCCGTCGGTGTTCTTCTCCGGGGATCTGCTGTTCGCCGGCTCCATCGGACGCACCGACCTGCCCGGCGGTGACATGGCCGAGATGCTCGACTCGCTGGCCCGCGTGTGCCTGCCGCTCGACGACTCGACCGTGGTGCTGTCCGGCCACGGCGCCCAGACGACCATCGGCCAGGAGCGCGCCACCAACCCGTATCTGCGGCAGGTGGCCGCCGGCCAGGGAGCCGCCGAGGCTCCCCGACGAGGAATGTGACGAGAGACTTCGTGAGCACCTTCAAGGCCCCCAAGGGCACGTACGACCTGATCCCGCCGGACTCCGCGAAGTTCCTGGCGGTGCGCGAGGCGATCGCCGCCCCGCTGCGCGCCGCCGGCTACGGCTACATCGAGACCCCCGGCTTCGAGAGCGTCGAGCTGTTCGCGCGCGGTGTCGGCGAGTCCACCGACATCGTGACCAAGGAGATGTACGCCTTCGAGACCAAGGGCGGCGACCGGCTCGCCCTGCGCCCCGAGGGCACCGCCTCCGTGTTGCGCGCGGCGCTGGAGGCCAACCTGCACAAGCTGGGCAACCTGCCCGTCAAGCTCTGGTACTCGGGCTCCTACTACCGCTACGAGCGCCCGCAGAAGGGCCGTTACAGGCACTTCTCCCAGGTCGGCGCGGAAGCGATCGGCGCCGAGGACCCGGCGCTCGACGCCGAGCTGATCATCCTGGCGGACCAGGCGTACCGCTCGCTGGGGCTGAGCAACTTCCGCATCCTGCTCAACAGCCTGGGCGACAAGGAGTGCCGTCCGGTCTACCGGGCCGCGCTGCAGGACTTCCTGCGCGGCCTCGACCTCGACGAGGACACCCTGCGCCGCGCCGAGATCAACCCGCTGCGCGTCCTCGACGACAAGCGCGAGTCCGTGCAGAAGCAGCTCGGCGACGCGCCGCTGTTGCGCGACTACCTCTGCGACGCCTGCAAGGCGTACCACGAGGAGGTCCGCGAGCTGATCACGGCGGCGGGCGTGGCCTTCGAGGACGACCCCAAGCTGGTCCGCGGCCTGGACTACTACACCCGTACGACCTTCGAGTTCGTGCACGACGGTCTGGGCTCGCAGTCCGCGGTGGGCGGCGGCGGCCGCTACGACGGCCTGTCGGAGATGATCGGCGGCCCC
This sequence comes from Streptomyces sp. MAI_2237, assembly GCF_054189285.1. Lineage (NCBI taxonomy): Bacteria > Bacillati > Actinomycetota > Actinomycetes > Kitasatosporales > Streptomycetaceae > Streptomyces > Streptomyces sp. MAI_2237. Next base: position 235,393 of record NZ_JAJPGQ010000001.1, on the reverse strand, counting down.
GCGCTGCCGTCGGTCGGCTGGGCGCTCGGTGTCGACCGCACGGTCCTGGCCCTGGAGGCGGAGGGCGTCGAGCTCGAACTGCCCTCCACCACCAGCGTGTTCGCGGTACCGCTCGGCGAGGAGGCCCGCCGGATCCTGTTCGCGAAGGTCACCGAACTGCGCAAGGTCGGTGTCGCCGCGGACTTCTCCTACGGCGCCAAGGGCCTCAAGAGCGCGATGAAGAACGCCAACCGCAGCGGCGCCCGCTACGCGATCGTCGCCGGCGAACGCGACCTCGCCGAGGGCGTCGTCCAGCTCAAGGACATGGAGTCCGGCGAGCAGACGGCCATCGGCGTGAACGAGATCGTGGCGGAGCTGGAGTCACGGCTCGGCTGACGACGGGACAAGGGCGCCGGAGACCCCTCCGGCGCCCTTCTCACTGCTCCAGCAACCCGGACCGCATGGCGCTCGTCACCGCTGCTGTCCGGTCGTCGACGTTCAACTTGCCGAAGACGCGCAGCAGATGGGTCTTCACGGTCGACTCGCCGATGAACAGACGTCGGCCGATCTCCGCGTTGGTGCAGCCCTCCGCCACCAGGCGCAGCACCGCCGTCTCCCGCTCCGACAGCCGGGGCCGCTCCGGCTTCGTCCGCAGCCGGTCCACCAGCCGTGCCGCGACCGACGGGGCCAGGACCGTCTCGCCGCGCGCCGCCGCCCGTACGGCCTCCGCGAGTTCACCGCGGGGCATGTCCTTGAGCAGATAGCCGGCGGCCCCGGCCTCCACGGCCCGCAGGATGTCCCGGTCCGTCTCGTACGTCGTCAGGACGACCACCCGGCAGGCCAGCCCCGCCTCGCTCATCCGCACGATCGAGTCGACGCCTCCGCCGCCCGGCATCCGCAGGTCCATCAGGACGATGTCGGGCCGCAGTTCGGCCGCCAGCGCCTCCGCCTGCGGACCGCTCGCCGCGTCGGCGACCACGTCGAGGTCCGGCTCGGCGCTGAGCATCGCCCGCAGACCCTCGCGGACGACGGGATGGTCGTCGGCGAGGACGATACGGATCACGGCGAACTCCTCATCGGAGACAGGGGCAGGCTGACCGTCACCGTCGTACCGCCGCCCGGCGCGCTGTCGATCCGTGCCGTGCCGCCGACCTCGGTGGCCCGGGCGCGCAGCCCCGACAGGCCGTAACCGTCGCAGGGGGCACCCGGGTCGAAGCCGCGGCCGTCGTCCCGTACCCACAGCGTGAGCGCGTCGTCGGCGTACGTCAGCTCGATGCCCACCAAGGCCGAACTCCCCGCGTGCTTACGGGCGTTGGCCAAGGCCTCCTGGCAGGAGCGCAGGGCCACGACCTCGGGCCCGGCCGGCAGCGTGCGCTCCGGGCCGCGCACCCGGAGCGTCGCCCCGTGGCGGGCTGCCAGGCGGCGCAGGGCGTCGGGGAGGGAGGCGCCGTCGAGGTCGGCCGGCGCGGCACCGGCGACCAGGGCGCGCGCCTCGGCGAGGTTCTGCCGGGCCGTCTCGTCCATCAGCGCGAGGTGCCGGCGGGCCTCGGGCAGGTCGTGGTCCAGTTCCGCCTCCACCGCCTGGACCAGCATCAGCAGGCTGGTGAAGCCCTGCGCCAGGGTGTCGTGGATCTCCCGGGCCATCCGCTCCCGCTCGGCCAGGGCGCCGTGCGCGGCCGACAGCCGGGAGATCTCGTGGCGGCTGGCGTCGAGTTCGGCGATCAGCTCGGCCCGCTCCTCACTCTGCTCGATGATCCGGATGATCCAACTGCCCACCACCGTCGAGAAACCGAGACTGACCAGCGCGGACAGCGAGTTCCCCAGCAGGTCACGGCCGTCCGGGTGCCACAGCAGCGCCCAACCGGCCACCGGCGCGACATTGATCAGCGTGACGGCGACGAGCGCCCGCCGCATCCGCAGCGCCATGAAGCACTGGGGCACGAGCGCGAACGCCATCAGCCGGGTCTCGCCGGCCAGTACCGACGACGGCAGGAACAGCGCCATCGTCCCGCCCAGATACCGCAGCGCCCGGCGCTCGTTCGGCTGCGACTGCTGCAACAGGGCACGCCCCAGGGCGATGTACCAGGGCACGAGGGGCACGAGCAGTGCGGCGGCGACCGCGCGCGCCGGACCCCGCGAACCCCCGCCGACCAGAACGAACGCCAGGGTGGCGGCCCACGCGAGCGCGAAGTAGACGTCCCACAGCCGGATCGTGCGGTCCCACGCGTGGTCGCCGCGGGCCGCGCTCCGGCCGGTCAGCCGTCGCGCCGGTCCTTCCAGCGAAAGGTCAGCAGACACAGCACCAATCCTCCGACGCACCAGGCGGCCAGCACCAGGGCGACCTTCCCGAACTCCCAGCTCCCGGCCTGCTCCAGGACCCGCGCCGAGTCCGGCAGGAAGACGCCCCGAAGACCCTGGCACAGCCACTTCAGCGGGAACAGGGCACCGACGTTCAGCATCCAGTCGGGGATCGTGTCGATGGAGATGTACACCCCGGAGATGAACTGCAGGACCAGGAAGGGCAGGACGACCACGGAGCTCGCGCTCTTCGCCGACCCGGGCAGCGAACTGATCGCGATGCCGAGCAGCGAGCAGCCCGTCAGCCCGAGCACGAAGATCCAGCCGAAGTCGATCCAGCGGGAGGCGTCCGACGGCAGCCGCACGCCGTAGAAGGCGGTGCCGGCGAACAGCAGGATCGCCGTCTCCACGGCCCCGGTGAACAGAACCAGCCAGATCTTGCCCAGGAAGTACGCGGCCGGCGGCATCGGCGTGCCGCGCAGCCGGCGCAGCACCTTCTCGTCGCGCTCCACGGCGATCGAGATGCCCAGCGACTGGAAACTGGTCGACATGAGGCCGGAGGCCATCATCGCGGGGACGTACAGCTGGGAGGCGTTGACCCCGGAGCCGCGCACGTCGTCGTGGAAGATCGCCGCGAACAGGAACAGGAAGACGACCGGGAAGGAGAAGGTGAAGACGACCTGGTCGCGCTGGCGGAAGAACTGCCTGATCTCCAGCGCTCCCCGGCTCAGCCCCAGGTTCCAGGCCCCGGGCAGCCGCCCGGTCCGCGCCCGGTTCCCGGTCGCCACGGCGGTCGAGGTCATCGCGCGTCCTCCTGTCCGGTCAGCCGGAGGTAGACGTCCTCCAGGGTGGGGCGGGTCACCAGCAGCCCCGGGATCTCGCCGTCGAAGCGGTGCGTGAGCTCGCCGACCGTCCTGGTCGGGGTGTCGGTGCGCTCGCGGCGCACGGTGCCGTCGGCCTCGGTCCACTCGACCGTGGCTCCGGTGCCGTACCGCTCCCGGAGGGCGGCGGGCTCGCCCTCGGCCACGACGCGGCCCCGGGCGACCACCGCGAGCCGGTCGGCCAGGGCCTCCGCCTCCTCCAGGTAGTGCGTGGTCAGCAGGATCGTCGTGCCCTCGTCGGCCAGCAGCCGGATCAGGTCCCAGAACCGGCGGCGGGCGGCCGGGTCGAAGCCGGTCGTCGGCTCGTCCAGGAGCAGCAGTTCGGGATCGCCGATCACACCCAGGGCCACGTCGAGACGGCGGCGCTGGCCGCCCGACAGCGCCTTGACGCGGCTGCCCGCCTTCGCCTCCAGACCCACCAGTGCGATGACCTCCTCGGGGTCGCGCGGTGCGGGGTAGTAGCGGGCGAAGTGCCGTACCGTCTCGTGGACCGTCAACTCCGCGGGTGCCGATTCGTCCTGCCAGACGATTCCCACACGCGATCTCCACGCGCGCGTGCCGTTCGCCGGGTCGGACCCGAGCACCGACACCTCGCCCGCGTCCCGGCCGCGGTTGCCCTGGAGGATCTCCACGGTGGTGCTCTTGCCCGCGCCATTGGGTCCGAGCAGGCCGAACACCTCACCGCGCCGGATGCCGAGGTCGATGCCGTCCACCGCGGTCAGATCCCCGTAGCGCTTGCGCAGCCCCCGAACATCCACGGCGAGATCGTTCACGTGTGCCGTCATGACGTCGAGCCTCGTCCGGAACCGAACGCTCGGGGACGACCGTACGTACCTCCTTATGTCCATCGAACGGTGGACAGGGTGCCGGGTGCGGCAGAATGGCCCGTGCCCGATGAAGGTCCATATCCCCAGCAGACGGAATCGACGTGATGAGCAAGACCACAGTCAAAGACGTCTCCACCGAGCCCGAGCCGAGCGACGCGGCGGCCTCCGAGACGCGCACGGTCGGCGGCAGCCGCGCCTTCGCCCTGCTGCTGATCATCACCGGCGCGGCAGGCCTGCTCGCCGCGTGGGTCATCACGATCGACAAGTTCAAGCTGCTCGAGGCCAAGGTCGAGGGCAAGACCTTCACCCCGGGCTGCAGTCTCAACCCGGTCGTCTCCTGCGGCAGCGTGATGGAGTCCAAGCAGGCCGCCGCCTTCGGGTTCCCCAACCCGATGCTCGGCCTGGTCGCCTACGGCATCGTCGTCTGCGTCGGCATGAGCCTGCTGGCCCGCGCCCGCTTCCCGCGCTGGTACTGGCTGACCTTCAACTTCGGCACGCTCTTCGGCGTGGGCTTCTGCACCTGGCTGCAGTTCCAGTCGCTGTACCGGATCAACGCGCTGTGCCTGTGGTGCTCGCTGGCCTGGGTCGCGACGATCATCATGTTCTGGTACGTGACCTCGTTCAACGTCCGCAACTCCTTCCTGCCCGCCCCGCGCTGGCTGAAGGGCTTCTTCGGCGAGTTCACCTGGGTCCTGCCCGTCCTGCACATCGGCATCATCGGCATGCTGGTCCTGACCCGCTGGTGGGACTTCTGGACCAGCTGACGGCGCGCCGCGTTGTCAGTGCCGTGATTTAGGGTTTCAGCGTGGAGCCCGACCTGTTCACCGCAGCCGCAGAAGAACGCCAGGAGAAGGATCCGGCAGGAAGCCCCCTGGCGGTGCGCATGCGCCCGCGCACCCTCGACGAGGTCGTGGGCCAGCAGCACCTGCTCAAGCCCGGCTCGCCCCTGCGCCGCCTGGTCGGCGAGGGAGCGGGCGGCCCGGCGGGCCCCTCCTCCGTGATCCTGTGGGGCCCGCCCGGCACCGGCAAGACCACCCTCGCGTACGTCGTCTCCAAGGCCACCAACAAGCGCTTCGTCGAACTGTCGGCGATCACCGCGGGCGTCAAGGAGGTCCGCGCGGTCATCGACGGCGCCCGCCGCGCCACCGGCGGATACGGCAAGGAGACCGTCCTCTTCCTGGACGAGATCCACCGCTTCAGCAAGGCCCAGCAGGACTCCCTGCTGCCCGCGGTGGAGAACCGCTGGGTCACCCTGATCGCGGCGACCACGGAGAACCCCTACTTCTCGGTGATCTCCCCGCTGCTGTCCCGCTCCCTCCTGCTCACCCTCGAACCCCTCACCGACGACGACGTCCGCGGCCTGCTCAGGCGGGCGCTGAGCGACGAGCGCGGCCTCAAGGACGCCGTCACCCTCCCCGAGGACACCGAGGACCACTTCCTGCGCATCGCCGGCGGTGACGCCCGTCGCGCCCTGACCGCCCTGGAGGCCGCCGCGGGGGCCGCCCTCGACAAGGGCGAGACCGAGATCTCCCTGACCACCCTGGAGGAGACCGTCGACCGGGCGGCGGTCAAGTACGACCGCGACGGCGACCAGCACTACGACGTGGCCAGCGCCCTGATCAAGTCCATCAGGGGCTCGGACGTCGACGCGGCCCTGCACTATCTGGCCCGCATGATCGAGGCCGGCGAGGACCCCCGCTTCATCGCCCGCCGGCTGATGATCTCGGCGAGCGAGGACATCGGGCTCGCCGACCCGAACGCCCTGCCGATCGCCGTGGCCGCCGCCCAGGCCGTCGCCATGATCGGCTTTCCCGAGGCCGCCCTCACCCTCAGCCACGCCACCATCGCCCTCGCCCTGGCCCCGAAGTCCAACGCCGCGACGACCGCGATCGGCGCCGCCCTGGACGACATACGCAAGGGACTGGCGGGAGCCGTGCCGCCGCACCTCAGGGACGGGCACTACAAGGGCGCCGCCAAGCTCGGCCACGCGCAGGGGTACGTGTATCCGCACGACCTGGCCGAGGGTATCGCCGAACAGCAGTACGCCCCGGACGCCCTCAAGGACCGCGAGTACTACACCCCGACCCGGCACGGGGCGGAGGCGCGGTACGCGGACGCCGTGGAGTGGACCCGGACGCACCTCGGTCGGAAGCGCCCCTGAGAAGCCTGTAGACTTCGCCGGAGTGCCGAGTCCCGCGCTGTCAGAGCGGGACATCCGGCCGGAACCCCCAGCGGGTTCCAGGAGCGTCGCGCACCGTTCGAATGGTGTCGCGGGCAGCCCACCACCACCCGTCGCGAGGCGGGAAAGGTCGGTGGGCCACTCGCGTGCTGCACGTATGTGCCCAGACCAGGGGAGCGGCTGCCCACCGAGTCCGCCAGGACGCGGAGGGTTTCCCCGGCTGCGGATGCGACCTCCTTCAACCCTGACAAGCCGAATATCAGAAGGAAGAAAGAGACAGTGGCGAACCAGTCCCGCCCCAAGGTCAAGAAGTCGCGTGCCCTCGGCATCGCGCTGACCCCGAAGGCCGTCAAGTACTTCGAGGCCCGCCCCTACCCGCCGGGTGAGCACGGCCGTGGCCGCAAGCAGAACTCGGACTACAAGGTCCGTCTGCTGGAGAAGCAGCGTCTGCGCGCGCAGTACGACGTCTCCGAGCGCCAGCTGGTCCGTGCCTACGAGCGTGCCTCCAAGGTGCAGGGCAAGACCGGTGAGGCCCTGATCGTGGAGCTCGAGCGCCGTCTCGACGCCCTGGTCCTGCGTTCGGGCATCGCCCGCACCATCTACCAGGCCCGTCAGATGGTCGTTCACGGCCACATCGAGGTCAACGGCCAGAAGGTCGACAAGCCGTCGTTCCGCGTCCGTCCCGACGACGTCGTGATGGTCCGCGAGCGCAGCCGCAGCAAGACGCTGTTCGAGGTGGCCCGCGCCGGTGGCTTCGCCCCCGACGGCGAGACCCCGCGCTACCTCCAGGTGAACCTCGGCGCCCTGGCGTTCCGCCTGGACCGCGAGCCGAACCGCAAGGAGATCCCGGTGATCTGCGATGAGCAGCTCGTCGTCGAGTACTACGCCCGCTGATCCTCGGCAGGCGGCAGTACCACCTCAGCCCGCCGTCTCCCCGCCCTTCCGGGCGCGGGAGGCGGCGGGTTCGTGCGTCTGCGGGCTGGGCGTCGCGTACCGCACGGGCTCCCGCGGCGCCGGCATGGCCCCAAGCGGCCGCCCCAGCGCCCGCGACACGGCGGCCTCCCGCGCCAGTCGCGCCCCCTCCCGTACGCACTCCTCGTACCGCTCGTCGCCGAGCCGCTGCCTGGCCGTCGCCTCGCACTGCTGGTGCGCGGCGTTGAAGCAGGCCGAGCCGAACAGCGGCAGCCCCACCGACGGCCACATCCGGCCCGCCGCGCCCTGCAGCACCGCGGCCTCGGCCGCGTCGCCCTCCACCGCCGTGACCAGGGCCAGCAGCTCCACCGCCAGCACCGAGCCGAGCAGGTCGTGGAAGGAGTGGGCGCCGGTGAGGCAGTCGACGAGCAGGGCACGGGCCCGGGCGGGATCGCCGTCGGCCCAGGCCGCGTACGCCAGGACGTACAGCGCGTAGGTGCGCGCCCACCGCTCGCCGTGGTCCTCGCAGACCCGGCGCACGTCCTCGCACATCCGCACCGCGCCCGGCAGATCGCCCTGGAAGGCGCGCGCCATCGCCAGCTCGACCCGGCCCATCAGCACATTGCTGTTGAGCTCGCCGATCTCCTCGTAGCGCTCCAGCGCCGAGCGCAGCAGCCGCTCCGCGCGCGGCATGTCGTCCGTGACCAGGGCCAGACAGCCGGTGCGGTGCTCCGCGTACGCCACCGCCGTCGCATCCCCGCAGCGCTCCGCCTCCTCGCGGCACTCCCGCAGCGCCGCCAGCGCGGGCACCGTGTCGCCCTGCAGGATCGCCACGTACCCGAGCACCCACAGCGCCTTCAGCCGCGACCGGTCATGGCCCGAGTCCAGCCGCACGACCTGCTCCAGCCAGTGCCGGCCCTCGGCCAGCCGCCCGCAGCCCGCCCAGCAGAACCACAGCGAACCCGCGAGGTACTGGCCCAGGTGGGCCTCCTCCGGCTCGGTCAGACAGTGCTCCAGGGCGCAGCGCAGATTGGGCAGCTCCGCCTCCACCCGTGCGGCCACCTCGTCCTGGCGCGGCGAGAACCACTCCAGCTCGCACCAGATCGCCAGGCCCAGGTACCAGTCCCGGTGCCGCCGCCGCAGCCGGGCCGCGTCCCCCGTCGCCTCCAGCCAGTCGGCTCCGTACGCCCGCACGGTGTCCAGCATCCGGTAGCGCACTCCGGCCGGCGTCTCCTCCCGCGCGACCACCGACTGCGCGAGCAACTCGGTCAGTACGTCGAGGACGTCGTCGGCGTCGAGACCGTGCCCGGCGCAGACGTACTCGACGGCCTCCAGGTCGAACCGTCCGGCGAAGACCGAGAGCCGCGCCCACAGCAGCCGCTCCCGCGGGGTGCACAGTTCGTGGCTCCAGCCGATCGCCAGACGCAGCGTCCGGTGCCGGGCGAGCCCGTCCGAGCCGCCGCCGGTCAGCAGGCGGAACCGGTCCTCCAGCCGCTCCAGCAACTGACCCGGGGACAGTGCCCGCAGCCGCCCCGCCGCCAGTTCGACCGCGAGCGGAATCCCGTCGAGGCGCCGGCACAGCGCGCGCACGTCCTCGCCGTCCGGGACCGGCACGCCGTGCAGCCCGGCCCGCTCGGCGAGCAGCTGCACCGCCTCGTCCTCGCCGAGCGGAGCCAGCGGGAACACCCGCTCTCCCGGCACGCCCAGCGGGCGGCGCCCCGCCGCGAGCACCCGGAGCCCGGGCACGGCCCGCAGCAACTCGCCCACCAGCTCGGCGCACGCCTCCACCAGGTGCTCGAACCCGTCCAGGACCAGCAGGAGTTGACGCCCGGCGAGATGGGCGAGCAGCGTCTCGCGCGGCGGCCGGGCCGTGTGGTCGGTCAGACCGAGCGCTTCCGCGACGGCGTGATCGACGAACCGCGGATCCCGCACCGGCGCCAGTTCCGCGCGCCGGACCTCGTCGCGCGGTGCGTGCAGAGCGGCCGCCCGTGCCGCGAGCCGCGACTTGCCGACCCCGCCCGCGCCGGTCACGGTGACCAGCCGAGCGGTGTCGAGCGCCCCTGCCAGCCCGGCGAGTTCGACCGAGCGTCCCACGAACGCGTCGAGCTCCTCGGGGAGGTTGCCGCCCACGGGACCGCCGTCGCGCTGATGTTGCCGCATGGGATACGGAGCGTACTGAACCGTATTCAGTCCGTACAATCGCCTTGCGCGACCCGGCCCGCGTGTGGAAGGGAAACCGGTGCGGAGCGCCACCCCCGGCGCGATAGGCTCGGCCCACGACTTTTTCGATGTTCGGGCAAGCTGAGGGAGCGGGTGCGCGTGGTGTCCGGTGGTGAGGTGGCCGGGATCCTGGTGGCCGTGTTCTGGGCGATCCTGGTCTCCTTCCTCGCGGTGGCCCTCGCGAGGCTGGCCCAGACGCTCAAGGCGACCACCAAGCTGGTCGCGGACGTGACCGACCAGGCCGTCCCGCTGCTGGCCGACGCCTCCGCCGCGGTGCGCTCCGCGCAGACCCAGATCGACCGGGTCGACGCGATCGCGACCGACGTCCAGGAGGTCACCTCGAACGCCTCCGCCCTGTCGACCACCGTCGCCTCCACCTTCGGCGGCCCCCTGGTCAAGGTCGCGGCTTTCGGGTACGGCGTCCGCAGGGCGCTGGGTACCCGCCGGGACGACATGCCCACGAAGGAGCCGAGGCGTACCGTGATCGTGGGCCGGACCGTCCCGACGTCTCGGCGGGGCAAGCGGAAGAAGGACTGAGACCTAGCGATGTTCCGCCGTACGTTCTGGTTCAGCACGGGCGTGGCCGCCGGTGTGTGGGCCACCACCAAGGTCAACCGCAAGCTCAAGCAGCTCACTCCCGAGAGCCTGGCCGCCGCCGCGGCCAACAAGGCGATCGAGGCCGGCCACCGGATCAAGGACCGCGCGGTCGGCTTCGCGCTCGAGGTCCGCGACAACATGGCCGTGCGGGAGGAGGAGCTGGGGGAGGCCCTGGGCATCAACGCGGCCCCCGAACTCCCCGCGCCCCGGCGCCACACCGCCATCGAGAACCGCAACAACCCGAAGTACGTCGAGGGCTCGACGTACCAGACGCACTCGTACAACCGGAATGAGGACCACTGATGGAGTCGGCCGAGATTCGCCGCCGCTGGCTGAGCTTCTTCGAGGAGCGCGGGCACACCGTCGTCCCTTCGGCGTCGCTCATCGCGGACGACCCGACTCTGCTCCTCGTCCCCGCCGGCATGGTGCCCTTCAAGCCCTACTTCCTCGGTGAGGTCAAGCCGCCCTTCCCGCGCGCCACCAGCGTGCAGAAGTGCGTGCGCACCCCCGACATCGAAGAGGTCGGCAAGACCACCCGGCACGGCACGTTCTTCCAGATGTGCGGCAACTTCTCCTTCGGCGACTACTTCAAGGAAGGCGCCATCAAGCTCGCCTGGGAGCTGCTCACCAGCCCCCAGGACAAGGGCGGTTACGGCCTGGAGCCGGAGAAGCTCTGGATCACCGTCTACAAGGACGACGACGAGGCCGAGCGCATCTGGCACGAGGTGGTCGGCGTGCCCATGGAGCGCATCCAGCGCCTGGGCATGAAGGACAACTTCTGGTCCATGGGCGTCCCCGGCCCGTGCGGCCCCTGCTCCGAGATCAACTACGACCGCGGCCCCGAGTTCGGCGCCGAGGGCGGCCCCGCCGTCAACGACGAGCGGTACGTGGAGATCTGGAACCTCGTCTTCATGCAGTTCGAGCGGGGCGAGGGCACCGGCAAGGACAACTTCGAGATCCTCGGCGACCTCCCCAGCAAGAACATCGACACCGGCCTCGGCCTGGAGCGCCTCGCCATGATTCTGCAGGGCGTGCAGAACATGTACGAGATCGACACCTCCATGGCCGTCATCAAGAAGGCCACCGAGCTGACCGGGGTCCACTACGGCGCCGCCCACGCCTCCGACGTCTCCCTGCGCGTGGTCACCGACCACATGCGCACCGCCACCATGCTCATCGGCGACGGCGTCACCCCCGGCAACGAGGGCCGCGGCTACGTCCTGCGCCGCATCATGCGCCGCGCCATCCGCAACATGCGCCTGCTCGGCGCCACCGGCCCGGTCGTCCTGGACCTCGTCGAGACCGTGATCGGCATGATGGGCCAGCAGTACCCCGAGCTGGTCACCGACCGCGAGCGCATCGAGAAGGTCGCCGTCGCCGAGGAGAACGCCTTCCTCAAGACGCTGAAGGCCGGCACCAACATCCTCGACACCGCCGTCACCGAGACCAAGCAGTCCGGCGGCACCGTCCTGCCCGGCGACAAGGCGTTCCTGCTCCACGACACCTGGGGCTTCCCGATCGACCTCACCCTCGAGATGGCCGCCGAGCAGGGGCTGTCCGTGGACGAGGACGGCTTCCGCCGCCTGATGAAGGAGCAGCGGGAGCGCGCCAAGGCCGACGCCCAGTCCAAGAAGACCGGCCACGCCGGCGCCGGCGCCTACCGGGAGATCGCCGACAAGGTCGGCGAGACCGACTTCATCGGCTACAGCGACACCGAGGGCGAGTCCACCATCGTCGGCATCCTCGTCGACGGCGCCTCCTCCCCGGCCGCCACCGAGGGCGACGAGGTCGAGATCGTCCTCGACCGCACCCCCTTCTACGCCGAGGGCGGCGGCCAGATCGGCGACACCGGCAAGATCAAGGTCGACTCCGGCGCCGTCATCGAGGTCCGCGACTGCCAGAAGCCGGTCCCGGGCGTCTACGTCCACAAGGGCGTCGTCCAGGTCGGCGAGGTCACCGTCGGCGCCAAGGCCGTCGCCTCGATCGACGCCCGCCGCCGCAAGGCCATCGCCCGCGCCCACTCGGCCACCCACCTCACCCACCAGGCGCTGCGCGACGCGCTCGGCCCGACGGCCGCCCAGGCCGGCTCCGAGAACCAGCCCGGCCGCTTCCGCTTCGACTTCGGCTCGCCCTCCGCCGTTCCGCACTCGGTGATGACCGACGTCGAGCACAAGATCAACGAGGTGCTCGCCCGCGACCTCGACGTCCGCGCCGACGTCATGGGCATCGACGAGGCCAAGAAGCAGGGCGCCATCGCCGAGTTCGGCGAGAAGTACGGCGAGCGCGTCCGCGTCGTGACGATCGGCGACTTCTCCAAGGAGCTGTGCGGCGGCACGCACGTGCACAACACCGCCCAGCTGGGCCTGGTGAAGCTGCTCGGCGAGTCCTCCATCGGCTCCGGCGTCCGCCGTATCGAGGCCCTCGTCGGCGTCGACGCCTACAGCTTCCTCGCCCGCGAGCACACGGTCGTCAACCAGCTGACCGAGCTGCTCAAGGGCCGCCCGGAGGAGCTCCCGGAGAAGGTCTCCGCCATGCTCGGCAAGCTGAAGGACGCCGAGAAGGAGATCGAGAAGTTCCGCGCCGAGAAGGTGCTGCAGGCCGCCGCCGGCCTCGCCGAGTCCGCCAAGGACGTCCGCGGCATCGCGGTCGTCACCGGTCAGGTCCCGGACGGCACCACCCCGGACGACCTGCGCAAGCTGGTCCTCGACGTGCGCGGCCGCATCCAGGGCGGACGCGCCGCCGTGGTGGCCCTCTTCGCCGTCAACAACGGCAAGCCGCTGACCGTCATCGCGACCAACGAGGCCGCCCGCGAGCGCGGCATGAAGGCCGGTGACCTGGTCCGCACCGCCGCCAAGACCCTCGGTGGCGGCGGTGGCGGCAAGCCCGACGTCGCGCAGGGCGGCGGCCAGAACCCGGCCGCCGTCGGCGAGGCCGTCGACGCGGTCGAGCGGCTCGTGGCGGACACGGCCAAGTGAGCACCGGGCAGGAATCCGGTGAGAGCGGCCCCGTGATGCGCCGGGGCCGCCGCCTCGCCGTCGACGTCGGGGACGCCCGGATCGGGGTCGCGTCCTGCGACCCCGACGGGATCCTCGCCACCCCGGTGGAGACGGTCCCCGGCCGGGACGTCCCGGCCGCCCACCGCCGCCTGCGCCAACTGGTCGAGGAGTACGAACCGATCGAGGTCGTCGTCGGCCTCCCTCGCTCCCTCAAGGGGGGCGAGGGCCCGGCCGCGGCGAAGGTCCGCGCCTTCGCCCAGGAGCTGGCCAGGGGCATCAAGCCCGTGCCGGTCCGCCTGGTCGACGAGCGGATGACGACGGTGACGGCCAGTCAGGGACTGCGCGCCTCGGGCGTGAAATCCAAGAAGGGCCGCTCGGTCATCGACCAGGCAGCCGCTGTGATCATCCTTCAGCAGGCCCTGGAATCCGAACGGGTGTCAGGTAAAGCACCCGGCGAGGGCGTCGAAGTGGTCATCTGATCGCGATACGGTAACGTTCCGCGCGATTGCGCCGCTGAATCGAACAGCCGGTGCACAGCAAGAGGCGGAACCGGGAGCGGGCCCCCACCGAGGCCGCGTGATCAACCGCCTCGCGGCTCTAGGGGTTTGATGACTGAGTATGGCCGGGGCCAAGGCTCCGAACCGTGGCATCCGGAGGACCCGTATTACGGGGACGACGGATGGGGTGGACAGCAGGCCCAGGTGGGCCCGCAGTCCCCCTACGGCGGCCAGCCGCAGCACTATCCAGAGCAGCCGCAGCAGCAGGACCAGGGCGGCTGGCACGACGGCCAACAGACCGGCTACGGGCAGGCGCAGCAGTACCAGCAGTACGACCAGCAGTACTACGCGGGTCACACCCAGCAGCAGCAGTCGTACGACCAGCAGGCGTGGGGCCAGGGCACGCACTCCCATGTCCAGTACCAGGACGTCCCCTACACGGACCCGCACGACCCCTACGCCCAGCAGGCCGCCGCCTCCTACGGCGGTGACCAGTCGGACTACTACGGCACTCCGGACGCCTACCCTCCGCCGGAGCCGCCCAGCCGCCGGCAGGCCGAGCCCGAGCCGCCGCAGACCGACTGGGACCCGGGCCCCGACCAGGGCGAGCACGCCTTCTTCGCGGGCGACGACGAGGAAGAGGACGAGGACGACGACCCCGCCGAGGGGCGCAAGGCGCGCGGCGGCAAGAAGCCCAAGAAAAAGAAGAGCCGCAACGGCTGCGCCTGCCTCGTGCTCGTGCTGGTCTTCGGTGGCGGCCTCGGTGGCGTCGGCTATTTCGGCTGGCAGTTCTACCAGGATCGTTTCGGCCCGGCCCCCGACTTCGCGGGCGACGGCAACGGCCAGTCGGTCACCGTCGTCATCCCGAAGGGCGCCGGCGGCTATGTGATCGGGCAGAAGCTGAAGGAGGCGGGCGTCGTCGAGAGCGTCGACGCGTTCGTCTCGGCACAGCAGTCCAACCCCGACGGCAAGAAGATCCAGGACGGCGTCTACACGCTGGAGAAGCACATGTCGGCCGCCAGCGCGGTCGAGCTGATGCTGAGCCCCAAGAGCCGCGACAACCTCGTCATCGCCGAGGGCCTGCGCAACTCGCAGGTCTATGAGCTGATCGACAAACGTCTCGGGGTGGCGGACGGCACCACGGCGAAGGTCGCGAAGAACGACTACAAGAAGCTCGGCCTGCCCTCCTGGGCGCTGGACCATCCCAACGTCAAGGACCCGCTGGAAGGGTTCCTCTACCCCTCCAGCTACGCGGCCAGCAAGGGCCAGAAGCCCGAGGCGGTCCTCAAGGACATGGTCACCCGGGCCAGCGACAAGTACGCGGCGCTCGGCCTCGCGAACAAGGCCAAGGGCCTCGGCCTCGACAACCCCTGGCAGCTGCTCACCGTGGCCAGCCTGGTCCAGGCCGAGGGCGTCAGCCACGACGACTTCCGCAAGATGGCCGAGGTCGTCTACAACCGCCTCAAGCGCGCCAACCCCGAGACCTACGGCTCGCTCGAGTTCGACTCGACGTACAACTACATCAAGAACCAGAGCAAGATCGACCTGAGCATCTCCGAGCTGCGCAAGTACAACAACCCGTACAACACGTACTACGTCAAGGGCCTGCCGCCCGGCCCGATCGACAACCCCGGCGAGGAAGCCCTCAGGGGCGCGCTCAACCCCACGCACGACGGGTGGTACTACTTCATCTCGTTGGACGGCAAGACCAGCAAGTTCACCAAGACGCTCGCCGAGCACAACAAGCTGGTCGACGAATTCAATGCGTCGAGGAACAAGAACTGATGTCACCGACCCACAGGGCGGCCGTGCTCGGCTCGCCCATCGGCCACTCCCTGTCCCCGCGGCTGCACAACGCCGCCTACCGGGCGCTCGGCCTGGACGACTGGTCGTACGACAGGTTCGAGATCGACGAGGCCGCGCTGCCCGGCTTCCTCGAAGGGCTGGGTCCCGAGTGGGCGGGACTCTCCCTGACCATGCCGCTCAAGCGGGCGGTGATTCCGCTGCTCGACGAGATCACCGACACGGCGGCCTCGGTGGAGGCCGTCAACACCGTCGTCTTCGAAGAGGACGGCAAGCGCGTCGGCGACAACACCGACATCCCCGGGCTGATCGCCGCGCTGCAGGAGCGGGGCGTGGAGAAGGTCGAGTCGGCGGCCATCCTGGGCGCGGGCGCCACCGCCTCGTCGGCACTGGCGGCACTGGCCCGGCTCTGCACGGGCGAGGTCACGGTGTACGTCCGCAGCGAGCGGCGCGCCGACGAGATGCGGCAGTGGGGCGAACGACTCGGCGTCCAGGTCCGGCCGGCGGACTGGGCCGACGCGGTACGCGCCTTCGACGCCCCCCTGGTGATCTCCACGACGCCCGCCGGAGGCACCGACGACCTCGCGGCCCGGCTTCCCGCCCGGGTCGGCACCCTTTTCGACGTACTCTACGAGCCCTGGCCCACGCCCCTCGCCGCCGCCTGGCAGGACCGCGGTGGCCCGGTGCTGAGCGGCCTCGACCTGCTCGTGCACCAGGCCGTCTTCCAGTTCCGCCGGTTCACGAGGGACCCGCGGTCGCCGCTTGCGGCGATGCGCGACGCCGCGCGGACGGCCTGATCTGTCCGTTTGCCGGACGCGGATCGGAGTCCCACCCCGGACATGGGAGGATCGGGGGTGGCGGGCCGGATCCGCGCACCCGGTCGCGCCGTCGCCGTACGCGAGGACGCGCGTACGCAGGGCAGTACCGGGGCGCGAGCACTGAGGAGCACCGTTGAGCAGGTTGCGCTGGCTGACCGCGGGGGAGTCCCACGGTCCCGCACTCGTGGCGACGCTGGAGGGCCTTCCCGCCGGCGTGCCGATCACGACGGAGATGGTGGCGGACCACCTCGCGAGGCGCCGGCTCGGCTATGGACGCGGCGCGCGCATGAAGTTCGAGCAGGACGAGGTGACCTTCCTCGGCGGTGTCCGGCACGGCCTCACCCTCGGCTCCCCGGTCGCGATCATGGTGGGTAACACCGAGTGGCCCAAGTGGGAGCAGGTCATGGCGGCCGACCCGGTCGACCCGGAGATCCTCGCCGGACTGGCCCGCAACGCCCCGCTGACCCGCCCCCGTCCTGGCCACGCCGACCTGGCGGGCATGCAGAAGTACGGCTTCGACGAGGCCCGCCCGATCCTGGAGCGCGCCTCGGCCCGGGAGACCGCGGCCCGGGTCGCGCTCGGCGCCGTCGCCCGGTCGTACCTGAAGGAGACGGCCGGCATCGAGATCGTCAGCCACGTGGTGGAGCTGTGTTCGGTCAAGGCCCCGCACGGCGTGTACCCGACCCCGGCCGACGTGGAGAAGCTGGACGCCGACCCGCTGCGCTGCCTGGACGCGGACACCTCGAAGGCGATGGTGGCCGAGGTCGACCAGGCCCACAAGGACGGCGACACCCTCGGCGGCGTGGTGGAGATCCTGGCCTACGGCGTCCCGGTCGGCCTGGGCTCGCACGTGCACTGGGACCGCAAGCTGGACGCCCGCCTGGCCGGCGCGCTGATGGGCATCCAGGCGATCAAGGGCGTCGAACTGGGCGACGGCTTCGAACTCGCCCGTGTCCCCGGCTCCAAGGCGCACGACGAGATCGTCGGCACCGAGGAGGGCATCCGGCGGGTCTCCGGCCGCTCCGGCGGCACCGAGGGCGGCCTGTCCACCGGTGAGCTGCTGCGGGTGCGGGCGGCGATGAAGCCCATCGCGACCGTGCCGCGGGCCCTGCGGACGGTGGACGTGGCCACCGGCGAGGCCACCCAGGCCCACCACCAGCGCTCCGACGTCTCCGCGGTGCCGGCCGCCGGCATCGTCGCCGAGGCGATGGTGGCCCTGGTCCTGGCGGACGCGGTGGCGGAGAAGTTCGGCGGCGACAGCGTCGCCGAGACCCGCCGCAACGTGCGGTCGTACCTCGACAACCTGGCCATCCGATGACCGCTGCGCAGGTCGTCCTCGTCGGACCGATGGGTGTGGGCAAGTCCACGGTGGGCCGGCTGCTGGCCGAGGCGCTGGGCGTGGGCTTCCGGGACACCGACGACGACATCGTCGCCGCCCAGGGCCGCACCATCGCCGAGATCTTCGTCGACGACGGCGAGCCGGCCTTCCGGGCGATCGAGAAGGCCGCCGTGAGCGAGGCGCTGGCCGGGCACGACGGCGTGCTGGCGCTGGGCGGCGGCTCGATCCTCGACACCGACATCCGGGCGCTGCTGGCCGGGCACCGGGTCGTCTACCTCTCGATGGACGTCGAGGAGGCCGTCAAGCGCACCGGGCTGAACGCCGCCCGCCCGCTGCTCGCGGTCAACCCGCGCAAGCAGTGGCGCGAGCTGATGGAGGCCCGGCGCGCGCTGTACGAGGAGGTCGCCACGGTCGTCGTCGCGACCGACGGCCGTACCCCCGAAGAGGTCGCGCAAGTCGCCCTCGACGCTTTGGAGTTGAAGCAGGCATGAGCGAGGCAGTCACCCGTATCCAGGTCGGCGGCACGGCGGGGTCCGAGCCGTACGAAGTCCTGGTGGGGCGTCAACTCCTGGGCGAACTGGCCGGGTTGATCAGCGAGAAGGCCAAGCGCGTCGCCGTGATCCACCCCGAGGCGCTCGCCGAGACCGGCGACGCGCTGCGGGCCGACCTCGCCGAACAGGGCTACGAGGCGATCGCCATCCAGGTGCCGAACGCCGAGGAGGCCAAGACCGCCGAGGTCGCCGCCTACTGCTGGAAGGCCCTGGGCCAGTCCCACTTCACCCGCTCCGACGTCGTCGTCGGCGTCGGCGGCGGTTCCACCACGGACCTGGCCGGGTTCGTCGCCGCGACCTGGCTGCGCGGGGTGCGCTGGATCGCCGTACCGACCACCGTGCTGGCCATGGTGGACGCCGCGGTCGGCGGCAAGACCGGCATCAACACGGCCGAGGGCAAGAACCTGGTGGGCGCGTTCTTCCCGCCGGCCGGTGTGCTGTGCGACCTGGCCGCGCTGGACTCCCTCCCGGTCAACGACTACGTCTCCGGGCTCGCCGAGATCATCAAGGCGGGCTTCATCGCCGACCCGGTGATCCTGGACCTCATCGAGTCCGACCCGCAGGCCGCCCGCAGCCCCCAGGGCCCGCACACGGCCGAACTCATCGAGCGCTCCATCCGGGTCAAGGCCGAGGTCGTCTCCGCGGACCTCAAGGAGTCGGGACTGCGCGAGATCCTCAACTACGGCCACACGCTGGGCCACGCCATCGAGAAGAACGAGCGCTACCAGTGGCGGCACGGCGCCGCGGTCTCGGTCGGCATGCACTTCGCCGCCGAACTCGGCCGTCTGGCCGGCCGGTTGGACGACGCGACGGCGGACCGGCACCGCACGGTCCTCGAGTCCGTCGGCCTCCCGCTGCACTACCGCTACGACCAGTGGCCCAAGCTGCTGGAGGCGATGAAGGTCGACAAGAAGTCCCGCGGCGACCTGCTCCGCTTCATCGTCCTCGACGGCCTGGCCAAGCCCACCGTCCTGGAGGGCCCCGACCCGGCCGTGCTGCTCGCCGCGTACGGCGAAGTGGGCGAGTAAGTCCGCCGGAGCGCCTTGCGTCCCATTTGCCTTGCGGGCGTGGGCACTTCGGGCCGTCCCCGGCCGTTCAGCAAACGGCGGCCGGGGAAGGTACCGTTCGGTAGGAAGCGGGGCCCGTACCCTGCCGCCAGGGTCAATCGCCTGTACGAGACGGAGTGGCACCGGATGCAGCACGCAGTGGGTTCTCCGCTGCCGCCGCCCCACCAGCCGGGGCACGGACCTGGCGCCGGCTGGTCGCCGGCCGCACACCACCCGGGCCACCCGGGGCCGCACCAGGGCTCCGCCCCCGTGCCTCCGCCGCCTCCCGCGCCGGGCTTCGCACCCCAGGGCCCGGTCCCGGCCGGCCCGCCCCACAGCCCGGCCCCGCCGCCCCCGGACACCACCGGCCATGTCCCGCTGCCGCCGGGCGGCCCGGTCACCATGCCCGGCATCGCCCCCGCGAGCGCCCCCGACCCGGCCACCACGACCCTCGCGGTCCTGCTGATCGGACCCGCGGGCGCCGGCAAGACGAGCGTCGCCAAGTTCTGGGCCGAGCACCGCAGGGTGCCCACGGCCCACATCAGCCTCGACGACGTGCGCGAGTGGGTCCGCTCCGGCTTCGCCGACCCGCAGTCCGGGTGGAACGACAACTCCGAGGCCCAGTACCGCCTGGCCCGCCGCACCTGCGGCTTCGCCGCCCGCAACTTCCTGGCCAACGGCATCTCCTGCATCCTCGACGACGCCGTCTTCCCCGACCGCCCCGTGGTCGGCCTCGGCGGCTGGAAGCGGCACGTCGGCCCGGGCCTGCTGCCGGTCGTCCTGCTCCCGGGGCTGGAGATCGTCCTGGAACGCAACGCCGAGCGCTCCGGCAACCGCCGCCTCACCGACGAGGAGGTCGCCCGGATCCACGGCCGCATGGCGGGCTGGTACGGCTCCGGCCTCCCGATCATCGACAACAGCCAGCTGGACGTCCCCCAGACGGCCAGGGTCCTGGACGACGTACTGGCACGGTCGATCGCAAGCCCGCCGAGCTGGTAGACGCCGAGGGCGGGAGCCGGCTGAAGGGGCGCGGGGCTGCGTCGACATGCGGCTCCGCCGCGGGGCGCGATCAGCCTCCACAGACCCGCACCCGGCACACCACCTCTCCGGGCACCCCGTCCCCCGATCGACACCAGAACCGGCACAAATCGCCCACTCCTCCTACGCTCATCTCATGTCAGAGATGCACGCGAACCGCCGAACCCGGCTCAGGGAGCAACACAGCGCGGCCGGCCACGCGGCAGCGCTCGTCTCCCGCCCCGCCAACGTCCGCTACCTCGCCGGCGCCGCCCCGCACGGCGCCGTCCTCCTCCTGGGCCGGACGGAAGACCTCCTGGTCTGCCCCGGCCCACCCGGCGACCGCCCCACGGAAGGCCGGCCCGACGAGGCTCTGCGGGTGCAGTACCTCGCCGCGGGCCAGGGTGATCCGGCGGTCGCCGCCGCCGACCTCGCCGCGGCCCAGGGCGCCGACTCCCTCGCCGTGGAGGAACACCACCTCACGGTCGCCCGGCACCGCGAGATCCGCTCCGTCGCCCCCCGCCTGCGCATCGCCGACCTGGGCGGCGCCGTCGAACAGCAGCGGGTGGTGAAGGACGAGGAGGAGATCTCCTGCCTCCGCATCGGCGCCGAGATCGCCGACCAGGCACTCGGTGAACTCCTGGAGTCCATCCTGGTGGGCCGCACCGAACGCCATCTCGCCCTCGAACTCGAACGCCGGCTGGTCGACCACGGCGCCGAGGGCCCCGCCTTCCCCACCTCGGTCGCCACCGGTCCGAACTCCGGCCGCCGCGCGCACCGCCCCACCGACCGGCGCGTGGAGGAGGGTGACTTCCTCTCCGTCTGCCTGGGCGCCACCTATCGCGGCTACCGCTGCGAGATCGGCCGGACGTTCGTGATCGGCACCTCGCCCGCGGACTGGCAGATCGAGCTCTACGACCTCGTCTTCGCCGCCCAGCGTGCCGGACGGGAGGCCCTCGCACCCGGCGCGGCCTGCCGTGACGTCGACCGCCTCACCCGCCAGGTGCTCGACACCGCGGGGTACGCCGAGGCACTGCCGTCCCTCACCGGCCACGGCGTGGGACTCGAAATCGACGAGGACCCGCAGCTGGTCCCTGCGGCCATGGGTAAACTGGACGCTTGCGTGCCGGTCACCGTCGAACCGGGGGTCCACCTCCCGGGCCGGGGCGGCGTCCGGATCGATGACACGCTCGTCGTCCGCCCCGAGGCGGACGGCGGACCCGAGCTACTCACCATCACGACCAAGGAGCTGCTCGCACTATAGAGAAGGTGCGTGCGCCGGGGTCGTCCACGTCAGTCCAGGAGATTCCGCAACCGTGGCTTCCACGAACGACCTCAAGAACGGCCTGGTGCTCAAGCTCGAAGGCGGCCAGCTCTGGTCCGTCGTCGAGTTCCAGCACGTCAAGCCCGGCAAGGGCCCCGCCTTCGTGCGCACCAAGCTCAAGAACGTGCTCTCCGGCAAGGTCGTCGACAAGACCTTCAACGCCGGCGTCAAGGTCGAGACGGCCACTGTCGACAAGCGCGACATGCAGTTCTCGTACATGGACGGCGAGTACTTCGTCTTCATGGACATGGAGACCTACGACCAGCTGATGGTCGACCGCAAGGCCGTCGGCGAGGCCGCCAACTTCCTCATCGAGGGGTTCACCGCCACCGTCGCGCAGCACGAGGGCGAGGTGCTCTTCGTCGAGCTGCCGGCCGCCGTCGAGCTCGTCGTCCAGGAGACCGAGCCGGGCCTGCAGGGCGACCGCTCCACCGGCGGCACCAAGCCCGCCACCCTGGAGACCGGTCACCAGATCCAGGTCCCGCTCTTCATCACCACCGGTGAGAAGATCAAGGTCGACACCCGTACCAGCGACTACCTCGGCCGGGTGAACAGCTAACCGTGGCTGCCCGCAACACGGCCCGCAAGCGCGCCTTCCAGATCCTCTTCGAGGGCGACCAGCGCGGCGCCGACGTGCTGACCGTCCTCGCGGACTGGATCCGGCTCTCCCGGAACGACACCCGGCAGCCGCCGGTGAGCGAGTACACGATGCAGCTGGTCGAGGGCTACGCCACGCAGGCGAAGCGGATCGACGAGCTCATCGCGCAGTACTCGGTCGGCTGGACGCTCGACCGGATGCCGGTCGTGGACCGCAACATCCTGCGCCTGGGCGCCTACGAGCTGATCTGGGTGGACGAGGTCCCGGACGCCGTCGTGCTCGACGAGATGGTGCAGCTGGCGAAGGAGTTCTCCACGGAGGAGTCGCCCGCGTTCGTCAACGGTCTGCTCGGCCGGCTCAAGGAGCTGAAGCCCTCCCTGCGCCGCGACGAGGCGTAGAAGGCGGTACATCGCCAGGGGGCCCGCAGCGTGACCGCTGCGGGCCCCCTGGCGTTCCCGCACCGCACTGGCGTCCGAAGGGCGCAGAAAGCCGCCGGGGTGGCCGGAACCGTGAAGTTCCGGCCACCCCGGCGGCACGTTTCTGCTGTGGTGCGGTGGGGCTCAGCCCTCCTCGTGAGCCACCGCGCGGCGCGCGTCGGCGTCGAGCACGCCCCAGCTGATCAGCTGCTCGGTCAGGACCGAGGGCGACTGGTCGTAGATGACGGCGAGTGTGCGCAGGTCGTCCTGGCGGATCGACAGCACCTTGCCGTTGTAGTCACCGCGCTGCGACTGGATCGTGGCCGCGTAGCGCTGCAGGGGGCCGGCCTTCTCGGCCGGGACGGTGGCCAGCCGCTCCAGGTCCAGGACCAGCTTCGGCGGGGGCTCCGCCGCGCCGCCGGGCGTGGTGCCCGGAAGCAGCTCCTGCACGGGAACGCCATAGAAATCCGCCAGTTCGGCAAGGCGCTGTACGGTCACCGCGCGGTCACCGCGCTCGTACGACCCGACCACGACCGCCTTCCAGCGTCCCTGGCTCTTCTCCTCGACACCATGGAGGGAAAGGCCCTGCTGGGTGCGGATGGCCCGGAGCTTGGCCCCGAGCTGTTTGGCGTATTCGCTGGACATATAGCTCCCCGGACACTGGGTCGACGCGGCTGCGGATGTTCCGCCGCCGCGCGTCTGGTAACTCACTGTGAGGTTACGCAGCGTGATTCTCCTGCGTCAAGCCGAATGGTCCACACCGACTCTTCCGTGGTGGCGGTGGCCGATTAGGCCAGGGGGGTGATCAGGGGAGTCGCGCGGGCCTGCTACCGTGGATGGCGCAAATCCGACGTCCTTTAAGGTCCGTCCCGTGAGGCGGAGAAGGGGGTCCGTTTCGTATGGACAAGCACGACACGCACGGCTCCGATGCCCGGCCCGTTCTGGAGGGCCCCGACATCGCGCGGGTACTGACCCGCATCGCCCACGAGATCGTCGAGCGCGCCAAGGGCGCCGACGACGTGGTGCTCCTCGGCATTCCGACCCGGGGCGTCTTCCTCGCCCAGCGGCTCGCCGCCAAGCTCGAGGAGATCACCGAACGCAAGATCCCGGTCGGCTCCCTCGACATCACCATGTACCGCGACGACCTGCGGATGCACCCGCCGCGCGCGCTGGCCCGCACCGAGATCCCCGGTGACGGCATCGACGGCAAGCTGGTCGTCCTCGTCGACGACGTGCTCTTCTCCGGCCGTACCGTCCGGGCCGCCCTGGACGCCCTGAACGACGTCGGGCGCCCGCGCGCGGTCCAGCTCGCGGTCCTCGTCGACCGTGGGCACCGCGAACTGCCCATCCGCGCCGACTACGTCGGCAAGAACCTCCCCACGTCGCTGCGGGAGACGGTCAAGGTCCAGCTCGCCGAGGAGGACGGTCGGGACACCGTGCTGCTCGGTGCGAAGCAGACCCCGTAGCGGCCGCTGGGCACGCGCCCTTTCGGCGTGCCCTGGTCTGCCCGGAATCTCCCGAATCCCGAATTGCCTTACGGAGCCTGACAGATGCAGCGTCATCTCATCTCGGCCGCCGACCTCACCCGCGACGACGCCGTCCTGATCCTCGACACCGCCGAGGAGATGGCCCGGGTCGCGGACCGGCCGATCAAGAAACTGCCGACCCTGCGCGGCCGTACGATCGTCAACCTCTTCTTCGAGGACTCCACGCGCACGCGTATCTCCTTCGAAGCCGCCGAGAAGCGCCTCTCGGCGGACGTGATCAACTTCACCGCCAAGGGCTCCAGCGTCTCCAAGGGCGAGTCCCTGAAGGACACCGCCCAGACGCTGGAAGCCATGGGCGTCGATGCCGTCGTCATCCGGCACGGCGCCTCCGGGGCCCCGTACCGCCTCGCCAACTCCGGCTGGATCGACGCCGCCGTCATCAACGCCGGCGACGGCACCCACCAGCACCCCACGCAGGCCCTGCTGGACGCCTTCACCATGCGCCGCCGCCTCGTCGGCCGGGACGCCGGGCTCGGTCAGGACCTGGCCGGCCGGCGCATCACGATCGTCGGCGACGTCCTGCACAGCCGGGTCGCCCGCTCCAACGTCGACCTGCTGCACACCCTCGGCGCCGAGGTCACCCTGGTCGCCCCGCCCACCCTGGTGCCGGTCGGCGTCGAGACCTGGCCCTGCGAGGTGTCGTACGACCTCGACTCCACCCTCACCAAGTCCGACGCGGTGATGATGCTGCGCGTCCAGCGCGAGCGCATGAACGCCGCCTTCTTCCCGACCGAGCGCGAGTACTCGCGACGCTACGGTCTCGACGGCGACCGCATGGCGCGGATGCCCGAGCACGCCATCGTGATGCACCCCGGCCCGATGGTCCGCGGCATGGAGATCACCGCCGAGGTCGCCGACTCCGACCGCTGCACCGTCGTCGAGCAGGTCGCAAACGGAGTCTCCATCCGGATGGCCGTCCTGTACCTGCTGCTCGGTGGCAACGAACCCGCCGTCACCCACGCCCGTATCGAGGAGAAGTAAGTCACATGAGCAAGATCCTGATCCGTGGTGCGAAGGTGCTCGGCGGCGAGGCGCAGGACGTCCTGATCGACGGCTCCGTCATCGAGGCGGTCGGCACGGGGCTGTCCGCCGAGGGTGCCGAGGTCGTCGAGGCCGACGGCAAGGTCCTGCTGCCGGGCCTGGTCGACCTTCACACCCACCTGCGCGAGCCCGGCCGCGAGGACTCCGAGACCGTGCTGACCGGCACCCGCGCCGCGGCGAGCGGCGGCTTCACCGCCGTGTTCGCCATGGCCAACACCTTCCCGGTCGCCGACACCGCCGGCGTCGTCGAGCAGGTCTACCGGCTCGGCCAGGAGCACGGCTACTGCGACGTGCAGCCCATCGGCGCCGTCACCGTCGGCCTGGAGGGCAGGAAGCTCGCCGAACTCGGCGCCATGCACGAGTCGGCCGCCGGCGTCACCGTCTTCTCCGACGACGGCAAGTGCGTCGACGACGCCGTGATCATGCGGCGGGCGCTGGAGTACGTGAAGGCCTTCGGCGGTGTCGTCGCCCAGCACGCGCAGGAGCCGCGGCTGACCGAGGGCGCCCAGATGAACGAGGGCATCGTCTCCGCCGAGCTGGGGCTCGGCGGCTGGCCCGCGGTGGCCGAGGAGTCGATCATCGCCCGGGACGTCCTGCTCGCCGAGCACGTCGGCTCCCGCGTGCACATCTGCCACCTCTCCACCGCCGGGTCCGTCGAGATCGTCCGCTGGGCCAAGTCCCGCGGCATCGACGTCACCGCCGAGGTGACCCCGCACCACCTGCTGCTCACCGACGAGCTGGTGCGCACCTACAACCCGGTCTACAAGGTCAACCCGCCGCTGCGCACCGAGCGCGACGTGCTCGCCCTGCGCGAGGCGCTGGCCGACGGCACGATCGACATCGTCGCCACCGACCACGCCCCGCACCCGCACGAGGACAAGGACTGCGAGTGGGCCGCGGCCGCCATGGGCATGGTCGGCCTGGAGACCGCGCTGTCGGTGGTGCAGGAGACCATGGTGGACACCGGGCTCCTCACCTGGGCCGGAGTCGCCGAGCGCATGTCCTTCAAGCCGGCCGCGATCGGCGGGGCGAAGGGCCACGGGCGTCCCGTCTCGGCTGGTGAGCCCGCCAACCTCACGCTCGTCGACACGGCATACCGTGGGTCGGTGGACCCCGCGGGCTTCGCCTCGCGCAGCCGCAACACCCCGTACGAGGGGCGTGAGCTGCCGGGCCGTGTGACGCACACGTGGCTGCGGGGCAAGGCCACGCTCGTCGACGGGAAGCTCACGTGACACCTGTAATCCTGCTGGCCGCCGAGAAGAAGTCGGCCGAGGTCACCGACTGGGCCGCGCGCATCGGCTGGCTCGTCGGGCTCGCGCTCTTCGTCGCGCTCGTCTACTGGCTGATGCGCGAGGGCTGGAAATGGCGCGGCACGCTCCAGGGCGACCTGCCCGAGCTGCCCAGCGCGCCGGACGAGCCCGGCGAGGCCAGACTGACGATGAGCGGCCGCTACCACGGCTCCACCACCGCCGGTCAGTGGCTCGACCGCATCGTGGCGCACGGCCTCGGCACCCGCAGCCGGGTCGAGCTCACGCTGACGGACGCGGGCCTGGACGTCGTACGCCCCGGGGCGAGCGACTTCTTCGTCCCGGCGGCGCGACTGCGCGAGGCCCGGCTGGACAAGGGCATCGCCGGCAAGGTGCTGACCGAGGGCGGCCTGCTCGTGGTGACCTGGCAGCACGGCGAGCGGCTGATCGACTCCGGCTTCCGCTCCGACCACGCGGCCGAGCACACGGAGTGGGTCGACACCCTGAACCAGATGATCAACAAGACGGAAGGCGCACGATGACAACCTCCACCAGGGGAGCCAGCAGGACTCCCGCCGTACTCGTCCTGGAGGACGGCCGGATCTTCCGCGGCCGTGCCTACGGGGCCGTGGGGGTGACCTTCGGCGAGGCGGTCTTCTCGACCGGCATGACCGGCTATCAGGAGACCCTGACCGACCCCTCGTACCACCGCCAGGTCGTCGTGATGACCGCCCCGCACGTCGGCAACACCGGCGTGAACGACGAGGACCCGGAGAGCAAGCGCATCTGGGTCGCCGGATACGTCGTGCGCGACCCCGCGCGCGTGCCGTCCAACTGGCGCTCGCGCCGCCCGCTCGACGACGAGCTGCGCCACCAGGGCGTCGTCGGCATCTCCGGCATCGACACCCGCGCGCTCACCCGCCACCTGCGCGAGCGCGGCGCCATGCGCGTCGGCATCTTCTCCGGCAACGCCCTGCCCGACGAGGGCACCATGCTCGCCGAGGTCCGCCAGGCCCCCGAGATGAAGGGCGCCGACCTCTCCGCCGAGGTCGCCACCAAGGAGGCGTACGTCGTCCCGGCGATCGGTGAGAAGAAGTTCACCGTCGCCGCCGTCGACCTCGGCATCAAGGGCATGACCCCGCACCGGATGGCCGAGCGCGGCATCGAGGTGCACGTCCTGCCCGCCACGGCCACCGCCGAGGACGTCTTCGCCGTCGAGCCCGACGGCGTGTTCTTCTCCAACGGCCCCGGCGACCCGGCCACCGCCGACCACCCGGTCTCCGTGATGCGGGCGGTCCTGGAGCGCGGCACCCCGCTGTTCGGCATCTGCTTCGGCAACCAGATCCTGGGCCGCGCGCTGGGCTTCGGCACCTACAAGCTCAAGTACGGCCACCGCGGCATCAACCAGCCGGTGCAGGACCGCACCACCGGCAAGGTCGAGGTCACCGCGCACAACCACGGCTTCGCCGTGGACGCCCCGCTCGACCAGGTCTCCGAGACCCCCTACGGCCGTGCCGAGGTCTCCCACGTCTGCCTCAACGACAACGTGGTGGAGGGCCTGCAGCTCCTCGACCGCCCGGCCTTCAGCGTCCAGTACCACCCCGAAGCGGCAGCCGGCCCGCACGACGCCGCCTACCTGTTCGACCGCTTCGTATCCCTGATGGAGGGCCAGCGTGCCTAAGCGCACCGATATCCAGTCCGTCCTGGTCATCGGCTCCGGCCCGATCGTCATCGGCCAGGCCGCCGAGTTCGACTACTCCGGCACCCAGGCGTGCCGCGTCCTGAAGTCCGAGGGTCTGCGCGTGATCCTCGTGAACTCCAACCCGGCGACGATCATGACCGACCCGGAGATCGCCGACGCCACCTACGTCGAGCCGATCACCCCGGAGTTCGTCGAGAAGATCATCGCCAAGGAGCGCCCCGACGCCCTGCTGCCCACCCTGGGCGGCCAGACGGCCCTCAACACGGCCATCTCCCTGCACGACAACGGCGCCCTGGAGAAGTACGGCGTCGAACTGATCGGCGCCAACGTGCAGGCGATCCACAAGGGCGAGGACCGCGACCTGTTCAAGGAGGTCGTGGAGGAGGTCCGCAGGAAGATCGGGCACGGCGAGTCCGCCCGCTCCGTCATCTGCCACTCCATGGACGACGTCCTCGCGGGCGTCGAGACCCTCGGCGGCTACCCGGTCGTCGTCCGCCCGTCCTTCACCATGGGCGGCGCCGGCTCCGGCTTCGCCCACGACGAGGAGGAGCTGCGTCGCATCGCCGGGCAGGGCCTGACCCTCTCGCCGACCACCGAGGTGCTCCTGGAGGAGTCCATCCTCGGCTGGAAGGAGTACGAGCTGGAGCTGATGCGCGACAAGCACGACAACGTCGTGGTCGTCTGCTCCATCGAGAACTTCGACCCCATGGGCGTGCACACCGGCGACTCGATCACCGTGGCGCCCGCGATGACCCTGACCGACCGCGAGTACCAGGTGCTGCGCGACGTCGGCATCGCGATCATCCGCGAGGTCGGCGTCGACACCGGCGGCTGCAACATCCAGTTCGCGGTCAACCCCGAGGACGGCCGGGTCATCGTCATCGAGATGAACCCGCGCGTGTCGCGCTCCTCGGCCCTCGCCTCCAAGGCCACCGGCTTCCCGATCGCCAAGATCGCCGCCAAGCTCGCCGTCGGCTACACCCTCGACGAGATCCCGAACGACATCACGCAGGAGACCCCGGCCTCCTTCGAGCCCACGCTCGACTACGTGGTCGTCAAGGCCCCCCGCTTCGCCTTCGAGAAGTTCCCGCAGGCCGACTCCACGCTGACCACGACCATGAAGTCGGTCGGCGAGGCCATGGCCATCGGCCGCAACTTCACCGAGGCCTTCCAGAAGGCGCTGCGCTCGCTGGAGAAGAAGGGCAGCCAGTTCACCTTCGTCGGCGAGCCCGGCGACAAGGAAGAGCTGCTGCGCGCGTCGGTGCGGCCCACCGACGGCCGGATCAACACCGTCATGGGGGCCATTCGTGCGGGCGCCACGCCCGAGGAGGTCTTCGAGTACACCAAGATCGACCCTTGGTTCGTCGACCAGCTCTTCCTCATCAAGGAGATCGCGGACGAGCTGGCCGAGGCGCCCGAGCTGACGTCCGAACTGCTCGCCGAGGCCAAGCGGCACGGCTTCTCCGACCAGCAGATCGCCGAGATCCGCGGCCTGCGCGAGGACGTCGTGCGCGAGGTGCGGCACGCGCTGGGCATCCGCCCGGTGTACAAGACGGTCGACACCTGCGCTGCCGAGTTCGCCGCCCGGACGCCGTACTTCTACTCCTCCTACGACGAGGAGACCGAGGTCGCGCCTCGCGAGAAGCCCGCGGTCATCATCCTGGGCTCCGGCCCCAACCGCATCGGCCAGGGCATCGAGTTCGACTACTCGTGCGTCCACGCCTCCTTCGCGCTGAGCGACGCGGGCTACGAGACGGTGATGGTCAACTGCAACCCCGAGACCGTCTCCACCGACTACGACACCTCCGACCGCCTGTACTTCGAGCCGCTGACGCTGGAAGACGTGCTGGAGATCGTCCACGCCGAGCAGCAGGCCGGTCCGGTGGCGGGCGTGATCGTGCAGCTGGGCGGCCAGACCCCGCTGGGCCTGTCGCAGGCGCTCAAGGACAACGGCGTGCCGATCGTGGGCACCTCCCCGGAGGCCATCCACGCCGCCGAGGACCGCGGAGCCTTCGGCCGCGTGCTCGCCGAGGCCGGCCTGCCGGCCCCCAAGCACGGCACCGCCACCACCTTCGCCGAGGCCAAGGCCATCGCCGACGAGATCGGCTACCCGGTCCTGGTGCGGCCGTCGTACGTCCTCGGCGGGCGCGGCATGGAGATCGTCTACGACGAGACCCGCCTCGCGTCCTACATCGCCGAGTCGACCGAGATCAGCCCCTCCCGGCCGGTCCTCGTCGACCGCTTCCTCGACGACGCCATCGAGATCGACGTCGACGCCCTCTACGACGGCACCGAGCTCTACCTCGGCGGCGTCATGGAGCACATCGAGGAGGCCGGCATCCACTCCGGCGACTCGGCGTGCGCGCTGCCGCCGATCACCCTGGGCGGCTTCGACATCAAGCGGCTGCGGGCCTCCACGGAGGCCATCGCCAAGGGCGTCGGCGTGCGCGGCCTGATCAACATCCAGTTCGCGATGGCCGGGGACATCCTCTACGTCCTGGAGGCCAACCCGCGCGCGTCCCGCACCGTGCCCTTCACCTCGAAGGCGACCGCGGTGCCGCTGGCGAAGGCCGCCGCCCGCATCTCGCTCGGTGCCACCGTCGCCGAACTGCGGGCCGAGGGCCTGCTCCCGGCGACCGGCGACGGCGGCGAGCTGCCGCTCGACGCGCCGATCTCCGTCAAGGAGGCGGTCATGCCGTGGTCGCGCTTCCGCGACGTCCAGGGCCGCGGCGTCGACACGGTCCTCGGTCCGGAGATGCGCTCCACCGGCGAGGTCATGGGCATCGACGCCGTCTTCGGCACGGCCTACGCCAAGTCGCAGGCCGGCGCCTACGGCCCGCTGCCCACCAAGGGCCGCGCCTTCATCTCGGTCGCCAACCGCGACAAGCGGTCGATGATCTTCCCCGCGCGCGAGCTGGTCGCCCACGGCTTCGAGCTGATGGCCACCTCCGGCACCGCCGAGGTCCTCAAGCGCAACGGCATCAACGCCACCGTCGTGCGCAAGCAGTCCGAGGGCACCGGCCCGAACGGCGAGAAGACCATCGTCCAGCTCATCCACGACGGCGAGGTCGACCTCATCGTCAACACCCCGTACGGCACCGGAGGCCGCCTCGACGGCTACGAGATCCGTACGGCGGCCGTGGCGCGCTCGGTCCCGTGCCTGACGACGGTCCAGGCGCTCGCCGCAGCCGTCCAGGGCATCGACGCCCTCAACCACGGTGACGTGGGAGTGCGTTCGCTCCAGGAACACGCCGAACACCTGACCGCGGCCCGCGACTAGCAGCCGACAGGGGGACACCGGAAACGGTGTCCCCCTCGTCGTGAGGACACCATGTACAAGATCTTCTTCAACCTCGTCTTCCGGCGCATGGACCCGGAGGCGGCGCACTACCTGGCCTTTCGCTGGATCCGCCTCGCCGCCCGCGTCCCCGTGCTGCGCACCTTCGTCGCCGCCGCCCTCGCGCCCCGTCACAAGGAGCTGCGCACCGCGGCCTTCGGGCTGCGCATGCACGGCCCGTTCGGGCTGGCCGCGGGCTTCGACAAGAACGCCGTGGCCATCGACGGCATGTCGATGCTCGGCTTCGACCACGTCGAGATCGGCACCGTCACCGGGGAGGCCCAGCCCGGCAACCCGAAGAAGCGGCTGTTCCGCCTGGTGCCGGACCGGGCGCTGATCAACCGGATGGGCTTCAACAACGAGGGCTCGCTGGCCGTCGCGGCCCGCCTGGCCTCCCGCGAGCCGGTCTTCAGGACGGTCGTGGGCGTCAACATCGGCAAGACCAAGGTCGTCCCGGAGGAGGAGGCCGTCGGCGACTACGTGAAGTCGACCGAGCGGCTCGCGCCGTACGCCGACTACCTGGTCGTGAACGTCTCCTCCCCGAACACGCCCGGGCTGCGCAACCTGCAGGCCACGGAGGCCCTGCGGCCGCTGCTGAGCGCCGTCCGCGAGGCCGCCGACCGCACGGTGACCACGCGCCGGGTGCCGCTCCTGGTCAAGATCGCGCCGGACCTCGCCGACGAGGACGTCGATGCCGTCGCCGACCTCGCCGTCGAACTCGGCCTGGACGGGATCATCGCCACCAACACCACCATCGCGCGCGAGGGGCTCGGTCTGACCTCCGACCCCGCTGTGGTGAAGGAGACGGGCGGGCTCTCCGGCGCACCGCTCAAGGCACGCTCCCTGGAGGTGCTGCGCCGTCTCTACGCGCGCGTGGGCGACCGCATCACCCTGGTGGGCGTCGGCGGCATCGAGAACGCCGAGGACGCCTGGCAGCGCATCCTCGCCGGCGCCACGCTCGTGCAGGGCTACAGCGCGTTCGTCTACGAGGGGCCCTTCTGGGGCCGAGCCATCCACAAGGGCCTCGCCGCGCGCCTGCGCACGAGCCCGTACGCCACCCTCGCCGACGCGGTCGGCGCCGACGTGAGGAAGTCCGCATGAGCGTTCTCGAACCCTTCGGCACCCGTCTGCGCCGCGCCATGGACGCCCGCGGCCCGCTGTGTGTCGGCATCGACCCGCACGCGTCCCTGCTCACCGAGTGGGGCCTGAACGACGACGTGGCCGGCCTGGAGCGGTTCAGCCGCACGATGGTCGAGGCGGTGGCCGACCGGGTCGCCGTCCTCAAGCCGCAGAGCGCCTTCTTCGAGCGCTTCGGCTCACGCGGCGTCGCCGTCCTGGAGAAGACGGTCCAGGAGGCGCGCGCGGCCGGGGCGCTGGTCGTGACGGACGCCAAGCGCGGTGACATCGGCTCCACCATGGCCGGGTACGCCGAGGCGTTCCTGCACAAGGACTCCCCGCTGTTCTCGGACGCGCTGACCGTCTCGCCGTACCTGGGCTACGGATCGCTCAGCCCGGCCGTCGCCCTGGCCCGCGAGAGCGGCACGGGCCTGTTCGTGCTCGCCCTGACCTCCAACCCGGAGGGCGGCGAGGTCCAGCACGCGGTGCGCCCGGACGGCCGGAACGTCGGCGCGACGATCCTGGCCCACCTGGCGGCCGAGAACGAGGGGGAGGAGCCGTTGGGCTCCTTCGGCGCCGTCGTCGGCGCCACGCTGGGCGACCTGTCCTCCTACGACCTGGCGATCAACGGCCCGCTTCTGGCGCCCGGCGTCGGCGCCCAGGGGGCCACTCCGGCCGACCTTCCGAAGGTCTTCGGGGCCGCCGTGCGCAACGTCGTGCCGAACGTCAGCCGGGGCGTGCTCCGGCACGGACCCGACCTCGCTGCGCTGCGCGCTTCCGCGGACCGTTTCGCCGAGGAGATCCGGACGGCGCTGGCCGGCGTGTGAGGTGTACCACGTCAAGGGCCCCCGAGACGGCCGCATGAGGCGTTCATGACGGCCGTCTGCGGCGTTCCAGAAGGTCGCGGGAGTCTTCCAACAGGTGTTCGGGAGCCCGCTTGAGTCTGAATACATCCTCAAATCCAGGGCATTATGTCCTAAATGTCCGGCCTGGCGGAGGCTGACCAGGACTTTTCCGCTGTTCTCGCTGACTCTGGCGGACTTGACCGCTAGTCTCCGACGAGAGTCAAAGGGCAAGCGTGTTGCTCGTGGCTCCCCAGGTGTGGGGCGACTAGGTTCCTCACCGGTCCGTATCCGACAGTTCGACATCCGAGGTGACGTAGGCGTGGCTCTTCCGCCCCTTACCCCTGAACAGCGCGCAGCCGCGCTCGAAAAGGCCGCCGCGGCTCGCCGGGAGCGGGCCGAGGTCAAGAATCGACTCAAGCACTCCGGCGCCTCCCTGCACGAGGTCATCAAGCAGGGCCAGGAGAACGACGTCATCGGCAAGATGAAGGTCTCCGCGCTGCTCGAGTCCCTGCCGGGCGTGGGCAAGGTCCGCGCCAAGCAGATCATGGAACGACTCGGCATCTCCGAGAGCCGCCGGGTTCGCGGCCTCGGCTCCAACCAGATCGCTTCCCTGGAGCGTGAGTTCGGCAGCACCGGTTCCTGACTCCGGGACCTCCGGACCGGGAGTCCCGGGCACACCGGGATTGCTGGAATAATCGCTGCATGGCTGCAACATTCCGGGGGACGACCCCCGAGCCCCCGGACGTACGTCCGCGGCTGACCGTGCTCTCCGGCCCCTCCGGGGTCGGCAAGAGCACGGTCGTCGCCCATATGCGCAAGGAACACCCCGAGGTCTGGCTCTCGGTGTCGGCGACGACCCGCAAGCCCCGCCCCGGCGAGAAGCACGGCGTCCAGTACTTCTTCGTCACCGACGAGGAGATGGACAAGCTGATCGCCAACGGCGAGCTGCTGGAGTGGGCCGAATTCGCCGGCAACCGCTACGGCACGCCGCGCGCGGCCGTCCTGGAGCGGCTGGAGGCGGGGGAGCCCGTCCTGCTGGAGATCGACCTCCAGGGCGCCCGGCAGGTGCGCGAGTCGATGACCGACGCCCAGCTGGTGTTCCTGGCGCCTCCCTCCTGGGAGGAGCTCGTGCGCCGGCTCACCGGGCGTGGCACCGAACCGCCCGAGGTGATCGAGCGTCGCCTCGACGCGGCGAAGGTCGAACTGGCCGCCGAGCCGGAGTTCGACGTGACCCTGGTCAACACCTCCGTCGAGGACGTGGCTCGCGAGCTGCTAGCCTTGATGGATGTTCTGTGATCGCACGTGATGTGATCACGACCGATCTTTTCCCATCCATCGGAAGGTAGAGCGTGTCCTCTTCCATCTCCGCGCCCGAGGGCATCATCAACCCGCCGATCGACGAGCTCCTCGAGGCCACCGACTCGAAGTACAGCCTCGTGATCTACGCGGCCAAGCGGGCCCGCCAGATCAACGCGTACTACTCGCAGCTCGGCGAGGGCCTCCTCGAGTACGTCGGTCCGCTCGTCGACACCCACGTGCACGAGAAGCCGCTCTCGATCGCCCTGCGTGAGATCAACGCGGGTCTGCTGACGTCCGAGGCCGTCGAAGGCCCCGCGCAGTAGCACGTTCATATCGCGGTTGACTTATCCACAGGCCCGGCAGCGCGACTGTCGGGCCTGTGGTCTGCCGGGGGGCGCGGGGTCGCCCCCGCTGTGGTGCAGCATGGGGTCGTACGTTGCCGAGCCGGGGAGAGACGGTGGACAAGCCGAAGGTCGTTCTGGGGGTCAGCGGTGGCATCGCCGCGTACAAGGCCTGTGAGCTGCTGCGCCGGCTGACGGAGTCGGGTCACGACGTCCGCGTGGTGCCGACGGCCTCCGCGCTGCACTTCGTGGGCGCCGCCACCTGGTCGGCGCTCTCCGGCCACCCCGTCTCCACCGAGGTCTGGGACGACGTCCACGAGGTCCCGCACGTCCGCATCGGCCAGCACGCGGACCTGGTCGTCGTCGCCCCCGCCACCGCGGACATGCTCGCCAAGGCCGCCCACGGGCTCGCCGACGACCTGCTCACCAACACCCTCCTGACCGCCCGCTGCCCGGTCGTCTTCGCCCCCGCCATGCACACCGAGATGTGGGAGCACCCGGCCACCCAGGAGAACGTGGCGACGCTGCGCCGCCGCGGCGCCGTCGTCATCGAGCCCGCCGTCGGCCGCCTCACCGGCGTCGACACCGGCAAGGGCCGGCTGCCCGATCCCGCCGAGATCTTCGAGGTCTGCCGGCGCGTCCTCGCCCGGGGCGTCACCGCGCCCGACCTCGTCGGCCGACATGTCGTCGTCAGCGCGGGCGGCACCCGCGAACCCCTCGACCCGGTCCGCTTCCTCGGCAACCGCTCCTCCGGCAAGCAGGGCTACGCCCTCGCCCGCACCGCCGCCGCGCGCGGCGCCCGCGTCACGCTGGTCGCCGCCAACACCGGCATGGCGGACCCGGCCGGCGTCGACGTCGTCCAGGTCGGCACGGCCGTGCAGCTGCGCGAGGCGGTGCTCAAGGCCGCCGCGGACGCCGACGCGGTCGTCATGGCCGCGGCCGTCGCGGACTTCCGCCCCGCGGCCTACGCCGCCGGGAAGATCAAGAAGAAGGACGGCCAGGACCCCGAGCCGGTCGTGCTGGTGCGGAATCCGGACATCCTCGCGGAGATCTCCTCCGAACGGCCCCGTGACGGGCAGGTGATCGTGGGCTTCGCCGCCGAGACCGACGACGTCCTGGCCAACGGCCGTTCCAAGCTGCGGCGCAAGGGCTGCGACCTCCTCGTGGTGAACGAGGTGGGCGAGCGCAAGACGTTCGGCTCCGAGGAGAACGAGGCGGTGGTGCTGGGCGCCGACGACACCGAGACGCCCGTGCCGCACGGGCCGAAGGAACATCTGGCCGAAATCGTCTGGGACCTGGTGGCGGAGCGGCTCCACTGAAGGTTTCATTCGCTTCTCGGACCCCTCAAACCTCTGCCACAGGGGTGTGGCGACCCTGGCCAAGCCCGCAGGGGATTGGGCAGAATGCCCGTGCCGCTGGTCACAGCCCTCCCGAGAGGCGAGACGGGGAGGCCAGTGGCCGAGACCGACCGATAAACTGTTCTCGGACGGTGCCGGGCGCAGCCCCCGAGCCCGTCCGCCCATGATCAGCCAGCAGCCGCTGCAACCCCAGGGAGCGTTGTGTCCCGTCGCCTGTTCACCTCGGAGTCCGTGACCGAGGGTCACCCCGACAAGATCGCTGACCAGATCAGCGACACCATTCTCGACGCGCTCCTGCGCGAGGACCCGACCTCCCGGGTCGCCGTCGAGACGCTGATCACCACCGGCCTGGTGCACGTGGCCGGAGAGGTCACCACCAAGACCTACGCGGACATCGCGACCCTCGTCCGCAACAAGATCCTCGAGATCGGCTACGACTCCTCCAAGAAGGGCTTCGACGGCGCTTCCTGCGGTGTCTCGGTCTCGATCGGCGCCCAGTCGCCGGACATCGCGCAGGGCGTGGACACGGCGTACGAGTCCCGGGTCGAGGGCGACGAGGACGAACTCGACAAGCAGGGCGCCGGCGACCAGGGCCTGATGTTCGGCTACGCCACGGACGAGACGCCGACCCTCATGCCGCTGCCGATCTTCCTGGCGCACCGCCTGTCGAAGCGCCTGTCCGAGGTCCGCAAGAACGGCACCATCCCCTACCTGCGCCCCGACGGCAAGACCCAGGTCACCATCGAGTACGACGGCGACAAGGCCGTCCGCCTCGACACGGTCGTCGTCTCCTCGCAGCACGCGTCCGACATCGACCTCGACTCGCTCCTCGCGCCCGACATCCGCGAGTTCGTCGTCGAGCCGGAGCTCAAGGCGCTCCTGGACGAGGGCATCAAGCTCGACACCGAGAACTACCGCCTCCTGGTCAACCCGACCGGCCGCTTCGAGATCGGCGGCCCGATGGGCGACGCGGGCCTGACCGGCCGCAAGATCATCATCGACACGTACGGCGGCATGGCCCGCCACGGCGGTGGCGCGTTCTCGGGCAAGGACCCGTCCAAGGTGGACCGCTCGGCCGCCTACGCGATGCGCTGGGTCGCCAAGAACATCGTCGCGGCCGGCCTCGCCTCCCGCTGCGAGGTCCAGGTCGCGTACGCGATCGGCAAGGCCGAGCCCGTCGGCCTGTTCGTCGAGACCTTCGGCACCGCCACCATCGACCACGAGAAGATCGAGAAGGCGATCGACGAGGTCTTCGACCTGCGTCCGGCCGCCATCATCCGCGACCTCGACCTGCTCCGCCCGATCTACGCCCAGACGGCGGCCTACGGCCACTTCGGCCGCGAGCTGCCCGAGTTCACCTGGGAGCGGACGGACCGGGTGGAGGCACTGCAGAAGGCCGTCGGCCTGTAACCTCCCCGTCGTCGCAGGGCCCGGTTCCCCTCGGGGGGCCGGGCCCTGTTCGTCGTTCCCGGGGGATCGCCACGGCGCCGTCTGTCAGTGGCATTTGGTAAGAATGCAAGCGTGAGCAGCGAGAACGGATCGGGGGACGGCGGCGAAGGTGCGCCGCCGGAGCAGCTTGCGCTCATCAGGGAGAGTGTGCGGAAGGCCAGGGAGCCGCGGGCCAAGCCGCGGACCTGGCGGGGCGCCGCGCTGGCCGGGCAGCTGCCGGTCGCCCGGGTGCTCGTCGACAAGGGGGTGCTGCACCTCGACCGGTACTTCGACTACGCGGTGCCGGAGGAACTCGACGCCGACGCGCAGCCCGGCGTCCGGGTGCGGGTGCGGTTCGGAGCCGGGCGGCACCGCGTGCGGGAAGGGCGCCGCGAGGGCGGCGGGCTGATCGACGGCTTCCTGATCGAGCGGCGCGCCGAGTCCGACTACTCGGGGCCGCTGGCCGCGCTCGCCCAGGTCGTCTCGCCCGAGCCGGTGCTGAGCGAGGAACTGCTGGGGCTCGCCCGAGCCGTCGCCGACCGGTACGCGGGCAGCCTCGCCGACGTGCTTCAGCTCGCCGTGCCGCCGCGCAGCGCCCGCGCCGAGCAGCGGCCCTCGCCCGAGCCCCTGCCGCCGCCCGGCGCGCCGGAGACGGGGTCCTGGGCGCGGTACGAGCGGGGGGCCGCGTTCCTTCAGTCGCTGGCGTCCGGCGGATCCCCCCGTGCCGTGTGGAACGCGCTGCCCGGGCCGGCGTGGAGCGAGGAGATCGCGCGGGCCGTGGCGGCGACGCTGGCCTCCGGACGCGGGGCCCTCGTCGTCCTGCCGGACGGGCGGGCCGTCGCGCGCGTGGACGCCGCGCTGACGGCTCTGCTGGGGGAGGGGCGGCACGCGGTGCTCACCGCCGACGCCGGGCCCGAGAAGCGCTACCGGGAGTGGCTGGCGGTGCGGCGAGGGTCCGTACGGGCCGTCGTCGGGACCCGGGCCGCCATGTTCGCGCCCGTGCGGGACCTGGGGCTCGTGGCCATCTGGGACGACGGCGACGACAGCCACAGCGAACTGCACGCCCCTCAGCCGCATGCGCGCGAGGTGCTGCTGTTGCGGGCCGCGCTGGACAAGTGCGGTTTCCTGCTGGGGGGGTGGAGCTGCACCGTCGAGGCGGCCCAGCTCGTCGAGAGCGGCTGGGCACGGCCGCTCGTCGCCGCGCGGGAGCAGGTGCGGGCTTTCGCGCCGCTCGTGCGGACCGTGGGGGACACCGATCTCGCGCGCGACGAGGCCGCCCGGGCCGCCCGGCTGCCGACCCTCGCCTGGCAGGCCGTCCGCGAGGGACTGCGCCACGGACCGGTGCTCGTACAGGTGCCCCGACGGGGATACGTGCCGCGCATGGCGTGCGCCGACTGCCGTGCGCCCGCCCGGTGCCGGCATTGTGCGGGGCCGCTGGAGGCGCAGGAGTCGGGGGCGGCGCTGCGGTGCGGGTGGTGCGGGCGCGAGGAGAGCGGCTGGCACTGCCCGGAGTGCGGCGGATTCCGGCTGAGGGCGCAGGTCGTCGGAGCGCGCCGGACGGCCGAGGAACTCGGGCGGGCCTTCCCGGCCGTGCCGGTGCGGACCTCGGGGCGTGAGCAGGTGCTGGACACCGTGCCGGAGGCGCCCGCGCTGATCGTCAGCACGCCGGGGGCCGAGCCCGTCGCCGAGGGCGGCTATGCGGCCGCGCTGCTGCTGGACGGCTGGGCGATGCTCGGACGGCCCGATCTGCGGGCCGGCGAGGACGCGCTGCGGCGGTGGATCGCGGCCGCCGCGCTCGTCCGGCCGCAGGGCGCCGGGGGCACCGTGGTCGTCGTAGCGGAACCGACGTTGCGGCCCGTGCAGGCGCTGGTGCGCTGGGATCCCGTCGGACACGCGGTGCGGGAACTCGGCGAGCGGGCCGAGCTGGGCTTTCCGCCCGTGTCCCGGATGGCGGCGGTGTCGGGGACGTCAGAGGCGGTCGGCGAGTTCCTGCGCATGGCCGAACTGCCGCCGGAGGCCCAGGTGCTGGGGCCCGTTCCCCTGCCGGTCACGTCGGCGGGCCGGCCGCGGCGGGTGGGGGCGCCGCCTCCCGGTGAGCACTGGGAACGGGCGCTGGTGCGCGTGCCGCCCGGCAGCGGAGCCGCGCTCGCCTCGGCGTTGAAGGCCGCACAGGCGGCGCGGACGGCCCGGGGTGCCGGGGCCGGCGAAGCGGCGGCGGTCCGGGTGCGCATCGACCCACCGGACATCGGCTGAGCCCCCTCGACTCCCGTCTCCGGCACCGCCGTTGCAGCCGTCCGCGGGGCGGCATCAGGCGTCCGTCTGCCGACACGGAGGCCACCCAGAGGAAAGGCTGCCCCAGCGGCAGAGCCGGCACGTCGCCTGCCGGTGTCCCGGGCAAGCGTCTGCCCTCCCGGAGCCTGATATGGGCCGGGAGGGCAGGCAGGAAAAGGTGGTTCAGCCGTTGCGTGGGCCGGGAAAGGCCGTCGGTCGGGCCTCCTCGCGGAGGACGGGGCTGCC
Source organism: Streptomyces sp. MAI_2237 (assembly GCF_054189285.1). NCBI lineage: Bacteria > Bacillati > Actinomycetota > Actinomycetes > Kitasatosporales > Streptomycetaceae > Streptomyces > Streptomyces sp. MAI_2237. The sequence continues at coordinate 195,317 of NZ_JAJPGQ010000001.1, read as the reverse complement.
CGCCGTCGGCTGGGTGGGCATGGCGCGGGCCGCGGGGACCGTGGGCACCGCAGGGAGGCCGGTGTTCACGCCGACCGTCCTGCTCGCCGAGGGCTCGGCCGTGCGCTCGGCCTCGGCGGCCGCCTGGGCCGCGGCCCGACGGGCGCCGTAACGGCGGTGCACCGCCTGCTTGGTGACGCCGAGTGCGGAACCCACCGCGTCCCACGAGAAGCCGAGGGAGCGGTCGAAGTCGACCGCCGCCGTCACCAGGGTCTCGACACTGTCCCGCAGTTCCTGGGCGAGCCGGACGGTCGGGGCGGGGGCCCGTCCGTAGACGACGAAGCCCGTGGAGGGGCCGGAGCGGCGCGGGCGGTAGACGTTGCCCAACTGGGCGGTGAGCGTGCGCAGTGCGTCCACCTGCCGGCGGACCCGCTCGATGTCCCGCACCAGCAAGTGCAGGCTGGCCCGAGCCTGGGCGTCGTGGGTTGCATGGTCGGCCATGAACAAGCCTCTCGAACCGGCGTTGAAAAGGATCGGGCCGCGCTCAAGCGGCCCTTTGTGGTCAACTCTTTCTTGACCAACGCGTCAACGCTCCGCGGGTCACGCAGTGGGGGCGTGTGGGTATATTCGCGCGCCCCGACCGGGGACGGCGCGCCTCGGCCGCCGGCCGCGGGGTCGGCCCTTCTCCCGCCCGCACCAGCCGTTTCCCGTCGACCCCGAGGTCATAGACTGGGTCGCTGCCCGCACCCCGCTCCCCGAGAGGTCCGAACCCACCCATGAAGCTCGTCTTCGCCGGGACCCCCGAGGTCGCCGTTCCCGCCCTGGACGCTCTGATCTCCTCCGGGCGGCACGAGGTCGCCGCCGTCGTCACGCGGCCCGACGCGCCGGCGGGACGGGGGCGCCGGCTGGTCGCGTCGCCCGTGGCGCAGCGGGCGGAGGAAGCCGGCATCGAGGTGCTGAAGCCGCTCAAGCCGCGGGACCCGGAGTTCCTTGACCGGCTGCGGGAGATCGCGCCCGACTGCTGCCCCGTCGTGGCCTACGGCGCCCTGCTGCCGCGCGTGGCCCTCGACGTCCCCGCCCGCGGCTGGGTCAACCTGCACTTCTCGCTGCTGCCCGCCTGGCGGGGCGCGGCGCCGGTGCAGCACTCCCTGATGGCCGGGGACGAGATCACGGGAGCGTCGACCTTCCTGATCGAGGAGGGACTGGACTCCGGGCCCGTCTACGGCACCGTCACGGAGGAGATCCGGCCCACCGACACCAGCGGCGACCTGCTCACCCGGCTCGCCTTCGCCGGCGCCGGCCTGCTCGCCGCGACCATGGACGGCATCGAGGACGGCACGCTGAAGGCCGTACCGCAGCCCGCCGACGGCATCACCCTGGCCCCGAAGATCACCGTCGAGGACGCCCAGGTGGACTGGCGGGCACCGGCGCTGCGGGTCGACCGGGTCGTGCGCGGCTGCACGCCCGCGCCCGGCGCCTGGACCGTCTTCCGGGGCGAGCGGCTCAAGCTCATCCAGGTCACGCCCGTGCCGGAGCGGACCGACCTCGCGCCCGCGGAGCCGGCCGTCGGCAAGAACAGCGTGCACGTCGGCACCGGCTCGTACGCCGTGGAGCTGCTGTGGGTGCAGGCCCAGGGCAAGAAGCCCATGCGGGCCGCCGACTGGGCCCGCGGGGTGCGCATCGCCGACGGCGAGAGCCTCGGCTAGCAACCGGCCGGCCCGGGCGACGTACGCTGGGGACGTATTTCCCTGATCTCACCTCCGGAGCACCTTTTTCGTGAGCGACACCCCCCGTGGGCCCCGCAAGCCCGGCAAGCCCTACCGGCGGCCCAAGAAGGACCCCGTCCGCCTCCTCGCCTTCGAGGCGCTGAGGGCCGTGGACGAGCGGGACGCCTACGCCAACCTCGTCCTGCCGCCGCTGCTGCGCAAGGCGCGGGAGAAGGAAGGGCCCGACCGCTTCGACGGGCGGGACGCTGCGCTGGCGACCGAGCTGGTCTACGGGACGCTGCGGTGGCAGGGGACGTACGACGCGGTCATCGCGGCCTGTGTCGACCGGCCGCTGCGGGAGGTCGACCCGCCGGTGCTCGACGTGCTCAGCCTCGGCGTGCACCAGCTGCTGGGGACCCGGATCCCGACGCACGCCGCCGTCTCCGCCTCCGTGGAGCTCGCGCGCGTCGTGCTCGGCGACGGGCGGGCCAAGTTCGTCAACGCCGTGCTGCGCAAGGTCGCCCAGCACGATCTCGACGGGTGGATCGAGCAGGTCGCGCCGTCCTACGACGAGGACCCCGAGGACCATCTCGCCGTCGTGCACTCGCATCCGCGCTGGGTGGTCTCCGCGCTGTGGGACTCGCTCGGCGGCGGACGCGCCGGCATCGAGGCGCTGCTGGCGGCCGACAACGAGCGGCCCGAGGTGACGCTCGTCGCGCGTCCCGGCCGCTGCACGACCGAGGAGCTGCTCGACGAGGAGGCCGCGGTGCCGGGGCGCTGGTCGCCGTACGCCGTGCGGCTGACCGAGGGTGGCGAGCCCGGGGCGATCGCGGCCGTGCGGGAGGGACGGGCCGGCGTGCAGGACGAGGGCAGCCAGCTCGTCGCGCTCGCGCTGGCCAACGCACCGCTCGACGGGCCCGACGAGCGGTGGCTCGACGGGTGCGCGGGACCGGGCGGAAAGGCCGCGCTGCTGGCGGCCGTGGCCGCCGCCCGCGGGGCGGTGCTGCTCGCCTCCGAGAAGCAGCCGCACCGGGCCGGCCTGGTCGCCAAGGCACTCAGCGGCAACCCCGGGCCGTATCAGGTCATCGCCGCCGACGGCACCCGCCCGCCGTGGCGGCCCGGCTCCTTCGACCGGGTGCTGGTGGACGTGCCCTGCACCGGGCTCGGCGCCCTGCGGCGGCGGCCCGAGGCGCGCTGGCGGCGCCGCCCCGAGGACCTGGAGGGCTTCGCGCCCCTGCAGCGGGCCCTGCTGCACTCCGCCCTGGACGCCGTGCGCGTCGGCGGCGTGGTCGGCTACGCCACCTGCTCGCCGCACCTGGCCGAGACCCGGGCCGTCGTCGACGACGTGCTCAAGCAGCGCCCGGAGACCGAGCTCCTCGACGCCCGGCCGTTGCTGCCGGGCGTGCCGGACCTCGGCGAAGGCCCCGACGTACAGCTGTGGCCGCATGTGCACGGGACGGACGCCATGTATCTGGCGCTCATTCGGAGGACTGGCTGACCCTGGGCCCGACCGCCTCGGCGGGACGGGTCTCCCCGTCGGCGCGCGACAGGTGGTGCGGCCACCACACCTTCTTGCCCACGTCCAGGAAGAGCGACGTCACCAGCACGGACCGCACCACGAACGTGTCCAGCAGCACGCCGAGCGCCACCGCGAAGCCGATCTCGGCGAAGCCCACCATGGGCAACGTGCCCAGCGCCGCGAAGGTGCCCGCGAGGACCAGGCCGGCCGAGGTGATGACCGCGCCGGTGGCGGCGAGACCCGTGACCACGCCGGGGCGGGTGCCCTGGCGCACGGCCTCCTCGCGGATGCGGGTGGTCAGGAAGATGTTGTAGTCGATGCCGAGAGCCACCAGGAAGACGAAGACGAAGAGCGGGAAGGCCACGTCCTCGCCCGCGTAGCCGAATATGTGCCGGAACACCAGGGCGCTCAGCCCCAGCGCGGTGGCCAGCGACAGACAGACGGTCGCGACCAGCAGCAGCGGGCCCACCAGCGCGCGCAGCAGGAGGGCGAGCACCAGCAGCACGACGGCCAGGACCAGCGGGATCACCAGGTAGTTGTCGTGGACCTGGGCGTTCTCCATGTCCAGCAGCGCCGCCGTGCCACCGCCCACCACGGCGTGGGCGCCGGGCACGGCGTGCGCCGCGTCACGCACCCGCTCCACGGTCGCCTTGGCCGCGTCGCTGTCGGAGGGCGCCCGCATGGTCGCCTCCAGCAGCACCTGCCCGTTGTGCTCGGGCGCCGCGCCGGGCGGTATGCCGATGCTCTGCGGGACGACACCGCGATCCGCGGCGACGGCGCGGCCCACCTGCTCGGCCCGCGCCCGGTCGGCGACGATGACGAGCGGATCGCCGGTGCCCGCCGGGAAGTAGCGTGCGGAGACCTTCTGCCCGGTGATGGAGTCCGGGGTGTTGGTGAAGGCGTCCGCGTTGGCGATCCCGTCCGCCCGCAACTGGAACAGGCCGAGCGACAGCGCGACCAGCACCGCGGTCGTGATGCCCCAGATCATGCGCGGGCGCACGGCGATCCGGCGGCCCATGCGGGCCCAGATGCCTCGCTCGGTGGGATCGGCCGAGCCGTGGTGCGGGATCGCGGGCCAGAAGATCCACCGGCCGAAGACCAGCAGCAGGGCCGGGAAGAGGGTGAGCATGGCCAGCAGCGCGACCACGACGCCGATGGCGGCCACCGGCCCCAGGCCCCGGGTGGAGTTCATCTCGGCGACCAGGAGCACCAGCATGCTCAGCACGACGGTGGCGCCGGAGGCGAGGACCGCGGGGCCGGCCCGGTTCATGGCGAGTTCCATCGCCTCGTGGCGGTCCGTGTGCCGCCGCAGCTCTTCCCGGTAGCGGGCGACGAGCAGCAGGGCGTAGTCGGTCCCCGCGCCGAAGACGAGCACCGTCAGGATGCCCGCGCTCTGCCCGTTGACCGTCAGGCCGGCGTGTTTGGCGAGCACATAGATCAGCGCCTGTGCCGTGAACAGGGCTGCCACCACCCCGATCAGCGGCACGAACAGCAGCGTCGGACTGCGGTAGGTGAACAGCAGGATCACCACGACGATGGCCATCGCCGAGAACAGCAGCGTGGAGTCGATGCCCTCGAAGGCCTTGGAGAAGTCCGCGGACGTGCCGCCCGGCCCGGTGATGTGCACCGCCAGTCCGGCGCCGCCCCTGCCCGCCTGTTCGCGGATGGAGTCGACCGCGGGCGCGATGCGCTGCCAGCCCTGCGCGTCCATGGTGATGGGCACGTAGATCTGGGCGGCGCGCGGCGCGGTCGCACGGTCGTAGACCGGGCCGCGGGTCTCGGCGCCGCGAACGCCGTGGGCGCGCAGCGTCCTGATCTGCCGGACGTCCTGCGCGATCTGCTGCCGGTCGCGGACCGTCAGGCCGTCCGGGCGGGCGTAGACGACCACCGCGGGGATCTGCTCGGGCCTGAAGTGCTCGGAGGCGTTCAGGGCCCGGGTGGACTCGGCGGAAGCGGGCAGCCAGGACTGGGCGTCGTTGTCCTGGGCGCTGTTGAGCTTCGAACCGAACGGGGCCGCGATCACCAGGACCACCAGCCACAGGATCACGATCAGCCACTTCGAGCGCCGGCCGCACACGAACCGGACGGCGTTCCGCTTCCAGGCGTACAGCTGCCGCATGGCTACCCCCGTGGATGTACGTGGTGCCGTACGGCGGCCCAGCATGGCACGCGCAGACCGCGGACGGCATCCGATGAACGGCTTAGGTCCGGACCGGCGCGAACAAACGTGCCCGGACATGGCAGGCTTGGGTCATGGCCGTGCAGATCAACCCCAGCATCCTGTCCGCAGACTTCGCCCGCCTCGCGGACGAGGCGAAGGCGGTCAAGGGAGCCGACTGGCTCCACGTCGACGTCATGGACAACCATTTCGTCCCGAACCTCACGCTCGGTGTGCCGGTCGTAGAGTCCCTGGCCCGTGCGACGGACACCCCGCTGGACTGCCATCTGATGATCGAGGCCCCCGATCGGTGGGCGCCCCAGTACGTGGAAGCGGGGGCCGGTTCCGTCACCTTCCACGTCGAGGCGGCCACCGCTCCGGTGCGGCTGGCCCGGGAGATCCGGGCCAAGGGCGCCCGTGCCTCCATGGCGCTGCGGCCCGCGACGCCCATCGAGCCGTACGAGGATCTGCTGCCGGAGCTCGACATGCTGCTGATCATGACGGTGGAGCCGGGCTTCGGCGGGCAGGCGTTCCTGGACATCATGCTTCCGAAGATTCGGCGCACCCGCGAGTTGATCAGCAAGCACGGGCTGGAGCTGTGGCTCCAGGTCGACGGCGGGGTGTCGGCCGCCACCATCGAGCGCTGCGCGGAGGCCGGCGCGGACGTCTTCGTCGCGGGCTCCGCGGTGTACGGGGCCGACGACCCCGCCGAGGCGGTACGTGCCCTGCGCAACCAGGCGGAGACGGTCACCGCCGGGGCGTCCTGGGCGTGCGACCACTGAGCCACAGGTCGGTGAACAGCTGTGAACGGCGCCCATCGGGGCGGATCAACTACGCCGGATCTGCAAGGATGAACGGCGAATCCAGAGTGTGAACAGCAGTGAGGAGAACGCCGTGTCGGGTATGACGGCGGGCGGCCGGTCAGCAGTGCGGATGGGACCCGCCGAGCTGGTGCAGGCGGCGGCCATGGCCCGCCGCTTCTACCTCGAGGGCAAGTCCAAGATCCAGATCGCGGAGGAGTTCGGCGTCAGCCGCTTCAAGGTGGCCCGGGTCCTGGAGACCGCCCTCGAACGGGATCTCGTACGCATCGAGATCCGGGTCCCGGCCGAGCTGGACGCCGAGCGCTCGGACGCGCTGCGCGCCCGCTACGGCCTCAGGCACGCCGTCGTGGTGGAGTCCCCGGCCGAGGCCCAGGACTCGCCCGACCCCGAGAACCTCGGTGAGGTGGCCGCCGACCTGCTCGGCGAGCTGGTCAACGAGGGCGATGTCCTCGGGCTCGCCTGGGGTCGCTCCACCATCCACATGGCCGCCGCCCTGGACCGGCTGCCACCGTGCACGGTGGTGCAGCTGACGGGCGTGTACGACGCCGGTACCGCCGAGCGCGGCTCCGTCGAGGCCGTGCGCCGCGCCGCCCAGGTCTCCGGCGGCGACGCCCACCCCATCTACGCGCCGATGCTGCTGCCGGACGCGGCCACCGCGGCGGCGCTGCGCCACCAGACCGGCATCGCGCGGGCCTTCGAGTACTTCGACAAGGTCACCGTCGCCTGTGTCTCCATCGGCTCCTGGGAGCCCGGTATCTCGACGGTGCACGACATGCTCAGCGACGAGGAGCGTGCGCACTACGCCTCCCTCGGTGTCGCCGCCGAGATGTCCGCGCACCTGTTCAACGCCGAGGGACGCCGGGTCGGACGGGACCTCGGGGAGCGGTGCATCACGGTCAAGGCCGACCAGCTGCGCCGTATCCCGGAGGTCGTCGCCATAGCGGGCGGCGCGCGCAAGGCGTCGGCGATCGACGCGGTGCTGCGCTCCGGGCTGGTGACCAGCCTGGTGACGGACACCTCGGCCGCGGACGTGCTGATGACGGCGGGGCCGACGCCGAGGTCGGCCCTCAACAGGGCGGACCCCGACGGGCCCTGACGGAAGGTCACGAGGGGACGGCCGTGGCAGCATCGGGCGCATGGTGCTCCGGTTCGTCCCCCGTGTGCTGCTCTGCCTGCTCCTCGCACTGCTGACGGCGTGCTCGTCGGGCGACGCGACGACCCCGCGGTCCCCTTCCGGCACGGCGACCGTCCAGGCGGCCCGGCTCCCCGCCGAGGCCCGGCACACGCTTGCCCTCATCGACGAGGGCGGCCCCTTCCCGTACGCCAAGGACGGTGCCGTCTTCGGCAACTTCGAAGGGCTGCTGCCCCGGCAGCGGCGCGGCTACTACCGCGAGTACACGGTCCCCACGCCGGGCTCGCGCGACCGCGGGGCCCGGCGCATCGTCACCGGGCAGGGCGGCGAGATCTACTACACCGATGATCACTACCAGTCGTTCGAGGTGGTACGGAGATGACGGAGCACGTGGTCACGCTGGACCTGGACGGGGTCCGGGACAAGGCCGGGCTGATGGACCGGTGCGCGCGGGACCTGCGGCTGCCAGACTGGTTCGGCCGCAACTGGGACGCGCTGGCCGACGTCCTGTCGGACCCGGGCGTGTGGCCCGAGGAGGCCGCCGGCAGGGGGCTGCTGGTCGTCGTGCGCAACTGGCGGCCGTACGCCGAGACGCGGCCGGAGGAGTGGCGGACCGCTCTGGACGTCTTCACGCACGCCTCCGCCGCCACCGTGGCCCTCGCTCTTGGAGCATCCTCCTAGCACCCCCCTGACCTGCCTGGACGATCCGCCCGGGCATCGCATTCCGGCCGCCATGGGACAATGAAGTACGTGCTCTTCCCCCTGGCTGACCTGTCCGGGGGCCACCTCTGATCGACTGGGATGTGCAGCACGTGCGTTTCCTCAACGACATCCAGCCCCCGTACGACCTGACGTACGACGACGTCTTCATGGTCCCGAGCCGCAGCGCGGTCGGCTCGCGGCAGGGCGTGGACCTCAGCTCCCCGGACGGCACGGGCACCACGATCCCGCTGGTCGTCGCCAACATGACCGCCATCGCCGGCCGCCGCATGGCCGAGACGATGGCCCGGCGCGGCGGACTGGTGGTCATCCCGCAGGACATCCCCATCGAGGTCGTCACCGACGTCATCTCCTGGGTCAAGAGCCGCCACCTGGTCCTCGACACCCCGATCGTCCTCACCCCGCACCAGACCGTCGCCGACGCGCTGTCCCTGCTGCCCAAGCGGGCGCACAACGCCGGCGTCGTCGTCGACGGGGAGGGCCGGCCCGTCGGTGTCGTCACCGACCGGGACCTCTCCGGCGTCGACCGGTTCACCCAGCTCGAGGTCGTCATGTCGAAGGACCTGCTGCTCATCGACGCCGACATCGACCCGCGCGAGGCCTTCAACCGCCTCGACGGCGCCAACCGGCGCTACGCCCCCGCGGTGGACGCCGAGGGCCGCCTGGCCGGCATCCTCACCCGCAAGGGCGCCCTGCGCGCCACGCTCTACACGCCGGCCGTCGACGCGAACGGCAGGCTGCGCATCGCCGCCGCCGTCGGCATCAACGGCGATGTCGCGGGCAAGGCCAAGCAGCTCCTCGACGCGGGCGTCGACACCCTCGTCATCGACACCGCGCACGGCCACCAGGAGTCGATGATCAGCGCGATCCGCACGGTCCGCGCGCTCGACCCGGGCGTGCCGATCGTGGCGGGGAACATCGTCGCCGCCGAGGGCGTCAGGGACCTCGTCGAGGCCGGTGCCGACATCATCAAGGTCGGCGTCGGACCGGGCGCCATGTGCACCACCCGCATGATGACCGGCGTCGGCCGGCCGCAGTTCTCCGCCGTGCTGGAGTGCGCGGCCGAGGCCCGCAAGTACGGCAAGCACGTGTGGGCCGACGGCGGTGTCCGGCATCCCCGCGACGTCGCCATGGCCCTCGCGGCCGGCGCCTCCAACGTGATGATCGGCTCCTGGTTCGCGGGCACCTACGAGTCGCCGGGCGACCTCCAGCAGGACTCCTCCGGCCGGCTCTACAAGGAGTCCTTCGGCATGGCGTCGGCCCGTGCCGTGCTCAACCGCACCTCCGAGGAGTCGTCCTACGACCGCGCCCGCAAGGCGCTGTTCGAGGAGGGCATCTCGACCTCCCGCATGTTCCTCGACCCGTCCCGCCCGGGCGTCGAGGACCTGATCGACTCGATCATCGCGGGCGTCCGCTCCTCCTGCACCTACGCCGGCGCGGGCTCCCTGGAGGAGTTCACCGAGAAGGCCGTCGTCGGCATCCAGAGCGCCGCCGGCTACGCCGAGGGCCAGCCGCTGCACGCCAGCTGGAACTAGCCGCCCCGCTCGGGGGCGCTGGTCGCTCCGCTCGGGAGCGCTCAGGTCGTGGGGCAGCTGCGGGCCGGTTCGTGGCCGGTCGCGCAGTTCCCCGCGCCCCCGGGGGCGTCGTGGCGCCCGCCCGTGACACGTTCCGGCGGCACCGGTGCAACGAACCCCCATCCCCCTTCCGATGAACGCAACGATCTTGCGTGGATGCGCAAGGTTGCTGCATTTCGCCTGCGAAGGCCCGGCCCGTAGGGTCATGCGCTGTACCTGGCGTGGCACGGACCCCGCTCGACGGGTCCCTGCTCGCGCGGGGACGCCTGACGGTCCCGCCGCGCCGACCGCAGCGACGAAGGAGTCAGCGCGTGCTCGACCAAGGCGCACCCCCGCACAGCAGTACCACCGAAGCCCCGCCGTCCCCGGGCCTCGGCGCGCGCCTCATGCGTCGCAAGCCGGTGGAACGCCTGGTCGCGGAGGGCGGTCAGGGCGAAGGCGGCAGTCTGCGCCGGTCCCTCGGGCTCTGGCAGCTCACCATGATCAGCATCGGTGCCACCCTGGGCACCGGCATCTTCGTGGTCCTCGGCGAGGCCGTCCCCAAGGCCGGCCCGGCCGTCACCCTCTCCTTCGTCATCGCCGGTCTCACCGCGCTGTTCTCGGCCCTGTCCTACGCCGAACTGGCAGGCACCATCCCCGTCTCCGGCTCCTCGTACTCGTACGCATACGCAACGATGGGCGAGCTGATCGCCTGGATCTGCGGCTGGTGCCTGGTCCTGGAGTACGGCGTGTCCGTGGCGGCCGTCGCCGTCGGCTGGGGCGAGTACCTCAACGAACTCCTCGACGGCACCATCGGCGTCACCATCCCCGACGCCCTGTCCGCGCCCCCCGGCGACGGCGGCGTCTTCAACCTGCCCGCGCTGATCGTCGTCCTGCTCGCCATGGCCTTCCTGCTCGGCGGCGCCCGCGAGTCGGCCCGCGCCAACACGATCATGGTGTGCGTGAAGATCGCCGCGCTGGTGCTGTTCTGCGCCATCGGCATCCAGGGCTTCCGCTCCGGGAACTACGCGCACTTCATGCCGCTGGGCATGGCCGGTGTGAGCGCCGCCGGGGCCACGCTGTTCTTCTCCTACATCGGCTTCGACGCCGCCTCCACCGCCGGTGAGGAGGCCAAGGACGCCCAGCGCGACCTGCCCCGCGCCATCATGCTGTCGCTGGTCATCGTCACCGCGTTGTACGTCCTCGTCGCCGCCGTCGCCGTCGGCGCCAAGCCCTGGCGGCGGTTCAACGACTCCGAGGCCGCGCTCGCCCAGATCATGCGCGACGTCACCGGGCAGAACTTCTGGGGCACCCTGCTCGCCGCCTGCGCCGTCATCGCCATCGCCAGCGTCGTGCTGACCGTCCTCTACGGCCAGACCCGCATCCTCTTCGCGATGTCCCGCGACGGCCTGGTGCCCAAGGTGTTCGCCAAGGTCCACCCCAAGACCGGCACCCCCCGCGCCAACACCGTGATCGTCTCCCTGTTCTGCGGTGTCCTCGCCGCCGCGATCCCGCTCGGCCAGCTCGCCGACGCCACCAGCATCGGCACCCTGTTCGCCTTCGCCCTGGTCAACATCGCCGTCGTGGTGCTGCGCCGCACCCGCCCGCACATGAACCGCACCTTCCGCGTCCCGCTCTCGCCCGTCCTGCCCGCGCTCGGCTTCGGCTTCTGCGTGTGGATGATGGGCAGCCTGTCCGCCGTCACCTGGGTGGTCTTCGGTGTCTGGATGGCCGTCGGGCTCGTGTTCTACTTCGGGTACGGCCACCGCCGCTCCCGACTCGCAACGCCTGAAAGCTGAACGACCCACCGTGCTGAACGATCTCGACGAACGCATCGTGCACGCCCTCGCCGAGGACGCCCGCCGCTCCTTCGCGGACATCGGGCAACTGGTCGGCCTGTCCGCGCCCGCCGTCAAGCGGCGCGTGGACCGGCTGCGCGCCACCGGGGCCATCACCGGCTTCACCGTCCGCGTCGACCCCTCGGCCCTCGGCTGGGAGACCGAGGGGTTCGTCGAGATCTACTGCCGGCACAACACCTCGCCGGAGACCATCCGGCGCGGACTGGAGCGCTACCAGGAGGTCGTGGCCGCGTCGACCGTCACCGGCGACGCGGACGCGATCGTCCAGGTCTTCGCCTCCGACATGCGGCACTTCGAGCGGGTGCTGGAGCGGATCGCCGGGGAGCCCTTCGTGGAGCGCACCAAGTCCGTCCTGGTGCTGTCGCCGCTGCTGCGCCGCTTCTCGTCCGGCTCACCCACCTGACGCCTCGGCACGGCGCCGGACCGTCGCCAGCAGGCGTCCGGTCAGCAGCGCGTGCGCGCCCGTGCCGATGACCAGCCGCCGGTAGAGGGCACCGCCGGGCCCGGGGAACCGGGCCCGGGTCTCGGCCCGCAGCCGGGTGCGCCCGCTCCCGGCCGCCTCCAGACGGAAGAGCAGGGCGTACGTCGAGAAGTGGTGCCGGCCGACGAGCACCAGCTCCCGTCCCGGGACCGCGTCGGTCACCCGGAACCCGGGAAACGCCGACCCCGGGGCGAGGGGCCGGGGCCCGGACGCCGTCCGGTCGGCGACGCCGACGAGACGGGCGTAGCGAGCGGAGCGCGGTCGTGCGAAGGACCGCTCCAGGGTCTCGCCGAGCGCGTGCCAGACGGCACCGTCCTCGGCCGCGACCACCGTCGCGTGCTCGTCGATCCTCGGCAACTCCTCGATGTTCACCGCATCCTCCGCATTCTCGCTGGGCGTAGCGCCCGGAACTCTCTAGCATCGGTCGCATGACCTGGCGACATTGATCCACCGACCGGGCCTCCCGAGGGCCGCCTCGGACGCCGTACCCACGACGTCCGAACCGCCCCTCAGGGAAGGCCACATGACACTCTCCTCCACCCGTCCGCCCGCGACAGCTGTCCGCCGGCTGACAACCACCCTGTACGGCTACTCGTTCCTGGACGAGTGCGTGCTGCTCTACCCGGTGTACACGCTGCTGTTCAGCGACACCGGGCTGTCCGTCTGGCAGATCTCCTCCCTGTTCGCCCTGTGGTCGCTCACCGGCGTGCTGCTGGAGGTGCCCTCCGGCGCCTGGGCCGACGCCGTCTCGCGGCGGCTGCTGCTCCGGCTGGGCCCGCTGCTGACCGCCGTCGGCTTCGCGCTGTGGGTGCTCGTGCCCTCGTACTGGGCCTTCGCCGTGGGCTTCGTGCTGTGGGGCGCGCGCGGAGCATTCGTCTCCGGGGCACTGGAGGCCCTGGTGTACGAGGAGCTGGAGCGGCTCGGTGCGGCCGAGCGGTACGCCCGTCTCATGGGCCGGTCCCGGGCGGTGGGCCTGGTCGCGGTCATGACGGCGATGGGGCTCGCCGGGCCCGTCCTCGCCCGGGGCGGCTACGGCGCCGTCGGCGCGGCGAGCGTGCTGGCCTGCGTGGCGTCCGCAGTGACGGCGGCCGCGTTCCCCGAGCACCGGTCCGCCGCCGCGCACGACGGCGGGAGCGGGGCCGCGACCCTGAGGGCCGGACTCACGCGTATCCGGCGCGAGCCCTCGGTGCGCGGGGCGATCCTGCTCGTCCCGGCCGTGGCCGCCGTGTGGGGCGCGCTGGACGAGTACACGCCGCTGCTGGTGCGGGAGACCGGGGTGCCCGACGCCCGGGTGCCCTACCTGCTCCTGCTGATCTGGGCGGGCGCCACGGCCGGCAGCCTCCTCGCCGGCCGCTTCGAACGCCTGGGGACCAGGGGGCTGGCCCGGCCCCTCGGGGTGGCCGCGATCGCCCTCGCCGCGGGTGCGGTGGCCGGGACACCGCTCGCCCTCGGGCTGGTGGCCGTCGCCTTCGGCGGCTTCCAGCTCGCGACCGTCCTCGCCGACGTCCGCCTCCAGCGGCGTCTCGACGACACCGGCCGCGCCACCCTCACCTCGGTCGCGGGTCTGGGCACGGAGCTGGTCACGGTCGCGGTGTACGCCGGATACGCGGCGATCGCGTCCAGGGCCGCCCACAGCACGGCCTTCGTGCTGTTCTCGCTGCCGTATGGACTGACGGCGCTCGTCCTGGCGTTCCGTGCCCGCGCGGGGGCGCGCAACGAATCGCCGCGTCAGGGCTGTCGTACGCAATGAACCGCTCACCGGCGCGCAACGGCTCCTTCTTGCTGGTCGCGGCCCGCCGACCGTACCTTCTAAATGGCCCTTACACCCCTGCGCACCGTCGAGGAACACGCATGCGTACCGCCCTGCTCCAGAGCTCCGGCCGCCCCGGATCCGTCGCCGAGAACCTCAAGGTCCTCGACGCGGCCGCGAGCCGTGCCGCCGCCGGGGGCGCCGCGCTGCTGGCCGCGCCGGAGATGTTCCTCACCGGGTACGCGATCGGCGACGACATCGCCCGTCTCGCCGAGCCCGCCGACGGGGACTCCGCGGACGCGGTCGCCGACATCTCCGGGCGGCACGGGCTCGCGATCGCCTACGGATACCCGGAGCGCGACGGCGAGACGGTGTTCAACTCCGCGCAGCTGATCTCCGCCGACGGCACGCGGCTCGCGAACTACCGCAAGACCCACCTCTTCGGCGCCGCCGAGCGCGAGCACTTCACCCCGGGCGAGCAGTCCCTCGTCCAGGCCCGGCTCGGCGGCCTCACCGTCGGCCTCATGATCTGCTACGACGTCGAGTTCCCCGAGAACGCCCGCGCCCACGCCCTGGCCGGCACCGACCTGCTCGTGGTGCCGACGGCGAACATGCACCCGTTCCAGTTCGTCGCCGAGTCGATGGTTCCGGTGCGGGCCTGGGAGAACCAGATGTACGTCGCCTACGTCAACCGGGTCGGCGCCGAGGGCGAGTTCGAGTTCTTCGGGCTGTCCGCCCTCGCCGGGCCCGACGGCATCGCCCGCACCCGTGCCGGCCGCGGTGAGGAACTGGTCGTCGCCGACGTCGACCCCGCCTTCCTCGCCGCCTCCCGCGAGGCGAACCCGTACCTGAAGGACCGCCGCCCCGGTCTGTACCGGTCGCTCGTCTGAACACCCTCTTCCAGCCCTCACCAGCAGTTCTCGCAAGGAGTCCGTACCCCATGACGTCCACCGTGCCCAACGCCGTCGAGCATGCGGACGAGCAGCAGCTGCCGCCGATCACCATGTTCGGTCCGGACTTCCCCTACGCCTACGACGACTTCCTCGCCCACCCGGCGGGCCTCGGCCAGATACCGGCGACCGAGCACGGCACCGAGATCGCGGTGATCGGCGGCGGGCTCTCCGGCATCGTGGCCGCGTACGAGCTGATGAAGATGGGCCTGAAGCCGGTCGTCTACGAGGCCGATCAGATCGGCGGCCGGCTGCGCACCGTCGGCTTCGACGGCCCCAGCACCGAGGGCCTGACCGCCGAGATGGGCGCGATGCGCTTCCCGCCCTCCTCCACCGCCCTCCAGCACTACATCGACCTCGTCGACCTGGAGACCCGGCCCTTCCCCAACCCCCTTGCCGAGGTGACCCCTTCGACGGTCGTCGACCTCAAGGGCGAGTCGCACTACGCCGAGACGATCGACGACCTGCCGCAGGTCTACCGCGATGTCGCCGACGCCTGGAACAAGTGCCTCGAAGAGGGCGCCGACTTCTCCGACATGAACCGCGCGCTGCGCGAGCGGGACGTGCCGCGCATCCGCGAGATCTGGGGCCGGCTCGTCGAGAAGCTCGACAACCAGACCTTCTACGGCTTCCTCTGCGACTCCGAGGCCTTCAAGTCCTTCCGGCACCGCGAGATCTTCGGCCAGGTCGGCTTCGGCACCGGCGGCTGGGACACCGACTTCCCCAACTCCATCCTGGAGATCCTGCGGGTCGTCTACACCGAGGCCGACGACCACCACCGCGGGATCGTCGGCGGCTCCCAGCAGCTGCCGCTGAGGCTGTGGGACCGCGCGCCCGGCAAGATCGTCCACTGGGCCCAGGGCACCTCGCTGGCGACCCTGCACGTGAACGGCGAGCCCCGCCCGGCCGTCACCCGCCTGCATCGCGCGGCCGGCAACCGGATCACCGTCACCGACGCGGCCGGCGACATCCGCACCTACAAGGCGGCCGTCTTCACCGCCCAGTCCTGGATGCTGCTGTCGAAGATCGCCTGCGACGACTCGCTCTTCCCGATCGACCACTGGACCGCCGTCGAGCGCACCCACTACATGGAGTCCAGCAAGCTCTTCGTGCCCGTCGACCGGCCGTTCTGGCTGGACAAGGACGAGGAGACCGGCCGGGACGTCATGTCGATGACCCTCACCGACCGCATGACGCGCGGTACCTACCTGCTGGACGACGGTCCGGACAAGCCGGCCGTGATCTGTCTGTCGTACACCTGGTGCGACGACAGCCTGAAGTGGCTGCCGCTGTCCGCGAACGAGCGGATGGAGGTCATGCTGAAGTCGCTCGGTGAGATCTATCCCAAGGTCGACATCAGGAAGCACATCATCGGCAACCCGGTGACCGTCTCCTGGGAGAACGAGCCGTACTTCATGGGCGCGTTCAAGGCCAACCTGCCCGGCCACTACCGCTATCAGCGGCGCCTGTTCACGCACTTCATGCAGGACCGGCTGCCCGAGGAGAAGCGGGGCATCTTCCTCGCCGGCGACGACATCTCCTGGACGGCCGGCTGGGCCGAGGGCGCCGTCCAGACCGCGCTGAACGCGGTCTGGGGCGTCATGCATCACCTCGGCGGCTCGACCGACCCGTCCAACCCGGGCCCGGGCGACCTCTACGACGAGATCGCCCCGGTCGAACTGCCCGAGGACTAGCGGCAGCCGGCGTCAGATCCCGGCCGCGCGGACCGCTTCGTGGATCTCGGCGGCCACGTCCTTGAGCTCCTCGGCGTCCCGGGCGCTGCCCTGGAGTTCGAAGAAGAACGCGTCGAGGCCGGTGCCGTCGACGTGGGCCGCGAGGTCCTCGACGATCTGCGCGGTGCTGCCCTGGAAGGGGGAGCGGTCCGCGCCGTCGTACGCCTTCGGGGAGTGCCGGGCGTTGATCCGCACCACCGTCTCGATCGGCTCGGTGCGGCCGCGCTCGGCCGCCAGGTCCCGCAACTGCCGCCACTGCGCGGCCAGTTGCTCGACGCCCATGGCGATGGGCATCCAGCCGTCGGCGCGGTCGACGAGCCGGGTCATCGCCTTCTTGCTGTTGGTGGGCAGCAGGATGGGGATCGGCCGGGCGGGCTTGGGCGCCACCACGGCGGAGGCGATCTTCGTGATCCGGCCCTCGTACGTCACCGGGTCCGGGCCCCACACCGCCCGGCAGACGCCGATGATCTCGTCCAGGACCCGGCCCCGCTCCTCGAACGGCGCCACGCCGGCTGCGGCGTACTCGTCGAGGGACCAGCCCGTGCCGAGGCCCGCCAGCACCCGGCCGCCGCTCGCCGCGTCGAGCGTCGCGAGGGACTTGGCCAGCTGGAAGGGGTTGTGCAGCGGCGCGACCAGGATGCTCGTGCCGAGCCGGGCCCGCTCGGTCGACGCGGCCGCCAGGGTCAGCGTCACCAGGGGGTCGGGCACTCCGCGGTACATGTCGGGCCACGCCAGCCCCTCGATGCCGTACAGGCCCTGGGTCGCCGGCTCGGGGAACAGGGCCCGCTCGTAGACCCACAGGCTCTCGTAACCGATCCGTTCGGCGGCGCGGGCCACGTCGGGCACGTCCCGTCCGATGTCGTACTGCCGCGCTTGGGGAACGCTCAGTCCCAGCCGGATGCCCATGCGTACGCTCCTTTGCGTCGGTACAACGGTCAACTTAATCGGGGAGCGGCGTCAGCAACATGCGGCCCGCGAAGCCGACGGCCGTATCCAGCCGTTCGGTGAACTCCTCGGCCACGTCGGGCAGCCGGCGCAGTGCCCACAGGGCCCGCGCGGCCGTCCAGGTGGCCTCCCGGGCCCGCTCCAGGCTCCACGACCCCAGCAGATGAGTGAGCGGGTCGGCGACCTGGAGGAGGTCGGGGCCCGGCATCAGCTCTTCGCGGATGCGCTCCTCCAGCGAGACGAGGAGGTCGCCCACGCGGTCGAACTCGTCCTCCAGATCGGCCGGTTCGCAGCGCAGGCTACGACAGCTGTCCACCACGGCGAGCGCCAGGTCGTGCCCGATGTGCGCGTTGATGCCCGCCAGCGCGAACTGCAGCGGACGTACCCCGGGATGCCGGCGGAACTGGAACAGGGGCCGCCAGCAGGCGGGCGGACGCCGCCCGTCGGACACCGTGTCGACGGCGGCGAGATAGTGCTCCGCGAACCGCACGTCCAGGGTGATCGCCGCCCGGGCGTCCGGGAAGCGGCCGGCGTCGATCCGGCGGTCGACGGCCTCGGTGACGGCGAGGTAGACACGGTTGAACACCGCGATCCCGTCCCGCTCCGGCAGGGCCGCGTCGAGGGCGCGCATACGCGAGACCACCGCGTCCACGGTCGGGTCGAACTGTTGCAGTTGCGGCATGGGGGAAGGGTCCCAGGCCTACGCTGACCGCAGTGGCGGCGGGCCCGAGGCTTCCCCGAAACGGGGGAACGCCCCGCCGTGGGGGAGGGGGAGCGACGCGGTGTCAGGCTTACGCGCGCAGCGTCTGGCCGCCCGCCGGGCCCGGCGCGCCCGCGCCCGGCGCGCCGCGATGGTCGCGGCGGCCTCGGCGGTGGTCGCCGTGGCGACGGTGACCGGAGCGATCTCCGCCCTCGACGACGGCCGCGGCGCCGAGGCCGCCCAGCCCGCGGCGACCGTTTCGCCGCACCTCGACCGGCGGACGGCGGCACCCTCCCCGTCCGCCGCCACCCCGTCCCCCTCGCCGACCCCGACCTCGCCCGTGTCCTCACCGGGCCGGACCGCCTCCGCGCCCACGGCGTCCAAGAAGAAGCAGCGTTCCCCGGCCGTCTCCGCCCCTCTCTACCGCCATCCCGACTCCCACGTCCTCGACTGGGTCCGCGCCCACCCGGCCGACCCGCGTACGCCGGTCATCGCCTCCCGGATCGCCGACCGGCCCGCCGCGGTGTGGTTCACCGACCCCTCGCCGTCGGCCATCGCCTCCCAGGTCCGCGCGGTCACCTCGGGCGCCGCCGCGCAGCGCCGGGTGCCGGTGCTCGTGGCGTACGCGGTCCCGGACCGCGACTGCGGCGGGGCCTCCCGGGGCGGGGTGCCGGATCTCGCCGCCTACGACGGCTGGATCGACGCGTTCGCCTCGGGCCTCGGCTCCGGCGAGGTCGTCGTCGTGCTGGAGCCCGACTCCCTCGCCCAGGCCGGCTGCCTGTCCGCCGACCGGCGTGCCGCGCGCCTCGCGTCGCTGGCCCGCGCCGGCCGCGTCCTGAAGTCCGCCGACCCCGAGGCCCGGGTCTACTACGACGCCGGCCACTCGGGCTGGCACCCCGCCGAGGCGCAGGCGGCCCTGCTCCGGCAGGCGGGCGCCGCATCGCCGGCCTCCTCCGACGGGATCTTCAGCAACGTCTCCAACTTCCGTCCGACCTCGGACGAGATCAACTACGACCGCCGGGTCCTGGACGCCCTCGGCGGCCCCGCGCGCCTCGGCGCCGTCATCGACACCAGCCGCAACGGCAACGGCGCCCCGGCCGACGGCTCCTGGTGCGATCCGGCCGGCCGCAGACTCGGGCAGGCGCCGACGCTGCGCACCGGGCAGGCGCGGATCGACGCCTACCTGTGGGTGAAGCTGCCGGGGGAGTCGGACGGGTGCAAGGGGGCGCCGGGGACGTTCAGCCCGTCGTACGCCTACGCCTTGGCCTCGTCGTAGGAGGAGGTGCCCTCGTCGAGCAGCGGCTCCTGCCGCTTGAGGTGGGCGGGGGCCACGGCACGCAGCGCGTGGTAGCCGGTGATGACGACGATCGTCCCCAGCGCGATGCCGCTGAGGGAGAAGTGGTCGGAGAACTTCATGGTGACGTCGCCGACGCCGATGATGATGCCCGCGGCGGCCGGGACCAGGTTGAGCGGATTGCGTAGGTCCACCCGGGCGTTGGTCCAGATCTGCGCGCCGAGCAGGCCGATCATGCCGTACAGGATGACGGTGATGCCACCGAGGACGCCGCCCGGGATGGCGGCGACGACCGCGCCGAACTTCGGGCACAGGCCGAACAGCAGGGCGAAGCCGGCGGCGGCCCAGTAGGCGGCGGTGGAGTAGACGCGGGTCGCGGCCATCACGCCGATGTTCTCGGAGTACGTGGTGTTGGGCGGGCCGCCGAGCGCGGTGGACAGCATGGAGCCGACGCCGTCGGCCGAGATCGCCGTGCCGAGCCTGTCGTCGAGCGGGTCGCCGGTCATCTCGCCGACCGCCTTGACGTGGCCGGCGTTCTCCGCGACCAGGGCGATGACGACGGGGAGTGCGACGAGGACGGCCGACCACTGGAAGGTCGGCCCGTGGAAGGAGGGCAGGCCGATCCAGTCCGCCTTGCCGACGCCGGAGAGGTCCAGCCGCCAGTGGTCGGTGACCTTGCCGCTCGCGTCTGCCGAGTGGATGCGGCCGAAGACCCGGTCGAAGACCCACGAGATGCCGTACCCGAAGACCAGCCCCAGGAAGATCGCGATCCGTGACCAGAAGCCGCGCAGACCGACGACCGCCAGAGCGGTGAAGACCATGACCAGCAGCGCCGTCCACTGGTCCTGCGGCCAGTAGGTGGAGGCCGTCACGGGCGCCAGGTTGAAGCCGATCAGCATCACCACCGCGCCGGTGACGACCGGCGGCATCGCGGCGTGGATGATCCGCGCGCCGAAGCGCTGCACGGCGAGACCGACCAGGAAGAGCGCGAAGCCGACGACGAGGACCGCGCCGGTGACGGTGGCGCTCGTGCCGCCCTGCGCGCGGATCACGGCCGCCACGCCGACGAACGACAGCGAGCAGCCCAGGTAGCTCGGCACCCGGCCGCGCGTGGCCAGCAGGAAGATCACGGTGGCCACGCCCGACATCATGATCGCCAGGTTGGGGTCCAGGCCCATCAGCACCGGCGCCACGAAGGACGCGCCGAACATCGCGACGACGTGCTGGGCGCCGAGGCCGACCGTGCGGGGCCAGGAGAGCCGTTCGTCGGGGCGTACCACCGCTCCGGGCGCGGGCGACCGCCCGTCTCCGTGCAGTTTCCAGCGCACGCCGAGGTCCATGGTGAGGGTTCGCTTTCTTCGTACCTGAAGTCTTGTCCGGACCATTGTCACGGGTACCTCGGGCTCCTACGCTCGCACGGTCCTCCTCGTGAACAACGTTCAAGTTTCTGACCACTCCTCGTTGGATGGGAGTCCGGATGAGTGGAAGATCCCGCACGGCCGTGCTGTTCGCGACGGTGGTGACCCTTGCGGCCGCCCTGGCCCCCTCCGCGCACGCGAGCCCCAGGACGCCCGAGACCGTCGTCCTCGACGGCGCCCGACTCCAGCGGACGAAAGCCCTCCTCGACCACGGCGACCGGCAACTCCGCCGAGAACTGGCGGCGTTGACCTCCCGCGCCGACGACTGGCTGCACCAGGGCCCCTGGACGGTCGTCGACAAACCCCGGCCCGCCCCCGGCGGCGACCCCCACGACTACCTCAGCCAGGCCCCCTACTGGTGGCCCACCACCCCCACCGACGACAACCCCTGGGGCTGCCCGTAGGTCCAGAAGGACGGACAGCGCAATCCCGAGGTCGACTCCGGCACCGACCGCCAGGACGCCGAGAAGGTCTTCGACTCGACCTACGACCTCGCGCCGGCCTGGTGCCACCAGCTGGACTCGATCGCGGGCTGACCAGGCCCTTCCCGACCGGGACTCCTGAGCGTCCGCTTAGGATGGAGTGACCCCACCGCTTCACCCTTGACGTTCAGGAGTCCCACCCGTGACCGCCGAAGCCCCGATCGCCCCCGCCCTGTCGTACGGCCGGCTGATCCCCGTCACCGTCCACTTCGACGATCTTGACGCGCTCGGACTGCTGCACAACGCCCGCTACCCGCTGAAGGTCGAGCAGGCATGGACCGAGCTGTGGCAGGAGCACGGCATCCACTTCGAGGGGGACTGGGCAGCGGCCGGAGACGCCTGCAACGCGGTCAAGGAGCTGACCGTCAGCTACGAGGCGCCGGTGACCCGGCCCGGCGAGTACGCCGTCCACCTGTGGCTGGAACGGCTCGGCAACACTGGCCTGACCTACGGCTTCCGGTTCTGCTCGGCCGACGGGACCGCGACCTACGCGCGGGGCACCCGGGTCCTGGTCCGGCTGGACGCGGCCACGATGCGTCCCGCGCCGTGGAGCGAGACCTTCAGGGCCGCGGGTCGGGCACTGCTGCGGCCTGCGGACTGACCCCGGCACGCACCCCGCGCTCGCCCGTGCGCAGGACGCCCGCGAAGACGGCGAGCCCCGAGGCCAGGACGGTCACCAGCACGAAGGACACCACCAGGCTCGTCGCCTGGGCCACCCCGCCGATCAGACTGGGCGCGATCAGGCCGGAGGTGTAGGTGATGGTGGCGACACCCGCGATGGCCTGGCTCGGGTTCGGTCCGCTGTGCCCGGCCGCCGCGAAGCACAGCGGTACGACGAGGGCGATGCCCAGACCCAGCAGCGCGAAGCCCGTCATCGCCACCGCCGGATGACCGGCCAGGACGATCAGCACGCCGCCGAGCACCGCGAACGCCCCGCCCGCCCGGACCGTACGGACCGCGCCGAGCCGGTCGACCACCGCGTCGCCCACCAGCCGGGCCGCCGCCATGGTCAGCATGAACCCGGTCGTGCACGCGGCCGCCAGGCCGGCCGAGGTCTCCAGCTGGTCGCGCAGGAAGACCGCCGACCAGTCGAGGCTGGCGCCCTCGGCGAACACCGCACAGAACCCGACCGCGCCGATCAGCAGCGCGGACTTCGGCGGCAGCGCGAACCGCGGCGGCGGCTCCTCGTCCTCGGCGGGCTGCAGGTCGAGCACCCAGGAGCAGGCCAGTACGCCGAGGAAGGTGAGGATCGCCGCCGCCAGTGCGAAGTGCAGCCGCGCGTCCGCCCCCAGGTGCGCGGCGAGCGTGCCGCCCGCCGAGCCGATCAGGGCGCCCGCGCTCCACATGCCGTGCAGCCCGGACATGATCGACTTGTTCAGCCGGTGCTCGATCTCCACGCCCAGCGCGTTCATGGCCACGTCCGCCATGCCCGCGCTCGCGCCGTAGACGAACATCGCCAGGCACAGGGTGAGCATGTTCGGCGCGACGGACGGCAGGACGAGGGAGAGCGTCCACAGGGCGATCAGCCCGCGCAGGGCGTTACGGCTGCCGAAGCGGTGGCTGATCCGGCCGGCCAGCGGCATCGAGCAGGAGGCGCCGAACGCGGTGAAGGCGAGCGCGAAGCCCAGTTCGCCCGCGCTGAGATGCGCGTGCTCCTGGACCCACGGCACCCGGGTCGCGAACGAGCCGGTGACGGCGCCGTGCACGGCGAACACCGCGGCCACGGCGTACCGGGAGCGCCTCACCTCACGCAGGTCCTCTGCCACGTCGCTCATTCTCCGTCCCCTCCCGTTTCTTCCCGGACCTCACTCGCGCCGCGTAAACTATCAGGGTCCCTTCCTGATAGATAGAGGATTACTGGCCGAGCGGGGTCCCGAGCCCCACCCTCGCGGCCCCGCCGATCTGGAAGGATCCCCGGCATGCCCGCATCCCCCAGCACCGCCCGGGCCATCAACGACCGGCTCGCCCTGCGTCTGCTGCAGCAGGAAGGCCCGTTGACGGCGGGGCAGTTGAAACAGCTCACCGGACTGTCCCGGCCGACGGTCGCCGACCTCGTGGAGCGACTGACCGAGGCCGGTCTCATCGAGGTGGTCGGGGAGGCGGGGGAGCAGCGTCGCGGACCGAACGCCAAGCTGTACGGGATCGTGGCCGACCGCGCCCGACTGGCCGCGCTGGACGTGCGCACCGACGGCGTCACGGTGGTCGTCGCCGACCTGGTGGGGCGGGTGCTGGCCGAGGCGTCGGTGCCGATCGGCGCGGAGACCGGCACGGGCCCGGTGGTGGAGCAGGCGGTGGCGCTGGTCGAGCGCGTCGCGAAGGAGGCCGAGGCGAGCGGTGCGCCGCCGCACGCGGAGGTGCGCGGCTGGGGGAGCCTGCACACCGTGGGCATCGGCGCACCCGGCCTCATCGACCCGGCCACCGGCGAACTCCGCGACTCCTCGGGGCTGCCCGCCTGGCACCGCCGCCTGGTCGCCGCCCTCCAGGACCGGTTCCCCGAGGCCCACGTGAGCATCGACAACGAGGCCAACCTCGCGGCCCTCGCCGAACAGCGCGACGGCACGGCCCGCGACCGCGACACGTTCGTCCTGCTCTGGCTGAGCTACGGCACGGGCGCGGCGGTCGTGCTGGACGGCGCGCTGCGCCGGGGGGCCTCCGGCGGCACCGGGGAGATCGGCTTCCTGCCGGTCCCCGGCACCACCGCACTGCCGTCCGCGACGGACTGCGACGGCGGCTTCCACTCCCTGGCCGGCTCGGCGGCCATCACGGAACTGGCCCGCCGGCACGGCGTGAACGCGACGACGACGGGGGAGGAGCCGTCGGCCGCGGCGCTGGTCAGAGCGGCGGTCGAACAGGAGGCGGCGCGGGAGCGGGCGCCGAGCGGGGCGGGTCGTTTTCTCGACGACCTCGCCGACCGGCTCGCCGTGGGGGTGGCCTCCGTCGTGGCGATCCTCGATCCGGGGTGTGTCGTGCTGGGCGGTGAGGTGGGCCAGGCCGGCGGCCAGGAACTCGCCGCACGGGTGGAGGAACGCGTGCGGCGGATGTCGCCCCTGGTCACCGAGGTCCGGCCGAGCGCCCTGGGCGGTGGCGCCGTACTGCGCGGCGCCCTGCTCACCGCCCGGGACCGGGCCCAGGACGACCTGTTCGCGCCGGCGGAGCGGTGACCGGGGCGCCGGTCTACTCCTGCAGCCGCGCCAGGTAGTCCTCGAACGTCCCCTTGCCGACCGCGTGTTGCGAGGTCAGGTGGCCGCCCTCGCGGAAGGCGCGGTACGCCTTGCCGAACAGGGGGACCTGGAGCACGGCGCGACGGCGCCCGGTCGCCTTGAGGTAGGAGCGGGCCAGCGACTCCAGGGTGCGGATCTGCGGACCGCCCATGTCCTCGACCCGCCCGGCGGGCTCGCCCTGCGCCAACTCGGCCAGCCGGTACGCCACTTCGGCCACCTCGATCGGCTGGTCCGCCACCCTCGCGGGCAGCAGCAGCACCGGCAGCCTGGCCAGCGTCCGGAACAGCATCACGGGCAGGTCGTGGAACTGGGTCGCGCGCAGCACCGTCCAGCCGAGCCCCGACTCCTCGACCGCCTTCTCGACGGCGAGTTTGGCCCGGTAGTACGGGAAGGGCACCCGGTCGACGCCGACGATCGAGATGTAGACCAGATGGCGCACGCCCGCCCGCCGTGCCGCCGCGATCAGGTGCGCCGCTGCCTTCTCGTCTCCGCCGGTCTGCGTGGAGGCGCAGTGCACGATCGTGTCGACGCCGTCGACCGCCGCGTCCAGCCCGGCACCGCCCTCGCGCAGATCGACGGCGTACGGCGGGGTGCGCCGGCTGAGCACGCGCACCTCGTGGCCGTCCGCGCGCAGCCGCTCGGTGACGAGTCGGCCGAGGGTCCCCGTCCCGCCGGTCACCAGAATCGTGGTCATGCCGTCAGTCCCTTCGAACGAGGGCGCTCCCCGCTGGAGCGCCCCACGTCAGCTGAGACCGCGCGGCCCCGGCGAAATGTGACACGCCCTTACGGCCGCGCGAGCTGACGCCGTACGAAGTCCAGCTTGTCCGGGTTCACCACGACCCGCAGATGGGCGATCAGACCGTCGCGCACCTCGAACGCGACCACGCCGGCCAGCACGTCGCCCGCCCACGCCGCCAGCCCGTACTCGCCGTTGATCTCGGCCGGCGTGTACCGGAGCCCGGCCGCGAACCGCTCGGCGCCGCCCACCGCGAGCCGCGCGACCTTCTCGCGCCCCTCGACCGGCCGGCGGGCCGCGCTGATCTTGCCGCCGCCGTCGCTCGACCAGGTCACGTCCGCCGTGAGCAGCTTCTCCAGCCCGGCGAGATCCCCGTCGCGGGCCGCTCCGAGGAACGAGGCGACGAGCTCCGCCTGCCGCTCGGGCACCGGCTCGAACCGCGAGCGCTCCTCGCCGACCCGCCGCACCGCCCGCCGGTACAGCTGACGGCAGTTGGCTTCGGTCACCTCCAGCACCCCGGCGATCTCCCGGTGGCCGTAGCCGAAGGCCTCCCGCAGCACGTACACAGCCCGCTCCGTCGGCGTCAGCCGCTCCAGCAGGACCAGCAGCGCCATCGACACGGCCTCCCGCTGCTCGGCCGACTCCAGGGGGCCCAGCGTGCCGTCCGAGGTGACCACGGGCTCCGGCAGCCAGGGCCCGACATATCGCTCGCGCCGGGCCCGCGCCGATGTCAGGCGCGTGAGGCAGAGGTTGGTGACGACCTTGGCCAGCCAGGCCGCCGGATGCTCGATGCCCGCGCGATCGGCGCCGCTGAAGCGCAGATAGGCGTCCTGGACCGTGTCCTCGGCCTCCTCGGCCGAGCCCAGCATGCGGTAGGCCAGCCCGAACAGACGGGGGCGGTGGAGCTCGAACTCCTCGGCGATCGCGCTGCTCATGGCATCACCCTGCCAGAGCGTGCCGACCATGGCGTCGGGAGGCCCGGCGGCGGGCAAGGGCCGTCGTCACCGCCGCCGGACCGGTCTGTGAGATCCAAAAAGGACTAGACCATAGGGTCCATCAGGGGGACGGCAGTTGAGAAGGCCAGTGAAGGTGGCTGTGAGGCAACGCACACCCGTCACTCGTATGGACGTCGATCGGGCGTGGCACACTGGCCCTGTACCAGAAGCAGCGCACTCCGGGGTCGGTGAAATTCCGAACCGGCGGTTACAGTCCGCGACCCGGTCGCTTCCAGCGGCCGGTTGACCAGGTGGAATTCCTGGACCGACGGTTAAAGTCCGGATGGGAGGCAGTGCGCGGCGGGCGGGCATTCGTGCGCGCCGCCGTATGCGCTCATCCACGTGGATGAGTCTGTCCGGCGTCGCCCCCGGTGTCCTCGCTCGTACTCTGTCGTCTTCGACAGCCCCGGAGTCCGTGCCCCCATGAGGCAGGAGGACCCGGGAAGTGTTCACCGGAATCGTCGAAGAGCTGGGCGAGATCACCGCGGTCGAGAACCTCGGCGACGCCTGTCGCTTCCGAGTGCGCGGCCCCGTCGTCACCGAAGGCGCGAAACACGGGGACTCCATCGCCGTCAACGGCGTCTGCCTCACCGTCGTCGACCACGAGGACGACGAGTTCACCGCCGACGTCATGGCGGAGACCCTCCAGCGCTCCAGCCTCGGCGCCCTCGCGGCCGGCTCCCGCGTCAACCTCGAACGCCCCACGGCCGTCGGCGCACGCCTCGGCGGGCACATCGTGCAGGGCCATGTCGACGGCACGGGCGAGGTCCTGGAGCGCAAGCCCTCCGAGAACTGGGAGATCGTCAAGATCTCGCTCCCGGCGGACCTTTCGCGCTACGTCGTGGAGAAGGGCTCCATCACCGTCGACGGCATCAGCCTCACCGTCGTCGACGCCGGACCCGACTACTTCACGATCAGCCTCATCCCCACCACCCTCGCCCTGACCACCCTGGGCATCAAGCAGCCCGGCGACCCCGTCAACCTCGAGGTCGACGTCGTCGCCAAGTACGTCGAGCGCCTGCTCGCGAGCGGTCAGGGGGCGGCCAAGTGAACTGGCTCAACTCCCAGGCGTTCGTCATGTTCGGCCAGCACATCATCTGGTCCGACATGATCGGCAACATCCTCGGCCTGATCACCCTCGCCCTCGGCTGGCGCCGCTCCCTGCTGACCTGGCCCGTGCAGTTCCTCTCCGGCCTGGTGCTGTTCGTCGCCTTCTACGGCCACCTCGCCGGCAGCGCCGGCAAGCAGGTCGTCGTCATGGTGGTCGCCCTCTACGGCTGGTGGCGCTGGAACCGCGACAAGGACGGCTCCGCCGACGGCCACATCAACCCGCGGTTCGCCACCTGGCGCGAGCGCGGCGCGATGGTCGCCGCCGCCGCGGCCGGCACGGTCGCCGTGGCCCTGCTCTTCAAGGCGTACCCGAGCCTGTCCTGGGACCCTTGGCCCGACGCCTACATCTTCGTCGGCACCGTCGTCGCCATGTACGCCCAGGCGCGCGGCATGGTCGAGTTCTGGATCGCCTGGCTCCTCGTCGACGTCGTGGGCGTGCCCCTGAACTTCGCCAACGGCTACGCCTTCTCCGGCTTCGTCTACGTCATCTACGGCGCACTCGTCCTGTGGGGCATGCGCGACTGGTGGCTGCGCTCCCGCAGGACGCCGCAGCCCGTCCTGGAAGGAGCGCCGGCATGAGCACGGCACCGATCCTGTACAGCGCGGACGGCATCGAGGACTGGTCCCTCGACCCGATCGAGCAGGCCGTCGCCGACATCGCGGCCGGCCGTCCCATCGTGGTCGTCGACGACGAGGACCGCGAGAACGAGGGCGACCTCGTCATCGCCGCCGAGAAGATCACCCCCGAGATCGTCGCCTTCATGATGAGCGAGTGCCGCGGCCTGATCTGCGCCCCCATGGAGAGCGAGGAACTCGACCGGCTGAACCTGCCGCAGATGGTCGACGACAACACCGAGTCGATGAAGACCGCCTTCACCGTCTCCGTCGACGCCTCCGGCGCGCACGGCGTGACCACCGGCATCTCCGCCGCCGACCGCGCCACCACCCTGCGGCTCCTGGCGAGCGGCGACGCCGAGCCGGGCGACTTCGTCCGCCCCGGCCACATCTTCCCGCTGCGCGCCCGGTCCGGCGGCGTGCTCGTGCGCAACGGCCACACGGAGGCCGCCGTCGACCTCGCCCGGCTCGCGGGGCTCCGCCCGGCCGGCGCGATCGTCGAGATCGCGGGCGAGGACGGCCGCATGCTGCGCCTGCCCGAACTGATCCCGTTCGCCCGCAAGCACGGCCTGACGATCATCTCCATCGAGGACCTGATCGCCTACCGCCGCAGCGCCGAGCCCACCGTCCGACGCGAGGCCGAGACCCGGCTGCCCACCGCACACGGCGAGTTCACGGCCTACGGCTACCGCTCCACCGTCGACGGCGTCGAGCACGTCGCCCTCGTCCACGGCGAGATCGGCGACGGCGAGGACGTCCTGGTCCGCGTCCACTCCGAGTGCCTGACCGGCGACATCTTCGCCTCCCTGCGCTGCGACTGCGGCCCCCAGCTGAACGCCTCCCTGGACCGCATCCAGGAAGAGGGCCGGGGCGTGGTGGTCTACCTGCGCGGCCACGAGGGACGCGGCATCGGCCTGCTGTCCAAGCTGCGCGCCTACGAACTCCAGGAGCGCGGCCGCGACACGCTGGACGCCAACCTGGAGCTCGGCCTGCCCGCCGACGCCCGGGACTACGGCGCCGGCGCCCAGATCCTCCAGGACCTCGGCGTCCACAGCCTGCGTCTGATGACCAACAACCCCGAGAAGACCGACGCGCTCGTCCGCCACGGCCTCAAGGTCACCGACCGCGAGCCGATGCCCGTACAGGCGAGCGAGCACAACCTCCGCTACCTGCGCACCAAGCGGGACCGGATGGGACACGATCTGCCCTGGCTGGACACCGTCCCGGCGTCCACCTGCAACAACCAGTAACAACACCCCGAGGAGACAGAAGAACGTGAGCGGCAAGGGCGCACCGGAGCTGTCCGTACGCAACGTCGGAGACCTGCGGGTCGCCGTCATCGCGGCGCAGTGGCACGAAAAGGTGATGGACGGCCTGGTGGACGGCGCCCTGCGCGCCCTGCACGACCTCGGCATCGACGAGCCGACCCTCCTCAGGGTCCCCGGCAGCTGGGAGCTCCCAGTGGTCGCCAAGGTCCTCGCGGGCCGCGGCTACGACGCGATCGTCGCCCTCGGTGTCGTCATCCGCGGCGGCACCCCGCACTTCGACTACGTGTGCCAGGGCGTCACCCAGGGCCTCACCCAGGTCTCCGTCGACACCGGCGTCCCGGTCGGCTTCGGCCTGCTGACCTGTGACAACGAGGAGCAGGCCCTGGACCGGGCCGGCCTCGAGGGCTCCAACGAGGACAAGGGGCACGAGGCGGTGACGGCGGCGGTGGCGACCGCGGCCACCCTCCGCTCAGTATCTGAACCGTGGCACTGAGCCAACGTCCCTTTGGCGTAGTCTGACGCTCACCATGTCCAATAAGACGTTCGAGGCGCTCTTCACCGAGCTCCAGCACAAGGCCGCCCACGGCGATCCCGCCACCTCCCGCACCGCTGAACTGGTCGGCAAGGGCGTCCATGCCATCGGCAAGAAGGTCGTCGAGGAGGCCGCCGAGGTCTGGATGGCCGCCGAGTACGAGGGCAAGGAGGCGGCCGCCGAGGAGATCTCGCAGCTGCTCTACCACGTCCAGGTGATGATGGTCGCCCGCGGCATCTCCCTGGACGACGTCTACGCCCACCTGTAAGCCGCACCACCGTTCCCACCCGAAACACACGCGAAGGAAGCCGACCTCATGCTGCGCATCGCCGTCCCCAACAAGGGTTCCCTCTCAGGACCTGCGGCGGAGATGCTGCATGAGGCCGGCTACCGGCAGCGCCGCGAGTCCAAGGAACTGCGGACCGTCGACCCGTCGAACGACGTCGAGTTCTTCTACCTCCGCCCCCGCGACATCGCGATCTACGTCTCCTCCGGTCAGCTCGACATCGGCATCACCGGCCGCGACCTGCTGGTCGACTCCGGCGCCGACGCCGAGGAGATCCTGCCGCTCGGCTTCGCCCGCTCCACCTTCCGCTTCGCCTCCAAGCCCGGCGCCGCGGCGGGCCTGGCGGACCTCAAGGGCAAGACCGTCGCCACCTCCTACGAGGGCATCGTCGCCGGCCACCTGGCCGAGAACGGCGTCGACGCCTCCGTCGTCCACCTCGACGGCGCCGTGGAGACCGCCATCGAACTCGGTGTCGCCGAGGTCATCGCCGACGTCGTCGAGACCGGCACCTCGCTGCGCAACGCCGGCCTGGAGGTCTTCGGCGAGCCCATCATGAAGTCCGAGGCCGTCGTCATCCGCCGCACCGGCGCGGACGGCGAGGAGCCCAAGGTGCAGCAGTTCCTGCGCCGGCTCCAGGGTGTCCTGGTGGCCAGGACGTACGTGATGATGGACTACGACTGCCGGGTCGAGCAGCTGGAGAAGGCCGTCGCCCTCACCCCCGGCCTCGAGTCCCCGACCGTCTCCCCGCTGCACAACGAGGGCTGGGTCGCCGTCCGCGCGATGGTCCCGGCCAAGGAGGCCCAGCGGATCATGGACGACCTGTACGACATCGGCGCCCGGGCCATCCTGACCACGGCCATCCACGCCTGCCGTCTCTGACAGCCGTCTCTGACAGTCGTAGGAAGCCCCGGAGAGCCCCAGAGAGATGTCCGACCTGCCCACCCTTCCCGTCACGTTCCGGCCGGGCCGCACCCGCGCGGTCCTGCTCACCGCCGGCGTCGCGATCTTCGTCGTCATCACCGCGGTCGCCCTGCTGCTGGAGGGCCTCGGCCCGGGGGAGCGGCTCAGCTTCATCCTCACCGGCGCCCTGATGGCCGGCGTGCTGGCGCTGCTCGCCCGGGTGAAGGTGGTCGCCGACGACACCGGCGTCACCGTGGTCAACATCGCCACCCGGCGGCACCTGGACTGGCCCGAGATCCTGCACGTCAACCTGCGCCCCGGCGACCCCTGGGTGTTCCTCGACCTCAGCGACGGCACCAGCCTGCCGGCCCTCGGCATCCAGCCCGGCATCGCCAGGGACCGGGCCATCGCCGACGCGCGCACGCTGCGCGCCCTCGCCGAAGCCCGCTCGCCGAGGGATCTGCCCTAGAGACCCCGGTCTTGATTAATCTGTTGGCGGAGGCGTTTTCGTCGCGCCTCCGCCGCCGGTGCTCCCGCGGACACCGGCTGCCCCTGCTACCCGAGGAGTGACTCCCTCCAGCGATGGACGGATCGTCCTGTAGTACCTGCGCCGCCCCCTCCCGACATACCGAGGTGGCGGCATCATGACCACCCCCCTGCTGCTCCTCGGAGCGGCGTTCCTGCTGATCCTCGCGAACGGCTTCTTCGTGGCCGCCGAGTTCGGCCTGGTCACGGTCGAGTCGACGGACGCCGAGAAGGCCGCCGCCGAGGGCGACAAGCGCGCCCGCAGGGTCGCCGAGTCGCTGAAGGAACTCTCCTTCCAGCTCTCCGGCACCCAGCTCGGCATCACCATCACCTCCCTCGTCGTCGGCATGCTCGCCGAACCGGCGCTGGCCCGACTGCTGCACGGCCCGTTCACGGCCGTCGGCATCCCCGCCGGAGCGGTCTCGGGCATCGCGGTCGTCGTCGGGATGCTGCTGGCCTCGGCCGTGCAGATGGTGATCGGCGAACTCGTGCCCAAGAACTGGGCGGTGTCCAGGCCCATGCAGGTCGCCCGTTTCGTGGCCGGCCCGCAGCACGTCTTCGCCCGCCTGTTCCGCCCGGTCATCGCCGCGCTGAACACGGTCGCCAACCGCCTGGTGCGCGCCCTGGGCGTCGAGCCCGCCGAGGGGCTGGCCTCCGCCCGCACCCCCGGCGAACTGGTCTCCCTGGCCCGGCACTCCGCGCAGGCCGGCGCCCTGGAGCAGGACACCGCCGACCTCTTCGTCCGGACGCTGTCGCTCGCCGAGCTGACCGCCCAGCACGTCATGACCCCGCGCGTGAAGGTCAGCGCGCTGCAGTCCTCGGCGACCGCCGAGGACGTGGTCAACCTCACCCGCGCCACCGGCCTGTCCCGCTTCCCCGTCTACAAGGAGAAGATCGACGAGGTCGTCGGCATGGTCCACCTGAAGGACGCGCTCGCGGTCCCCGTGCACGAGCGGCTGCGCACCCCCGTGGTCCGCATCGCCCGCCCGGCCCTGCTGGTCCCCGAGACCCTGCCGGTCCAGCCGCTGCTGGCCCAGCTGCGCAGCGAGCAGCCCATCGCCGTCGTCGTCGACGAGTACGGCGGCACGGCGGGCGTGGTGACGCTGGAGGACATCGTCGAGGAGATCGTCGGCGAGGTCCGCGACGAGCACGACGGCCAGGACGTGCCCGAGCTCGCGGCCGCCCCGCCGGAGGACGGCAAGCCCGCCTGGGACGCCGACGGCAGCTGCCGGGTCGACATCCTGCAGCGCATAGGCCTGGACGTGCCCGAGGGTCCCTACGAGACCGTCGCCGGACTCGTCGCCGACCTGCTCGGGCGCATCCCGGCCGCCGGCGACCGGGCGGAGCTGCCCGGCTGGCGGCTGACCGTGCGCCGCGTCGGCCACTACCGCGCCGAGCGGGTCCGCCTGGTGCGCACCGGGCCGGTCGTGGAGGTCGCCCGATGAGCGTGCTCCAACTCCTGTTCGCCGCACTGCTCGTGCTCGCCAACGGCTTCTTCGTCGGCGCCGAGTTCGCCCTGGTCTCGGTCCGCCGCAGCCAGATCGAACCGCTCGGCACGGCGCGGGCCCGCCAGGTCCTCTACGGCCTGGAGCGGCTGCCCCAGATGATGGCGGCGGCCCAGTTCGGCATCACGGTCTGCTCGCTGACGCTGGGCGCCGTCGCCGAACCGACGGTGGCCCACCTGCTAGAACCGGTCTTCGAGTGGATCCACCTGCCGGAGGGCATGATCCACCCGCTGGGCTATGTCATCGCGCTCGCCGCGGTGGTCTTCTTCCACCTGGTCATCGGCGAGATGGTCCCGAAGAACCTGGCCATGGCCGCCCCGGAGAAGGCCGCGCTGTGGCTGAGCCCCGGCCTGGTCTACTTCGCCCGCCTCTGCAAGCCGATCACCGTCGCCCTCGGCGCCTGCGCCCAGGGCATCCTGCGGCTCTTCCGCGTCGAGCCGAAGGACGAGGTGGAGTCCGTCTTCACCAGCGAGCAGCTCAACCGGCTGGTGGAGGACGCCGGTCAGGCCGGCCTCCTCGACCCCGAGGAGCAGGAACGTCTGGAGGACGCCCTCGAGCTGGGCTCCCGCCCGGTGACGGACGTGCTCCTGAAGCGCGAGTCGCTGGTGACGGTCCCGCCGTCGGTCACCCCGGGGCGGATCGTCGAGCTGACCGCCCGCACCGGGTACTCCCGTTTCCCGGTCGCCGCGGTCAACGGCGCCTTCATGGGCTACCTGCACGTGAAGGACGTACTCGACCTGGAGGACTCCGAGCGGGCCGTGCCGCAGCAGCTGTGGCGGCCGATGACGACCCTGCGCTCCGACCTCCCGCTGGACGACGCCCTGACGGTCATGCGCCGCGCGGCCACCCATCTGGCGCAGGTGGCCGACGGGTCCGGCAAGGTGCTGGGCCTGGTGGCGCTGGAGGACGTCCTGGAGCTGCTGGTCGGCGAGGTGACGGACCCGGCGCACCGGGAGGTGCCGCCCGCCCCGAGACTGGCCGAGCCGAAGGAAGAAGCGGCACTGCCCGGCTGACGCGGAGTCCCCGCGCCTCGAGAGGGGCGCGGGGACTCCGCGACGAGCCACGTGGCACCCGCACCCGCACTCGGGACGAGCCGCAACGCACCCGCGCCTACGTCCCCGAAGAGTCCTGCGGGCCCCGCCCGGACAGCACCTCGCCGTACGCCTGCATCAGGTCCGGCAGCCGCAGTGTCGACAAGTCGTCACGGGACAGGACGCCCGGATACGTCGACAGCCGCAGGTCGCGGTACGCGCAGCTCTTCTCGTACAGCGTCCGCAGGAACCGTCCGTTGCCCAGCTCGTCGATCCACCCCTGGTCCACGACGTGCCCGGCGATCGAGCGCAGCTCGTCCAGCGCCTCCTCGTCCCACACGTCACCGTTCTCGGCGGCCAGCACCTCGCCGATGGAGGTCAGTTCGAGGGGCCGGTAGGACGGGAAGTCGACGCGGGTGGTGAAGCGGGACGACAGTCCGGGGTTGGCGGCCAGCAGGCGGTCCATGCCCTCCGGGTAGCCGGCCAGGATCACCACCAGGTGGTCCCGGTTGTCCTCGGCCCGCTTCAGCAGGACCTGCAGTGCCTCGTCGCCGTACGCGTCGCCCTTGCCGTAACCGGAGTTGGAGAGCGAGTAGGCCTCGTCGACGAAGAGCACGCCGCCGATGGCGGAGTCGATCAGCTCGTTGGCCTTCACGGCCGTCTGGCCCAGGTACTCGCCCACCAGGTCGGCGCGCTGGGCCTCCACCAGGTGGTCGCCGCCGAGCAGCCCGAGGGCGTAGAAGACGCGGCCCAGGATGCGGGCCACCGTGGTCTTGCCGGTGCCGGAGGGGCCGGAGAAGACGAAATGCCGCTTGGGCGGCTGGACCGGCAGCCCCTGGCCCGCCCGCAGCCGCGCCATGTTGAGCTGCGCGGACAGCGCCTTGACCTGGCGCTTGACGGGTTCCAGGCCCACCATGCGCTCGAGCTCGGCGAGCGCCTCCTCCAGCAGCGCGGGGTCGGTGGGACCGGCGGGCAGCGGCGTGCCCGGGACGGTCTTCTCCCGCACCAGCGGATCGATCGTGGACGGCAGTGACCCGGCCGGCGGCAGGTCGGGCTCGGGGAACCTGAGCTCCCGGCCGTCGGAGCCGAAGAGCGGGTCGAACCCGTCGGGACCCTCCAGCACGTCCTGGCCGCCGGACAGCGCGATCGCCGCCAGATCGGCGGAGTCGTCGTAGCCGTCGCCCTCGGCGATCGCGGCGAGCCGGGCCGAGGTGTCCATGAAGGCGGGGTCGACGCGGTGCACCGCCCGGTACAGGGGGAGCGCGGCGGCGGAGCGGCCCGTCCCCTCGTGGGCGCGGGCCAGCCAGTAGCGCAGCTCCTTGCGCTGTGGCTGTTCGCTGCGGCAGCGCATCAGGGCGGCCGCCAGCAGGGGTTCGGCCTGGCGGTACATCTCCAGCCGGACCCGGGCCATCCCGCCGAACAGGCCCGCCTCGATGCCCAGCAGCGGGTCGTCGATCAACGGGTCGGTGTGCCGGACGAGTTGCTCCCAGTCCTTGACCAGATAGGCGCGGCAGGCGTGCAGGAAGCGGACCTGGTGGTCGGTGTCGACGGGCGGCAGCCCGGCCAGCGCCCGATCCAGCTCCGGCACGTGGCGGCCGTCCAGCCAGTGCGAGGCGTGGGCGAGCAGCAGGTCGCGCGGGCTCTCCAGCACCGGCTGCACCCACCAGCCCAGCCAGTACCAGGAGTTGAGGGCGCGGCGGTGCCGGGCGCGTTGTTCCCCGAAGCGGTCCCGGTGGCGGAACATCCTGAGCAGCGCGGTCGTCGTGTCGACGCGCAGCGCGTGCAGCCCGAGCCAGCCGTCGGCCATCCCGGGGTCCATCCGCACCGCGGCCCGGAACTCCTCCTCCGCCTGTGGATAGGCGCCCATCGTGTAGGCGTCCACGCCTCGCAGCCAGGCGAGGTCGGCCGGGGCCTCGGGGCCCTGCGTGCCGAAGTCCATCACGTCCCCCACAAACCGTGCCCCCGTCGGTTGGCCGCCGGGCGGTCACCCGGTGGCCTCCTTGATCGAACCGCCGTACCGCGGACCGGAGTTGCGGTGCGCGCAGCCGTCGTCCTAGGTCGCACCGAGGGCATCGTACCTGCGCTGTGTCGCCCGTCGAAGAGTGCCGCACAGGACGTTTGACGAGGTGGGAGCGGATGAGCCCCGGATCGGACGGTGACCGAGGGTGAGCAAAACGCCTCGCACAGCGTCCGGATGGGCGGCTGAAGGCAGAACGAAGCCCCCGATCACGGGGGAACAACCGGGGGCTTCGCGTGCGTGGGCGGCCACGCTTGACCGCACATTGGAAACGTAAGACCTGTACGGCCCCTCGGTCAAGCCGAGTTGAGGCCCTCCGGGAAGTTCGCGAGAGCCGATCTTCACAAGTTCAGCACACCGCCGATGGTCCGTCACTGTGTGTGTTCGCTTGGTCCGGTCCAAGTGTGTGCGCGGGTCCCGGCAGCACCACATATCCCTTCTCGCCCTGCCGTACCAGCAGGTCGGCGAAGGGGCGCGAGGGATCCTCGGCGAAGTGTCGCCGTTCCGCGCGGACCCACGCGGCCCAGAACTCCCGCTGCTCCTCCCCGTCCCGCAGGCGCCCGCGATTCCAGGACTCCTCGTGCGGCAACTCCATCCACAGCAGCTGGGCGAGGTGCGGGCGCAGGGCGCTGCGGCCCGCGCCGACGCCCTCGACGAGGATCACGGGGGCCGGCGGCAGGGCCCGGGGAGCGGTGAGGCGGCGGGCCCGCCAGTCGTAGGGGGCGTAGTGGGCGGTCTCGCCGCGCCGGAACGGGTCGATCACCTCGGCCCGGAGGCGGTCGGTCCACGCGAACAGCTGGTCGTGGGTGGCGATGTCGTCGAGGTGCAGCACCGGGGCGTCGTCGAGCGCCCGGGCCAACTGCCCGGCGAACGTGGTCTTCCCCGACCCGGCGTGTCCGTCGACGCCGACCAGACGGACCGGGCCGCAGGACGGGGGCAGCCGGCGGAGCCGGGAGGCGAGGTGCTGAATCGTCGTTCCTTGACTCGGGGGAGGGGTGTGGTCCTCGGGGCCAGTCTAGTCCGGCCCCGGCCGCGTCCTGGCAGGTGACGCCAGTGGTGCAGACCAATATTGGTGCGCGCGGCACGGCCCGAAGTGCTGGCTGCGGGGCCGGTCGGCGGCCATAGTGGGCGCACAACGGTGCATGTCAAAAGTGCTGTACCGCTGTGCCATCGGACCTGCCCCGACTCGGACACCTGGGGGTCATCCCACCCATGAGCAGAGCCGAACAGCCGTCCCGCCGAACCGTTCTCGCCGCGGCGGTCGCCGCAGCGGTGGTCGGCCCCTCGGTCACCCAGGGCGTGGCCGACGCGGCGGACACCGCCGAGGAGCCCGCCCGCACGGTGGACTACCGTGCCTGGACCTCGTACACCGACTGGCGCGCCGGCAGCGCGCAAGGCGCCCGTGCCGTCGCCGGGGTCCGTCCCGGCGTCGTCCTCGTGCACCCGGCCGGCACGGTGGACTACACCGACCCGCACACCGGCAGGACCGCCTCCTGGGAGTACGCGACCTGGACCTCCCCGGTGCACCGGCTGCGGGTGCCGGCCACCGAGGCGATCGCCTCCTGGAACGCGCACACCCCGGCCGGCACCTGGCTCCAGGTCGAACTGCACGGCACGTACTCGGACGGCACCGAGACCCCCTGGTACGTGATGGGCCGCTGGGCGGCGGGCGACGAGGACATCCGGCGGACCTCGGTCGACGGCCAGAGCGACGGCAGGAGCAGCATCTGGACCGACACCTTCGCCGTCGACGACGCCACCACCGGCCTGCGCCTGGTCGCCTACCGCCTCCGCCTCACCCTCTACCGCAGGCCCGGCACCGACCTCACCCCCACCGTGTGGCGGCTCGGCGCGATGGGCTCCGACGTCCCCGACCGCTTCACCGTCCCGGCCTCCACCCCCGGCCCGGCCAAGGAACTGATCGTCCCGCGGTACTCGCAGGAGATCCACAAGGGCCAGTACCCCGAGTACGACAACGGCGGCGAGGCGTGGTGCAGCCCCACCTCCTCGCAGATGATCATCGAGTACTGGGGCGGCCGACTCACCCCCGAGCAGCTGTCCTGGGTGGACCCGTCCTACGCCGACCCGCAGGTCGACCACGCGGCCCGCTACACCTACGACTACCAGTACGAGGGCTGCGGCAACTGGCCGTTCAACGCCGCCTACGCGGCCACGTACAAGGGGCTGCAGGGCGTCGTCACCCGGCTCGGCTCGCTCACCGACCTGGAGACGCTGATCGCCGCCGGCATCCCGGCCATCACGTCCCAGTCGTTCCTCAAGGGGGAGCTGACCGGGGCGGGTTACGGCACCGCGGGGCACCTCATGACCGTCATCGGCTTCACCGCCGACGGCGACGTGATCGCCAACGACCCGTTCTCGCCGGACGACGAGGCGGTGCGGCGGGTGTACCAGCGGCGCGAGTTCGAGAACATCTGGCTGCGCACCAAGCGGTACAACGCCTCCGGCAAGGTCGTCTCGGGCAGCGGCGGCGTCTGCTACCTGTACTTCCCCGCACGGCTCGGCATTCGCATGCGCAGGGCGCTGGCCGCGGTCGGCGTGCGCTGACGGCACGGTGCGAGCGTGAAGGCCCCGGACGAAACGGGGCCTTCACGCTGTGACCGACGTCTCTGCCGCGAAAGCCGCTCGGGGTGGCAAGGTGGACAGAAGAGTGGGGGGAGTCCACCGCACCCGTCCGACCTCAGTGAGACACCATGACCGCACACTCCGCCACCGCCGTCCGCACCCGCACCGGCGGTCCCGAAAACGACGGCTCGAAGGTCCTCGAGCACGTCATGGGCTGGACCCTGGTCATGGTCGTCGCCATGCTCGTCACCCAGCTCGGCCTGCTGTGATCCGGCGGGGGAAGGCCTGCGTCCGCTTCGCGCCCGCTTGTCGATCAGAGTCGAACGAGTGGTCGTTGTTGTTCTGACATACTGCGGATGTCCCGCCACCCCGCCCGAGACCAGGGTCGAAATTGAAGATCAGCGAACAGCGCGACGGCGCCCGTCCCCGAGCGCGCGGCACCGAACGCTCGCTGGCGCGACGCGCCGAACTCATCGCCATCGGGCGGAAGTTGTTCGCCGACACCTCCTACGACGCGCTGTCCATGGACGACATAGCCAAGCAGGCGCGTGTCGCCAAGGGGCTGATCTACTACTACTTCCAGTCCAAGCGCGGCTACTACCTGGCGATCATCCACGACTCGGTCGCCGACCTCGTCAGCTTCGCGGCGAGCGGCGTCGAACTGGAGCAGCTGGACCGGGTCCACCGCACCATGGAGAGCTATCTGCGCTGGGCCGAGCACAACCAGGCCGCCTACCGCACGATCGTCAGCGGCGGCGTCGGCTTCGACGCCGAGGTGCAGGCCATCCGGGACGGGGTGCGCGAGGCGATCGTGGCCACCATCGCCGACGGGGCCTACGGCCGTACCGACATCTCCCCGCTCGCCCGCATGGGCCTGTTCAGCTGGGTGTGCGGCGTCGAGGGCGCCGTCCTCGACTGGATCGACCGCCCCTCGCTCACCCGCGACCAGATGCGCGAACTGCTGGTCAAGAACCTCGGCGGCTCGATGCGCGCCATCGAGGAACTCGACCCGGCCTACCCGGCCCCGGCCCCGGCCCGCCGCGACGCCTGAGGCGAGGCACCCGGGACCAGACCCGCGCCCTCGCCCCACATGCCCTGGAAACAGGGTCAGTCGATGGCCTTGATCAGCTCACCGTTCGCCGTGTCCCCGCTCAGCTCCCAGAAGAACGTGCCGCCGAGCCCCTGCTGGTTCTTGTACGTCATCTTCGTCGCGATGGTCGAGGGCGTGTCGTAACTCCACCAGTTGCTGCCGCACTTGGCGTAGGCGGTGCCGCCCACCGTGCCGTTCGCCGGGCACTTGGACTTGAGGACCTTGTGGTCCTCGATGCCCTGCTCGTAGCTGCCCGCCGCCGGGCCGGTCGCCGTGCCGCCCGGTGCCGCCCGGTTCACGCCCGTCCAGACGCGGCCGTAGAAGCCGATGCCGAGCAGCAGCTTGGCGGCCGGAACGCCCAGTCGTGGTACTTGCGGTCGTAGGTGCCCCATTCGGTGAAGTGGCCGACGGCCTTGGAATCGGCCGCCTCCCGGGCCGAGGGCTCCGCGGTGGCCGTGCTCGCGCCGGCCGGCAGCCCGGCGCCGTGAGCGGCACAGCAGGCGGCGGACAGCAGTGCCCGGAGGCGGGCACGGTGGGGGAAGTGCATCGGGTGTCTCCTCGTGGGGGAGAGGGGAACGCGCGCCGATTGGCATGAACGCGGTAAAGCGTTGGTCGTGAACCCTAAGAGGACTAGACCAGTCGGGTCAATGGTGCGGACCAATGAGGCGCCGGCCGGAACGCGTCGCGAGCCGCTTCGGATATTCTTGAAGTAAGCGGTCGTTAACTGATGACGGGATGGCCCCGATCGGGCATACTCACAGCGCACAGCCGCTGGTCAGCAGCTTCCGAGACCCGGGAGGGCGAGCGTCGGCTGGGCCCGTGGAAGACCCGGCGGCCGCCCCCACCCAAGGCGCACGTCCGCCGATGTGCCCGAAAGAGGGAGGAGAGCGTCGCCATGCTCGATCGCGCCGCGCAGCCGGTGGACCGTCAACTGCCCACGGACGAGGCCCGGGATCTGATCTCGCTCGTCCGCGACATCGCCCAGCGGGAGATCGCTCCGAAGGCGGCCGAGGAGGAGGACGCGGGACGCTTCCCGCGCGAGGTCTTCACGCTGCTGT
Organism: Streptomyces sp. MAI_2237; assembly: GCF_054189285.1. Classification (NCBI taxonomy): domain Bacteria; kingdom Bacillati; phylum Actinomycetota; class Actinomycetes; order Kitasatosporales; family Streptomycetaceae; genus Streptomyces; species Streptomyces sp. MAI_2237. The sequence goes on along the minus strand of NZ_JAJPGQ010000001.1, from coordinate 154,645 downwards.
CCAAGGCGGGACTGCTCGGTCTGCCCTACGACTCCGAGTGCGGCGGGGGCGACCAGCCCTACGAGGTCTATCTCCAGGTGCTCGAGGAGCTCGCCGCGGCCCGCCTCACCGTGGGTCTCGGGGTCAGCGTCCACACCCTGGCCTGCTACGCGCTCGCCGCCTACGGCTCCAAGCAGCAGCAGATCGAGTACCTGCCCGCGATGCTCGGCGGGGGCCTGCTGGGGGCGTACTGCCTCTCGGAGCCGTCCTCCGGCTCCGACGCGGCCTCTCTGCGGACGAAGGCGGTGCGGGACGGCGACCACTGGGTGATCACCGGCACCAAGGCCTGGATCACGCACGGCGGGATCGCCGACTTCTACACGGTCATGGCCCGCACGGGCGAGGAGGGCTCGCGCGGGATCAGCGTGTTCCTCGTCCCCGGTGACGCCGAGGGCCTCAGCGGCGCCGTGCCCGAGAAGAAGATGGGCATGAAGGGCTCACCGACCGCCCAGGTCCACTTCGACGGGGTGCGGGTGCCCGACGAGCGGCGCATCGGGGAGGAGGGCCAGGGCTTCGCGATCGCCCTGGCCTCGCTCGACTCCGGCCGGCTCGGCATCGCCGCCTGTGCGATCGGCCTGGCCCAGGCCGCGCTCGACGAAGCGGTCACGTACGCCACCGACCGGCGGCAGTTCGGACGGCCGATCGCCGACTTCCAGGGCCTGCGCTTCATGATCGCCGACATGGCGACCCAGATCGAGGCGGGCCGGGCGCTGTATCTGACGGCGGCGCGACTGCGTGACGCCGGACGGCCGTTCGCCAAGGAGGCGGCGATGGCCAAGCTGCACTGCACCGACACCGCCATGAAGGTCACCACGGACGCCGTGCAGATCCTCGGCGGCTACGGCTACACCGCCGACTTCCCGGCCGAGCGCTACATGCGCGAGGCCAAGGTCCTGCAGATCGTCGAGGGCACCAACCAGATCCAGCGGATGGTCATCGCCCGTCACCTCACGGGTCCGGAAACCCGCTGAACTCGCCCGCTCTGACCTGCGGCGCCGCGAGCCGGGCCCACTCCGGGTCGTGGCGCCCGGGCAGGGTGCGGCCCCGGTCGGCCCAGGCGCGCAGCAGATCACGGTAGATGGGCGGGTCCTGGGGCGGTGCCGGCGGACGCGGAACCGTTCCTGTGGGCGGAGACACGAACACCCGGCGCTGCCGCTGGGCTGCTGCGTAGGTCGAGGTCATACCAAGGCAACGGAAAGGCAATGGCACAAGTCACCCGTCCGCGGAATCGACCGTGAGTTCACGGTCGTCCGCCCGCGGATCTGGTGGGCCGACGCCACCTGACGTACCGTCAGCCAAGCCGTCTCCCAGGGAGGTGTGGCATGGCCGACGAGCGTCCCGTACCGCTCGACGAGTACCCCGTGCACCAGGTCGCCCTGTCCATGAGGCACGTCGCGACCGGCGACCGCAACGCCTACGACCGGTGCATCTTCCACGTCCTCGACCACGAGGGACGGGCGCTGCTGATCGCCGGTCTCGGCGTGTACCCGAACGTCGGCGTCATCGACGCCTACGCGACCCTGCGCACGGGCGACACCCTGCACGCCGCCCGGGCGTCGGACGCGCTCGGCGAGGACCGCATGCGGCTCGCGGTGGGCCCGCTGCGCATCGAGGTGGAGGAGCCGCTGCGCCGGATCCGGCTGCGCTGCGACGACGAGTCGTTGTCGTACGACCTCCTGTGGACCGCCTGCTTCCCCGCGCTGTGGGAGCCCCACCACCTCCAGCGCCGCGGCGACCGGCTCACCCTGGAAGGGCGCCGCTTCGTGCAGGCGGGGAGCGTGGAGGGCGTCGTCCGGGCCGCCGGGGAGGAGTTCCGCGTCACGGCCGGCGGCTGGACGGGCACCCGCGACCGCAGCTGGGGCGTACGGCCCCTGCCGGGGGAGGAGGGCGGCCGGCTCGCCGAGGAGCACCCCACCGAGGGCTTCCACTGGCTGTGGTGTCCGGTCCGCTTCGAGGACCGGTTCCTGATGGTGATCGTGCAGGAGGACGCCGACGGCTACCGCACCCTCAACGAGGCCACCCTCGTCCGCCCCGGTCACCGGGACCGTCAACTGGGCTGGCCCCAGCCCGAGATCACCTACCGCCCGGGCACCCGTCACCCGGAGCGCGCCCTCGTCCACCTCGGCGACCTGCGCAAGCCTCAGGAGCTGGAGGTGGAGATCCTCACCTCCTCCCCGCTTGCCGTCGGCGCCGGCTACCCGCCCGCCGACGACTGGCAGCACGGCACCTGGCGCGGCAGGGGCTGGACCGACCGGCGCACCTACGACCTGACGGCGGCCCATCCGCTCGCCGCCTACGGGGTCACCGACCATGCGGCACGCTTCCGCCTGGACGGGCGGGTGGGACACGGCATCTTCGAGCACGGCTCGTTCGGGCGGCACGACCCGAGCGGCTTCACGGACTTCACATCGGTCGCACCCTAGGCGGTATGTGACATGGCACCCACCGCGCCCCGCCCCCGCACCACCACCCGCGACCCCGAGGACATCGCCCGCCGCCTCACCGCCTGGCTCGGCACCCGCCTGCCCGGCGCGAAGGCGACCGGCGTCGGCGTCCCCGAGTCCAACGGCATGTCCAGCGAGACCCTGCTCTTCGACATCGAGCACCCCGAACCCCCGCTGCGCGCCTGCGTGTTGAGGCTGGCGGCCGATCCCGCGGCGTACACCGTCTTCCCGGTGTACGACATGCCGCGCCAGTACCGCACCATGCGCCTGGTCGCGCGGCACACCGACCTGCCAGTGCCGAGGGTGCTGTGGCTGGAGGAGGACCGAGCACCGCTCGGCGCGCCGTTCTTCGTCATGGAGCGGGTGGCGGGACGGGTGCCGCCGGACGTCATGCCGTACACCTACGAGGGCAACTGGCTGCACGCGGCGAGCGACGCCGAGCGCGAGCACCTGGAGGCCGCCTCGATCGGACTGCTCGCCCGACTCCACGACCAAGTACCGCCAGAACGGGCCGAGTTCCTCGCACTCCCGGGCGAGGGCGACGCGCTGCGCCGCCATGTCGACGCCCAACGCGCCTACTACGGCTGGGTCGTCGACGGACTCCCCCGCTCACCCCTCATCGAGGCGGCCTTCGACCGGCTCACGCGGACCTGGCCCGCCGATCCGGGCACACCGGTCCTCAACTGGGGCGACGCACGCATCGGAAACGTCGTCTACGACGGGTTCGAGCCCGTCGCCGTCCTGGACTGGGAGATGGCGGCCCTGGCCCCGCGCGAGGTCGACCTCGGCTGGACCGTCTACCTGCACCGCTTCTTCCAGGACCTGACGGTCTCCTTCGGCCGGCGGGGCCTGCCCGACTTCCTGCGCCGCGACCGTGTCGAGGCCCGCTACGCCGAACTCACCGGCCACACACCGCGCGACATGGACTTCTACACCCTGTACGCGGCTCTGCGGCACGCGATCGTCATGCTGCGCGTCGCCTACCGGCGGGTGCACTTCGGCGAGGCCGTGGTCCCCGCGGACCCGGACACACTGATCCTGCACCACGGCAGTCTGCGCGCCATGGTGCAGGGCAGTTACCGGTACTGAGCGGGCTCAGGCGGCCTGACGGCGCATCACCGGCACGCGCATCGGGCGCGAGCCCGGGCCGCCGACGTGCGAGAAGGGCTGCGTACGCCAGTCGAGTCCCTGAGGGAGCGTCAACAGCAGTGCGGTGTCCTGCTCCTGGGGCTCGGGCGACTGGTCGGCGGAGCGCGCCTCGGTGGCCTGGCGGCCGGTGCCGGTGCAGACGGTGAGGCCGAACGGGTTCCACGGCGAGGCGCACAGCGCGTGCTCCGGCAGCACCTCCTCGTCGGCCAGCAGCGCGATGGGCTGGGCGCAGTCCGGGCAGATCACCCGGTACATCTCGAAGGTGTCGTACGCGTCGAGCTCGTCGTCGAACTCGTCGGGTTCGACGCCCTCCGGCTCGGGCTCGACCACCGGCTGGAGCCGCTTGGGCGCGGTACGACCAGGGCGCTTAAGACTCTGCATGGATAACTCCCCCTTGGGCTGGGGCCGTGAAGGCGCTGCGGCCTCGACCACAGCAAGCACTTCCCGCCCGGTCTCGGCGGTAATCACGAGACCATCACGCAGACGCGTCGGGGGGTGTGGCGTTCGTCACATGCCGCTCGCAGGTGCCCGCGGCGGACGCCCACATCACGAACCGGGCATGACCTGGGGTGCTGAGGTATCGGAGGAGATCAAGCGCCCTGTAGGTTCTTGCGCCATGGAGGAGCTCGACCGACAGATCGTTCAGCTGCTCGTCAAGGACGGGCGGATGAGCTACACGGACCTGGGCAAGGCCACGGGCCTGTCCACGTCTGCCGTGCACCAGCGGGTGCGGCGGCTGGAACAGCGGGGCGTCATCCGCGGCTACGCCGCGGTCGTCGACCCCGAGGCGGTCGGGCTGCCCATGACCGCGTTCATCTCGGTCAAGCCCTTCGACCCCAGCGCACCCGACGACATCGCCGAACGGCTGGCGGGAGTGCCCGAGATCGAGGCGTGCCACAGCGTCGCGGGCGACGAGAACTACATCCTCAAGGTGCGCGTTGCCACCCCCCACGAGCTGGAGGAGCTGCTGGCCCGGCTGCGTTCCCTGGCCGGAGTCTCGACCCGGACGACGGTGGTGCTGTCCACGCCCTACGAGGCCCGGCCCCCGCGCATCTGAACCGACCCGCGTACGAGCGCGGCATCGCGGCACGAGAAACTGTCGGTCATGAGTGAACGCACCGACCGGCCCAAGACCGTCCTGCTCCGCCGAGGCGAGGTGCACAGCCCCGCCGACCCCTTCGCGACCGCGATGGTCGTGGAGGCCGGACAGGTCGCCTGGGTCGGCTCCGAGGGCGCCGCCGACGCCTTCGCGGACGGTGTCGACGAGGTCGTCGACCTGGACGGCGCGCTCGTCACCCCGGCGTTCACCGACGCCCATGTGCACACCACCTCCACCGGCCTCTCCCTCACCGGCCTCGACCTGTCCGGCGCCCCCTCCCTGGACGCGGCCCTCGCCCTCGTACGGGACTTCGCCGCAGCTCGGCCGGGCGATCGCGTCCTGCTCGGGCACGGCTGGGACGCCGCCCGCTGGCCCGGCGGCCGGCCGCCGACCCGCGCCGAACTGGACGCGGCCACGGGCGGCCGCCCCCTGTACCTGAGCCGGATCGACGTCCACTCGGCGGTCGCGACGTCGGCCCTGCTCCACATGGCCGGACTGGGCGCGGTGGACGGCCCGCTCACCGCCGACGCCCACCACGCCGTGCGCGCCGCCGCGTTCGCGGCCGTGACCCCGGCCCAGCGGACCGACGCCCAGCGCGCCGCCCTCGCGCAGGCCGCGTCCCTCGGTATCGGGTCGGTGCACGAGTGCGCGGGACCGCAGATCTCCTCCGAGGACGACTTCACCGGCCTGCTGCGGCTCGCGGCCGAGGAGACCGGGCCCCGGGTCGTCGGCTACTGGGCCGAGCAGGACGTCGAGAAGACGCGTGAGCTCGGCGCGGTGGGCGCCGCGGGGGACCTGTTCGTCGACGGCGCCCTGGGCTCGCACACCGCCTGCCTGCACCTGCCGTACACCGACGTCGACCACACCGGCTCCGCCTACCTGGACGCGGACGCCGTCGCCGCCCACGTCGTCGCCTGCACCGAGGCCGGCCTCCAGGCGGGCTTCCACGCCATCGGCGACGCCGCCGTGACCACCGTCGTCGAGGGCGTCCGCGCCGCCTCGGAGAAGGTCGGCCTCGCGCGCGTCCGCGCCGCCCGGCACCGTGTCGAGCACGCCGAGATGCTCACACCGCAGACCGTCGCGGCCTTCGCCGAGCTGGGCCTGACCGCCTCCGTGCAGCCCGCCTTCGACGCGCTGTGGGGCGGCGACGACGGCATGTACGCCCAGCGCCTCGGCGTGGAGCGCGCCCGGACCCTCAACCCCTTCGCCGCCCTGCTGCGCGCCGGCGTCCCGCTCGCCTTCGGCTCCGACACCCCGGTCACGCCCTTCGACCCGTGGGGCACCGTCCGCGCCGCCGCCTTCCACCGCACGCCGGAGCACCGCGTGTCCGTACGCGCCGCCTTCACCGCCCACACCCGCGGCGGCTGGCGGGCGACCGGCCGCGACGACGCCGGTGTCCTGGTGCCGGGAGCGCCCGCCGACTACGCCGTATGGCGTACCGGCGAACTCGTGGTCCAGGCGCCCGACGACCGTGTCGCCCGCTGGTCCACCGACCCCCGCTCCGGCACCCCCGGCCTGCCCGACCTCGGCCCCGGCCGCGACCTGCCCGTCTGCCTGCGCACGGTGGTGGGCGGCCGCACGGTCTTCGTACGCCCGGGCGAGTGATCTCCCGGGTCGGCGCACCGCCGATCGTGGTCCGCCCGCCTGCGGCGCGACCTGCGCCTCCGCCCCGCTGATCAGGCATTTGTCTGAAGAGCCGCAGGTCGAACGGCTGTTGACAGGCGGAGGCGGGGGGCCGGTAGGTTCGGCGGAGTCCACCACCGGACGCCCGACCGGGGAACTTCCGCGCACTCGCCCGCGGCGCCGCTGGGTCAGGGACGGTGTGCCGCACCGGGGCACCGTCACTGGGAGCCAGGCTCAGCGCCCGCGCCGCTGCGGGGGAACGTTCCGGCCGGTAGGGGAGGTGCGACCCGGGTGGGGCCCGGCGCTCAGTAGACAACGGCTTTCGGTCGACCCGCAGCCAGCGGGCCCCAGGTCGGCCCGAAGGGCGCCGGGCCCCCATCCGCAGCGAAACCCGTAAAACGGTTGCTCTTACCCCGCTCTTGCGGAATCGACACCACGATACGAACGTCCTTGAACCGTCATCGCAGGCCGCGGCCACTATGGTGGACCTCTGCGTACGGACATGAAGGGGCAGCAGTGAACGACGGCGACGAGACCCTCGCGGCATCGGACCGGGGGAAAAAGTTCGGCCCGCTCGGCACGGCCTTGGTGATCATTCCGACCTACAACGAGGCGGAGAACATCAAGAAGATCGTCGGCCGGGTCCGCGCGGCCGTCCCCGAGGCGCACGTCCTCGTGGCCGACGACAACAGCCCCGACGGCACCGGCAAGCTCGCCGACGAACTGGCGGCCGAGGACGACCACGTCCAGGTCATGCACCGCAAGGGCAAGGAGGGCCTCGGCGCCGCCTACCTCGCGGGCTTCCGCTGGGGTCTGGAGCACGGGTACGGCGTCCTGGTGGAGATGGACGCCGACGGCTCCCACCAGCCCGAGGAACTGCCCCGCCTCCTGACCGCCCTGAAGAGCGCCGACCTGGTGCTCGGCTCCCGCTGGGTGCCCGGCGGCCGGGTGGTGAACTGGCCCAAGAGCCGCGAGTTCATCTCCCGCGGCGGCAGCCTGTACTCCCGCCTCGCCCTCGACCTGCCGCTCAGGGACATCACCGGCGGCTACCGCGCCTTCCGCCGCGAGACCCTCGAAGGCCTCGGCCTGGACCAGGTCGCCTCGCAGGGCTACTGCTTCCAGGTGGACCTCGCCCGCCGAGCGGTCAAGGCTGGCTACCACGTCGTCGAGGTCCCCATCACCTTCGTCGAGCGGGAACTCGGCGACTCCAAGATGAGCCGCGACATCCTTGTCGAGGCCCTGTTCAGGGTCACGGCCTGGGGTGCCACGGAGCGGGTCGACAAGGTCCTGGGCCGCGGCAAGAAGGCCTGACCCGGCCGCCGCGGGGCCTCCCCGACCCCGCCGGCCACCCGTTTATCCCGTCCTGAGCCGTCGGCAGGCACACTGGACGCATGACGACTGGCGCATCCACCCCCACCTACCCCGCCCGGCCCCGGCGCTCCCGGCTGCGGACGTTCCTGCCGCTGGGCGTCGCGGCCTGGCTGGTGCTGGAGATCTGGCTGCTGTCCGTGATCGCGGGCGCGACCAGCGGGTTCGTGGTCTTCCTGCTGCTCGTCGCCGGGTTCGTGCTCGGCGGCGCGGTGATGAAGAAGGCCGGCCGGCGCGCCTTTCGGAACCTCAACGAGGCGGTGCAGCGGGGCGGAACCCCGCAGGGCGGCGGGGGCAACGGCCTGCTCATGCTGGGCGGCCTGCTGCTGATGATCCCCGGCCTGATCTCGGACGCGGTGGGTCTGCTCCTGCTGGTCCCGCCCGTCCAGAGGGCCGTGAGCCGCTTCACCGAGCGCACGGTCGACCGCAAGCTGCGCGAGGCGGTCCCGGGCGGCTTCGGCGACGCCTTCCGGCAGGCCCGCATCCACCGCCCCGACGGCAAGATCGTCCAGGGTGAGGTCGTCCGCGACGACGAGCGCCCCGGTGACGCCCCGCGGGAGCCGCGCCCGCCCCTGACGCGCTGACGGCGGCACGCCGCCCGGGGACCTCCGCACACACACGACGGCGGGCGCCCACGTGAATCACGTGGGCGCCCGCCGTCTTTTGCGTGTGTGTTGGTGTCTACCCGACCCCGGCAGGGACTAGGCCGACTTGCGGCTGTCCCGCGGATGGATCGCGATGTTCATCGCTCCCGAACGCAGAACTGCCAGACGCTCCTCGAGGACCTCTTCGAGTTCCTCTCGGGTGCGTCGCTCCATCAGCATGTCCCAATGGGTACGCGCGGGCTTGGCCTTCTTCTCTTCCGGGCCGTCGCCGTCAACGAGGAGTGCCTGGGCCCCGCAGACCTTGCACTCCCACTCCGGCGGGATCTCCGCCTCGACCGAGAAGGGCATCTCGAAGCGGTGCCCCTTCTCGCATGCGTACTCCACGGCCTGGCGCGGGGCCAGGTCGATGCCGCGGTCCGTCTCGTAGCTGGTCACCACGAGGCGCGTGCCGCGAAGAGCTCGCTCACTCATGAATCGTGCCTCCCGGGCTTGTCGCCCACAGGACAGGTGTCGCTGTCGTCGTCATCCGGTCAACGTCCGGTCGGCGGTAAAGATTCCCGTTGCGGGACATGTGTCGCCGTCGTAGCCGCCCCTTGTTGTACCCACCGGCGCCCGGTTTGTCACATCTGCTAGCAGATGTCACCCAGCGTTTCGGCATCTTTGACGCGCAGTAACGGTACGCCTGGCAGGCCAAACGCGTACACTACAGCCCTTTCGCCGTGAGTGCTAAATCATCTCGGGAACGGGATTTCCCGCGTCGTGGATCGCCCTGCGCACCGGAACCCGTGCGAGCAGCACGAACCCGATGACGAAGAACGCCACCAGCGAGATGATCGCGTCCCGGTAGCTTCCCGTCAGCTGGTAGGTGATGCCGAACAGAAGCGGACCGAGCCAGCTCATACCCCGGTCGCTCATCTCGTACGCCGAGAAGTACTCGGCCTCCTTGCCGGGCGGGACGAGATGGGAGAAGAGGGAGCGGGACAGGGCCTGGCTGCCGCCGAGGACGAGCCCGATGCCGGCCGCGAGCACGAAGAACCACACCGGCGCCCCGGCCGGCAGAAAGTACCCGGCCGCCAGCGTCACCGTCCACGCCACCAGCGAACCCAGGATGGTGCGCTTGGCCCCGTACGCCCGCGCCAGCCGCCCCATGCCCAGCGCCCCCGCCACGGCCAGCACCTGGACCATCAGCACGGCCGTGATCAGCGTGGACTGGCTCAGGCCCAGCTCCTCGGAGCCGTACACCGACGCCTGGGAGATCACCGTCTGGATGCCGTCGTTGTAGATGAGGTAGGCGAGCAGGAAGGCCAGGGTGAGGGGCTTGCCCCGCATGTCCCGGACGGTCGAGGCCAGCTGCCGCCATCCGTGCACCGCCGGCGCGGCGGACGCCGTACGGCGGTCGTGCAGCCGCTTCAGTGGTACGAGGGTGAAGGCGCCCCACCACAGTCCCGCCGACGCCAGACAGATGCGGACCGCCACCGACTCCGAGACGCCGAAGGAGTCGTGGGCCGTGAACAGCACCAGATTCACGATCAGCATCGACGAGCCGGCCGCGTAGCCGAAGGCCCAGCCGCGCGAGGAGACCCGGTCGCGGTCCTCGGGCGGGGCGATCTGCGGCAGGTAGGAGTTGTAGACGACCATCGAGACGGCCACGGAGGAGTTGGCGACGATCAGCAGCAGGCCGCCCAGCAGATACCGGTCGCCCGAGAGGAAGAACAGCCCCGTCGTGGCCGTCGCGCCCACGTAGGCGCAGACGGCGAGCAGCGGCTTCTTGCGGCCCGTCCGGTCGGCCGCCGCGCCCACCAGGGGCATCACCACGATCGACACGATCACGGACGCCGAGACGCAGTACGCGAAGAACGACCCGGCCCGCACCGGGATGCCCAGCGGGTGCACGAACCCGTCCGCGTCCGCCGCCGACTTGGCTACGGCGGTCAGGTAGGGGCCCAGGAACACCGTGAGCACGCTCGTCGAGTAGACGGAGCAGGCCCAGTCGTAGAAGTACCAGCCGCGCTGCTCGCGCCGCAGGTCGGTGGTGGCCGTCCGCACGGTGTCGGTGGTGCTCACCCGCGCCTCGCTTTTCCGGTGGATGTCCCGCGCGAGGGCTGCCGGATGCGGCGGTCAGGGGTGGGGGACCCAGACGCCGCGGTCCTCCATGACCTTGCGCAACGTGTCGATGTGATCGGTCATGATGCCATCGACTCCCAGGTCCAGGAGACGGTGCATGCGCTCGGCCTCGTTGACGGTCCACACGTGCACGTGCAGCCCGCGCGCGTGGGCGGCGCGCACGAAGCGGTGGTCGACGACCTGGATGCCGGACTGCGCCTCGGGCACCTGGGCGGCGACGGCCGAGCGGCGCAGCGCCGCCGGCACGCCCCAGGAGCGCAGGCGCAGGTTGAGCACGCCCCGGGTGCCGTACGACGTCGCCAGGCGCGGGCCGGCCAGGCGCTGGGCGCGGACCACGCGCGCCTCGGAGAAGGAGCCCACGCAGATCCGGTCCCAGGCGTTCGTGCGCTCGACCAGCTCCAGGAAGGGCAGGAGCGAGGACTCCGCCTTCAGGTCGACGTTCCAGCGCACCTCGGGGAAGGTCTCCAGCAGCTCCTCGAACAGCGGAATCGGTTCCTTGCCCGCCACCCGGGCCCGGCTCACCTCCGCCCACGGCAGGTCGGCGATCCGTCCCCCGCCGTCCGCCACCCGGTCCAGCGTCGCGTCGTGGAAGGCGACCAGCCTGCCGTCCGCCGTGGTGTGGACATCGGTCTCGATGTACCGGTAACCCGCCGCCACCGCCCGCCGGAACTGCAGCAGGGTGTTCTCCAGGCCGTCCGCGGCACCGCCCCGGTGGGCGAAGGCGATCGGACCGGGATGGTCGAGATAGGGGTGGCGTATCGCTGGGGTCACGGTCGCAGTATGGCGCGCCGCGGTTGCCCGGCGGCAACGACCGTGCTGCCGCCGGATGCCGGGGGAACGTCGAACACCCGCAGGAACAGCTGGGCGAGGGGGCCGATCGACACTGCGTACAGGAGCGTGCCGATGCCGGCCGTGCCGCCGAGGACGAACCCCGTCGCCACGACCGCCACTTCGATCGCCGTCCGCATCGAGCGGATCGAGCGGCCGGTACGGCGGTGCAGGCCCGTCATCAGGCCGTCGCGCGGACCCGGACCGAAGCGGGCGGAGATGTAGAGCCCGGTGGCCACGCCGTTGAGCGCGATGCCGGCCAGGAGAAGGGGGAGGCGTACGGCCAGGGAGCGGACGTCGGGGAAGAGGGCGAGCGTGCCGTCCATGGCGATGCCGACCAGGAACACGTTGGAGACGGTGCCGAGGCCCGGGCGCTGGCGGAGGGGTATCCACAGCACCAGCACCGCCGCGCCCACGATGATCGACACGACGCCGATGGTGAGGCCGGTCAGCCGTGCGAGCCCCTGGTGCAGCACACCCCAGGGTTCGAGTCCGAGGCCCGAGCGGACGAGGAGCGCCGAGCTCGTGCCGTACAGCGCGAGCCCGACGTACAACTGGATCAACCGTCGTCCGAAACGGTCCCTGCTGGCCAAGGGATACCCCCTGTGGTCGTGGTGGCCTGGTGCATGCCACCCTGGTGGGTGAGTGGAAACCTCATCCATGGCCAATCCGGGGAAGGTGGACTGATTTCCATGGGGCAGTGGACCTCGGCGATGGGTGCCGCGCAGCTCGCCCGGCTCCTGAAGTCCCAGCAGGACCGGCCGGCCGGTCCGGGCACGCGCCGTCCGCCCGCCTACCGGGCCCTCGCCGACGGCATCCGTCTGCTGGTCCTGGAGGGCCGCGTCCCGGTCGCCGCCCGGCTGCCCGCCGAACGCGAACTGGCCCTCGCCCTGTCGGTCAGCCGCACCACGGTCGCGGCCGCCTACGAGGCACTGCGCACCGAGGGCTTCCTGGAGTCCCGGCGCGGCGCCGGCAGCTGGACGGCCGTACCGGCCGGAAACCCGCTGCCCGCGCGCGGTCTCGAACCGCTCCCGCCCGAGGCCCTGGGATCGATGATCGACCTCGGCTGCGCGGCACTGCCCGCGCCCGAACCCTGGCTCACCCGGGCCGTCCAGGGAGCCCTGGAGGAACTGCCCCCGTACGCCCACACGCACGGCGACTACCCGGCCGGGCTCCCCGCCCTCCGCTCGATGATCGCCGACCGCTACACCGCGCGCGGGATCCCGACCATGCCCGAGCAGGTCATGGTCACCACCGGTGCGATGGGCGCGATCGACGCGATCTGCCACCTGTTCGCCGGGCGCGGCGAGCGCATCGCCGTCGAGTCGCCGTCGTACGCCAACATCCTGCAGCTGATGCGGGAGGCGGGGGCGCGCCTGGTGCCGGTCGCGATGGCCGAGGGGCTGACCGGCTGGGACCTGGACCGCTGGCGCCAGGTGCTGCGGGACGCGGCGCCGCGGATCGCGTACATCGTCGCCGACTTCCACAACCCGACCGGCGCGCTCGCGGCCGAGGACCAGCGGCGGCAGCTGGTCGAGGCGGCCCGGTCGGCCGGAACGGTGCTGATCGCGGACGAGACGATGAGCGAGCTGTGGCTGGACGAGGACCTCGACGAGGACTCGATGCCGCGGCCCGTCTGCGCCTTCGACCCCGCCGGCTCCAGCGTCATCACCGTCGGATCGGCCAGCAAGGCCTTCTGGGCCGGGATGCGCATCGGCTGGGTACGGGCGGCACCGGACGTGATCCGCAGCCTGGTCGCCGCGCGGGCCTACGCCGACCTGGGCACGCCGGTGCTGGAACAGCTGGCCGTGAACTGGCTCTTCAACACCGGCGGCTGGGAGCAGGCCGTGGAGCTGCGGCGCGGGCAGGCCCGGGAGAACCGGGACGCGCTGGTCGCCGCGGTACGGCGGGAGCTTCCGGAGTGGGAGTTCGAGGTGCCCCGGGGCGGACTGACCCTGTGGGTGCGCACGGGCGGGCTGTCCGGCTCGCGGCTCGCGGAGGCGGGGGAGCGGGTCGGTGTACGGGTGCCCTCGGGGCCCCGCTTCGGGGTCGACGGCGCCTTCGAGGGGTATGTACGGCTGCCGTTCACCGTGGGAGGCGCGGTGGCCGAAGAGGCGGCCGTGCGGCTCGCGGCGGCGGCGAAGCTGGTGGAGTCGGGTGCGTCGGGCGGCGGCGGGGAGACGCCTCGCACGTTCGTGGCGTGAGGCCGGCGCGGGTCGTGAGTGAGGCCCACGCCGGTCCTGGCGTGCGCGCGTCCACGGTCGTGGCGTGAGACGCGCCGCCTCCCCACCGCATCCGGTGCCTGCCTCGGCTCACGAACTCTCGGCCACCGCGGCCTCGACGGCCTCCACGGGCAAGGCCTCGGCCTGGATCGGCTCCGTCTCGACCTGCCCGGTCTCCACGGTCTCCCCGTCGGCCGGCGTCGTCCGCGGGGGCAGCAGCGCGAGCACCGCCTGCCGGTCCGCGTCGCTCGTCGCGTCGTCGTGGGGGTCCGGTGTCGACGGCACCTGCAGGCGGTGCACCGGCCCGGCGCCCAGGCGCGCGTACCCCCGGCCGGGCGGCACCTGCGCCACCGGCGTCGTGTTCGGGGGCGCTCCGAGGACCGCCCGCAACTGCTCCGCGGTGGCGGGTCCGAGCACGACACGCGCGCGGGTGTGCTGGCGTACCGCGTCGCTCAGCGCGTCCGCGCTGTCGAACTGGTCGGCCACCACCACCGTGACGTTCGCCGCGCGGCCGTGCCGCAGGGGGACCTGGAGCAGGGCCTGCGGGTCCTTGCGGCCGTCCGCGGCGGCGAGGTGGGAGAAGGCGGTGGGGCGGTCCAGCAGGAGCCACAGCGGGCGCTTGGTGTCCTCCGGCGGCGGGTGGCCGGCCTGACGGGCGCGGTTGGCGGCGATGAGCCGGCGTTCCGTCTCGGTGGCCGCCCACTCCAGGCTGGCCGTCGCCCCCGAGAGCCCGCACTCGACGGCGAGGACGCCGTCCCGGCCGGTCAGGCACGCGTACTCACCGGTGCCGCCGCCCTCGACGATCACGACGTCGCCGTACTGCAGGGCCTGCAGGGCGATCGAGCGCAGCAGGGTGGAGGTGCCGCTGCCCGGCTGGCCCATGACCAGCAGGTGCGGCTCGGTGGAGCGGATCCCGGTGCGCCAGACGACCGGCGGGACGTCGCGCTGCTCCTCGCCGTAGCCGAGCGGGAGCGTGCGCTGGACCTGGGTGGAGTCGGTGAAGCCGAGGACCGTCTCGCCGGGGGCCGTCACGAAACGCTGGGCGGCAATGTCGGTGGGCAGCGGGGACAGGACCGTGACGGTCAGCTGGTTGCCCTCCTCGTCCCAGGCGAAGTGGTACTCGCGGCCGCGGCCCGACTTGGCGTGCAGCAGCTGCTCGATCCGGGCTCTGGCCTCGGCCTCGCCGTCCGGGAAGTAGGCGGGGTAGCGGATCACCAGTTCGGTGGTGCGGCCCGTCTGGTCGAACTCGTACGCCGGGAACGCCTTCTCCCACTCGCCGCCGTGGGCGTACAGGGGGTCCGGGTCCTCGGGGGTCGAGAAGTACGGCACCAGGGCCTCGTACAGGGACTTGAGGCGCTGGGTCTGCGAGTCGTCGGGGCCGTCCGGCTCCGGCGGCCTGCGGTCGCGGCCCTGCCAGGCCGCCGCCGACATCAGGACGACGGCGGCGAGGAGCGGGCCGTACGGCACGAGCGCCACGACCAGGACCACCGACGCCACCAGGAACAGCAGCGGTCCGCGCTTGTCCTTGGGTGTCTCGGCCCATCTGCGCCGGCCGGCCGCCGCCAGCCGGCGCAGACCGCGCGTGATCGTGATCAGCGGATGGAGTACGTCGGTGGCGCTGTCGGCCGCCGTCCGGGCCAGCTCCCGGCTTCGGGCGATCTGCGCGCTGCCTGTGCTCAGGATGCGGGGGAGGGGGCGCCGGGCCACTGCTGTCTCCTCGGGGTGCGTACGGGACGGAGGAACGGCGTCAGAACTTGATGCCGCCGAGGAGGCTGGCCAGGCTCTCGCCGCCCGCCTTGATGCTCGGGGCGATGGCGGTGCTGGACAGATAGAAGCCGAAGAGGGCCGAGACCATGGCGTGCGAGGCCTTCAGCCCGTCCTTGCGGAAGAAGAGGAAGACGACGATGCCGAGCAGGACCACGCCTGAGATGGACAGGATCATTTGAGTTCTCCTGGTTCGCGGGGACAGTCACCATGAGTACTTCCAGGATCACAGGATGTATCCATACGATAAAAGGTGCAACTGGGTGAATTTCGTTGGATTTCCCTCGGATGGCGGAGCCCTGCTGACCCCATTGAGCAGGGCGTTTGCGTCCGACCGGGCCTGTGGTGATCTTTACCTCCGGCACATCGGGTCATGTGCGGCGCGAGCCAGTACCCTTGCGATTCACCTGAACGGTTGTATGAGAGGCGGACCGGCCGATGACTGAAGCGCCCGACCCCGAGGTCGTGGAGCTGGCGACCAAGATCTTCGATCTGGCCCGTCAGGGTCCGGCCGAGGCACTCGTGGCGTATGTCGACGCAGGCGTTCCGGCCAACCTCACCAACGACAGGGGCGACTCGCTCCTCATGCTCGCGGCCTATCACGGGCACGCGGACGCGGTGCGCGAACTGCTCGCCCGGGGCGCCGCCGCCGACGAGATCAACGACCGCGGGCAGACGCCGCTCGCCGGGGCCGTCTTCAAGGGTGAGACGGACGTCATCAAGGCCCTCCTGGAGGGTGGCGCCGACCCGTCCGCGGGCACGCCGTCGGCTGTGGACACGGCCCGGATGTTCGGCCGGACAGAACTGCTCGAATTGTTCGGCGCACACTGATCCGTATGTTCTGACCAGCGAAAACACAGAAAACGGGGGAGGCGGTACAGGGCCGCCGAAATTTCGGTCGCGGCAGGTCGAACTGCCGAGTCATCATGACGTCGTGATTCACGGACGCGATGGCTGGGCAGGTGATGCCGCACCGCGCGGGCCGTGACGCGGCCCGCATGGGCCACCGACGAGAGGCAGAGAGAAATGGTCTACAGCAAGCAGGAAACGGCGGGCGCCCCGACGTGTTGTCACGCGGCCAGGTGAAGCAGGATCCCCGGTTGCGTCGACGCTTGATGTGAGGCTGTTTCCCATGTTCGAACCGGTCATAGCGCCCAGCGGTACGCTGCTCGGCCTGCTTCAGCGGGGCCGCGGCGACGGAACACTGCACGCGCTCACCGCGCCGCGCGCCGAAGCGCTCGCGGCTCTCAACCACTGTGTGCTGCGCGATCCCCGCCACGACTGGCAGGTGGAGAACCGCTCCCTCTACTACGCCCGCCTCTACCTCGACCTGCACGGCGAGCTGGACGAGATCGAGGCCCACCTCTTCGACGTCGAGGACGCCTTCGACACCGAGGAGTCCCGCACCGGCCTGGCCCTCGCGGTCCTCGGCCATCTCGCCTCCTACGGCCGGCGGGACGCGCTCCAGCTGCTGCGCAGGTACGCCGCCTCCGGCGCCAACTGGGCCTGGGCCCTGGACGAGCTGGCCCTGCGGGACGACGACGCCGGTCTGCGGTCCCTGGCCGCGCCCGTCCTCGCCCGCTTCGCCACCGACGCCGAGGGCGAGGCCGAGCTCGCCGCCGCCGTACGGGACGCCTTCGAGCCCCGGCCCTGGCGGCTGTGGGCCGAGGATCCCCGCGAATCGATCGCCACGCGTGTGCGTGCCGCCCACGAGGCCGGCTGCTTCGACCGCTGGCAACGGCAGATGCGACCGACCGGGCCCCGTCCAGGGTGGAGCGTGCAGGCCGTCTTCGAGTGGGCCCAGCAGGGCTTCGAGCGGGGCGCGGCCCTGCACGTCCCCGCCGCCCGCTGTCTGGTCGCCGTCGCCGGCCCCGAGGACCGGGCGGAGATCGTCCGGGCCGCCGAGGACGGCTTCGACGGGGCGCGCTGCACCGCCCTGCGCTACCTCGCCGACGGCAACGATCCCGACGCCCTCGACCTGATCGAGGGTGCTGTGGCCACGGGCTCACCGGCCGTCGTGGAGGCCGCCGTGGCCGCCTTCGAACGGATGCGGAGCATCGCCGCCGTCGACCGCGCGCGCGGCTGGGCCCGCCGCCCCGACCCGCTCGGCGCCGCCGCCGGCCGTATGCTCGCCTGCCGCGGCGGGGTCGAGGACAAGGACCTGGTCCTCGGCGCACTGCGGGAAGCCGTCCGGGGCGAGGGCCCCGACGCCCCCACGCTGTGGACCCTCGTGGACGGCACCGGCCGGCTCGGCATCGTCTGCGCCGCCCCCGTCCTGCGCCACATCTACCGCGAGACCGCCTCCTCCCACCTGCGCGGCCGGGCCGCCCGGGCCCTCGCCGCCACCGACCCCTCCTTCCCCGCCGGCTTCGCCGTCGAATGCCTCTGGGACTGCGAGGAGTCCACCCGCGAGATCGCCGCCCGGCACGCCGAGACCGGCGACGCCCGGGTCGTCGAACAACTCCGCCGCCTCGCCGCCGATCCGGCCGAGGAGGCCGAGGTCCAGACGGCGGTACGCAGCCGGATCGCACCCGAGGGGCCCGCCGTGTGAGGCGCGCGGACAGAAGGACGCCGACGGCGGGATCCGGGCAGGCCCGGTGCTGGGGAGACCCCCTCGGACCGTGACACCGGGTGGTGGCACGGCCGCCGGATGAACGAGGGATGACCCGCGGGTCAGCCGGTCATGGACACGGTCTGACCTGCCCGGGTGTGCGAAGGAACGCTCACGGGACGTTCATCGTTCGCAAAGATCCACGTTGACGCGGCCACGTCCGGCACGGCGAGAACACCGGTATGCGTGTCGTCATCGTGACCGAATCCTTTCCCCCCGATGTGAACGGCGTGGCCCACTGCGCGCTCCAGACCGCCCGGCACCTCGTAGATCGCGGTCACCATCCGCTCGTCGTCGCCCCGGCCACCGCGGCCCTGCTCGGCCGGGTCGGGACCGGGCCCGACGCCCAGGCGCCGTGCCCCGTCGTCCGTGTCCCCTCCCTCCCGCTCCCGGGCTATCCCCAGGTCCGTGTCGCCCTGCCCAGCCGGCGCCTCGCCGCCGCCGTGGTCGAGCACAGGGCCGACATCGTGCACCTGGCCAGCCCCTTCGTCCTCGGCGTCCGCGGCATGGCCGCCGCCGCCCGGCTCGGCATCCCCGCCGTGGCCGTCTACCAGACCGACCTGGCCGGATACGCCCGCACCTACATGGGCGCCGGTGAGGCCGCGGCCTGGCGGCGCATCCGTTCCGTCCACGCGGCCGCCGACCTCACCCTCGCCCCCTCCAGCGCCTCCCTGCGCGACCTGCGGACCCACGACGTCCCCCGGGTCAAGCTGTGGCCGCGCGGAGTGGACACCGTCCGCTTCCGTCCCGACCTGCGCGACGAGGCCCTGCGCCGCGAACTCGCCCCCGACGGCGAGCTGATCGTCGGCTACGTCGGCCGCCTCGCCCCCGAGAAGCACGTCGAACTCCTGTCGGGCGTGTGCGGACTCGACGGGGTGCGCGTCGTGGTCGTCGGGGACGGCCCGAGCCGGCCGAGCCTGACCGAGGCCCTGCCGGGCGCGGTCTTCCTCGGCCGCCGCACCGGCGAGGAACTCGCCCGGATCTACGCCTCCCTGGACGTCTTCGCGCACACCGGCCCGTTCGAGACCTTCTGCCAGACCGTGCAGGAGGCCATGGCCGGCGGTGTCCCGGTCGTCGCGCCCGCCGTCGGCGGCCCGCTGGACCTGGTCGCCCACGAGCGCACCGGGCTGCTGGTGCCGCCGCACGACGCGGACGCCGTCCGCGAGGCGGTGAGGTCCCTGATCGCCGACCCCGAACGGCGCTTCGTGTTCGGTGCCACCGCCCGCGCCACGGTCGAGGGGCGCACCTGGGCGGCCGTCGGCGACCAGCTGATCGGGCACTACGCGGACGTGCTCGCCGCCCGGAAGAAGACGGCGGTGGCGGCATGACCCCCCTTCGGATCGTCCGCCTCGCCAACTTCGTCGCGCCCGCCTCCGGCGGACTGCGCACCGCCCTGCGCGAACTCGGCAAGGGCTACCGGGTGGCCGGGCACGAGCCGGTGCTCGTCGTCCCCGGCGCACGCGCCGACGACCGCGACACCGAACAGGGCCGCGTCATCACCCTGCCCGGACCGCTGCTGCCCGGTACGGGCGGCTACCGCGTGCTGACCGACAAGCGGCGGGTCGCCGCCCTGCTGGAGGAACTGGCGCCGGACCGGCTGGAGGTCTCCGACCGGACGACCCTCAGGTGGACCGGCAAGTGGGCCCGGCGGCACCGGGTGCCCGCCGTGATGGTCTCCCACGAGACCGCCGACGGGGTGCTGCGCACCTGGGGCCTGTCCGAGGGCGCCGCCCGGCGCGCCGCGGACGCCCTCAACACCCGTACGGCGCACGCCTACGCGCGCGTCGTGTGCACCACCGAGTTCGCCGAGCGGGAGTTCGTACGGATCGGCGCGCGCAACGTCGTACGGGCACCGCTGGGCGTCGACCTGGTGGAACGCCGTCCCGCCCTGTACGACGCTGCGCTGCGCGCGCAGTACGCGCGCGTGACCGAGACGCTGCTCGTGACCTGCACACGGCTGTCCGTGGAGAAGCGCCCCGGCACCGCGCTCGACGCCCTGGAGGCGCTGATCCGTCGCGGCCGCCGGGCGGTGCTGGTGGTCGCCGGCGACGGGCCGCTGCGGGCACGGCTCGAACTGCGGGCGCGTGAACGCCGGTTGCCGGTGACGTTCCTGGGGCATGTCTCCGACCGCGTCAGGCTCGGCGCGCTGCAGGCCTCGGCCGACGTCTGCCTGGCCCCCGGGCCCGCCGAGACGTTCGGCCTGGCGGCGCTGGAGGCGATGGCCTGCGCCACCCCCGTCGTGGTGAGCGCGTCGTCGGCGCTGCCGGAGGTCATCGGCTCGGCCGGGGCCGTCGCGGCGGACCACGGGGAGGCGTTCGCGGACGCCGTGGACACGCTGCTCCGACTCCCCGAACGGGAACGGCGCGAGGCGGCACGCGCGCGTGCGGAGTGCTTCGGGTGGAACGCGGCCGTCGACGCGTTCCTCGCCGCGCACGACGCGACGGTCCCGGAGCGTCGCGTCGTCCCCGGGGGCGTGGCATGAGAGCCCCGCGTTTCGTCGCCCTCGGGGACTCCCTGACCGAGGGCGTGGGCGACCCGGCCGCCGACGGGTGGCGCGGCTGGGCCGCGCTGCTCGCCGGCGGACTCGCCGAGGCGGACGTCGAGTTCACCAACCTCGCCGTCAGCGGCGCGCAGACCCGGGAGGTGCTGGAGGTCCAGATGCCGGCAGGTCTCGCCCTGAAGCCGGACGTCGTGTCCGTGGTGATCGGCGTCAACGACACCTTGCGCCGCACGTTCGACATCCACGCCGTCGCCGCTCGTCTGGACCGGGTGTACGCCGCGTTCACCGCGCAGGGCGCGACGCTGCTCACCGCCTGTCTGCCCGACCCCGGCTCGATGCTGGGCCTCCCGGGCTCCCTGGCCCGGCCGCTGGCCAGACGGCAGCGGGCGGTCGACGAGGTGGTCCACGTGCTGTCCGACCGCTATGGGGCGGTGCATCTGCACGCGGCCGAGGAGGGCTGGATCACGGACCGCGCGATGTGGAGCGCGGACCGGCTGCACCCCGGCGAGCGCGGGCACCGGCAGCTGGCGGTGCGCTTCCACGCGCTGCTGGCGCAGGCGGGTCGTGCGACGGGGGCGGCGCCCTCGCCGGAGCCGGAGCATCCCGTGCCCACCAGGTCGGCGAGCCTGTGGTGGCTGGCCACGGCGGGCACCGCCTGGGTGGCGCGGCGGTGCACCGATCTGCTGCCGCAGCTGCTTCGGCTGGCCGCCGACGAGGTGCGGCACGGGGTGCGGGGGACGAGTGGGCGGCTGGACATCGGGGCTGCGGCGGCGGTGTCGGCGGCTCTGGCCGCGGTGTCCGTCCTGGAGCGGGCGGACGTCGCGTGAGGGCCGCCGGCCGGTGGTCTGCGCGGGTGCGTGGGGGGCTGGTCGCGCAGTTTCACGCGCCCCTGGGAGGGGCGCTACCTGCCATGCCTTCCTATGAAGCGGACCGGTGTTCCCGGTGCGGCCTAAGCGCCGGCCGGTGGTCTGCGCGGGTGCGTGGGGGCTGGTCGCGCAGACCACCGCGCCCCTGGGAGGGACCTACCTGCCATGCCTTCCTACGAAGCGGACCGGTGTTCCCGGTGCCGCCTGGGCGGCGGCCGGGAGGTCCTGGGGACGCACGACCGCGATGACCGGGTAGCCGCCGGTGGTCGGGTGGTCGGCCAGGAAGACCACCGGCCTGCCGTCGGGCGGTACTTGGACCGCGCCCAGCACCATGCCCTCGCTGGGGAGTTCGCCGGGACGGGCTCGTTCCAGGGCGGGGCCCTCCGTGCGCAGGCCGATGCGGTTGCTGGCTGGGGACACCCGGTAGGTGCGGGAGGTGAAGGCGTGCAGTGCCGCCGGGGTGAACCAGTCCTCACGCGGACCGAGCGTCACCCTCAGGACGAGCTCGCCCGGCGGCGCCGGCTGCGGGGCGGCGTCCACGCGCGCGTGAGGCGCCTCCGGCGTGCCCAGGGGCAGCACCGTGCCGTTCGTGAGCGGTGCGGGGCCCAGACCGGACAGCAGGTCCGTGGAACGGCTCCCCAGCACCGGATCGACGGCGACGCCCCCGGAGACGGCGACGTAGCCGCGTACTCCCGAGACGACGGTGCCGATGTCCAGGAGGGCGCCGGCGGGGACGCGTACGGGCGCGCCCCAGGGCACCGGGCGGCCCTCCACCGTCACCGGGCAGGGTGCGCCCCCGACCGCCACCGTGACCGCCGAACGCGGCCGCAGCGAGCAGCCGTTGACCGTGGTCTCCAGGACGGCGGCGCCGGGCGGATTGCCGACGAGACGATTGACGAGCGCCGCCGCGGGGCCGTCGAGCGCCCCGGAGCGCGGCACACCGAGATGGGCGTGGCCCGGGCGGCCCTGGTCCTGGACCGTCGTCAGGGCCCCGGCGCGTACGACGACGAGCGCTCGGTCCGTCATGAGCGCCCCACCGGGACGAACCGCACGCGCTTGCCGGGCGACAGCAGCGCGGCCGGCACGCGCGCGTGGTCCCACAGGACCGTGTCCGTGCTGCCGATCAGCTGCCAGCCGCCGGGGGAGGAGCGCGGGTACACGCCCGTGTAGGGGCCCGCGAGGGCCACGGCGCCCGCCGGGACGGCCGTGCGCGGGGTGGCCCGGCGCGGGACGTCGTAGCGCCGTGGCAGGCCGGTGAGGTAGCCGAAGCCGGGGGCGAACCCGCAGAAGGCGACGCTGAACTCGGTGCCGGCGTGGATGCGGGCCACCTCGCCGGTGTCGACGTCCCAGTGCGCGGCCACGTCCGCCAGGTCGGGGCCGTCGTAGCGCACCGGGATCTCGACCACGTCATGCGCGCGTGGGGGAGCGGGGGGAACCTCGGCGGCCGTCAACTCGGCGGTGAGGCGGGCCGGATCGTCCACGCCGTCCAGGAGGACCGTGCGGGCGGCGGGGACGATCTCGCGGGCCGACAGCGTGCCCTCCGCGCGGCGGCGCAGCAGTTCGGCGTGCAGCGCCCGCGCCTCCTCGCCGGAGGCCGCCTCGACCAGGAGGGCGCCGTCGCCGACGGTCAGCACCCTCATGCGAAGGCCTCCACCCGGACACCGGACGCCTGCAGGCGCTCCCGTACCAGCCGGGCCAGTTCGACGGCACCCGGGGTGTCGCCGTGCAGGCACAGGGACCGCGCGCGTACCTCGACCCGCGTCCCGGAGTGCGCGTCGACCCACCCGTCGCGGGCGAGGCCCACCGAGCGCTCCACGACCGCCTCCGGGTCGGTCACCACGGCGCCTTCGTGCGCGCGGGGCACGAGCGTGCCCTCCTCGGTGTAGGCGCGGTCGGCGAACGCCTCGGTGACGGCCGGGAGCCCGGCCTTCTCCGCGTACTCCAGCAGCCGCGAACCGGGCAGGCCGAGCACGGGCAGCGTGGCGTCGGCGAGCAGGACGCCGTCGACGACCGCTCCGGCCTGCTCCTCGTCGCGCACCACGCGGTTGTAGAGCGCGCCGTGCGGTTTGACGTACGACACGCGCGTGCCCGCCGCGCGTGCGAAGACCTCCAGGGCGCCGATCTGGTAGGCCACCTCGGCCGCCAGTTCGGCGGGCGGCACGTCCATCGCCCGCCGCCCGAAGCCGGCCAGGTCCCGGTAGGAGACCTGGGCGCCGATCCGGACGCCGCGCTCGGCCGCGAGCTCGCACACGCGCCGCATGGTGGCCGCGTCCCCGGCGTGGAAGCCGCAGGCCACGTTGGCGCTGGTGACCACGGACAGCAGCCGCTCGTCGTCGGTGAGCTGCCAGCGGCCGAAGCCCTCGCCGAGGTCGGCGTTCAGATCGATCGAGGTCATGGTTCCTTCGTTCTCTCAGGCCACGCGATACTGCTCGTCGCGGGCGTCCGTCAGGAACATCTGTCCCGGTGCGTGCGTGATGGCGAAGGGCGGCCGAGAGGCCGTCACCGCGGCCTGCGGGGTGACTCCGCAGGCCCAGAACACCGGGATGTCGTCCGGCTCCGCGTCCACCGCGTCGCCGAAGTCGGGCCGGCCGAGGTCGCCGATGCCGAGCCCCGAGGGATCGCCGCAGTGCACGGGGCTGCCGTGCACCGCCGGGAGCAGACTGCTCTCCCGGATCGCCGCCGCCAGCTGCTGCGGCGGCACCGGCCGCATGGACACCACCATGGGGCCGTGCAGCCGTCCCGCCGGGCGGCACTGACGGTCGGTCACGTACATCGGCACGTTGCGGCCCTGCTCGACGTGCCGGATCGGCACGCCCGCCTCGGCCAGCGCCCACTCGAAGGTGAAGCTGCAGCCGATCAGGAACGACACCAGATCCCGGCGCCAGTGCGCGCGCACGTCCGTGGGCTCGTCCAGCAACTCGCCGTCCCGCCACACCCGGTAGCGCGGCAGGTCGGTGCGCAGGTCCGCGCCGTCGGCGAGGACGGTGCTCCAGGAACCGGCGTCCGTCACGTCGAGCACCGGGCACGGCTTGGGGTTGCGCTGGCAGAACAGCAGCATGTCGTACGCCCAGTCGGCGGGCACCGAGATCAGGTTGACCTGGGTGTGGCCCGCCGCGACCCCGGCGGTGGGGCCGGTGAGGCCGTCCCGGAAGCGGGCGCGGGCGGCTTTCGGGCTCCACGCGTGCGCGTGCTCGTCGACCAGGGTCAGGGGGAGGTCGGCGACCGTGTCCTCGGTCCGGTTCACGCCAGCTCCTTCCCGCGCGTCTCCGGCAGCCCGAGCAGCGCCAGCGCCGCGAGGCCGTACCCGATCGCGCCGAACACCAGGGCTCCGCCGACGCCCCAGCTGTCGGCCAGGAAGCCGACCGCGGTGGGGAAGACGGCACCGACGGCGCGCCCGGTGTTGTACGTGAAGCCCTGGCCGGTGCCCCGCACGGCCGTCGGGTACAGCTCGCTCAGGTAGGACCCGAAGCCGCTGAAGATGGCCGACATGCAGAACCCGAGCGGGAAACCGAGCACCAGGAGCAGGGTGTTGGCGCCCTGCGGGATGTTGGCGTAGGTCAGGATGCAGACCGCCGACAGCAGGGCGAACAGCCAGATGTTGCGCCGGCGCCCGAGCCGGTCGGTGAGGTAACCGCCGGTCAGGTAGCCGAGGAAGGCGCCGGAGATCAGGAAGGTCAGGTAGCCGCCGGTGCCGACCACCGACAGGCCGCGGTCGGTCTTCAGATACGTGGGCACCCAGGTGGCCAGCGTGTAGTAGCCGCCCTGGACGCCGGTGGACAGCAGGCCGGCGAAGACGGTGGTGCGCAGCAGACCCGGCTTGAAGATCGCCGTGAACGAGCCCTTCCCTGTGCTCCGTTCGCGTACGGCGGCCGCCTCCGGGGCGTCGTGCACCCGGCGCCGCATCCAGATCACCAGCAGCGCGGGCAGGGCGCCGGTCCAGAACATGATGCGCCAGGCCAGGTCGTCGCCCGCGTACGAGAAGACGACCGTGTACACGATGACGGCCAGTGCCCAGCCCACGGCCCACGAACTCTGGATCGCGCCGAGGGTGCGCCCGCGGTGCCGGGCGCTCGCGTACTCGGCGACGAGGATCGCGCCGACCGCCCACTCGCCGCCGAAGCCGAGGCCCTGCAGCGCCCGGAAGACCAGCAGGGTCTCGTAGTTGGGCGCGAAACCGCAGGCCACGGTGAACACCGCGTACGTGATGACCGTGATCATCAGGGCCTTGACCCGGCCCACCCGGTCCGCCACCACCCCCGCCAGGGCGCCGCCGACCGCGGAGACCACGAGCGTGACGGTGGTGAACAGGCCGGTCTGGGCGCTGTCGAGGCCGAAGTACGCGGACAGGGCGACCATGCTCAGCGGGAGCGTGAAGTAGTCGTACGAATCCAGGGCATAGCCGCCGAAAGCGCCGGCGAAGGCGCGCCGGCCGCGCGGCCCCAGGGCGCGCAGCCAGCCCAACGCGCCGTCGTGATACGTGAGTTCAGGGGTGGGCGCGCCGGTGGCCGGTGCCTGGGGAGGAGGGGTCGTGCTCATGGGCACCTCGCAGAGGGAGGACGAAGGGTGCTTGAGGGGTGAGCCGTGCCGAGAGGGAGTCGTGGGCGCCGCCGGGAACCGCAGCGGTGCCGCGAGGAGAACCGTAGAGGATCGTTCAACGATCCCTCAATACCCATGTTGGTTCGTTCTTCTGATCTGCGATTGAATTCCGGCATGGCAGAGCAGCTGACGTCACTCGCCGAGGACCGCGCCCTCCTGGGGCGCACCAGCAC
This sequence comes from Streptomyces sp. MAI_2237, assembly GCF_054189285.1. Classification (NCBI taxonomy): domain Bacteria; kingdom Bacillati; phylum Actinomycetota; class Actinomycetes; order Kitasatosporales; family Streptomycetaceae; genus Streptomyces; species Streptomyces sp. MAI_2237. The sequence goes on along the minus strand of NZ_JAJPGQ010000001.1, from coordinate 128,634 downwards.
CGCAGAACGCGTTTCGGACATTCTCAGAAGCCGCATCGCCGAGGGCTTCTTCCCGCCCGGCACGCGGCTGTCGGAGGACAGCATCGGGGGCGCGCTCGGGGTCTCCCGCAACACCCTGCGCGAGGCGTTCCGGCTGCTCACGCACGAACGCCTGCTCGTGCACGAGCTCAACCGCGGCGTCTTCGTCCGGGTCCTCGCGGTCGAGGACGTCGAGGACATCTACCGCACCCGCGGCCTCGTCGAGTGCGCCGTCGTCCGCGGCCTCGGCGAGCCGCCGTACGGGCTCGGCGCGCTGTCGGAAGCCGTCGACGAGGGGCTGCGGGCGGCACGCGAAGGTGACTGGAAAGCGCTGGGTACCGCCAACATCCACTTCCACCGGGAACTGGTCGCCCTCGCGGGCAGCGCCCGCACCGACGAGCTGATGCGCAGCGTCTTCGCCGAACTGCGGCTCGCCTTCCACGTCGTCGACGACCCCAAGCGGCTCCACGAGCCCTATCTCGCCCGCAACCGCCAGATCCTCCAGGCGCTGGAGGCGGGAGACCGGGGCGAGGCCGAGCAGCTGCTCGCGGTCTACCTGGAGGACTCCCTGGAGCGGGTGGTCGAGGTGTACCGCAGGCGGGTCGGCGAGGAGGCGTAGGCGCCGGAGCGGGTACGGCAGGGGTCTTGTCGCACTGAGGTGCAAAGTGTGACGCCAGGGCCCGTCTGAGTCGTTTGGGCCGTTGTCAGACCGAGGACCTAGTCTGTGCACCGTGACTTCGCCTGCACCGACGGACCGTGTTCCGCCCCAGCTCAGCGCGGGGCCGCGCCCCGCACCGGGCCCGGCCGCCGACGAGGGGCTGGCGCGGCGGCTGCGCGCGCTCGCCTGCACCGCGCCGCTGCACGACCTGGACGCCCGCAAGGCCAACCTCGCGGGGGAGTACTCGGTCTACGGCATGGCGGAGGTGGCCCTCGCGGCCATCGACCTGGTCACCCTGAACATGGACTTCGACACCGGCGCCGACCACGACCAGATAGTCGCCCGCCTCATCCCCCGCATCGCCGCCCAGGCCCCGCGGCGTCCCGTCGCCGAACACGAGCGGGTGGCCCGCTGGGTCCTGGAGAACCTGATCAACGTCGGCAGCGTCGACCGCGGCTTCCGCGCCGTCTACGGCACCTTCACGACCGACGGCAGCTATGTCCGGCGCGACTACGACTTCAAGCTCATCGAGGAGGTGCCCGGCCCCGGCGGCACGGTGTACCTCCGCACGACCGACGAAGCGGTCAACGTCCTGGTCGGCGCCCTCGACACGGACGTCACCAGCGCCCAGATCGCCGCCGAGGTCAAGCTCGAGGTGCTCATCAACCGGGGCCGGCTCGCCGACGCGCAGCTCGCCGCCGAGCAGGCCCGCTACCGCACCGTCCAGTACTCGGAGACCCTGCGCCGCGCCCTGGACGCGACCCGGCGCAACGTGCGGGCGGTGGACTGGCTCAACTCCGTGCCCGACATGATCGCCGAGGCGCTGGACCACGTGGCCGACCGGTACCGCCACGAGAACGCCATCCTCACCAACATCCGCAAGGCGCGCGACGAGACCGAGGACGTCGAGCACAAGCGGCGCGCGGCCGAGCTCGTCGACATCGTCAAGGACTGCATCCGCCGGCACACCCAGCTGCAGTCCCGGCTGCTGGAGGCCGGGCCGCTGTTCCGCGCCGAGCAGGACCGGCAGGCGTTCGCCACCCCCATGACCTCGTCGGGGATAGACCTGTACGGACATCTGGTCGCTCCCGTGCTGCCCCTGCCGCTGGAGCAGGCGGTCCGGGTCACGGACGCCTTCTTCGCGCGCGGGACGGGCCTGCGCACGCCGGTGTCGGTGCGGGTCGGCGACCTGGTCGACATCCTGCTGACGCCCCCGGTGGAGCGGGAGCACCTCGGCGCGGAGATGCCGGAACCCGATCTCATCGCGACGCCGGACGACAGCCGGTTCAGCGAGGAGCAGCTGGCCGCGGCGAACGAACTGCTCGACCTGCCCGCCGACGCGCCGCGCCGGCTGTCCGGACTGCTGGCGGAGGCCCGCCGGCTCGACCCCGAGCTGCCGTACCTGGTCGCCCTGCTGGCGGTGCACGCCGCCAGCCCGCCCGTCGGGACGGCCTACCGGCAGGGCGAGGAGAAGCTGCTGTTCGCCGTCGACGACGGCACCGAGCTGGACGATCCCGAGTTCGGCGGCGCCGACCTGATCGTCGGGACCGCCCTGCTGGACGCGGCGGGGATGGCCGCGGACCGGACGGAAGCGGCATGACCGAGGAACGAAGCGACAACAAGGAGCCCGAGCAGTGACCGAGCACGTCGACCGGAGCGACACGGAGGCACCGGCGCCCTCGGCGCCCAGCGCCGTCACGCCCGCCGACGCCGCCGACGCGGCGCGGCTCGTCGCCTTCGGGCTGCAGCCCAAACTGCAACCCGCGCGGGACCAGGAGTACGCCGAACTGCTGCGGCGCTACCGTGAGGACCCGCCCTTCGCGCGTCTCGCGGACGCCGTGGCCGCCGGGCTCGGACTGATCGTTCTGGAGGTCTCCCCGCGCGCCGGGATGGCCGTGACCGCGGCCGAGGACTCGGTGTTCGCCGTCCGCATGGGCGACTACGCACGTCGTACGTCCGCCGACGGCGGGGACCGCTTCCTGCACGGACTGGCCCACCTCGCCGTCGCCGCCATGGCCTTCCCCCGCCCCGAGGACCTGGCCGACGACGGCTACATCGGCCGCGTGACCGTCAACGGCGTCGACGCCTTCGTCCGGCAGGCCTGCCGGCGGCTGGAGGAACGCGCCGAGGAACAGGGCGAGAACACCGACCCGGCCACCGACGCGCCCGGGCTGGAGGCCGCGTGGCGGATCTGGATGAGACGCAGCGCGGCCGGCGCCACCAAGGACGCGCGCAGACTCGCCGGTTCGACGACCGGCATCGTCGGCAAGGCGGTCGCCTTCCTCACCGACTCCGGCTTCCTCCAGCGCACCGGTGACGACCACGGCGGCACCTACCGCACCACCGCCCGCTACCAGCTCCAGGTGCGGGACATGGCGGGCAGCGCCGCGATGGCCGAACTGCTGGAGTTGGGCGTCGTCCCGGTGACCGACGGCACCCCCACACTGCTGCCGCCCGAGGACACCGACGACCTGCACCTGGCGGCCGACGCCGGGCTGCCCTTCCATTCGTCGTCCCCGTCCTGACCCCCCACCTGCCGAAGACCTACGAGAGTCCGCCATGTACGAGCTGTCCCGCGTCCGCCTCTATTCCATCGGGCCCGCCGGTGCGCGCTACGCCGACACCGTGCTCGACCTGCGCGGCGTGGGCGAGCCCGTGCCCGACCCCGCGCCCACCCAGGCGGAGTTCTTCGAGGAGGAGCCCGTCGGGCCGCCGCGCCGCCCCGCGCCCGCCGGTGTCCTCTTCCTGGAGAACGGCGGCGGCAAGTCGGTCCTGCTGAAGCTGATCTTCTCGGTGATGCTGCCCGGCCACCGCAACACCCTCGGCGGCGCCAGCTCCGGCGTGCTGCGCAAGTTCCTGCTCGCCGACGACTGCGGGCACGTCGCCCTGGAGTGGCAGCACACGCTGACCGGTGAGTGCGTCGTCGTCGGCAAGGTCAGCGAGTGGCGCGGCCGGCAGGTCTCCAACGACCCGCGCAAGTTCGCCGAGGCCTGGTACTCGTTCCGGCCCGGACCCGGACTGTCCCTGGACAACCTGCCGGTCGCCGAGTCCACCGCCGTGCGTCCTGTGGTCGAGGGCCAGTCGGGCGCCCAGGGCCGCCGCCGCACCATGAAGGGCTTCCGGGACGCCCTCACCGAGGCAGGAAAGGCCTACCCCCACCTGGAGGTGCACTGGGAGGAGATCCACGACCGGTGGATCGAGCACCTCGGCGATCTCGGTCTCGACCCCGAACTCTTCCGCTACCAGCGCGAGATGAACGCCGACGAGGGCGAGGCGGCCGGTCTCTTCGCGGTCAAGAAGGACTCCGACTTCACCGACCTCCTGCTGCGCGCCGTCACCGACACCCGGGACACCGACGGGCTCGCCGACCTCGTCAGCGGCTTCGGCAACAAACTGGGCCGCCGCGCCGAGCTGATGGCCGAACGGGACTTCACCGCCGGATCGGTGGACCTCCTCGGCCGGATCATCGAGGGCGCGGAGGCACGCGCGCGTGCGCGCGACGTCCACGCCGGCGCCGAGCGCCGTACCCGCACGCTGGCCCGCCGGCTGTCCGCCCGCGGCGCGCGGGAGCGGGTGCGGGCCGCCGACCTCGCCCAGCGCGTCACCGCCGCCGCGTACGCGGTCACGCACGCCGAGGGCGCCCGCGAGCGCAGCGCGCTCATCGCCGCCGAACTCGCCTACCGCAACGCTTCCCTGGCGCTGGCCGCCGCCGAGAAGTCCGCCGCCGCGCAGAAGCGCGAGCTGGCCGACGCCCGCACCCTGCACTCCGCCTGGCAGGCCGCCGAGGCCGTCCTGCGCCACCGCGCCGCCGCCGACCGCGTCGCCCGCGTGGCCGCCGCCATCCAGGAGGCCGAGCGGGACGCGGCACCCGCGCTCGCCGCCCGCGCCAAGGCCGCCGTGGATCTCGTACGGGCCCTGCAGTCGGCCGCCGACAGCGCCGAGACCCTCGCCAACGAGGAGGAGGAGCGCTCCGCCGCCCTGCAGGAGGTCGGCGAGGCCGCCCACCGGGACTCGACGGCCGCCGCGACCGAGGCGCAGCGGGCCCGCAGCGAGATCGGGCACCTGCGGCAGCGCCTGACCGAGGTCGAACAGGAGACCGCCGAGGCGGTGCGGGCCGGCTGGCTCGACGACAGCGCACCCGACGCCGACCCGGCGCGCGCCGCCCTCGCGGCCAGCGACGCCGAGAAGACGGCCGTGGCGGCCTGGGACACGGCCCGGGAGGCCTCCCGCAAGGCGGCCGAGCACGCGCGCGAGGCGGCCTCGGCGGAGTCCCGCGCCGAGCTGACCGCGGCGCGTGCGGCGGACGCGGCGGCCGCGACACAGCGCTCCTACGAGGCCGAACGGCGGCTGGCCGAGGCTCTGGCGGCCGAGGAACGGCTGGCGGAGCTGCTGAGCCTGTCCGGCAGGCCCGGTGAGGCCGACCGGTCGGGCAGGCCCGGTGAGGCCGACCGGTCGGCGGTTCCCCGGCCTCGTCAGGAGACGGGGAGCGAAGAGGGAGCGCTCACGCCGGAGGAACTCGACCGCTTCGCCGACGAACTGCGCGAGCTCCTGGAGGACTCGGTCTCCACGGCCGAACGCCACCTCTTCGAACTGCGCACGGCCGCGGCCGACGACGCCCGGATCCTCGGCGCGCTCGGCGACGGCGGACTGCTGCCGCCCGGCCCCGACGTGCTGGCCACGGTCGAGTTCCTCGGAGAGCACGGCATCCCCGCGCTGCCCGGCTGGCGCTACCTCGCCCAGGCCGTCGACCCGGCCGACCACGCACGGGTGCTGGCCGCCCGGCCCGAGCTGGTCGACGGCGTGATCATCACCGACCCCGACACGCACGCGCGTGCCCGGGACGCCCTCGCCGACGCGGCCCTGCTGCCGCGCTCGGCCGTCGCCGTCGGCACCGCCGCCGCGCTGCTCGCACCGACCCCGGCGCACGACTCCGAGCACGGCGGCTCCGCCGGTGTGTTCCTCGTCCCGCCGAACCCGGCCATGCACGACGAACGCGCCGCCGACGAGGAGCGGCAGGCGCTGCGCGCACGGGCCACCGAGCGCGACGAGGAGATCCGCACGCTCGCCGCCCGGCTGGGCAAGGACCGCGAGCTGGCGGCCCGGCTCGCCTCCTGGCGCACGGGCTGTCCGGCCGGCCGCCTCGTGGAACTGGCCCAGGCGGCCCACGACGCCCGCGTGTTCGCCGAGGAGGCGGAGGCCGAACTGTCCGAGGCGCGCACGGTGCGGGCCGAGACCGACGAGGCCGCCGCCGAGGCCGCCCAGGTGCGGGACGAGCGGCAGGAGGCCGCGCAGAAGGCCCGCCGCGCCGCCGACGCCCTCGCGGGACTCGCCTTCCGGCTGCGCGAGCGGGCCGGCTGGCAGGCCAAGCTCCGTGAACTGGCCGACGAGGGCGCCGAGTCGGAGGCCCGCGCCCAGGTCTGCCTGGAGCGCGCCCGGGCCGCCGACGAGGACCGGCGCGCCGCCCAGCGGGCCGCCGACGACGCCCGCCGCACCGCCCGCGCGCTGCGCGCAGAGCGCGCCGAGATCGCGGGCGCCCCCGACGACGTACCGGAGGACGAAGCGGCGGCCCCGAAGGGGTCGCTGCCCGCCCTGCGCGAGGCCTACCGGGCCGCCTCACAGGTCTACGAGAAGGTCGGCGTCGGCGCCGACCTGCGCGCCGAGCAGGCCCGCGCGGAGAGCGACGAGAGCGCTGCCCGCACCGAACTGGACCGGCTCAGCAACAAGGTCCGCACCCGCGCCGAGCAGCTGCTGCAGTCGCCCGACGGCTCCGACGGGCCGTCCCGGCAGGCCGCCGCCGCCCGGGCCGAGGAACTGGTCCAGCTGCTGGAAACCCGGATGTCCAGCGCGAGCGAGCAGCTCGGCCGGCTGCGCGGCGAGGCGGAGCGGCACGCGCCCGAGGACGGCGAGGCGCACACCGAGCTGCCCGAGGAGCTCCGGCCGCGCGACGCCGAGCACGCCCAGGCACTGCTGCGCACGGCCACCACCGAACTGGGCTCCCTCACCGAGGCGTTGAGCCAGGCCCGGCAGGCGCACGCCGAACTGCTCGACGCGCACCGCGCGGCCGAGGACGCGGCCGGCGGCTTCGACGAGATCGCCGCGATGCTGCGGGACCTGTTGCGCGAGCACGCCTTCGAGGAGGAGCAGGAGGAACCGGAGCCCTACCCGGGCAGCCTGGAGGAGGCCCGGCACTCCGCCGCCGAGGCCCGCCGCTCGCTGCGCGGGTGCGCCGCCGACCTCTCGGCCGCCGAGTCCGCCGTTCGGGAAGCCAGTGACGTCCTCGTCCGGCATGCCAACTCCACGCGCTACGAGCAGGTCCGCACACCCGCGCGCCAGCAGATCCGCGAACTGCCCGCCGCCGCGCTGCCCGAGCACGCGCAGAAGTGGGCCGACGCCTTCGCGCCCCGACTCCGCGTCCTCACCGACGAGTTGGCGCAATTGGAGCGCAACCGCGACTCGATCGTGGACCGTCTGCGCGGCCTCGTCGAGTCGGCGCTGGCGACCCTGCGGTCCGCCCAGCGGCTGTCCCGGCTGCCGGAGGGGCTCGGCGAGTGGTCCGGGCAGGAGTTCCTGCGCATCCGCTTCGAGGAGCCGGACCAGGCCACGCTCACCGAGCGGCTGGGCGAGGTCATCGACGAGGCGACCCGTGCCGCCGTGAAGAAGAACTCCGACCTGCGGCGCGACGGCATGTCCCTGCTGCTGCGCGGTGTGGCCGCCGCCCTGCAGCCCAAGGGCGTCGCCGTCGAGATCCTCAAGCCGGACGCCGTACTGCGCGCCGAGCGGGTGCCCGTCGGGCAGATGGGCGACGTGTTCTCGGGCGGCCAGCTGCTGACCGCGGCCATCGCCCTGTACTGCACGATGGCCGCCCTGCGCTCCAACGACCGGGGCCGGGACAGGCACCGCCACGCCGGCACGCTGTTCCTCGACAACCCCATCGGGCGCGCGAACGCCACCTATCTGCTGGAGCTGCAGCGGGCCGTGTCCGACGCGCTGGGCGTCCAACTCCTGTACACCACAGGCCTGTTCGACACGACCGCGCTGGCGGAGTTCCCCCTCGTGATCAGGCTCCGCAACGACGCGGACCTGCGGGCCGGGCTGAAGTACATCAGCGTCGAGGAACACCTCAGGCCCGGACTGCCGCAGCAGAGCGCGAACGGCGAGGGCGAGGCGGTCCACAGCGAGATCACCGCCACGCGCATGTTCAAGCGGCCGGCACCGACGAACAGCTGAGCAACGGCCGTCAGGGGTGGGACAGCTGCCCCGCGCCGCCCCGGCGCCGTATGCGCGCCTGGGCCCGCGCGGCCACCTTCTCCTGGCGCCGCACCCGGCGTCGCTCGCGCCGCAGGGCCCGGGCGGTGCTGCTCGGGCTCGACACCACGCCGTTGCGCTGGTTCCACACCTGGCGGGTCACCCACACGTCCAGGGCACCCCAGGTGGCGACCACCGTGCTGACGATGCTGCTGATGACCATCGGGAAGGCCAGCCAGGAGCCGGCCATGGTGCACAGGAAGGCCACCATCGCCTGCAGCAGCGTCACGGCGATGATCAGCACCGCCCGCACCGCCGCCGTCCGCACCGGATCGGGCAGCCGGCGTCGCCGCGCCGGCTCCTCGACCCACAACGGACGGTTCGACGACCGGGCCCGGGCCGTGCCGCCCGTCCGCCCGTCCGCCCGTCCGCCTGCCGGACTGTCGCGATCCGGTGCTTCGGTGCCCCGCCGCACCGCCGTGCGCGTCACCGCGCCGTCCCCGGGCGCCTTGCTCCGCTCCGCCGTGCCCATCACCGTGTCACTCCCCACCGCCAGCAGACCGCTCGCCTCCGTGCCTCACAGCACGACTCCCCAGTGGCTGCCCGGCTTGCGCTGTTTTACGCCGCCCAGTTGCGGGATGCGGCTCCTGTGGCCGATTCCGCACCCGTTTCCTGTAGAGAAGGACGAGCGACACCCCGGGAAGATTCCCGGCAGCGAAAAATTTCGGCCAACACGCCGACCGGAACACCGCGATGAACTTCCGTCACCTCCAGGGCAAACCGGGAGGCAATCTCCCCCAATGAACGGACAACTCCCCATGTCTCGCCGCCCGCGCGGAAGTTCGGCCTCCGGACCGGTCTTCGGGTTACCTGTGCGTCGGTAGTAGGCTCGCGCCGTTTGTTGACGTACATGTGTACCCCCGTTCCGTGGGGGTCGAGCTGGGGGAGGCCATGCGCTTTCGCGGGAAGTCGATCCGCCGGAAGATCGTGGCGCTGCTTCTCGTGCCGCTGGTGTCCCTCACCGCGATCTGGGGCTTCGCCACGGTACTCACCGGACGTGAGGCGGAACAGCTGTTCAACGTGTCGGACGTGGTGGAGAAGGTCGCCTATCCGATCGAGGACACCGTCCGCGTCGTCCAGCAGGAACGCCGCCAGTCCCTCGTCTACCTCGCCGACCCCCGTGCCTCCCGGGGCATCAGCGATCTGCGGCGCACCCGGGCCGCCACCGACAAGGCCGTCGCACGGATCCGCAAGAACTACACCGATGCAGATGTGCGCGACGCCATGGGCGGGGAGACGACCGACCGCCTGAGCACCGTGCTCGAGGCGTTCAAGGGCCTCGACGACCTGCGGCACAGCATCGAGGACGGAACGGTCGACCGCGCCCAGGCCCTCGACCTCTACAACCACCTGATCGACCCCTGCTACGTGCTGCTCACCAACCTCCACGTCGTCGACAACGTGGAGATGGACAAGCAGTACCGCGCCCTGGTCAATCTCGCCCGGGCCCGCGAACTGCTCTCCCGTGAGGACGCGCTCCTCGGCTCCGCCCTGGTCGTCGGCAAGCCCTCCCGCACCGAGCTGCGCGAGGTCACCGACCTCATCGCCCAGCGCGGCCTGATCTACGACTACAACCTGCAGTTGCTGCCCGCCTCGGATCGCGGTCGCTACCAGCGGTTCTGGAACAACGCCGAGACCGCCCCGCTGCGCGTGGCCGAACAGTCCGCGACCTCCGCGCGAGCCGGCAGCTCCCCCGAGGTCACGGCCAAGAACTGGGACTCCGCCGCCGGGAACGTGCTCGACGAACTCGGCACCCTCAACGACCAGGCGGACGACCGCTACCAGGACCGGGTGGGCCCCGTCGCGATGGGCGTCATCGCGAAGGCCGCCGTCGCCGGTGTCCTCGGTCTGCTGGCCCTGCTCTTCTCGCTCTTCCTGTCCGTGCGCATCGGCCGCGCCCTCATCCGCGACCTGCGCAAGCTGCGCCTGGAGGCCCACGAGGCGTCGGGCGTACGGCTGCCCAGCGTCATGCGACGCCTGTCCGCGGGCGAGCAGGTCGACATCGAAACCGAGGCACCGCGCCTGGAGTACGACAAGAACGAGATCGGCGAGGTCGGCCAGGCCCTCAACACCCTCCAGCGCGCCGCCGTCGAGGCCGCCGTCAAACAGGCCGAACTGCGCGCCGGCGTCTCCGAGGTGTTCGTCAACCTCGCCCGCCGCAGCCAGGTCCTGCTCCACAAGCAGCTCACCCTGCTCGACAGCATGGAGCGCCGCACCGAGGACACCGACGAGCTCGCCGACCTCTTCCGGCTCGACCACCTGACCACCCGTATGCGCCGGCACGCCGAGGGCCTGGTGATCCTCTCCGGCGCCGCCCCCTCCCGGCAGTGGCGCAAACCCGTCCAGCTCATGGACGTCGTGCGGGCCGCCGTCGCCGAGGTCGAGGACTACGAGCGCATCGAGGTCCGCCGGCTGCCCCGGGTCGCCGTCACCGGACCGGCCGTCGCCGACCTCACCCACCTCGTGGCCGAACTCCTGGAGAACGCCACGGTGTTCTCGCCCCCGCACACGGCCGTGCAGGTCGTGGGCGAAAGGGTCGCCAACGGCTTCACCCTGGAGATCCACGACCGCGGTCTGGGCATGGCCGCCGACGCGCTGCTGGACGCCAACCTGCGGCTCGCCGAGACGCCCGAGTTCGAGCTCTCCGACACCGACCGGCTCGGCCTGTTCGTGGTCAGCCGGCTCGCCCAGCGGCAGAACGTCCGGGTCTCCCTGCAGACGTCCCCGTACGGCGGCACCACCGCCGTGGTCTTCATCCCGGACGCGCTCCTGACCGACGACGTCCCCGACACCAACGGCATCGGCTTCCGCCTCGACCGGCCGCAGCCCTCGAAGGAGGCCGAGCTCGAGGAGAGCCGCCGCAGCGAGCTGTCCCGGGTGCCCGTGCAGCTGCCCGGCGCGCTCCTGAACGGGCCGGTCGAGCTGGAGGCCCCGGTCGACCTCGACGCCGTCGACGGCTTCCCGGGCGCACTCGACGACGAGGACGACGAACGCGGCGGCATCTTCCGCCCCCTGCGCTCCAGGGCCCTCGCCGACGACGAACCCGGCGGCCGGCACGACGACCTGCGGCGCCCCGACACCGACGGCCGCGGGCCCGCCCTCGGCGACCAGGACGACCGCTCCGGCGCGGCCGTACCGCTGTCCCGGCGCAGCACGCCCAAGCTGGTCAGCTCCCATGGGAGGCCGGTCACCGAGCCGCGGCCCCGGCGCGAGGACGCCCACGAGGCCCCGGCGGCCCGCTCCGGCCGCCCGGAGCCGAGGACCAACGTGCCGCTGCCGTCCCGGCGCCGCGAGGAACTCCTGTCGGGCAACGCGCCCGACGCCCCGGACGCGGAGACCGCACCGCCCCTGCCGAACCGCCGGCGGGGCACCTCGCCGCTGCGCCCGGGCCCGGGAGACGCCGGCCGTCCCGGCCAGGGCGCCACGCCCGGAGCATCGGGAGCCCCCGGGGGACCCGGCGAGCACCCGCTGAGTCCCGCCCTTCCCGCACGGACCCGCCCCGCGGCCGCCGCGCGCGGCCGAGCGGACGCCACCGACCTGCGGCCCGGCGCCGGCACGCCGGAGGCCGGGCCCGGCGCGGGCGCGCTGCCCCGGCGGGTGCGCCAGGCCAACCTGGCCCCGCAGCTGCGCCAGAGCGCCGTGCGGCGCCCGGAGGAGCGCGCGGAACCCGCCGAGCGGGACGCCGACGAGGTACGCAACCGTATGGCTTCGCTCCAGCGCGGCTGGCAGCGCGGCCGCGAGGAGAACGCCGTGGGCGACGACGCCCAGCGCGGCACAGCACCACAAGGAACGACAAAGGGGGACGGTCGATGACCGCACCGAAGGCGACCGGCCACAGCGCGACCAATCAGTCCGGGGAGCTGAACTGGCTCCTGGACGAGCTGGTGGACCGCGTCGCGAGCATCCGCAAGGCTCTCGTGCTCTCCGGCGACGGCCTGCCGACCGGCGTGTCCCGGGACCTGACCCGGGAGGACAGCGAGCACCTCGCCGCCGTCGCCTCCGGGTTCCACAGCCTCGCCAAGGGCGTGGGCCGTCACTTCGAGGCGGGCAACGTCCGGCAGACCATCGTGGAACTCGACGAGGCCTTCCTGTTCGTGACCGCCGCCGGCGACGGCAGCGCCCTCGCCGTGCTCTCGGACGCCGACGCCGACATCGGCCAGGTGGCGTACGAGATGACTCTCCTGGTCAAGCGCGTCGGCGCGCATCTCGGCACCGCTCCGCGCACCGATCTGCCCGCGGGCGGGTAGTGAGATGTCATGAGCGCTGACGGTCAGGGAACAAGCCACTGGTTCGACGACGAGGCCGGACCGGTCGTCCGCCCCTACGCGATGACACGCGGTCGCACGACCAGCCCGGGGCAGCACCGCCTCGACCTGATCGCGGTGGTGGTCGCCGAACCGCACGCGGACGACCCGGACGCCGACACGACGCTGTCCCCCGAACACGTGGACATCGTCGACCTGTGCCGGGACACACCCCAGTCGGTCGCCGAACTCGCCGCCGAGCTCGATCTGCCCATCGGTGTGGTCCGGGTGCTCGTCGGAGATCTCGTGGACGCGGAATTCGTCCACGTCAACCGGCCGATCCCGCCTGCCGAGCTGGTGGACGAGAGTATTCTGCGCGACGTGATCAACGGCCTCCGGGCGCTGTGAGCGGCGCGGAAGCGGGGTACTGACGTGACTGGCTGGCAGTTCTGGGTGGACCGGGGCGGCACGTTCACCGACATCGTCGCGCGCCGCCCGGACGGCCGCCTGCTCACGCACAAGCTGCTGTCGGAGAACCCGGCGCGGTACTCCGACGCGGCCGTGGCGGGCGTCCGGGAGCTGCTGGACGGCTCCCGAGAGGCCGTCGAGGCCGTCCGGATGGGAACGACGGTCGCCACCAACGCCCTGCTGGAACGCAAGGGCGAACGCACGCTGCTCGTCGTCACCCGCGGCTTCCGCGACGCCCTGCGCATCGCCTACCAGAACCGGCCGCACATCTTCGCGCGCCGTATCGAACTGCCCGAACTGCTCCACGAGCGGGTCGTCGAGGTCGACGAGCGCATCGCCGCCGACGGCAGGGTGCTGCGCGCGCCCGACCTGGACGCGCTGACCGGGCCGCTGCAGGAGGCGTACGACGACGGGATCCGCGCCGTCGCCGTCGTCTGCATGCACAGCCATCTGCACCCCGCCCACGAGCAGGCCGTCGGGGAGCTGGCCGCCCGCATCGGCTTCCCGCAGATCTCGCTGTCCAGCGAGGTCAGCCCGCTGATGAAGCTCGTCCCGCGCGGGGACACCGCGGTCGTCGACGCCTACCTCTCGCCGGTGCTGCGCCGCTACGTCCGGCACGTCGCCGACGAACTGGCCGGTGTGCGGCTGATGTTCATGCAGTCCAACGGCGGTCTCGCCGAGGCCGGGCAGTTCCGCGGCAAGGACGCCATCCTCTCCGGCCCCGCGGGCGGGATCGTCGGCATGGCCCGCATGTCGCGGCTCGCCGGGTTCGACCGGGTCATCGGGTTCGACATGGGCGGCACCTCGACCGACGTCTCGCACTTCGCCGGTGAGTACGAGCGCGTCTTCACCACGCAGATCGCCGGTGTCCGGCTGCGCGCCCCGATGCTGGACATCCACACCGTGGCGGCCGGCGGCGGCTCGGTCCTGCACTTCGACGGCTCCCGCTACCGCGTGGGGCCGGACTCGGCGGGGGCGGACCCCGGGCCCGCCTGCTACCGCGGCGGCGGCCCGCTCGCCGTCACCGACGCCAACGTCATGCTCGGCCGTATCCAGCCCGCCCACTTCCCGAAGGTCTTCGGCCCCGACGGCGACCAGCCCCTCGACGACCAGCTCGTCCGCGACCGGTTCGCGGCCCTCGCGCGCGAGATCCGCGAGCGGACCGGCGACGACCGTACGCCCGAGCAGGTCGCCGAGGGCTATCTGCAGATCGCCGTCGCCAACATCGCCAACGCCGTCAAGCGGATCTCGGTCCAGAAGGGCCACGACGTCACCCGCTACGCCCTGACCACCTTCGGCGGCGCGGGCGGCCAGCACGCGTGCATGGTGGCCGACTCGCTCGGCATCCGCACCGTCCTCGTCCCGCCCATGGCCGGTGTCCTGTCCGCGCTCGGCATCGGCCTCGCCGACACCACCGCCATGCGCGAGCAGTCCGTGGAGGCGCCCCTGGAAGCCGGGGCCATGCCCGCCGTCCTCAGGACGGCCGACGACCTCGAGGGCGCGGCCCGCGCCGAACTCCTCGCCGAGGACGTCCCCAAGGACCACATCCGGGTCGTCCGTCGCGCCCAGCTCCGCTACGACGGCACCGACACCACCCTCACCGTCGAGCTGACCGAGCCCGGCACGATGCGTCACGCCTTCGAGGAACGCCATCGCGCCACGTACTCCTTCACGCTCGACCGCCCGATCGTCGTCGAAGCCCTCTCCGTGGAAGCCACCGGCATCACCGAACCCCCCGATCTCTCGGCCCTCGCGCCGTACGAAGGCCGCACCGCCGCTCCCGACACCGTGCGGCTGCACACCGGCGGCACCTGGCGCGACGTACCCCTCCACCGCCGTGAGGACCTCCCTCCCGGCGAGGAGGTCACCGGCCCCGCGATCATCACCGAGGCCAGTGCGACGACCGTCGTCGACGACGGCTGGCAGGCCGTGGCCCGCGACGACGGGCATCTGGTCATGGAACGCGCGGCGGTCACGCAGAGTTCCGATCTCGACACCAAAGCCGATCCGGTTCTGCTCGAGGTCTTCAACAACCTCTTCATGTCGATCGCCGAACAGATGGGCGCGCGGCTGGAGTCGACGGCCCAGTCCGTCAACATCAAGGAGCGCCTGGACTTCTCCTGCGCGCTCTTCGACCCGGACGGAAACCTGGTGGCCAACGCCCCCCACATCCCCGTCCACCTGGGCTCCATGGGCACCAGCGTCAAGGAGGTCATCCGGCGCCGGGGGCCGGCCATGCGGCCCGGTGACACCTACGCCGTCAACGACCCGTACCACGGTGGGACCCACCTCCCGGACGTCACCGTGATCACGCCGGTGTTCGACACGGAGGGTGACCGGATCCTCTTCTACGTCGCCTCGCGCGGCCATCACGCGGAGATCGGCGGCATCGCGCCGGGCTCCATGCCCGCCGACAGCCGCACCATCGAGGAGGAGGGCGTCCTCTTCGACAACTGGCTGCTCGCCGAGGCCGGCCGCTTCCGCGAGGAGGAGACCCGCCGGCTGCTCACCGAGGCGCCCTACCCCTCCCGCAACCCCAGGACCAACCTCGCCGACCTGCGCGCCCAGATCGCCGCGAACCGCAAGGGCGTCGACGAGGTCGCCCGGATGATCGAGGACTTCGGGCTCGACGTCGTCCAGGCCTACATGCGGCACGTCCAGGACAACGCCGAGGAGGCCGTCCGCCGGGTGATCGACGCCCTGGACGACGGCGAGTACGCCTACGAGACCGACTCCGGCGCCGTCATCCGCGTACGCGTGCGCGTGGACCGCGAAAAGCGCTCAGCGGCCGTGGACTTCACGGGAACCTCCCCGCAGCTGGCCGGTAACTTCAACGCGCCCTTCGCGGTGGTCAACGCGGCCGTCCTGTACGTCTTCAGGACCCTCGTCGCCGACGACATCCCCCTCAACGACGGCTGCCTGCGGCCCCTGGACATCATCGTGCCGCCCGCCTCGATGCTGGCGCCCGAACCGCCCGCCGCCGTCGTCGCGGGCAACGTCGAGACCTCCCAGGCCATCACCGGCGCCCTGTACGCGGCGCTCGGCGTCCAGGCCGAGGGCTCGGGCACCATGAACAACGTCACCTTCGGCAACGAGCGGCACCAGTACTACGAGACCGTCGCCTCGGGTTCGGGCGCGGGCGACGGCTTCCCCGGCGCTCCCGTCGTCCAGACCCACATGACCAACTCGCGGCTCACCGACCCCGAGGTCCTGGAGTGGCGGCTGCCCGTGCGGCTCGAGGAGTTCGCCGTCCGGCACGGCAGTGGCGGTGCCGGACGCTGGCGCGGCGGGGACGGAGCCGTGCGCCGCATCCGCTTCGAGGAGCCCATGACCGTCTCCACCCTGTCCCAGCACCGCCGGGTGCGCCCGTACGGCATGGCGGGCGGCGAGCCCGGCGCGCTGGGCGCCAACCGGGTGGAACGGGCCGACGGCACCGTCACCGCGCTCGCCGGCAGCGACTCCGCGGACGTCGGTCCCGGCGACGTACTCGTCATCGAAACCCCTGGCGGCGGGGGCTACGGCCCACCGTCCCACCATCCCCATCAAGCAGGAGAAGAGATCGATGATCTTCGGGCGTTCTGAGCGCGGGAAGTCTCCGGTCGAGCCCGTCACGCTCAAGATCCTGGTGGCCGGCGGCTTCGGCGTGGGCAAGACCACGCTCGTCGGCGCGGTCAGCGAGATCCGGCCGCTGCGCACGGAGGAGCTGCTCACCGAGGCAGGACGCCCGGTCGACGACACGACCGGAGTGGAGGGCAAGCGCACCACCACGGTGGCCATGGACTTCGGCCGCATCACGCTGCGCGAGGACCTGGTGCTGTACCTGTTCGGCACGCCCGGCCAGGAGCGGTTCTGGTTCATGTGGGACGAGCTCTCCGAGGGCTCCCTGGGTGCCGTCGTGCTCGCCGACACGCGCCGCCTGGAGGACTCCTTCGCCGCCGTCGACTACTTCGAGCGGCGCTCCATACCCTTCGTCGTCGGCGTCAACTGCTTCGAGGGAGCCGCCCGCTACCCGGTGGAGGACGTCCGGCGGGCCCTCGACCTCGATGCGGACGTGCCGCTGCTGCTGACCGACGCCCGCGACCGGGAATCGGTCAAGGAGGTCCTGATCGGCGTGGTGCGGCACGCGATGGCCCAGGCGTCGGAGCGCCGGGAGACGGTCGGCACCTGACGGATGCGCGCGAGCGCGGCCCGTACCCCCGCCGACCGGGGTACGGGCCGCTGTCATCGGCACGCGCGTGTGTCTAGTCTTCGTCCTCCGCCCAGCCGAAGCTCTTCTCCACGGCCTTGTGCCAGTTGTGGTACTCGCGGTCCCGCACCGACGCCTCCATGGAGGGCGTCCACTCGGCGTCCTTCTGCCAGTGGGCCTTCAGCTCGTCGAGGTCGTTCCAGACCCCGGTGGCCAGGCCCGCGGCGTAGGCGGCGCCCAGGCAGGTCGTCTCGGAGACCTTGGGGCGGACCACGGGGACGTCGAGGACGTCCGACTGGTGCTGCATGAGCAGGTTGTTCTTGGTCATGCCGCCGTCCACCTTGAGGGTGGTGATGTGCACCCCGGAGTCCTGGTACATGGCGTCCACGACCTCGCGGGTCTGCCAGCTCGTAGCCTCCAGCACGGCGCGGGCCAGGTGCGCCTTGGTGACGTACCGGGTCAGTCCGGTGATCACACCGCGCGCGTCGGAGCGCCAGTAGGGCGCGAACAGGCCGGAGAAGGCGGGCACGATGTACGCGCCGCCGTTGTCCTCGACGCTCGCCGCGAGCGGCTCGATCTCGTCGGCGGTGCGGATGATGCCCAGCTGGTCGCGGAACCACTGGACGAGCGCGCCGGTGATCGCGATGGAGCCCTCCAGGCAGTAGACCGGCGCCTCTCCGCCGATCTTGTAGCCCATCGTGGTCAGCAGGCCGCTCTTCGACGCCACGGGCCGGTTGCCCGTGTTGAGCAGCAGGAAGGAGCCCGTGCCGTAGGTGTTCTTCGCCGTGCCCACGTCGTAGCAGGCCTGCCCGAACACGGCGGCCTGCTGGTCACCGAGCGCCGAAGCCACCGGTACCCCCGCGAGCTGGCCCACCGCGGTGCCGTACACCTCCGCCGAGGACTTGATCTCGGGCAGGACGGCCTCCGGGATGTTCATCGCGGAGAGGATGGACGGGTCCCACTGGAGGGTCTCCAGGTTCATCAGCATCGTGCGGCCGGCGTTGGTCACGTCGGTGACGTGCTGCCCGCCGTCGGTGCCGCCGGTGAGGTTCCAGATGAGCCAGGAGTCCATGGTGCCGAAGGCGATCTCGCCGTTCTCGGCGCGCGCCCTCAGGCCCGGCACGTTGTCCAGCAGCCAGGCCGCCTTCGGCCCCGAGAAGTAGGTGGCCAGCGGCAGCCCGGTCTGCTCGCGGAAGCGGTCCTGCCCGTCCGAGCCGCCGAGCTGCCTGGTCAGCGCCGCGGTCCGCGTGTCCTGCCAGACGATGGCGTTGTGCACGGGCTTCCCTGTCGCGCGGTCCCACAGGAGCGTGGTCTCGCGCTGGTTGGTGATGCCCATGGCGCTGAGCTGGTCGGCGCGCAGCCCCGCCTTGGCGATCGCTCCGGCGACCACCGCCTGCGTTTTGGACCAGATCTCGGTGGCGTCGTGCTCCACCCAGCCCGGCTTGGGGAAGATCTGGCGATGCTCCCGCTGGTCGACGGCGACGATCGCGCCGTCCTGGTTGAAGACGATGCAGCGGCTGGATGTGGTGCCCTGGTCGATGGCGGCGACGAACTTGTCCGTCATGACGTCCCCTTCGTCGTTCCCTGCAGTACGGCGCCGGAGAGGATCAGGATCGCCGTGCCGTTGACCTCACCGACGAATGTCTTTGCGCATGGCGGCGAGCGTGCCGTCGCTGCCGAATCACCCGCGGGGGAGTGGCCTGCCCTTCAGGCTGTTTTGCGGTGTTTGCCTGGTTACAGCGTGTTTGTACGGCGATGTCGACCTACACCGGAAGTGTTCACCGGCACCATCAGAGCGTCAAGCGCGCGGACGGCAACGGTGACATGCTCGCGCTCCGCTCAGCCCGTCGGAGCGGGCGCCGCATGCGCGCCGCGCAGCACCTCCAGCCCCTGAAGTCCGGCCCGGCCCAGCACCCAGCTGGCCCCCCGCAACGCCTTCGCGGCCTTCTTCAGCGGCGCCAGACAGGCGGCGGCCTCCCGGTGGTCGCGCACACTGCCCGGCGGGCACAGGACGGTCGCCAGGGACAGCGTGACCGGCAGCCCGCCCGCCGACCAGGGCGCGTCCAGCACGGCCGCCGCCAGCGGCCCCAGCCGCTCCGGATCGGCGAGCACCAGGAAGTCGTCCCCGCCGATGTGCCCCACCCGGGTGGTCCCGGACGCCGCGCCCTGCAGTGTCCGGCCCACGGACCGGATCAGCTCGTCGCCCGCCGCGAACCCGGCACCGTCGTTGACCTGCTTGAAGTGATCCACGTCCAGCCAGCTGAGCGCGAACGTGCGCCCTTCGGCGATGCACCGGTCCACCTCGCCCGTGATGGCGTCCGAGCCGGGCAGCCGCGTCAGCGGATTCAGCCCGACCGCCTCCTCGACCCGGCTCTCCGCCAGCGCCCGCACCAGGTCGGCCAGGCGTACGACGCCCACGCACCGCCCGAACGAGTCGACCACCGCCACGTCGTCCGAGGTGCGCTCCCGCCCGCCGACCGCCAGCACGTCCAGGACCTCCCACGCGGTGGCGTCCGCGCCCACCGTGCGGGGCGGGTCACCGAGCCTCGCGGCGGGCCGGTCGGCGTACAGGGCGTGGCCGTAGCGCCCCGACATCGACAGCAGGAAGCGCGAGCGGTGCACGGACCGCACCGGCACCCCCTGGGCGTCCACGAGGAGGACTCCGGAGACGTCGGGCGAGCCGGTCAGCAGCGCCCGCACCTGCCCCGCCGAGGCGGTCGCCGGCAGCAGCGCGGCGGGCCGCACGAACTCCCGCACGGACGGCCCCGACCGCGACGACGGCGCCATGGCGCCGGGGGAGCGGGGCGGAACGTACACGTCCGCCGCGGGCAGCCGGGCCGGC
Source organism: Streptomyces sp. MAI_2237 (assembly GCF_054189285.1). Classification (NCBI taxonomy): domain Bacteria; kingdom Bacillati; phylum Actinomycetota; class Actinomycetes; order Kitasatosporales; family Streptomycetaceae; genus Streptomyces; species Streptomyces sp. MAI_2237. Next base: position 108,913 of record NZ_JAJPGQ010000001.1, on the reverse strand, counting down.
GGCGCGAACAGCGCTCCCTGGGCCAGCTGGGCCCCGGCCGACACGGCCGCCGCGCACTGCAGTTCCGTCTCCACGCCCTCGACGGACAGCAGCGCTCCCAGCTGCTCGCACAGTGTCCGCATCGCCCGCGTCGCGGCCGGCCGGGACAGCAGCGAGGCGTCCAGTTTCACCAGGTCGGGCTCGAGATCGGCGAGCAGGCGCAACGGCACGTCCCCGTCGCCGACACCGTCCGCGCTGATCCGGAAACCCTGCGTCCGCAGTACGCCGACCGCCTCCAGCAGCGCCTGCTGCGGCACATGCGTGTACGGCGGTCCGATGTCGACGGTCACCTCCCACGGCAGTCGCCCCACCGCCCGAACGGCGTCGTGCAGCGGGGTCAGGCCGCCGAGGTCGGCGAGGGTGCCCGCGAACACGTTGACGTGCAGCGGCAGCAAGGTCTCCCGGCGCGCGGCCGCCCGGACCGCCAGCACCGCGAGGCGGCCGTCGAGTTCGGGGTCGCGGCGGGCCTCGGCCAGGATGTCTCCGGTCTCGGGGCGGGCGAGTATCTCCAGCCCCGCGACCCCTCCGGTCGCCAGGTTGACCACCGGTTGGAAGGCGAAGCGGAGAGTGTCCGTCCAGGAGCGCACGGGAGCATGATGGCTCCGCGGGCGTGCGCGCACAGGCCCAGTTCATGAGACGTTCACGCAGGATTCCCGGGTGATCACACAGCGTGCGGGAAAGGGCTTGCTCCGCGCCCACCACAGCGGAGGGCGTGTCGTCCGCTCACCGCACGGCGATCACCGACGACCCGTGCCCGAACAGCCCCTGGTTGGCCGTGATCCCCACGCGCGCCCCCGCGACCTGCCGGTCACCGGCCTGCTCCCTCAACTGCCAGGTCAGTTCGCACACCTGGGCGATCGCCTGGGCCGGAACCGCCTCGCCGAAGGAGGCCAGCCCGCCACTGGCGTTGACCGGTATGCGCCCGCCGAGGCTCGTCGTGCCCTCCCGCAGCAGCTTGGCGCCCTCGCCCTCCCCGCACAGCCCCAGGTCCTCGTACCACTGCAACTCCAGTGCCGTGGACAGGTCGTAGACCTCCGCGAGGGAGAGGTCCTCGGGGCCGATGCCGGCCTCCTCGTACGCCGCCCGGGCGATCGACTCCCGGAACGTGGCGTCGGAGGGCGCCACCGCCGCCCAGGAATCCGTCGCGATGTCCGGGAGGTCGAGCACGGTGTTCGGGAAGCGCGGTGTCACCGTCGACACGGCCCGGATGCGCACCGGCCGCGTCGCCCCGTGCCGGCGCGCGAAATCCATACCGGCCAGCACCAGCGCCGCCCCGCCGTCCGAGGTCGCGCAGATGTCGAGCAACCGCAACGGGTCGGCGACCACCGGGGAGGCGGCGACCTCCTCGGCGCTCACCCGGGTGCGGTAGCGCGCGTTGGGGTTCAGCGCGCCCGCGGCCGCGTTCTTCACCTTCACCTGCGCGAAGTCCGCCGGGCTGTCCCCGTGGACGGCCATGCGGCGGCGTGCGTACAGCCCGAAGTACGTGGGGTTCGTGGCCCCGAGCACCCTGAACCGCAGCCAGTCCGGATCGTCCGGCCGCTCGCCTCCCGCGGGCCGGAAGAACCCCTTCGGTGCCGCGTCGGCGCCCACGACCAGGACGACGTCCGCGAGGCCGGACAGGATCTGCGCCCGCGCCGCGCCGACGGCCTGGGCTCCGGACGCGCACGCCGCGTACACGCTGGTGACGCGGGCGCCCTGCCAGCCCAGCGCCTTCGCGAAGGTCGCTCCGGACACATAGCCCGGGTAACCGCCACGCACCGTGTCCGCGCCGACGATCGAGTCGATGTCACGCCACTCCAGTCCGGCGTCGGCGAGTGCCGCGCGCGCGGCCGCCACGCCGTACTCGACGAACCCTCGCCCCCACTTGCCCCACGGGTGCATGCCCGCGCCGAGCACCGCCACGTCCCCCGTCATGCCCGCACCCCCGTCGGCCGCCAGTGCCATGTCGTCCACGCCGTCTCCGCGTCCTCGTGCAGCACCCCGGGGACGACCTCCACCTCCATGCCCACCGCCAGATCGGCGACGGTGATGCCGGGAGCCGCCTGCCCCAGCACCACGATCCGCTCGGCCTCCAGCTCCACGGCGATCAACGCGTACGGCTCCCACGGAAGTCCGGGATCGCTCACATAGGGTGACGGAGGGCGGTACCGGCTGTCCGTGAACGACCAGACGCGCCCCCGTCGCGACAGCGGGACCTCGTCGAGATCGCCGCCGTGGCATCCGGGATTGCGGCAGTGCGTCTCCTCCCGGGGGAAGAACACCGAGCCGCAAGCCGTGCACCGGGTGCCGAGAAGCCGGAAACCCTCCCCCGCCCCGGCGAACCATCCGTCGACCACGGGCGTTCGAGTGCGAGACATGGCCCCTCCTTGCCACGACATCTGACGATGCGTCAGAAGTGTGTCACGGGCCGGCGGAATTGGGCAGTGCAGGAGACATGACACGACTCACCCGCGCAGTACGCGGTCTCGTCACCGCCCTCGCCGCCGTGCTGGCCGTCACCGCCTCTTCGGCCACCGCCCGGGCGGAGACCGGCCCCAGGGCACCGAAGGACTTCGTGGCCCTGAGAACCGTCGACCCGACGATCCTGCAGGAGATGCGCTACTTCACCCCGCACAACTTCGTCGGCGAGCGCATCGACGGCTACGAGCAACCGATCTGCATCCTCACCCGGCCGGCCGCCGAAGCCCTCCACCAGGCCCAACTGAAACTGCTGCGCAGGGGATACACCCTCAAGGTCTACGACTGCTACCGGCCGCAGCGCGCCGTGAACCACTTCGTCCGCTGGGCCGAGGACCTCGATGACCAGGCGATGAAGGGCGAGTTCTATCCGAACGTCGACAAGACCCGCCTCTTCGAGGACGGCTACATCGCGGAGAAATCCGGCCACAGCCGTGGCTCGACGACGGACCTCACGATCGTGAAGCTCCCCGCGAGGCCGACCCGGCCCTACCACCCGGGACAGCCGCTCGTGCCGTGCTACGCGCCCCAGGACGAACGCTTCCCCGACAACTCCGTCGACATGGGCACCGGATTCGACTGCTTCGACACCCTCGCCCACACCCTCGACCCCCGTGTCCAGGGCGAACAGCGCGCCAACCGCCTGCTGCTCAAGAGCACCCTGGAGGGCCTGGGATTCGTGAACCTCGCCGAGGAGTGGTGGCACTACACCTACAAGCCCGAGCCCTACCCGGACACCTACTTCGACTTCCCCGTCTCCTGGAAGTCCCTCGCCGGCCGCCATTGAGCAGCCTCCGGAAGACGCCCCTCCACTGATCGGATACAGTCCGCCGCGTGTCCGAAACTCAATCCATCCCCAACTCCGCCCCGGGCTCGCATTGTTCGAGCTGCGGAGCACCCTATGGAGAGGGCGTCTCCGGCTGGCCGCGCACCTGCCCGGCCTGCCACGCCGTGGCCTACCGCAACCCGCTGCCGGTGGCCGTCGCACTCCAGCCCGTGTACGACACCAAGGGCACGGCCCTGGTCGTCATCACCCGAACCGTCGCCCCCGCCAGCGGCGGCATCGCGTTGCCCGGCGGCTTCATCGACGACCGCGAGGACTGGCGGCACGCCGTCGTCCGTGAACTGAAGGAAGAGACGGGCATCGACGCGGCGAGCCGCGACGTACGGCTCGTCGACGCCATGAGCTCGCCCGACGGGCATCTGCTGCTGTTCGGAGTCCTTCCGGAACGCCCGGCCGACGGGCTGCCCCAGTCCGCCGCCACGGACGAGACGGAGGGCTGGCACCTCCTGCGCAGGCCGGAGGAGCTGGCCTTCCCGCTGCACACCCTGGCGGTACGCGCCTGGTTCGAAGGCCGCTACATCTGAGCTCAGCGCTCCCCGAGTCCCCGCAGACGCACCGGGTAGGGCGGTTCCGACGAGCCGCCCTCACCCGCTCGCTCGACCACCAGCCGCTTCCCCCTGCTCTTCCAACGGGCCACGTAGCGCTCCAGTTCCGGCTCGTCCCAGCCGTCGCCCGCGTCCGGGACCACCAGCCCGCCCCCGCTGCGGCCGCGAGCCGGTGCCCACACCTCCAACTCCAGCCCGCCGTCGTCCCCGCGCACGGGGATGACGGCCCCCGCGCGTGCCAGCACCGGTATGCGCGACAGGGGAGCGTCCACGAGCACCTGCGCCGGCCCCTCGTACACCTGCTCCGTGACCGTGTCGTACCAGCGCCCCCGCGGCAGCTGCACCGCACGCCGGTCGGCTCCCGGGTCCAGCACCGGCGCCACCAGCAGGCCGTCGCCCAGCAGGAACGCGTCCTCCCAGTCACGCAACGCGCGGTCCTCGGGCGCGTTCCACCACAGGGGACGCACGTACGGCGCTCCGGTGCGCCGGGCCAGATGCGCCAGGGTCACGAAGTACGGCAGCAGCCGACGGCGTTCGACGAGCGCCACGCGCGCGTGCTCCAGCACGTCGGCCCCGAACTCCCACGGCTCCCGGCGCCCCGCCCGCAGGCTCGCGTGGGTGCGGAACAGCGGCAGATACGCGCCCAACTGGAGCCAGCGCAGGTACAGCTCGGGCGACGGACTGCCGTCGAAGCCGCCCACGTCCGGTCCCGAATAGGGCACTCCGCACAGCCCGAGCCCCAGGACCAGCGACAGCGACGCCCTTAGACCGGGCCAGCCCGTCGCCACATCACCGGACCAGCTCCCGCCGTACCGCTGCATACCGGCCCAGCCGGAGCGGGAGAAGACGAACGGCCGCTCCTTGGGGGCCAGTTCGTGAAGGCTCTCGTACGCCGCCCGGGCCATGCCCAGGGCATAGACGTTGTGGGCCTCGCGGTGGTCCCCGCCGCGGCCCTCCAGGGCGTGTCTCGCCGAACGCGGCAGCGTCGACTCCCCGAACGCGGCGAACGAGGTGGGTTCGTTCATGTCGTGCCAGAAACCGGAGAACCCCTGGGTGAGCCGCTCCTCGTAAAGACCACCCCACCACTCACGCACGCGCATGTGCGTGAAGTCGGGGAAGACGACCTCCCCGGGCCACGCCACACCACGCACGAGCTGTCCCGAAGCGTCCCGCACGAACGCGTCCACGGCCGTCCCGCCGTCGTACACCGCGTTGCCCTCCGCGGCCTTCACGGCGGGGTCGACGATCGACACCAGCCGGATACCGTCGCCGCGCAGCTCCTCGGCCAGCAACGGCAGCTTGGGGAAGCGCTCCTGGTCGACGGTGAACACCTGGTGCTCGTCGAGGTGGTCGATGTCGAGGTGGACCGCGTCCAGCGGCAGCCCCCGCTCCTGGTAGCCGGAGACGATCCGGCGCACCTCCTGCTCGCTGCCGAAGCCCCAGCGCGCGTGGTGGTGGCCCAGCGCCCAGGTGGGCGGCAGCGCCGGCGCACCCGTCAGCGACGCCCAGGTGAGCAGCACGCGCGCGGGGGTGCCCACCATCACCCAGCAGCGCAGCGGACCGCCCTCCACCCGAAGCTCGCTCGTGCCCGTCCTGTCGTGGCCGGAACCGGCGCCCTCCTCGCCCTCCCGCAGGGTCACCGTGCCGTCCCACGTCGTGTCGTGGAAGACCAGGTGAGTGGCCGCGTCGGACACCACCAGCTGCACCGGCATCGTGACGTACAGCGGATCGTCGCCAGGGCCGAAGGCGCGTCCGGGGTCCGTGTTCCACAGGCGGTAGGTCCCGGCGCGCAGCCGCGGGCCGGACGCCCGTCCTCCGAGCCCGAAGAAGCGGGCGTCGGCGGGCACCTCCGAGCGCTGCATCCACCGCGCGACCCCGCCTCCGACGGGCTCCCACCACCGGGGCGGCAGATCACGGCGGAGTGTGACGCCTCCGGGCGTGCGCACCTCGACCGCGCCGTGCCGGGAGACGACCACCGTCACCCGCTCGGCCACCACACGCCAGCCGCCGTCCTTGTCCGGCTCCAGGACCGCCCGCGGGTCCGCCTCCGGGCAACGGCCCGGGAGCGCGTACGACGGCTCCGGAGCGGCCCCGTCCCAGCCCCAGAAGACCGCGCCGTTCACGGCGACCAGGATGCGCAGGTCCGAGCGGTTGAAGCGGATCACGCCGCCGCCCGGACCGGGCTCCACCTCCCGCACGGGCCCGGGCACCCGCGCGCGCTCCGGACCCCGCGGCGGCAGCGCGTCCGCGTCGGCCCGCCTCCTGCGCCACGCCGCCTTCACGGTACGCAACCTCTGGGCCGCCCCCACCGAACCGACCACCCTCACCGAACGCACCAGGTCACGACCGTCCATGCTGCTCACCCTGCCATTGACCGCGCCGAACAGGGGTGTCGTTCAACTTCCGTTCACCCGTGCTGGGACCACATCTTCACGACACGGACTATGTGGGGCGCACCCTGGTGCAGAAGTCGATCACATGGCATCGTCCGTGTCATCGCGTCACGCGCACACCCCAGCCCGTGCGCGACAGACGCACACGAAGCGCAGAGTCCGGGAGCCGCCCCATGTCGACCGTGAACCCCCAGCCGCTCTGGCAGCCAGATCCGGAACGCATCGCCCAGGCACAGGTCACGAAGTTCCAGACCTGGGCGGCCCGTGAGCACGGGGCTCCGGCCGAGGGCGGCTACGCGGCCCTGCACCGGTGGTCCGTCGACGAGCTGGACACGTTCTGGAAGGCCGTCGCGCAGTGGTTCGACGTGCGGTTCTCCACGCCCTACGCGCGCGTGCTCGGCGACCGCTCGATGCCCGGCGCCCAGTGGTTCCCCGGGGCGACGCTGAACTACGCCGAGCACGCCCTGCGCGCGGCCGCCACCCGGGCGGACGAACCGGCCCTGCTGTACGTCGACGAGACCCACGAGCCGCGCCCCGTCACCTGGTCCGAACTGCGCCGCCAGGTCGGCTCCCTGGCCGCCGAGCTGCGCGCGCTCGGCGTACGCCCCGGGGATCGCGTCAGCGGCTACCTCCCGAACATCCCCCAGGCCGTCGTCGCTCTCCTCGCCACCGCCGCGGTGGGCGGTGTGTGGACCTCCTGCGCCCCCGACTTCGGTGCCCGCAGCGTCCTCGACCGCTTCCAGCAGGTCGAACCCGTCGTCCTGTTCACCGTCGACGGCTACCGCTACGGCGGCAAGGAGCACGACCGCCGCGAGATCGTCGCCGAACTCCGCCGTGAGCTGCCCACGCTGCGTGCCGTCGTCCACATCCCCCTGCTGGGGACGGAGGCCCCCGAGGGCGCCCTGGAATGGTCGGCGCTGACCGGCGCGGACACTGAACCGGTGTTCGAGCAGGTGCCCTTCGACCACCCGTTGTGGGTGCTGTACTCCTCGGGCACGACCGGCCTGCCCAAGGCCATCGTGCAGTCCCAGGGCGGCATCCTGATCGAGCACCTCAAGCAGCTCGGCCTGCACTGCGACCTCGGTCCCGAGGATCGCTTCTTCTGGTACACGTCCACCGGCTGGATGATGTGGAACTTCCTCGTCTCCGGCCTGCTCACCGGCACCACGATCGTCCTGTACGACGGCAGCCCCGGATACCCCGACACCGGCGCCCAGTGGCGCGTCGCCGAACGCACCGGAGCCACCCTCTACGGCACCTCGGCTGCCTACGTCATGGCCTGCGCCAAGGCGGGCGTCTACCCCGGGCGCGATTTCGACCTCTCCAGGGTGCGGTGCGTCGCCACCACGGGATCACCGCTCCCGCCGGACGGATTCCGCTGGCTGCACGACGAGGTCCGCGACGACCTGTGGATCGCCTCCGTCAGCGGCGGCACGGACGTGTGCTCCTGCTTCGCGGGAGCCGTACCGACCCTGCCCGTGTACATCGGCGAACTCCAGGCGGCCGGCCTGGGCACCGACCTGCGGTCCTGGGACCCGAACGGCGAATCCCTGACCGACGAGGTCGGCGAGCTCGTCGTCACCAACCCCATGCCGTCCATGCCGATCCGCTTCTGGAACGACCCCGACGGCAGCCGCTACCACGACAGCTACTTCGACACCTACCCCGGCGTGTGGCGCCACGGCGACTGGATCACCATCACCTCGCGCGGCTCAGTCGTCATCCACGGCCGCTCCGACTCCACGCTCAACCGCCAGGGCGTGCGCATGGGCTCCGCCGACATCTACGAAGCCGTCGAGCGACTGCCGGAGATCAAGGAGTCCCTCGTCATCGGCATCGAACAGCCCGACGGCGGCTATTGGATGCCCCTCTTCGTGCACCTCGCCCCCGGTGCCACTCTGGACGATGCGCTCCTGGACCGCATCAGGCGGACCATCCGCGAACAGCTCTCACCGCGTCACGTGCCGGACGAGATCATCGAGGTTCCCGGAGTCCCGCACACGCTCACCGGCAAGCGGATCGAGGTCCCGGTCAAACGCCTCCTCCAGGGCACGCCGCTGGAGAAGGCGGTCAACCCGGGCTCCATCGACGACCTCGACCTGCTGCACTTCTACGAGGACCTCGCCCGCAAGCGCTCCTGAGGCGGCGCCTCAGCCCCCGTAGGTGGCCTCGGACTCGCCGAGCACGGCGGCGAAGTCCGAGGCCAGCCGCGCCGCGTCGGCCGGCTCGAGCTCGGCGACGGAGATCCGCACGCCCGGCGCCGACGACAGCCGGAACCTCGCCCCTCCGGCCACCCACCAGCCGTACGACCGCAGCCCGTTCACCACGGCCGACTCGTCCCGCACGGGCACCCATACGTTCATCCCGCTCGAACCGTGCGCCCCGATCCCACGCCCCCCGAGCTCGTCGACGAGAGCCCCGCGGCGCCGCGCGTACGTCTCACGCGCGCGCGCCACCAACGCCCGCGTGTCGTCGTCGGTCAGCAACCCGTGGACGATCTCCTGAAGGAGATGGCTCACCCAGCCCGAGGTCAGCAGCAGCCGGCCGTCGTGGCGGGCCAGCGTGGTCGCGTCGCACGCCGCCGCGGCCCACCGCAGATCGGTGCCGAGGAACTTGCTGACCGTGCGCACATGCACCCAGCGACGCAGTCCTCCCGCGGTGAGTGTGTGCAGCGGCGCGTTCGCGACGGCGGAGGCATGGTCGTTCTCGACGACCAGCACATCCGGCCGCTCCCGCAGTACGCCGACCAGCGCGTCCCGGCGTGCCGCGGAGAACCGGCCGCCGTACGGATTCTGCGCCCGCGGACTGCACACCACGGCACGCGCACCGGCCCGCAGCGCCTCGTGCAGGGCATCGGGGCGCATCCCCTCGTCGTCCACGGCCACCGGTACGCTGCGCAGCCCCAAAGCCGTGACCAGATCGAGGAGATGGTGATAGCCGGGGTCCTCCATCGCCACGGCGTCGCCGGGACGCAGCTCCACGGAGAGCAGCCGCCCGATCAGATCGAGTGCCCCATGGGCGAACGTCACGTGTTCCACCGGCACACCGTCAGGCCCGATCCACTCCCGAACGGCCTCCTCCAGCCGCGTCAGCCTGGGCGCCGAGCGGTGCGCCCGCACCCCGGGAGACAATCGCGAGGGCGGTACGAGAGCGGGAAGCCGCGCGGGATCGGGGTGACCGCCGGAGAGGTCCCGCAGACCCTCCGGGACTCTCGGGGGCCGCCGCGACGCCACGGCAGGAGCCGGGGCCACCACGGTCCCGCCCCTCCCGCGCGTGACCACGATCCCGCGCTGCCGCAGTTCCTTGTAGGCCGTCGCGACCGTGCCGGGACTGACCCCGAGGTCGTCCGCGAGCCGCCGCACGGGAGGCAGCGCGGCCTCCGGCCCCAAGGCGCCCTCGGACACGGCCCGTTCCACGGACGCCGCAATCCCCTTGGCTGTCGTACCGGTGATCCCATATTGTGTTGCCACGTTGGAAATTATGTATCGATACATAATCGAAGGCAAGGGGGAGCAGTGCATCCGATGTGCCGCGCAGCCGCATGGTCGAGCCGGATACCCGGAGGGCGGGACGGGCGCAGAATGCTCGTCATCGCCCTCGTGGACCGCGTCGGCAGCGGCCTGTGGGCCTCCGTCTCCGTCCTGTACTTCACCTACGTCTCAGGGCTCTCCCTCGGCCAGGTCGGCACGCTCGCCGCGACCGCCGGAGCCATCGGTATCGCCGGAGCGCCGCTCGGCGGCCGCGTCGCCGACAGGTTTCCGCTCACCCGGGTCCTGATCACCGTCCAACTCCTGCGCGCCCTCAGCTCCCTGGCACTGCTGACCACGCACGACTACACCCTCCTGGTCGCCTTCGCCGCCGTCGGCGGCCTCGGAGACCGCGCGTCCAGCGTCCTCACCAGGCTCTACGCCACCCGGGCAGCCGGACCGCAACGCGTCCGCTACCAAGCCGTCCAACGAACCGTGGCCAACGCCGGCTGGGCACTCGGCGGCCTCACGGCCGCAGCCGCCCTGGCCCTCGGCAGCACCGCCGCCTACCAGTGGCTCCTCGCCGGCGACGCGCTGTCCTTCCTCGTCTCCGCGCTCCTCACCCTCCGCTGCGCGGAACCCCCTTCCGCCTCGCGCACCGTCGCCACCTCGAAGGACCCGGCCCCCAGGACCAAGACGCCCAGCCCCTGGCGTGACCGCACCTACCTCGCCTACGTCGCCACCGAGACCGTCCTCTTCCTCGACGACTCCGTCTTCAAGGTCGGCCTGCCCCTGTGGATCGCCCACGCGACCCACGCGCCGCACGGCCTCGCTCCCTTGCTGCTGGTCCTCAACAACGTGATGGTGGTGGCCCTCCAGGTCCCCCTCGCCCGGTTCGGAACCACGACCACGGCCGCCCGCGCCCTCCTCCTCCCGCTCGCCGCCGCCTTCGCCCTCGCCGGCGTCGCCATGACCCTGTCGGCCACCGGCGGAACCGTGACCGCCGCCCTGCTCCTCACCGCGGCCGCCACCGCCTTCACCCTCGCCGAGATCCTGCACGCCACCGTCTCCTGGGAACTGTCCGTCGCCCTCGCCCCCGACACCGCGCAGGGCACCTACCTCGGCGTCCACGGCCTGGCACAGTCCGCCCAACGCAGCGTCGGCCCACTCGCCGTCACCGCGGCCATCGCCACCGGTCCCGTCGGATGGAGCGTCTTCGGCGCCGGCATCGCCCTGACCTGCGCCATCCAGCACCGCCTGGTCCGCGACCGCCTCACCCGAACCGCGTTGTCAGTGCCCCCGGTTACTGTGAGTGAGCATTGATCGACCGTGCTCAGGGGGAAACATGGCGCACACCGACCACCAGACCCTGCGACGCGTCCTGCGCCGCGAAATCGCCGGAACCATCGGCCTGCTGACCGACGAACACGACTTCCGAGCCATGCGGCGCTACCGCAGCTTCACCTTCGACGACCACCAGATCTACCTGCGACAGGTGGAAGCCCTCCTGAAAACCCGCGCCTCCCAGGGCAGCCACACCACCGTGGCCCTCTTCGACCCCCAGGAGTACGCCGACTACTGCGCGGAGACAGGCCTCGACCCCGACACGCCGTCCAGCCGCACCCGCTTCACCGCCGAACTGGCGACCACCGGCCCCACCGTCCCCTACCGGGGCCAGCCCCTGGCCGACCTCGTACCGGTCCTCGTAGACGAAGCGGTCCGGCAGGCCACCTGGGAGTACGCCTCCACGCTGCTGGCCCGGCTCGGCGCCTGCGCCTCCTGCGGCGAGGACATCGGCCGCGCCGCCTTCACCCGCGCCTCCGACCTCCTCGTCCGCATCCTCGACACCGCGGGACCGGGCAACCGACACCTCGTCTGCAGCGTCTCGGCGATCCCGGAAACACTCCTCGCCGTCCTCCACGCGGACCAGGACAATGACGGCGCTCTGCGACTGGACGACGCAGAGGCCCTCGAATTCACCACCGTCCTGGCACTGGGCATCGCCACCAAGAGCCCCGGCGGACTCGTCATGCGCACCAGTGCCCCCGGCACCGGCGACCGCGTCTACGGCTGGCGCCTGCGAGGCGAAGGCCTGACCCCGCTCACCGCCGGCGAGGTCTTCGACGCCTACTGCACCGACGTCGAGACCGGCGACCTGATCTCACCGGAGTCCGACGTCGACTACTGCGTACCGCCGGACCTCGGAGAGGAGCGAGAGACGGGCGGCCACCACCACTGAACGCCGAAGGGGCGCCCCACCCGCAGGTGGAGCGCCCCTCAGGAACCGAAGAGCCGGACCCTACTCGCCGGACAGCACCGCCTGAGCCGCGCTGCGCGCCTCCTCGGCGCTCTCCGTGGCACGAGCCGCGGCAGCCGCACGCTCGCACTGGGCCAGCGTGTACTTGGCCAGCGTCGCCCGGACATAGGGAATCGACGCCGCACCCATGGAAAGCGAGGTGACACCGAGACCCGTCAGCACGCACGCCAGCAGCGGGTCGGACGCGGCCTCACCACAGACGCCGCAGCTCTTGCCCTCGGCCTTGGCGGCCTCCGCCGACAGCGCGACCAGATCGAGCAGCGCGGGCTGCCACGGGTCCTGCAGACGGGACACCGCACCCACCTGACGGTCGGCGGCGAATGTGTACTGCGCGAGGTCGTTGGTGCCCAGCGACAGGAACTCGACCTCCTGCAGGATCGAACGCGCCCGCAGCGCGGCCGACGGAATCTCGACCATCGCTCCGAACTTCGCCCGCAGCCCCGCCTCACGGCACGCGTCGGCGAACGCCTTGGCGTCGGCACGGTCCGCCACCATCGGTGCCATGACCTCGAGATAGACCGGAAGCCCCTCGGCGGCCTTCGCCAGCGCCGTCAGCTGAGTGCGCAGCACCTCCGGGTGGTCCAGCAGGGTCCGCAGACCACGCACGCCCAGCGCCGGGTTCGGCTCGTCGGCCGGGGTGAGGAAGTCCAGCGGCTTGTCCGCGCCCGCGTCCAGCACGCGCACGACGACACGCCCCTCGGGGAACGCCTCGAGCACCTGACGGTAGGCCTCGACCTGCTTCTCCTCCGACGGCGCGTTCTTGCTGTCGTCCAGGAAGAGGAACTCGGTGCGGAACAGACCCACACCCTCGGCCCCGGCCTCCACGGCGGCGGGCACATCCGCTGGGCCACCGACGTTGGCCAGCAGCGGCACCTTGTGCCCGTCGGAGGTCGCCCCCGGCCCGGTCGCGGCGGCCAGCGCCGCCTTGCGCTCGGCGGCCGCGGCCTGAAGCTGCGCCTTCTTCTCCGCACTCGGGTTCACGAAGATCTCACCGGTGCTGCCGTCCACCGCGATCACCGTCCCCTCGGCGAGCTCACCGGCACCCGGCAACGCCACCACGGCCGGCACCCCGAGGGCCCGCGCAAGAATCGCGCTGTGGCTCGTGGGCCCACCCTCCTCGGTGACGAAGCCGAGAACCAGCGTCGGGTCGAGCAGAGCCGTGTCCGCCGGCGCGAGATCGCGCGCGATGAGCACGTACGGTTCGTCACTGTCGGGGACGCCCGGCATCGGCACCCCGAGCAGCCGGGCGACGATACGGTTCCGCACGTCATCCAGGTCGGCCACCCGGCCGGCGAGGTACTCCCCGGCACCGGCCAGCAGCGCCCGGTACGCGGCGAACGCGTCGTACACGGCACGCTCCGCCGTGCTCCCGACGGCGATGCGCCGCTCCACATCCGCCATCAGCTCGGGGTCCTGGGCCATCATGGCCTGTGCCTCGAGCACCGCCTGGGCCTCGCCACCCGCCAGATTGCCCCGCGCCATCAGATCGGCCGCCACGGCTTCCACCGCCTGGCGGGCACGCCCCTGTTCGCGCTCCGCGTCCTCGGGCGGTATCTGCTTGGCAGGCGGCTCGAGCACCGCCGTTCCCATGTGCCGAACCTCGCCGATCGCCACCCCGTGGCTCACGCCGACGCCTCGCAGCGTTGTCTCCATCTCACCCGTCTCCGATAGTGCGGCGGGTCCCGCCGCCGCGGTGGTTGTCGTACTTGCCGTCATAGGACGGTGCTGACGTCACTTCCAGAGGAAGAGACTGTCGCCGGCCTTCACGTCGCCGTCGTCGCGGAGATCGAAGAGCGCCTCCGCCGTGGCCTCCAGCGCCACGACCGGGCAGATCGCGGACTTCCCGGAGGCCTCGACCGCGGCCGGGTTCCAGCGCACGACGCCCTGGCCGCGGGTGACGGTGTCGCCCTTGTTCACGAGCAGCTCGAAGCCCTCACCGTTGAGCTGCACGGTGTCGATGCCGAGGTGGGTGAGGACTCCGTGCCCGTGCTCGTCGACGATGACGAAAGCGTGCGGGTGGAGGGAGACGATGACTCCGTCCACAGGAGCGACCGCGTCGGAGGGCTCACGGACGGGATCGATGGCTGTGCCCGGGCCGACCATGGCGCCGGAGAAGACAGGGTCAGGCACAGCCGCCAGCCCGATGGCGCGTCCTGCCAGAGGGGACGTCACGGTGGTCATGGGAGCCTCCCAGGGGTGGAGATTCATATACATGTCGTCACTTTCTGTCCCTGACGACGCACTGTGCAGCAGCGTATGTCAGATGAAGTGACGGTTCCGCATGGAAGATACCGGCAAGAGGTCTAGACCACCAGCCCAATGGATTTGCACCGGCTTCCGGGCCCCATGTACAGTCGTACTCCTGCTTGAGACCGAGCGGCGCGACCAAGCGTCCTTGATCGGCAGGACCCATAACTCGTCAGATCCTATCCAGGGATCACCTTCTGCATGTCCGCAGGACGGTGGTCAGGGAGACGGAAAAACACTGATAGAGTTTGGAACACCGAAGGGGAGCCCGGAGGAAAGCCCGAGAGGGTGAGTACAAAGGAAGCGACCGTTCCTTGAGAACTCAACAGCGTGCCAAAAGTCAACGCCAGATATGTTGATACCCCGACACCGGGATTTCCTGGTGGCGAGGTTCCTTTGAAGAAAACACAGCGAGGACGCTGTGAACGGTCGGGCCTATTCCGCCTGACTGTTCCGCTCTCGTGTGTGTCGACCGGATTACCGGTAAACATTCACGGAGAGTTTGATCCTGGCTCAGGACGAACGCTGGCGGCGTGCTTAACACATGCAAGTCGAACGATGAACCACTTCGGTGGGGATTAGTGGCGAACGGGTGAGTAACACGTGGGCAATCTGCCCTTCACTCTGGGACAAGCCCTGGAAACGGGGTCTAATACCGGATAACACTCTCGCAGGCATCTGTGAGGGTTAAAAGCTCCGGCGGTGAAGGATGAGCCCGCGGCCTATCAGCTTGTTGGTGAGGTAATGGCTCACCAAGGCGACGACGGGTAGCCGGCCTGAGAGGGCGACCGGCCACACTGGGACTGAGACACGGCCCAGACTCCTACGGGAGGCAGCAGTGGGGAATATTGCACAATGGGCGAAAGCCTGATGCAGCGACGCCGCGTGAGGGATGACGGCCTTCGGGTTGTAAACCTCTTTCAGCAGGGAAGAAGCGAAAGTGACGGTACCTGCAGAAGAAGCGCCGGCTAACTACGTGCCAGCAGCCGCGGTAATACGTAGGGCGCAAGCGTTGTCCGGAATTATTGGGCGTAAAGAGCTCGTAGGCGGCTTGTCACGTCGATTGTGAAAGCCCGAGGCTTAACCTCGGGTCTGCAGTCGATACGGGCTAGCTAGAGTGTGGTAGGGGAGATCGGAATTCCTGGTGTAGCGGTGAAATGCGCAGATATCAGGAGGAACACCGGTGGCGAAGGCGGATCTCTGGGCCATTACTGACGCTGAGGAGCGAAAGCGTGGGGAGCGAACAGGATTAGATACCCTGGTAGTCCACGCCGTAAACGGTGGGAACTAGGTGTTGGCGACATTCCACGTCGTCGGTGCCGCAGCTAACGCATTAAGTTCCCCGCCTGGGGAGTACGGCCGCAAGGCTAAAACTCAAAGGAATTGACGGGGGCCCGCACAAGCGGCGGAGCATGTGGCTTAATTCGACGCAACGCGAAGAACCTTACCAAGGCTTGACATACACCGGAAACGTCTGGAGACAGGCGCCCCCTTGTGGTCGGTGTACAGGTGGTGCATGGCTGTCGTCAGCTCGTGTCGTGAGATGTTGGGTTAAGTCCCGCAACGAGCGCAACCCTTGTTCTGTGTTGCCAGCATGCCCTTCGGGGTGATGGGGACTCACAGGAGACCGCCGGGGTCAACTCGGAGGAAGGTGGGGACGACGTCAAGTCATCATGCCCCTTATGTCTTGGGCTGCACACGTGCTACAATGGCCGGTACAATGAGCTGCGATACCGTGAGGTGGAGCGAATCTCAAAAAGCCGGTCTCAGTTCGGATTGGGGTCTGCAACTCGACCCCATGAAGTCGGAGTCGCTAGTAATCGCAGATCAGCATTGCTGCGGTGAATACGTTCCCGGGCCTTGTACACACCGCCCGTCACGTCACGAAAGTCGGTAACACCCGAAGCCGGTGGCCCAACCCCTTGTGGGAGGGAGCTGTCGAAGGTGGGACTGGCGATTGGGACGAAGTCGTAACAAGGTAGCCGTACCGGAAGGTGCGGCTGGATCACCTCCTTTCTAAGGAGCACTTCTTACCGAGTTCGCTCGGTCAGAGGCCAGCATGCGGGCGAACGTCTCGCACTGGTTGCTCATGGGTGGAACGTTGACTACTCGGCACACTTGATCGTCTTCTCCTTCTAGTACTGCTCGCAAGAGCGTGGAACGTCGAGGGGAGCGGGGAGTGTGTCGGGCACGCTGTTGGGTGTCTGAGGGAATGGTTTTCCTCAGTCGCCGGCCCCAGTGAACTCGAGTGGAAGCTCGGGGTGATGGGTGGCTGGTCGTTGTTTGAGAACTGCACAGTGGACGCGAGCATCTGTGGCCAAGTTTTTAAGGGCGCACGGTGGATGCCTTGGCACCAGGAACCGATGAAGGACGTGGGAGGCCACGATAGGCCCCGGGGAGTCGTCAACCAGGCTTTGATCCGGGGGTGTCCGAATGGGGAAACCCGGCAGTCGTCATGGGCTGTCACCCTTGCCTGAACACATAGGGCAAGTGGAGGGAACGCGGGGAAGTGAAACATCTCAGTACCCGCAGGAAGAGAAAACAACCGTGATTCCGGGAGTAGTGGCGAGCGAAACCGGATGAGGCCAAACCGTATGCGTGTGAGACCCGGCAGGGGTTGCGCATGCGGGGTTGTGGGATCTCTCTTCTGTCGTCTGCCGGCGACAGGACGAGTCAGAAACCGTTGATGTAGGCGAAGGACATGCGAAAGGTCCGGCGTAGAGGGTAAGACCCCCGTAGTCGAAACGTCAGCGGCTCGTTTGAGAGACACCCAAGTAGCACGGGGCCCGAGAAATCCCGTGTGAATCTGGCGGGACCACCCGCTAAGCCTAAATATTCCCTGGTGACCGATAGCGGATAGTACCGTGAGGGAATGGTGAAAAGTACCGCGGGAGCGGAGTGAAATAGTACCTGAAACCGTGTGCCTACAAGCCGTGGGAGCGTCGGACATCAGCTTGCTGGTGTCTCGTGACTGCGTGCCTTTTGAAGAATGAGCCTGCGAGTTTGCGGTGTGTTGCGAGGTTAACCCGGGTGGGGAAGCCGTAGCGAAAGCGAGTCCGAATAGGGCGATTCAGTAGCACGCTCAAGACCCGAAGCGGAGTGATCTAGCCATGGGCAGGTTGAAGCGGAGGTAAGACTTCGTGGAGGACCGAACCCACCAGGGTTGAAAACCTGGGGGATGACCTGTGGTTAGGGGTGAAAGGCCAATCAAACTCCGTGATAGCTGGTTCTCCCCGAAATGCATTTAGGTGCAGCGTCGTGTGTTTCTTGCCGGAGGTAGAGCACTGGATAGGCGATGGGCCCTACCGGGTTACTGACCTTAGCCAAACTCCGAATGCCGGTAAGTGAGAGCGCGGCAGTGAGACTGTGGGGGATAAGCTCCATGGTCGAGAGGGAAACAGCCCAGAGCATCGACTAAGGCCCCTAAGCGTACGCTAAGTGGGAAAGGATGTGGAGTCGCACAGACAACCAGGAGGTTGGCTTAGAAGCAGCCACCCTTGAAAGAGTGCGTAATAGCTCACTGGTCTAGTGATTCCGCGCCGACAATGTAGCGGGGCTCAAGCGTACCGCCGAAGTCGTGTCATTGCAGCAAATACTCCCAACGGAGGCTGTGATGGGTAGGGGAGCGTCGTCTGCCGGGTGAAGCAGCACCGGAAGGTAGTTGTGGACGGTTGACGAGTGAGAATGCAGGCATGAGTAGCGATTCACACGTGGGAAACGTGTGCGCCGATTGACTAAGGGTTCCTGGGTCAAGCTGATCTGCCCAGGGTAAGTCGGGACCTAAGGCGAGGCCGACAGGCGTAGTCGATGGATAACCGGTTGATATTCCGGTACCCGCTGTGAAGCGTCAAACATTGAATCCAGTGATGCTAAGCCCGTGAAGCCGCCGGCTGAGTCTTCGGACGAGGTCGGAGTGGTGGAGCCGGTGACCCGAGCTGGTAGTAGGTGAGTGATGGGGTGACGCAGGAAGGTAGTCCATCCCGGGCGGTGGTTGTCCCGGGGTAAGGGTGTAGGCCGTGATCTAGGCAAATCCGGATCACTTAAGGCTGAGACCTGATGCCGAGCCGATTGTGGTGAAGTGGATGATCCTATGCTGTCGAGAAAAGCCTCTAGCGAGTTTCATGGCGGCCCGTACCCTAAACCGACTCAGGTGGTCAGGTAGAGAATACCGAGGCGTTCGGGTGAACTATGGTTAAGGAACTCGGCAAAATGCCCCCGTAACTTCGGGAGAAGGGGGGCCACACTCGGTGATCCGTTTTACACGGTGAGCTGGGGGTGGCCGCAGAGACCAGCGAGAAGCGACTGTTTACTAAAAACACAGGTCCGTGCGAAGCCGTAAGGCGATGTATACGGACTGACGCCTGCCCGGTGCTGGAACGTTAAGGGGACCGGTTAGTCACATTTCGGTGTGGCGAAGCTGAGAACTTAAGCGCCAGTAAACGGCGGTGGTAACTATAACCATCCTAAGGTAGCGAAATTCCTTGTCGGGTAAGTTCCGACCTGCACGAATGGCGTAACGACTTCTCGACTGTCTCAACCATAGGCCCGGTGAAATTGCACTACGAGTAAAGATGCTCGTTTCGCGCAGCAGGACGGAAAGACCCCGGGACCTTTACTACAGTTTGATATTGGTGTTCGGTTCGGCTTGTGTAGGATAGCTGGGAGACTTTGAAGTCCATACGCCAGTATGGGTGGAGTCGTCGTTGAAATACCAGTCTGGTCGTGCTGGATGTCTAACCTGGGTCCGTGATCCGGATCAGGGACAGTGTCTGATGGGTAGTTTAACTGGGGCGGTTGCCTCCTAAAGAGTAACGGAGGCGCCCAAAGGTTCCCTCAGCCTGGTTGGCAATCAGGTGTTGAGTGTAAGTGCACAAGGGAGCTTGACTGTGAGACCGACGGGTCGAGCAGGGACGAAAGTCGGGACTAGTGATCCGGCGGTGGCTTGTGGAAGCGCCGTCGCTCAACGGATAAAAGGTACCCCGGGGATAACAGGCTGATCTTCCCCAAGAGTCCATATCGACGGGATGGTTTGGCACCTCGATGTCGGCTCGTCGCATCCTGGGGCTGGAGTCGGTCCCAAGGGTTGGGCTGTTCGCCCATTAAAGCGGTACGCGAGCTGGGTTTAGAACGTCGTGAGACAGTTCGGTCCCTATCCGCTGCGCGCGCAGGAATATTGAGAAGGGCTGTCCCTAGTACGAGAGGACCGGGACGGACGAACCTCTGGTGTGCCAGTTGTTCTGCCAAGGGCATGGCTGGTTGGCTACGTTCGGGAGGGATAACCGCTGAAAGCATCTAAGCGGGAAGCCTGCTTCGAGATGAGTATTCCCACCCACTTGATGGGGTAAGGCTCCCAGTAGACGACTGGGTTGATAGGCCGGATCTGGAAGCACGGTAACGTGTGGAGGTGACCGGTACTAATAGGCCGAGGGCTTGTCCTCAGTTGCTCGCGTCCACTGTGTTAGTTCTGAGGCAACGACCGTGTTTTTTCCGGTCTAACTTCATAGTGTTTCGGTGGTTATAGCGTGAGGGAAACGCCCGGTTACATTCCGAACCCGGAAGCTAAGCCTTACAGCGCCGATGGTACTGCAGGGGGGACCCTGTGGGAGAGTAGGACGCCGCCGAACTTCTTTTAGAGCTCTGGCTCTTGGGCAATCAAGCCCAAGAGCCAGAGCTTTTTTGCGTTGAGGTAGGGTCAGGGGGCATCGTTGGCTCGTTTCCCACAGGAGGCCCCCGGGTGGAGGTCCAGGAGACCCGTGTTCAGACGGACCGGGTCCTCACCATCCCCAACATCCTCAGCATGGCGCGTCTCGTCGGCGTGCCGATCTTCCTGTGGCTGATCCTGAGGCCTGAGTTCGGAGGCCCGCAGAGTGACGGGTGGGCGCTGCTGGTACTCGCTCTGAGCGGCGTCAGCGACTATTTGGACGGCAAGCTGGCACGACGCTGGAATCAGGTCAGCAGCCTTGGCCGGCTCCTGGACCCCGCGGCCGACCGGCTCTACATTCTCTCGACATTGGTCGGTCTCACCTGGCGCGAGATTCTCCCGATCTGGTTGACCGCTGCACTTGTCGCGCGAGAGCTCCTCCTGCTGGTGATGGTGGGCATCCTCAGGCGGCACGGCTATCCGCCGCCGCAGGTGAACTTCCTCGGGAAGGCCGCCACCTTCAACCTGATGTACGCCTTCCCGCTGCTCCTGCTCAGTGACGGAACTGGCTGGCTGCCGTCACTCGCTGCTATTTTCGGATGGGCGTTCGCCGGATGGGGTACAACGCTGTACTGGTGGGCAGGAGTCCTCTACGTGGTACAAGTCCGCCGCCTGGTCCGTGCGGACGCCATGGCCGACTGAACTCACTGATTGCTGCCGCCCTAGCGGCTGGATGGCCCCCGCCGGGAAAGTGCGGGACAATCTGGACGGGTGAAGTCGGCTAGACCGTCGTCTCTTGAGGAGGACGCTTCCGACATGAAGGCCGTCGTGATGGCCGGAGGCGAAGGCACCCGCCTTCGCCCCATGACTTCGAGTATGCCCAAGCCGCTCCTGCCCGTGGCGAACCGCCCGATCATGGAGCACGTGCTGCGGCTGCTCAAAAGGCATGGGTTGAACGAGACCGTCGTAACTGTCCAGTTCCTGGCCTCATTGGTCAAGAACTACTTCGGTGACGGCGAAGAGCTCGGTATGGAGCTTTCCTATGCCAACGAGGAGAAGCCACTCGGTACCGCCGGGAGCGTGAAGAACGCCGAAGAGGCGTTGAAGGACGATGCTTTCCTTGTCATCTCCGGCGATGCGCTGACCGACTTCGACCTCACGGAGCTGATCAATTTCCATAAGGAAAAGGGCGCGCTCGTCACCGTGTGTCTGACGCGTGTGCCCAATCCGTTGGAGTTCGGCATCACGATCGTCGACGAGGAAGGCAAGGTCGAGCGTTTCCTCGAAAAGCCGACCTGGGGTCAGGTCTTCTCCGACACCGTGAACACCGGGATCTACGTGATGGAGCCCGAGGTCTTCGACTACGTCGACCCCGATGTGCCCGTCGACTGGTCCGGTGACGTCTTCCCGCAGCTGATGAAGGAAGGCAAGCCGATCTACGGCTATGTCGCCGAGGGCTACTGGGAGGACGTCGGCACGCACGAGAGCTATGTGAAGGCGCAGGCCGACGTCCTGGAGGGCAAGGTCGACGTCGAGATCGACGGCTTCGAGATCTCCCCGGGCGTCTGGGTCGCCGAAGGTGCCGAAGTGCATCCTGACGCGGTTCTGCGCGGGCCCCTGTACATCGGCGACTACGCGAAGGTCGAAGCCGGCGCGGAAATCCGTGAACACACGGTCGTCGGTTCCAACGTCGTCGTGAAGAGCGGCGCCTTTCTGCACAAGGCCGTCGTGCACGACAACGTGTACGTGGGACAGCACAGCAATCTGCGCGGCTGTGTCGTCGGCAAGAACACCGACATCATGCGTGCTGCACGCATCGAGGACGGCGCCGTCATCGGTGACGAGTGCCTGATCGGTGAAGAATCGATCGTGCAGGGCAATGTGCGGGTCTACCCGTTCAAGACGATCGAGGCCGGTGCCTTCGTCAACACCTCGGTCATCTGGGAGTCCAGGGGCCAGGCGCACCTGTTCGGCGCCCGTGGCGTCTCGGGCATCCTGAACGTCGAGATCACCCCCGAGCTCGCCGTCCGCCTCGCCGGCGCCTACGCGACGACCCTCAAGAAGGGCTCGACGGTCACCACGGCCCGCGATCACTCCCGCGGTGCCCGGGCACTCAAGCGCGCGGTGATCTCGGCGCTGCAGGCCAGCGCCATCGACGTACGCGACCTGGAGAACGTGCCGCTGCCCGTGGCCAGGCAGCAGACGGCGCGGGGCAGTGCCGGCGGCATCATGATCCGGACCACGCCCGGAGTGCCGGACTCGGTGGACATCATGTTCTTCGACGGCAACGGCGCGGACCTGTCGCAGGGCAGCCAGCGCAAGCTGGACCGGGTGTTCGCGCGGCAGGAGTACCGGCGGGCGTTCCCCGGCGAGATCGGCGACCTGCATTTCCCCGCCAGCGTGTTCGACTCCTACACGGGGTCGCTGCTGCGGAACGTCGACACGACCGGCATCAGCGAGTCCGGGTTGAAGGTCGTCGTGGACGCGTCCAACGGCAGTGCGGGGCTCGTACTGCCCAGCCTGCTCGGCAAGCTGGGCGTGGACTCGCTGACCATCAATCCCGGTCTCGACGAGGCCCGGCCCACGGAGACCGGCGACCAGCGGCGGTCCGGGCTGGTGCGGCTCGGCGAGATCGTGGCCTCGTCCCGCGCGGCGTTCGGCGTGCGGTTCGACCCGGTGGGCGAGCGGCTCTCCCTCGTCGACGAGAAGGGCCGGATCATCGAGGACGACCGGGCCCTGCTGGTCCTGCTCGACCTGGTCGCCGCCGAGCGGCGCAGCGGGCGGGTGGCGCTTCCGGTGACCACGACGCGGATCGCCGAGCAGGTGGCGGCGTACCACGGGACGCAGGTGGAGTGGACGACGACCTCGCCCGACGACCTCACCCGGGTCGGAGGCGACGAGACGACCATCTTCGGCGGTGACGGCAAGGGCGGATTCATCGTCCCGGAGTTCAGCAGCGTCTTCGACGGCACGGCAGCCTTCGTCCGGCTGATCGGGCTGGTGGCGCGGACACAGCTCACACTGAGCCAGATCGACGCGCGGATCCCGCGTGCGCACGTCCTCAAGCGGGACCTGGCGACTCCGTGGGCCGTCAAGGGACTGGTGATGCGGCGGGTCGTTGAGGAGGCCGGAGACCGCTTCGTGGACACCACGGACGGCGTGCGGGTCGTCGAGACCGACGGCCGCTGGGTGATGGTGCTGCCCGACCCGGCCGAGGCCGTCACCCATCTGTGGGCGGAAGGACCGGACGACGCCTCCGCGCAGGCCCTGCTCGACGAGTGGTCGGCGGTCGTGGACAGCGCCGGACGCTGAAACACGCTGCACGAGTGCGTGCCGGACAAGTGTCCCCAAGGGGGCCTGTCCGGCACGCCGGTGGGGCCATTCGGAGGTAGTGGCCGCAACGTGCGACGATGTGCGGCATGCCGCAGCAGCCCCCCATTCGGAGCACACCGACGCGCCCTTCGCGGCCGGACGCGTCCATGTTCCTCCTCACCAACGTCATGGACCACAGCCTCGACGACGGCTACGCCGAGGCGGCCGCCCGGAAGAAGGCCGCGGGCGCCGGAGGTATGCCCAGGACGCTGCGGGCCAGACTCGGCCTCGCGGCCGGGCTGGTGCTCGCGGCGCTGGTCGTGACGGTGGGGGCGGCGCAGGCGCGGGTGGCGGCTCCCGTCGTCGCCAAGGAGCGCGAGGAACTGATCGACCGCATCGACCGTGAGACGGCGACCGCGGACAAGCTGGAGCACTCCGTCGACACGCTGCGCGACGACGTGAACGCCCGGCAGCGGGAAGCCCTGAAGAAGAGCGGCGACGACGACCAGGCGGAGCTGGTGGGGTTGCTCTCGGGCGCGGTCGAGGTGCACGGACCCGGTGTGCGGCTGGTCGTGAACGACGCCAAGGAAGCGACCTCCGGGGGCAACGGCAACCCGCGAGAGACCTCGGACTTCTCCGACACCGGCCGGGTCCGCGACCGGGACATGCAGCGAGTGGTGAACGGTCTGTGGGAGTCGGGGGCGGAGGCCGTCTCCATCAACGGGCAGCGGCTGACCGCGCTGTCGGCGATCAGGGCCGCGGGTGACGCGATACTGGTCGACAACCGGCCGCTGGTGCCGCCCTATACCGTGCTGGCCGTGGGCAACGGGAAAAAACTGAGCACCAGGTTCCAGAACAGCGCCGACGGGTTGTACCTGCACGCCCTGCAGGAGAACTACGGCATCAGGACCAACATCTCGGTGCAGGGCGATCTTCGGCTGCCCGCCGCGCCGAGTGTGATCGTACGTACAGCACAGCCGAAGAACGAGAAGACGGAGAAGGGCACATCGTGATCGCCGTACTGGGCCTCGTCGTGGGAGTCGTGGCCGGATTGTTGGTCCGGCCTGAGGTTCCGGCGGTCGTCGAGCCTTATCTGCCGATCGCCGTGGTCGCGGCGCTCGACGCCGTCTTCGGCGGTCTGCGGGCCATGCTGGACGGCATCTTCGACGACAAGGTCTTCGTCGTGTCGTTCTTGTCCAACGTGGTCGTGGCCGCGCTGATCGTGTTCCTGGGCGACAAGTTGGGCGTGGGAGCCCAGCTGTCCACCGGCGTCGTCGTGGTGCTCGGAATCCGCATCTTCTCGAACGCCGCGGCGATCCGTCGGCACGTGTTCCGGGCGTGAGGCCGATGAGCGACGAGAAGGACGCGAAGGACGCGAAGGACGAGCCCGGGAACAGGCTGCGCAAGGAGCTGCCCGAAGAGGTGCCCGCGACGGCCCCCGAGGCAGCCGCGGAGACGTCCGAGGAGAAGCCCCGCCTTACCGGCCGGCAGCGGTTGGTGCAGGGGCTGTGGCCGCCGCGGGTGAGCCGTGCCCAACTGATCGTCGCGGTGCTGCTGTTCGGCCTCGGCTTCGGCCTCGCCGTGCAGGTGGCGTCGAACAGCGACAGTGACAGCGCGCTGCGCGGAGCGCGTCAGGAAGATCTTGTTCGCATCCTCGATGAACTCGACGACCGTACTCAACGTCTTGAGGACGAGAAGCAGGGGCTGCAGAAACAGCGCGACGAGTTGGAGAACAGCTCCGACCAGGCCGAGGAGGCCCGCAAGCAGACGGTCGAGAAGGAGAGGCAACTCGGCATTCTGGCGGGCACGGTGGCGGCGCAGGGGCCCGGCATCACGATGACGATCGACGACACGAAGGGGACGGTCCAGGCGGACATGCTGCTCGACGCGGTCCAGGAGCTGCGCGCGGCCGGGGCGGAGGCGATCCAGGTGAACGGCGTACGCGTCGTGGCCAGCACCTATCTCTCGGACTCCGGCAAGAGCGTGAGCGTCGACGGGAACAAGATCAACGCGCCCTATCGTTTCAAGGTCATCGGCAAGCCGGAGGACCTCGAGCCGGCGCTCAACATCCCTGGAGGCGTGGTGCAGACTCTCGAGAAGGAGCAGGCCACCGTCACTGTCGAGCGATCGAACAAGATCGTCGTGGACGCCTTGCGAGCGGCGAAGCGGCCTGACTACGCTCGGTCGTCCTCCCAGTGAACCGGCGGTGCATGGGGGGCGACCGGCAGGGGCATCAGGTTGCGGGGGGTCGGCGCACCGATTGGGTGGTGCGTGGTGGAAACTGTCTGGTGGATACGGACGTTGTGAGGATGTCCGGGTCGGCCGGCGTATTGAGTCAGGGTTCGTCCTGCCCCACGGGCGGGTCTGTTTCGGTCAAGGGGAATCGCCCGTGAAGTTGTTTGCGAAGTTGTTCGGCAAGAGCGCGCGAGAGGGCAGCGACAATGCCACTGCTCGTCATCGCGCACAGCCCGACGCGGAAGGCCAGCGTCCCCTCTTCCGGGACCAGGTCGCTGGGCCGGGCGGTGACATTTCCGGAGGTCAAGGCGCGCCGTCGGTTGACCCTGCGCAGTCCGGCGGCATAGGTTTCGGGCAACCGTCAACCTCAAGTACGGGTGGAGGGTTTTCCCCTATGTCGGCCCTGGTGTGTACGAGGTGCGGTAACCGCAACGCGGAGAACAGCCGCTTCTGCTCCAACTGCGGTGCCCCGCTGCGCGGTGGAGCCGCGGCCGAGCGGCCGTCCGAGACGACCTCCACGATCTCCATCTCCGGCATCGAGGCCTACGACGCCGAGGTGACCGGACAGACGCAGTTGCCGGCGCTCTCTCCCGAGGCGCAGGCGGCCGTGGACGCGCTGCCGCTTGGTTCCGCCCTGCTGGTGGTGCGCCGCGGACCGAACTCGGGCAGCCGCTTCCTGCTGGACGGTGACCTGACCACGGCGGGCCGCCATCCGCAGAGCGACATCTTCCTCGACGACGTGACGGTCTCGCGTCGTCACGTGGAGTTCCGCCGCGGCGCGGACGGCACGTTCACGGTGGCCGACGTGGGCAGCCTCAACGGCACGTACGTCAACCGAGAGCGGATCGACCAGGTCGCCCTGAACAACGGCGACGAGGTGCAGATCGGCAAGTACCGGCTGGTCTTCTACGCGAGCCAGCAGGGCTACTGACCACTCCCGGACTCCGTCCGGGGGACCCCAGGGAATGTCCATGCTGCAAACACCGAGCGGTGGTGCCGGCCACGGCACCGCCGCCACGGACCGTGGTCTGATGAGCATCGGCGCAGTGCTGAACGTGCTGCGCGAGGAGTTTCCCGAAGTCACCATCTCCAAGATTCGCTTCCTGGAGTCGGAAGGGCTCATCGAGCCCCAGCGAACCCCGTCCGGGTATCGCAAGTTCACGGTGGGCGACGTCGAGCGCCTCGGTCACGTGCTGCGGATGCAGCGCGATCACTACCTGCCGCTCAAGGTGATCCGTGAGCACCTGGACGCCATGGCGCGGGGAGAGGCCGTGGCGCTGCCCGCGGTGGGCCGTCAGCGGGAGGGTGAGGCCCTCCTGGAGCCCCTGGAGGGGCCGACGGCCGCCCGCATCGGACGGGACGAGCTGCTCGCCGCCGCCGAGATCGGCGAGGAGCAGCTCAAGGAGTGGGAGTCGTACGGGCTGCTCACTCCGATGGCGGACGGGGCGTACGACGCCGAGGCGGTCACCGTCGCCTCGCTCGTCCTGGAACTGGGGCGGTTCGGCATCGAGCCGCGGCACCTGAGGGCCATGAAGGCCGCCGCCGACCGTGAGGCGGGGCTCGTGGACCAGGTGGTGGCCCCGCTGAAGCGGCACCGCAATCCGCAGACCAGGGCCCACGCGGAGGCCCGTACGAAGGAGCTCGCGGCGCTCACGGTGAAGCTGCACGCGGCTCTCGTGCAGACCGCGCTCGGCGTGCGACTGCCCTGAACCCGGCACGCGTCGCGAGGCCGGATCGTCCCCCCGTTTCCTGCCCGACTACCCAAACGTCCCGGGCACGTCCTAGGGTTGCTGTGTGAACGAGCTCGATGTCGTAGGTGTCCGGGTCGAAATGCCCTCCAACCAACCGATCGTGCTCCTGCGTGAAGTGGGAGGCGACCGCTACCTCCCCATCTGGATCGGGCCGGGGGAGGCGACGGCGATCGCCTTCGCCCAGCAGGGCATGGCCCCCGCCAGGCCGCTGACGCACGACCTGTTCAAGGACGTGCTGGAGGCCGTAGGCCAGGAGCTCACCGAAGTACGCATCACCGACCTGCGTGAGGGCGTCTTCTACGCGGAGCTGGTGTTCGCCAGCGGAGTCGAGGTGAGCGCCCGTCCGTCGGATGCCATAGCGCTGGCGCTGCGCACCGGAACGCCGATCTACGGCAGTGACGGCGTGCTCGACGACGCGGGCATCGCGATCCCGGACGAGCAGGAGGACGAGGTGGAGAAGTTCCGCGAGTTCCTCGACCAGATCTCGCCGGAGGACTTCGGCACCAGCAGCCAGTGAGCCGGAACCGGCCCGGCGGGCCCCGGTGTTCCGTGCGCGGCCGGTTCGCAGGCGATCACGGGTCAAATGCCCGCATTTGCCGGCGGCCCGTGCGAGCGTCCTGCGGCTTGCTTCGAGCGCATTCGGCTAGCCTTTCCCCGCGGTGGGGCACGGGAAACCACTCTCAGGGTGATTATCACTCGGCGTGCCGAGTGTGGCGGTCGTTGACGCACCCCTGGTGGCTGCCTACCGTCGAGGAGGCAGGTCAAGGACGGAGGTCGGCGTGAGAAGCAGCGGCGACGGTACGGCTGGGGGTGCCCCCGGACGAGGTTCCGGGGACAGCGGACCGTACCCTCCCCCAAGCTCTCAACTGCGTTCGAGTTGGGGGGACCCCCATCAGAGCAACGCGGCCGATCACGTCCCGCAGCGACCTGCGGCCGTGCCGAGCAGCGGAGGGGCGGCGTCGATGGCGTCCGAGGAGATCGGCTACCGGGGGCCCACGGCCTGCGCGGCCGCCGGCATCACCTACCGGCAACTGGACTACTGGGCGCGCACCGGGCTCGTCGAGCCGAGCGTGCGCCCCGCGTACGGGTCGGGGACGCAGCGCCTCTACAGCTTCCGGGACGTCGTCGTCCTGAAGATCGTCAAGCGCTTCCTGGACACCGGCGTGTCGCTGCAGAACATCCGCACCGCGGTGCAGCACCTGCGGGAGAGCGGCTTTCGGGACCTGGAGCGCATGACGCTCATGAGCGACGGCGCCACGGTCTACGAGTGCACCTCGCCCGACGAGGTCCACGCACTGCTCCAGGGCGGCCAGGGCGTCTTCGGGATCGCCGTCGGAGTGGTGTGGCGGGACGTGGAGAGCGCGCTGTCGCAGTTGCACGGCGAGCGCATCGACACCGGCGAGACCCTGGTGGGCCCCAACCCGGCCGACGAGCTGGCGCGGCGGCGCAACCGGGCCGTCTGAGGCGGGAGCGACGGCGGTCCGGCCGTCGTACGGGTGCATTGTCAGTGCCGTAGGGCAGCATCGGACATGTGAGAAACGCGCCCACGATCCTGCATCTCGACATGGATGCCTTCTACGCCTCGGCGGAGCAGGCGTCCAAGCCGAGTCTGCGAGGGAAGGCCGTGGTCGTCGGCGGACTGGGACCGCGCGGGGTCGTGGCGACGGCCTCGTACGAGGCGCGGGTGTTCGGGGTGCGGTCCGCGATGCCGATGGCCCAGGCGCGGCGGCTGGCGCCGAACGCCGCGTATCTGGTGCCGCGCTTCGGGTTCTACCGGGCGATCAGCGAGCAGGTCATGGGCCTCCTGCACGCCCTGTCGCCCCTGGTGGAGCCGCTGAGCCTGGACGAGGCGTTCGTGGACCTGGAGGCCGGTGAGGCGGCCTGGGACGCGACGTCGGCGCGGCTGGTGGGGGAGAGGCTGCGGGCGGACATACGGGCCGTCACGGGGCTGACCGGGTCCGTGGGGCTCGCGGCGTCCAAGATGCTCGCGAAGATCGCCTCCGAGGAGGCGAAGCCGGACGGGCTGGTGCTGATCGAGCCCGGGACCGAGCGGGCGATGCTCGGGCCGATGTCGGTGCGGACCCTGCCGGGGGTGGGGCCGGCCACCGGCGACCATCTGCGGCGGGCCGGGATCACCACGGTCGACGACCTCGCCGAGGCCGGCGAGGACGAGCTCGTACGGCTGCTGGGCAAGGCGCACGGGCACGCGCTGCACGCCATGGCCCTGGCCCACGACGACCGGCCCGTGGTGGCCGAGCGGGAGGCCAAGTCGGTGTCCGTCGAGGACACCTACGACGTCGACATCCACGACCGGCTGCGAGTGGGGCTGGAGGTGCAGCGGCTAGCCGACCGGTGTGTGCGGCGGCTGCGGGCGGCGGAGCTGTCGGGGCGGACCATCGTGCTGAAGGTGCGGCGGTACGACTTCTCCACGCTGACCCGGTCGGAGACGCTGCGGGGGCCGACCGACGATCCCGCGGTGGTGCGGGAGGCCGCCGCCCGCTTGCTGGATTCCGTGGACACGACCGGGGGTGTGCGGCTGCTGGGGGTCGGGGTGAGTGGGCTCGCCGACTACACGCAGGAGGACCTGTTCGCCCAGGCGGCCGGGGAAGGGGCTGTGGAGCAGGTCGCGGAGGAGGGGGACCGGCCGGAGGAGCCGGCCGAGGAGCAGGCGGTCGTCGAGCGGCGGTGGCCCGCGGGGCACGATGTGCGGCACGCCGAGTTCGGGCACGGGTGGGTGCAGGGGAGCGGGCTGGGCCGGGTGACCGTGCGCTTCGAGACACCCGTGTCGGAGCCGGGGCGGGTGCGGACGTTCCGGGTCGACGATCCCGACCTGGAGCCGGCCGATCCGTTGCCGCTGGTCGAGGATGCGGCGGGGGTCTCCGCGGAGGGAGTCGGTGCGTGACGGGGCGCGTGGCCGGCTTCAGGCGTCCGCGTCCTCCGTTCCCGCCAGCTTGCCGAAATCGTGGTCCGGGAAGGGAGGCGGGGGTGCCACGTCAAGGCCGTAGTGGTGGTAGAGCTGCAGTTCCTGTTCCGGGGACAGGTGGCGGCCCACGCCGAAATCGGGGGCGTCCTTGATGAGGGAGCGCTCGAAGGGGATGTGGAGGATGCCCTCGACGAGTTCGCTGGGCGCCAGGGGGACGAAGGCATCGCGGGAGAACACGCCGGTGCGTATCGCCGCCCACTCCGGCACGCCGGTCGCGTCGTCGAGGTAGACCTCGTCGACGGTACCGATCTTGGTTCCGTTGCGGTCGAACGCCTTGCGGCCGATCAGGTTGCGCGGATCGATGTCGGTCTGCACGTGCCCTCCTGTTGCTCGCAACTCGTCCTAAGCACTACAAAAGAGCACAACGGGACGTGCGGCCACTCGAAAACACCTGCGACGTGCCCGCTGGTAGGCTGGCAGTGGCTGCTGACCCCGTGCGGGAGAGTCCTCCGGTGAACACCGGAGGCGCCGAAGGAGCAAATCCTCCCCGGAATCTCTCAGGCTCACGTACCGCACGGACGAGGTCACTCTGGAAAGCAGGGCGGGTGTCGACGGCTTCCGCTCTCACCGACGGTGAAAACCGGGCGCCCTCGGGTGGTCCGGTGAAGCTCTCAGGTTGAGATGACAGAGGGGGAGGCCGTCCGGGTACCCGAGCCGTGGTGCCCCTCGAAGGTCGCGTCAGACCAGGAGGCCTCCGCAATGACCGCCCACCGCATTCCGCTCTCCGAGCTCGAACAGGGAATTCCCTTCGAGCAGCGCCACATCGGCCCCGACCACGAGGCACGGGCCAAGATGCTCGCGCAGGTCGGGTACGGCTCGCTGGACGAGTTGACCGCCGCCGCGGTACCGGACGTGATCAAGAACGCCGACGCGCTCGATCTGCCGGGCGCGCGGACCGAGGCCGAGGTGCTCGCCGAGCTCCGTTCGCTCGCCGACCGCAACCAGGTCCTCGACTCCATGATCGGCCTCGGCTACTACGGCACCTTCACCCCGCCGGTGATCCTGCGGAACGTGATGGAGAACCCCGCCTGGTACACGGCCTACACGCCGTACCAGCCGGAGATCTCCCAGGGCCGCCTGGAGGCCCTGCTGAACTTCCAGACCGTGGTCGCCGAATTGACCGGACTGCCCACCTCCGGTGCCTCCCTGCTCGACGAGGGGACGGCGGCCGCCGAGGCCGTGGCGCTGTCCCGGCGCATGGGGAAGAACAAGAAGGGGCTCTTCCTCGTCGACGCGGACACGCTGCCGCAGACCATCGCGGTCATCGAGACCCGTGCCGAGCCCGCGGGCGTGGAGGTCGTGGTCGCCGACCTGAGCGACGGCATCCCGGCGGAGATCGCCTCGCGCGAGATCAACGGCGTGCTGCTCCAGTACCCCGGCGCCTCCGGTGCCGTACGTGACATCAAGCGGGTCATCGACCAGGCGCACGAGCTCGGCGCGCTCGTCACCGTGGCCGCCGACCTGCTCGCGCTGACGCTGCTGAAGTCGCCCGGCGAGCTCGGGGCGGACATCGCCGTCGGCACCACGCAGCGCTTCGGTGTGCCGATGGGCTTCGGCGGGCCGCACGCGGGCTACATGGCCGTACAGGAGAAGTTCGCGCGCAGCCTGCCCGGGCGGCTCGTCGGCGTGTCCGTGGACGCAGACGGGCACA
This sequence comes from Streptomyces sp. MAI_2237, assembly GCF_054189285.1. Lineage (NCBI taxonomy): Bacteria > Bacillati > Actinomycetota > Actinomycetes > Kitasatosporales > Streptomycetaceae > Streptomyces > Streptomyces sp. MAI_2237. Next base: position 77,031 of record NZ_JAJPGQ010000001.1, on the reverse strand, counting down.
AGGCGTACCGGCTGGCGCTGCAGACCCGTGAGCAGCACATCCGCCGGGAGAAGGCCACCAGCAACATCTGCACGGCACAGGTGCTGCTCGCCGTCATGGCCGGCATGTACGCCGTCTACCACGGGCCGGACGGCCTGAAGGGCATCGCGCGGCGCACCCACCGGTACGCGGCCGTCCTGGCCGAGGGGCTGAGGGCCGGAGGCGTGGAGGTCGTGCACGCCTCCTACTTCGACACCGTGACCACGCGCGTCCCCGGGCAGGCGGCCGAGATCGTCGCCGCCGCGCGGGAGAACGGCGTCAACCTGCGGCTCGTCGACGCCGACCACGTCTCCGTCGCCTGCGACGAGACCACCGGCCGGGCCCAGCTGCGCGCCGTGTGGAGCGCGTTCGGCGTCAAGGGCGACATCGAGGCGCTGGACGCCGTCGTCGAGGACGCCCTGCCGGGCGAGGTGCTGCGCGACGACGACATCCTCACCCACCCCGTCTTCCACCAGCACCGCTCCGAGACCGCGATGCTGCGCTACCTGCGCCGCCTCGCCGACCGGGACTACGCGCTCGACCGCGGCATGATCCCGCTGGGCTCCTGCACCATGAAGCTCAACGCGACCACCGAGATGGAGCCGGTCACCTGGCCCGAGTTCGGGCAGCTGCACCCCTTCGCGCCCGCCGAGCAGGCCCAGGGCTACCTGACGCTCATCCGCGAGCTGGAGGAGCGGCTGGCCGAGGTCACCGGGTACGACAAGGTGTCGCTCCAGCCCAACGCCGGCTCGCAGGGCGAGCTGGCCGGCCTGCTCGCCGTCCGCGGCTACCACCGGGCCAACGGGGACGAGCAGCGCACCGTCTGCCTGATCCCGTCGTCCGCGCACGGCACGAACGCGGCCAGCGCCGTCATGGCGGGCATGAAGGTCGTCGTCGTCAAGACCGCCGAGGACGGCGAGATCGACGTCGAGGACCTGCGGGCGAAGATCGAGCAGTACCGCGACGAGCTGGCGGTGCTGATGATCACCTACCCGTCGACGCACGGTGTGTTCGAGGAGCACGTCGCGGACATCTGCGCCCAGGTGCACGACGCCGGCGGCCAGGTGTACGTCGACGGCGCCAACCTCAACGCGCTCGTCGGGCTCGCCAAGCCGGGCCACTTCGGCGGCGACGTCTCGCACCTCAACCTGCACAAGACCTTCTGCATCCCGCACGGCGGCGGCGGCCCGGGCGTCGGCCCGGTCGGTGTGCGCGCCCACCTGGCGCCGTACCTGCCCAACCACCCGATGCAGCCGGCCGCCGGGCCGGAGACGGGCGTCGGCCCGATCTCCGCCGCGCCCTGGGGCTCGGCCGGCATCCTGCCGATCTCGTGGGCCTACGTCCGGCTCATGGGCGGCGAGGGGCTGAAGCGGGCCACTCAGGTGGCCGTGCTCTCCGCCAACTACATCGCCAAGCGGCTCGAACCCCACTACCCGGTGCTCTACACCGGCCCCGGCGGGCTGGTCGCGCACGAGTGCATCATCGATCTGCGGCCGCTGACCAAGGCGACCGGCGTGAGCGTGGACGACGTCGCCAAGCGGCTCATCGACTACGGCTTCCACGCGCCGACGATGTCCTTCCCGGTGGCCGGCACCTTGATGATCGAGCCGACCGAGTCCGAGGACATCGGCGAGCTGGACCGGTTCTGCGAGGCCATGATCGCCATTCGCGCGGAGATCGAGAAGGTCGGCGCGGGCGAGTGGCCGGCGGACGACAACCCGCTGCGGGGCGCTCCGCACACCGCCGCCGCGCTGGGTGGGGAGTGGGAGCACGCCTACTCGCGTGCGGAGGCCGTCTTCCCCGCCGGGGTCTCGGCCGCCGACAAGTACTGGCCGCCGGTGCGCCGGATCGACCAGGCCCTACGGCGACCGCAACCTGGTCTGCTCCTGCCCGCCGCTCGACGCGTACGAGGACTGAGCCGACAGGCTTGGAGGAGGGCCCCGCTCCGGCGGGGCCCTCTCGCATGTGCGGGGGTCTCGTGTATGTGGCCGTCAGGTGGTGGCGAGCGAGATCTCCGTCGCCTTGATCAGGGCGACCACCGAGGTGCCGGACGCCAGGCCGAGGTCCTGTGCGGCGTCCGCCGTGATCGCGGACGTGAGTTCGGCGCCCTGGACGGCCACCTTGACGGAGGCCATGGCGCCGCCGGTGGCGAGGCCGGTGACCGTCCCGGGCAGCTGGTTGCGGATGGACAGGCCCGAGACCGGGGCGGTGGCCAGGGAGATCTCGGTCGACTTCACCAGGGCGCGGACGGCGGTGCCGTCAGCGAGGCCCAGGTCCTCGACGGACTCCCGGGTGATCGCCGCGGTGATGTCCTGGCCGCCGGTGAGGCGCACCTTGACGGTCGCCATCACTTCGCCGGGGGTGACGGCGGTGACCGTGCCGGGGATCTGGTTGCGGATGCTCAGGGTCATGGGCAAACCCTAGGGCCGGACGTCCGTCATGCCGGGTATGCGTGCGTCTGCGTCGCCTTGACCGTCGCCCAGACTACCGAGCCGGGGTGCAGGTCGAGTTCGGCCGCGGCGACCGTGGTGAGGTCGGCGGCCAGCGGGACTTCGCCGGTGAGGTCGGCGCGGATCTGGTCGCCGTGGGTCTCCAGGCCGGCCACCTCGCAGCGCCAGTGGTTGCGGGCGCTGGAGCCGGTGGGCGGGTCGCGGAACAGGGTGACGGCGCTGGGCGGGAACGCGACGAAGACCGGGCCGGACAGGTCCTCGGTGGTCGTGATGGCGGGCCCGGCGTCCAGGCGGACGGTGTGCCCCTCTGCCCGGCCCTTGTAGAGGTTCAGGCCGACCAGCCGGGCGATGTAGTCGGTACGGGGGTGACGGGCGATGTCGGACGGGCTGCCTTCCTGGACGACTTCGCCGTGCTCGACGACCACCAGCCGGTCGGCGAGCACCATGGCGTCCAGTGGGTCGTGCGTGACGAGGACCGCCACCGCCTCGAACTCCGCCAGGTGGCGGCGCAGTTGCGCGCGTACGTCGAGTCGGGTGCGGGCGTCGAGGGCGGCGAGGGGTTCGTCGAGGAGGAGCAGGCGGGGGTCGGTGGCGAGGGCGCGGGCGAGGGCGACGCGCTGGGCCTGGCCGCCGGAGAGACGGCGGGGTCTGGCGGTGAGGTGGTCCTCCAGGCCCATGCGGGTCAGCCATTCCGTGGCCCGGGCACGGGACTCGGCCTTCGAGGCGCCCTGGCAGCGGGGGCCGAAGGCGACGTTGTCCAGGGCGGTGAGGTGGGGGAAGAGCAGGTAGTCCTGGAAGACGACGCCGACGGGGCGGTTCTCGGGGGGTGTGCGGGTCAGGTCGGTGCCGTCGAGGCGGAGGTGGCCGTCGGTGAGGGGGGTGAGGCCGGCGAGGGCGCGCAGGGCCGTGGTCTTGCCGGCGCCGTTGGGGCCGAGGAGGGCGAGGACCTCGCCGGGGGCGGCGGTGAGGGTGATGTCCAGACGGAAGCGGGGGCGGGCCACCTGGAGGTGGGCGTCCAGGGCGGTAGGGGTGGAGTGCGGGTGCGGGGGTGGGCGTTTTGATCCCTGAAGGGGCTGAGCGCCGTCGGCGGCTGCGGGGTGGGGCTTTCGCATCAGGTGGCCGGCCCTCGGGTCCGGCGGGTTCTCGGGGACGAGTGGGCTTTCGTAGGTCATGACGGCGTCATCCAGCGATCCCGGAGCCCCGCCAGTACCGCGATCGAGACGGTCAGGAGGACCAGGCTGAGGGCGATGGCCGCCTCCGGGTTGTTCTGCAGGGCCAGGTACACCGCCAGGGGCATCGTCTGGGTGCGGCCGGGGAAGTTGCCCGCGAAGGTGATCGTCGCGCCGAACTCGCCCAGCGCCCGTGCCCAGGCGAGGACGGCGCCCGCGGCGATGCCGGGGGCGATGAGGGGGAGCGTGACGCGGCGGAACGCGGTGAAGCGGGAGGCGCCCAAGGTGGTGGCCGCCTCCTCGTAACGGGGATCCGCCGCGCGCAGGGTGCCCTCGACGCTGATGACGAGGAACGGCAGCGCCACGAAGGTCTCCGCGACCACGACGCCGGTCGTGGTGAAGGGCAGCGCGATGCCGAACCAGGAGTCCAGCCACTGGCCCACGATGCCGTTGCGGCCGAGGGCGAGGAGCAGGGCGACGCCGCCGACGACCGGCGGCAGGACGAGGGGCAGGGTCACCAGGGCGCGCACCAGACCGCGGCCGGGAAAGTCGGTGCGGGCCAGCAGCCAGGCCAGCGGTACGCCGAGGACCAGGCACACCAGGGTCGCCGACGTGGCGCACACCAGCGACAGACGCAGCGCCTGCCACACCTCGGCGCTGGTCAGCTGGTCGGGGAGGGCGCTCCAAGGGGCCCGGACGAGAAGCGCGAGCAGCGGCAGGAGGAGGAAGGCCAGCCCGAGGAGGGCGGGGAGCAGGAGGGGCAGTGGGACTCCGCGGCCTCGCGGGTAGGGGCCGTACGACGTCCGGCTGCGTGGGCTGCGTGGGCTGCGTGGGCTGCGCGGGCCACGCGGGGCGCGTGAGCTGCGCGGGCCGGAGCCGGTCCCGTCCCGGCGGCCTTCACGCCGGGACGGACCGGTCTTGCGGACACGGCCGGGCCCCGGGCCGCCCTCGAGGGTGTCGGCCGCGGGGTCGGGCTCGTCGTCGGTGGTCATGGCTTGAGGAACCCCGCGGTGCTCAGGACCTTCTGGCCCTCCGGTGACCTCACCAGTCGAATGAAGGCCTGAGCCGCGGCGGCGTTGGGCGCGTTCTTGAGCAGGGCGATTGGGTAGTCGTTGACCGCGTCGGCGGACTCGGGGAACTCCACACCCTCCACCTTGTCACCAGCGGCCGTCACGTCCGTCTTGTAGACGACGGCCGCGTCGGCCTCCTTCAGCTCGACCTTCGTCAGGGCGCTCTTCACGTCCTGCTCGTAGGAGACAGGGGCCAGCTTCAGCTTGCTCGCGTCGAGGGCCTTCTGAGCCGCGGCGCCGCAGGGGACCATCTTGTCGCACAGGACGACCTTGAGACCCGACCTGGTGAGGTCCTTCAAGGAAGAGACCTTCTGGGGGTTGCCCGGCAGGGTGGCGATCTCCAGCTGGTTGCGGACGAAGGTGGCCGGGGTGCCAACCACGTCCTTCTCGCCGGTCACGATCGCCATCGTCTTGGGGCTCGCGGCGGCGAAGACGTCGGCCGGGGCGCCGCCGGTGATGCTCGCCGCGAGGGTGTCGCTGCCGCCGAAGTTGAAGGTGACCTTCGTGCCGGGGTGCTCCTTCTCGAACTCCTTGCCCAGGGTCGTGAAGCTCTCCTGAAGGGAGGCGGCGGCGAAGACGGTGACCGTGCCGGACAGCTTCCCCGACGAGGACGGTGAGGACGCGGTCTTCGTGTCGTTCGAGTCGGAGGACGAGCAGGCGGTCAGGGCCAGCAGCGCGGCGGCTCCAGCGCCGGCCGCCTGCAGGATGCGGCGGGGCCGGTGCACGGAACGGGTCATCACGGGGTCCACTCCCTTGGTTGCCTCCGTGGAGGAGCCCGAGCTGCCCGGGCCCCTCCCATGTGTCGATCATACTGACGCATATGCGAGGCGTAAGTCCCCTGTTGCTTTGCATGAGCAGGCCCTATTCACGCTGGGGTGCGCATGTGCGTTTGTACGGGACTGGCGGGACTGGCGGGGCGGACGGGACCGGACGGGCAGGAGGGGCCGTAGGGCAGGGGTCGGCGGGGTGGAGGAGTCAGGTGCGGTCGATGTGGACGTTGGTCGACTTCACGCGGGCCGTGGCCTCCATGCCGACCTCCAGGCCCAGTTCCTCCACCGCCTCGCGGGTCAGGAGGGAGACCAGGCGGTGCGGGCCGGCCTGGATCTCGACCTGGGCGGCGACGTCCCCGAGCTTGATCGCGGTGACGATCCCGGGGAAGGCGTTGCGGACCGAGGTGTACGGGGCCTCGTCCTCGGCGCTGCCGGCCTTGGCGAGTTCGACGGAGAAGGCCGCCAGTGCCCGGCCGTCGATGAGGCGGCGTCCGCCCTCGTCGCGGTGCGTCGCGACCCGGCCGGCGTCGGCCCAGCGGCGTGCGGTGTCCGGGCTGACGCCGAGCAGCCGCGCTGCCTGGCCGATCGTGTAGCTCTGCATGCGGTCACGATAGGGCGGAGAGCGGAGCCTGGCGGAAAGCCGGGAGCGGATCTCGGTGGAAAGCCGGAAGTGGATCTCGGTGGAAAGCGGGGACGGGATCTGCGTGTGTAAGCCGTTGGGGGGTCTCGGCGAGAAAAGGGTTGAACCCGAGCTGTAACGCGATATAGCGTTAGTTCTGTCAGGGTGGTCGACCGGAGTACCGGCCGCCTTCGGATTGGTGGGCGGATCGGGGGGACGTATGTCCAATGAGCCGGCATCGAGGGGTGCGGTCTCCGTCGAGCTGAGGGCCTCGCATACGGATCGGGACCGGGTCGTGGATGTCCTGCGCACGGCGGCGGGGGACGGCAGGCTGACCGTGGACGAGCTCGACGAGCGCGTGGAGGCCGCGCTGACCGCCCGCACGCTCAAGGAGCTCGACATCCTGACGGCCGATCTGCCGGTGTCGGGCGGCGGCACGCCCGGGGCGCAGGACGTCGTCCGTATCGAACAGCGGGGTGCGTCCACGCTGCGGGGCGAGGGCTGGACGGTGCCCCGGCAGTTGGAGATCGACTCCGAGTGGGGTGATGTGACCCTCGACCTCGCCGACGCGGTGATCACGCACGACACCCTGCGCATACGGCTCGACATGCGGGGCGGCACGCTGAAGCTGCTGACCCGGCCGGGGATCGTCGTGGACACGGACGCGCTGACGCTTCAGTTCGCCGAGAGCAAGGCCCGTCCGGGGGACGGCTCGGGTGTCCCCGTCGTGCTGCGCGTCGAGATACGGGGCCGGTTGAGCCTCGGCCGGGTGGTGGTGCGTCCGCGGCGTCGGCGGATCAGAAGAGCCCCGACCCCCTGAGGACCGCTCGTGCGGTCTCGTCGTCGATGCGGTGGCCGAGGCGCCGCAGGACGTCGAAGCCCTGGTGCAGGGTGCCCCGTTCGAGCGAGCGGCGGGCCCCTGTGTCCAGTTCGTGCCACAGCACAGGGTTGGCGATCAGGATTCGGGGGTCGAGTTCCAGGCGGTGGCCGTGGACGTCTCGGAGCACCAGGTGGGAGGAGACGCCATCGTATTGCGTCACCGCCACGAGGGCGTCCGTGTGGATCGTCCGCCGGTGCAGGGGGCCGCGTGCCGTGAGACGGCCCGCGTCCGCGGTGACCTGCGGCGGAAGCAGGACGATGAGGACCGCGAGGGAGAGGGCGAGCCAGACCAGGGCGCGCAGCGGGGTCAGGGTCCGGGCGTCCCAGTCGACCAGTTCGGTCATGGCGCAGAAGACGAGCGCGCAGCACCTTGCCAGCCGTGCACTGCCACGCCAGTGGCGGTCGCCGGCCGGGCTCGGCGGCCCGCTGCCTCGCATGGGAAGACCGTAGGCCGGGGCGCGAGCGACGACGACGGGCCTTGACGAGGTCCTGACGGCGGAAGGGGCGGTCTTGACACGATCCTGACGCGTACGTCAGCCCGTGTGGACGCGGGGCCGGCGGGCGCGGTCCGGCTCGGCCTCGCGCAGTACCTCCCGGGTGACCGGGGCGACCTCGCCCTGGCCGAAGAGGAAGAACCGCAGGAAGTTCGCGAAGGGGGTGCCCTCGGTCCACTCGAAGTAGATGTGGGGGATGCAGCCCGTGGTGTCACGGGCGTGGAGGAGGAGGGCGGCCAGGGCGTTGGGGATGGAGGAGGACTCCAGGGTCAGCACGCGGTAGCGGTTGTGCAGGACTTCGCCGCGCACGGTGAGGCCGGCCTCGAACTCGGAGGGGTCGGTGACCGTGACCTCGACGAAGACGAAGTCCTCGGCCTCGGGCATGTCGTTGTCGGCGCGGATCTGCTCGATCTTGTCGCGGTACTCGGCCTTGTCCCGCTGATCGGGCTCGTTGGCGATGAACCGCATCCTCCGGCTGGCCATGTCCCGGATGAACCGCTCCGCCATCGCGTCCAACTGGACTTCGGTGACGCGCAGTTCGAAGGCGCGGGCCAGCCGGGAGAGCAGGGAGACCAGGATGATGCCGGCGATGAAGCAGGCGCCGATCTTGACACCGTCGGGGCGTTCGACGACGTTGGCGCCGGTGACGTAGAGCAGGACCGCCGAGACGACGCCGAAGCCGATCGTCCAGCCGCGCTGCCCGGCGCGGCGGGCGGCGATGGTCACCGCGATCGCCGCGGAGGACATCAGGACGAGGACGCCGGTGGCGTAGGCGCCGCCCTGGGCATCGACGTTGGCGTCGAAGATCCAGGTGACCAGGAAGGCGATCAGGGTGAAGACGAGGACCATGGGCCGGACGGCGCGGGCCCAGTGCGGGGCCATGCCGTAGCGGGGCAGGTAGCGCGGCATCAGGTTGAGCAGACCGGCCATCGCCGAGGCGCCCGCGAACCACAGGATGGCGATGGTGGAGACGTCGTAGACCGTGCCGAAGGCGTTGCCCAGGTATTCATGGGCGAGGTAGGCGAGGGCGCGTCCGTTGGCCTGGCCGCCGGGCTCGAACTCCTTCGCGGGGATCAGCACGGTGGTGATGAAGCTGGTGACGATCAGGAAGACGCTCATGATCAGGGCGGCGGTCGTCAGGAGCTTCTTGGTGTCGCGGATGCGGCCCTTGGGGTGGTCCTCGGTGTCGCCGTGGTCGCCCTGGACGTGCGGCATGACGGCCACGCCGGTCTCGAAGCCGGACAGGCCGAGGGCGAGTTTGGGGAAGACCAGCAGGGACACGCCGATCATGGCGAAGACGTTGCCGTGCTCGGCGGTGAGGGCGGCGGTCCAGTCGGTGACGAGGTGCCCGGCGGTGATCACGTGCCACAGGCCGACGGCCACGACGACCGCGTTGAGTCCGAGGTAGGCCACCACCAGGGCCACCGCGACGCCGATCGCCTCCAGGAAGCCCTTGAGGAAGACCGCGCCGAGCAGGGCGACGAGGACCAGCGTGATCAGCATCTGCCGGCCGTGCAGCACGCCGGTCAGGTGCGGGTTCTCCACCATGTGGGTGGCCGCGTCCGCCGCGGAGAGGGTGATGGTGATCAGGAAGTCGGTGGCGGCGAAACCGAGCAGCGCCAGGACGAAGAGCTTGCCCTTCCAGAAGGACAGCAGGCGTTCCAGCATGGCGATCGAGCCCTCGCCGTGCGGGCTCTCCTCGGCGACGCGGCGGTAGACGGGCAGTGCGCCGGCGAGGGTGACGATCACGAGCACGACGGTCGCCACCGGTGACAGCAGGCCGGCGGCGAGGGCCGCGATGCCCGGCTGGTAGCCGAGGGTCGAGAAGTAGTCGACGCCGGTCAGGCACATCACCCGGTACCAGCGCTGGCCCTTGTGCGGGGGTTCCGGCCGGGCGTGCGGCGCCTGCTGGACGCCCTTGCCCATGTCGGAGAGACCCTCCAGCATCCAGGCGCGCAGGCGACTGGGGGGCGGGTGCTCGGTGGTGGCCATCGACGTGCTCCTGAGGTGCGGCTCGGCGCGTGGTGGGGGCCATCACGCGGACGGCGGCACCAGCGTAAGCGGAGCGTGACGTACGGGCCCACGGATGAGGGGGGTGAGGCCGTCAAGCTTGCGTTAAGACCGGCCTGGTGAGAGCCCTCCGTACGACGAGCGCGAAGCGCAGGACGGTGGCGGATGGCGGAAGGGCCGGCCGGGCGAGGGGCGAGGCGAACACCCAGCGTCATCGCCGGATGCCCGGCATGCCCAGCCGTTTTGGCGCGTCCTTGACGCAATCTTGGACCCTGTCAGGTACACGGCCGGAACGTGTCGGACGGTCCGCGCCGTTGGCCTGGTGTGACGTCGACCCACCCCGCTCGTACGGAGCCCGGCCTGAGATCCCGGCACATGGTGATCTGCGGCGACGACGGACTCGCCCACCGTCTCGCCGTCGAACTGGACGCCGTGTGCGGTGAGATCGTCACCGTCGTGCTGCCGTCGGCGAGCGACCAGCACGGCGCCCAGGTCGCCGCCCTGCACCACGACCCGCGGTCGCCGGTCGAACTGCATGTCTCCGCGCGCCCGGACGAACGCACCCTGCGCGCGGCGGGCGTGGAGCGGGCGGTGGCACTCGCCCTCACCTACCGCGACGACCAGGTCAACATGACCGCCGCCCTGCTGGCCCGCACCGTCAACCCCGCTGTGCGGCTGGTCGTCCGGATGTTCGACCGCGAGCGCGGCCGGCATCTGGAGCGGCTGCTGGACCGGGCGGCCGGGCTGTGCGAGGACCTCGCGCAGGACACCTCCACGACGGTGCTCTCCGACGCCGACACCGCCGTGCCGGAGCTCGTGGCGGCCGCTGCCCTGGGCCGCGGACACACCCTCCAGGTCGAGGGCAGGGTCTTCCGCGGTGTCGTACGCCCCGCGGGCACCCCGTCGCACGCCACCGACCTGGCCACGCTGGCCGTCCTGTCCGGTGCCCACGAGGACGACCCGGCCAGCCAGGACAGTGCGGAGACGCCGGGGGAGGAGGGCACCCAGCTGCTGCCCGACACCGCGACCGCGGGGGACCGGCAGGGTACGCACGGCCGGCTGGTGCTGGAGGAGGTAGGCCGGCATCCGGCCGAACCGGCCGTCCGCAACCGGCACCTCCGCCCCCGCAGATGGTTGCGGGCGCGTCTGGCGCGCCTGCCGTGGAAGGTCTTCCTCTCGCACCAACTCATCGCCGTGTACGGGGCGTTGGCGGCCGTCGTGGTGGCCCTGTCGATCGCCACCGCGCTGTTCGCCGACGAGCATCCCTGGTGGAAGAACTTCTATCTGCCGCTGCTGGACATCTTCACCATGGGCGACCCGGCCACCGAGGAGTCCCCCGCCCGCCGTGTGCTGCAACTGCTGGCCGGATTCGTCGGGCTGGCCGTGCTGCCGCTCGTGGTCGCCGCCACCATGAACGCCAGCGAGGCCTTCCGCACCGCCTCAGCGAGCCATCCCCCCGACGAGGACGTCAACGGCCATATCGTCCTGGTCGGTCTCGGCATGGTCGGCACCAGGGTGCTGGCCCGGCTGCACGGCACCGGGCACCAGGTCGTGGCCATCGAATGCGACCCGCACGCCCGCGGTATCGCCCTCGCCCGCGAACTCGGCGTACCGCTGATCCTGGACGACGCCACGACTCCCGGGGTGCTCGAACGGGCCCGGGTCCGGCAGAGCCGCTCGCTGCTCGTCCTCACCCGCGACGACGGCCGCAACCTCGACATCGTCATGGCGGTGCGGGAGACCGACCCCGCGGTGCGCGTGGTGACGCGGTTGTACGACGACGGGTTCGCGGCCACCGTCCAGCGCACGCTGCGCGCCTCCTACCCGGACGCCCTGACCCGAAGCCGGAGTGTCTCCGCGCTGGCGGCGCCCTCGTTCGCCGCGGCGATGATGGGCCGTCATGTGCTGGGGGTGATGCCGGTGGAACGCGGGTCGCTGCTGTTCACCTGCGTCGACGTGGCCGGGCATCCGGAGCTGGAGGGGCGTTCGGTGCACGAGGCGTTCCGTGAGAACGAGTGGCGCGTGCTGGCCGTGGGCGCCGCCGCCGGGCCGCTTCCGCAGCCCGCGGCCGCGGACGCCCCGGGTGGCGCCAGGGGCGATCTGGCCGGCTTCGACTGGCGTCCTGAGCAGGGGCGTCTCCTGCGGGCGGGGGACCGGGTGGTCCTCGCGACCACGCGGCGCGGCCTGGACATCCTCCTGGCGGACGTGCACCCGTAGCCCGGCATCGGGTTCAGGGCGCCGGCGCGTCGCGCGGCGCAAAGATCCCGGCAATCGGTGTGCCGGGTTCCTGCCGGGACACCCGCACGACAGCCGGGCGTGGTAGACAACGCCGAAGACGGTACGGAGCGTCAGGCCGTGGTGAGAGGACTGGGTGACCGGTGATGCTGAAGACCTTCCGTTGGGCGTTCGCGGCCACCGCGCTCGGTCTGGCCGCAGGGGTGCTCTACGGAGGCTGGACCGCGTTCGGCATCGTGGCGATCCTGGCCGTGCTGGAGATCTCGCTGTCGTTCGACAACGCGGTGGTCAACGCCGGAATCCTAAAGAAAATGAGCGCCTTCTGGCAGACCATCTTCCTCACGGTCGGCGTGCTCATCGCCGTCTTCGGCATGCGGCTGCTCTTCCCGGTGGTGATCGTCGCCATCACCGCGAAGCTGAATCCGTACGACGCCGTCCACCTGGCCCTGACGGAGAAGACCCGCTACGAGCAGCTGGTCACCGACGCGCACCCGGCGATCGCCGCCTTCGGTGGCATGTTCCTGCTGATGATCTTCCTGGACTTCATCTTCGAGGATCGTGACATCCAGTGGCTGGGCTGGATCGAGCGGCCGCTGGCCAGGCTCGGCAAGGTCGACATGCTGTCGGTCTGCATCGCGCTGATCGTCCTGCTGATCACGTCGTTCACCTTCGCCGCACACGCCCACCAGCACGGCGGCGCGCATGTCGACAAGGCGCAGACCGTCCTCGTCTCCGGCATCGCGGGCCTGGTCACCTACCTGGTCGTCGGCGGTCTGTCCGGCTACTTCGAGAACAGGCTGGAAGACGAGGAGGAGCGGGAGCAGCGTGAGCCCTCGGCGGGCACCCTCGTGGGCCGGGCCGCGTTCTTCATGTTCCTCTACCTGGAGGTCCTGGACGCCTCCTTCTCCTTCGACGGCGTGATCGGCGCGTTCGCCATCACCAACGACATCGTGCTCATGGCCCTGGGCCTGGGTATCGGCGCCATGTACGTCCGTTCACTGACGGTCTACCTGGTGCGCCAGGGCACGTTGGACGACTACGTCTACCTGGAGCACGGCGCCCACTACGCGATCGGCGCCCTGGCCGTGATCCTCATGGTCACCATCCAGTACCAGATCAACGAGGTCATCACCGGCCTGGTCGGCGTCGTCTTGATCGCGTGGTCCTTCTGGTCCTCCGTCCGCCGCAACCGCGCGCTCGCGGCCGCCGAGGGCGCGACGGAGCGAGCCGACTCGGTCTCCGTGCGGTAGCACTGCCTGATCGGCTCCGTAATGTTCGCGTGCTGAGCCGAATGTTTCGACCGGTCGCGAGGTGACGGGCGGGGTTCGCCGCCCGAACCATACCGGGCCTGGGTCCCCCGCTGTCGCCGCTGTGCGACGTCGCGCGCAGATTCACCGCGTTCAAGGGGTTGCCACCGTTTGGGAGCTGTCTCTAGGGTGCGGCAACAGCGAAGCTTTCTGGATCATCTCCGAAACTTTCGGTCCCAGCGGACGGTCGTGGACGCGCCGTCCCTACCCCAAGGAGCACACAATGGGCGACCGGGCACTGTCCCGCCGCGGGTTCCTGGCGGCCTCCGCCGCGGCCGGTCTGGGCATGACGGCTCTGAGCGCATGCGGCGGCGACTCGGACGGAGGGTCGGCCGACGGGAAGACCACCATCGAGTGGTGGAACATCTCCACCACCGAACCCACCAAGACGGTCTGGGCGGGTCTGGCCAAGAAGTTCGAGGCGCAGAACCCCAAGGTCAAGGTGAAGATCGTCCAGATGGAGAACGACGCCTACAAGTCGAAGATGACGGCGCTGACCGCCTCCGGGAAGCTCCCGGACATCTTCCACACCTGGGGCGGCGGCGTGCTCCAGCAGCAGGTGGACGCCGGGCTCGTGGAGGACCTCACCGACCGGACCAAGCCGTGGGCCGACGGCATGCTGTCCGTCGCGAAGCAGGCGTACATCCTGGACAACAAGACGTACGGCATCCCGTTCGACATCGGCATGATCGGCTTCTGGTACAACAAGGCGCTCTTCAAGCAGGCCGGCATCGCCACCCCGCCCACCACCTGGAGCGGCTTCCTCGACGCCGTCAAGAAGCTCAAGGCGAAGAACATCACGCCCATCGCCCTGGCCGGCAAGGAGAAGTGGCCCGGGATGTACTACTGGGCCTACCTCGCGATGCGCACGGCCGGCATCGACGCGCTGAAGAAGGCCAACGACGACAAGGACTTCACCGCGCCCGGACTCGTCCAGGCCGGACAGCACCTCCAGGACCTGGTCAAACTCCAGCCGTTCCAGAAGGGGTTCCTCGGCGCCGCGTACTCCACGCCCACCGGCCAGGCGGCCACCATGGGCAACGGCAAGGCGGCCATGGAGCTCATGGGCCAGTGGGCCCCGGTCGTCGAGGCCGACTCCGGCAAGGGCCTCGGCTCGAACCTCGGCTTCTTCCCCTTCCCGGCGGTCGAGGGCGGAAAGGGCGCCATCACCGAGGTCTTCGGCGGCGGCGGCGGACACGCCCTGCGCAAGGGCGCCCCGCAGGCGGCCGTCGACTTCCTGAAGTTCTTCGCCTCCGAGGCCACCGACCTGGTGCTGGTGAAGAAGACCAACACCCTCCCCGTAGTCCCCGGCGCCGAGAAGGGTCTCTCCGACCCCAACACCAAGGCCGTACAAGCCCAGTTGAAGGCGGCCACCGGCTTCCAGCTGTACCTCGACCAGGCCTACGCGCCCGCCGTCGGCCAGGAGGTCAACGACAGCGTCGCGGCACTGATCTCCGGCTCCAAGTCGCCCGAGCAGGTCACGCAGTCGATCTCCAAGACCGCGAAGGAAGAGCAGTAACAGGCGATGACCTCCACTTTCCTTCCGGACAAGCGGACGGGGCCGGGCGTCGCCCTCCCCTCCCCGGCGGCGACGCCGGGGCGGGGGCGGGCGCGCCGGCGCCTGGTGAACTGGCTCACCGCGGTCGGCTTCCAGGTGCCCGCGCTGGTGCTGTTCATCGGGCTGGTCCTGCTGCCGATGCTGTTCGCGCTGTACGCCGCGTTCTTCCGCTGGGGCGGCTTCGGCATGCCCTCCGACTACATCGGCGGCGACAACTTCACCCGCCTCTTCCAGGACGACGTCTTCCTCGGCGACCTGTGGCGCTGCGCCCTCCTGGTCGGGCTCTCGCTGCTGCTGCAACTGCCGTTCGCACTGGCCATGGCGGTGGCGCTGAACCAGCGGCTGCGCGGCCGGGCCGTCTACCGCATGCTCTTCTTCGCGCCCTACGTCCTGTCGGAGGCCATCACCGGCGTGCTGTTCAGCATGGTCTTCGCCCCGGACGACGGGCTCGCCGACCATGTCCTGGGCGCCGTCGGGCTGGACGGCGTGGGCGGCGAGTGGTTCGCCGACCCCTCCTACGTCATGGCGACCCTCTTCCTCGTCATGACCTGGAAGTACTTCGGCTTCCACATGATGCTGCTGCTCGCCGGACTCCAGTCGATCCCGGCCGAGTTGACGGAAGCGGCACTGATCGACGGCGCCAACCCCTGGCAGCGCTTCCGCAACGTCACCCTGCCGCTGCTCGCGCCCACGATCCGCATCAGCATCTTCCTGTCCGTCATCGGGTCCATCCAGCTCTTCGACCTGGTCTGGGTGATCACTCAGGGCGGCCCCGACCATCACTCCGAGACGATGGCCGTGACCATGTTCCAGTACGGCTTCAAGCGCTACCAGGTCGGCTACGCCAGCGCGATCAGCGTGGTCATGTTCGGCATCTGCCTCGTCTTCGCCCTCGCCTACCAGCGGTTCGTGCTCCGGCGCGACCTCGAGGGCGCCACCACGAACATGAGGGGAGACGGCAGGTGAAGACGCTGCGTCAACTGCCGCTGCACGTGGTTCTCGTCGTGGTCGGCTCGGTGATCGTCGTACCGCTGCTGTACGCCGCGCTGTCCGGTTTCAAGTCCACCGACGAGCTCTCCCGCAACCCCTTCGGGCTGCCGGAGCGCTGGCTGACCGGCAACTACACCGACATCCTCGGCTCCGGCGACTTCTGGCGGCTGCTGGGCAACAGCACGCTCGTGGCGGTCGCGACGTGCGTGCTCGTGGTCGCGGTGTCCGCGCTCGCGGCGTTCTCCTTCGCCCGGTTCGCCTTCCGCGGCCGGGAGCTCATGTTCACCTTCTTCACGATGGGCCTGATGTTCCCGCCCGCGGTGGCCGCCCTGCCCCTGTTCCTGCTGCTGCGCTCCCTCGGTCTGCTGGACAACCCGCTCGGCGTGATCCTGCCGCAGGCCGCCTTCGGCCTGCCGATGACGATCATCATCCTGCGGGGCTTCTTCCGGCAGATCCCCGGCGAGCTGGAGGAGGCGGCCACGCTCGACGGCTGCAGCGCCTTCGGCTTCTTCTGGCGGGTGCTGCTGCCGATGGCCCGGCCCGCGCTCGGCACGGTCTCCGTGCTCGCGGTGGTCACCAGCTGGAACAACTACATGCTGCCGCTGCTGGTCTTCACCGACTCCAAGTGGTGGACGCTGCCGCTCGGCGTCGCGCAGTTCCAGGGTCAGTACTCGGCGGAGTACGCCCGTGTCTTCGCCTACCTCGTCCTGGCGATGGTCCCCGCCCTCGCCCTCTACTCGGTCGCCGAGCGCCAGCTCGTCGGCGGCCTCACCGCCGGCGCGACGAAGGGATGACGCGCGCCGCCGGACGTACGGCCCCACACCCCACCCCCGTGAGGAGTCGCACCATGCCCACGACCCGTCTCAGACTCGTCGGCGCCCTCGCCGCCGTCCTGGTCGCCGCCGGCGTCACCACCGGCACCCCCGCCCAGGCGCACCCGCGGCCCGCCACCCTGGCCGAACTCGCCCACCGCCACGGCCGCTACTTCGGCAGCGCGACCGACAATCCCGAACTCACCGACACCGCCTACACCTCCGTGCTGGGCAGCGAGTTCGACATGATCACGCCCGGCAACGGCATGAAGTGGTACGCCACCGAGCCCCAGCAGGGCGTCTTCGACTGGACCAACGGCGACGAGATCGTCGACCTCGCGCGCGCGAACCACCAGCGCGTGCGCGCCCACACCCTGGTCTGGCACAGCCAGCTGCCGGACTGGCTCACCGGGCGTGACTGGACGGCGGCCGAGCTCAGGGCCGTACTGAAGAAGCACATCCAGACCGAGGTGCGGCACTACCGCGGCAAGGTCTACTCCTGGGACGTGGTCAACGAGGCGTTCAACGAGGACGGCACCTACCGCGACACCCTCTGGTACCGCACGCTCGGCCCCGGTTACATCGCCGACGCCCTGCGCTGGGCCCACCAGGCCGACCCGCACGCGAGGTTGTACCTCAACGACTACAACATCGAGGCCGTCGGCCCGAAGAGCGACGCCTACTACCGGCTCGCCCAGGAGCTGAAGGCGCAGCGCGTCCCGCTCGACGGCATCGGCCTGCAGGCCCATCTGGCCCTGCAGTACGGCTATCCGACCAGCCTGGAGGACAACCTGCGCCGCTTCTCCCGGCTCGGGCTCGACACCGCGCTCACCGAGGTCGACGTCCGCATGATCCTGCCGGCGACCGACGAGAAGCTGGCCCAGCAGGCTGACTGGTACCGCGACCTGACGGCGGCGTGCCTCGCGGTGCGGCGGTGCGTGGGGATCACGGTGTGGGACTACACCGACAAGTACTCCTGGATCCCGGGGTTCTTCCCCGGGGAGGGCGCCGCGCTGCCGTACGACGAGCAACTGCGGCCCAAGCCGGCGTACTTCGCGATCCGGCAGGCGCTGGGCGGCAAGTAGCGCCGGCGAGAGGGGTTTCCCGAACGCCCCGGCGGTGCCTTGGGGAGCACCGCCGGGGTCTCGGCACCCCCGGTCAGTCAGGGTGCCGGGGGTGCCGTGCTGGACCGCACGACCAGTTCGGTGCCGAGTTCGACGCGCGGGGAGTCCGGCTGCTCGCCGCGGGCCAGGCGCAGGACCGTACGGACGGCCAACTTGCCCATGTCGGCGAGCGGTTGCCGGACCGTGGTGAGGGGCGGTGCCGACCAGCGGACCTCCGGAAGGTCGTCGAAGCCGACCACGCTCAGGTCCTCCGGCACCCGCAGACCCCGCCGGCGCAGTGCCTCGATCGCGCCCAGGGCCATCTGGTCGCTGGCGGCGAATAGCGCGGTCGGTGGTTCCGGCAGGGCGAGCAGGGCGTTGCAGCCGGTGAAACCGGACTCCGGGTGGAAGTCACCGGGGACGACGAGGGAGCCGTCGGGGGCGATGCCGGCGCCTTCCAGGGCGGCGCGATAGCCGTCGAGGCGGGCGCGGGAGCACAGCAGCCGCGGCGGGCCGGCGATCAGGCCGATCCGGCGGTGACCGAGGGAGAGCAGGTGCTCGGTGGCCGCCAGGCCGCCCGGCCAGTTGGCGGCGCCGATCGTCGGGACGTCCAGGGCGGGGGAGCCCGCCGGGTCGACGACCACCAGGGGGACGCCCAGGGCGCGCAACTCCTCGTGCAGCAGCGGTTCCAGCGCCGAGGTGACCAGGATGACGCCGTCGGAGGCGCGGGCCCGGAGGTTGCGCATCCATTCCCGCGCGTCGCCGGAGCGCCCGTGGATCGCCGACACCACCGTGCCGACCCCCGCGGCGTGGGCGACCTCCTCCACCCCGCGCAGGATCTCCACCGCCCAGGGGCTGTCGAGGTCGTTGAAGACCAGGTCGAGCAGTGCGGCGCCGCTCCCCGAGGCGTGGGCGCGCTTGCGGTAACCGTGCCGGAGGAGCAGGTCCTCCACCCGCGCCCGGGTCCGCGGCGAGACGTCCGAGCGGCCGTTGACGACCCGGGAGACGGTCGGCACCGATACCCCTGCCTGCCGGGCGATCTCCGTGATCGTGATCTTCCCCCGGCTCTCGGGCACCCCCTCGGCACCGGCCTCGTCTGCTGCCAATTCCCCCACCTCCGTGGACACTCGCCGCGAGACGTCCAGAAGTCTTCCGGAAGCCGCGCGCCCGTGGGAAGAGTGATCACCACCGGGTTGGCGCGCGGGACTGCCCCTATGACCCTCGCAGACCCGGGTCACTACGGGGAGTGATCGGTGCCGAACGTGCGTCGGGGCCGGCCCGCGGCGTGTCTCCGCGACCGGCCCCAAGTATGCGCCGGGCAGCCGTCCGGCCGCCCGGGTGCCGCCTCAGGCGGCCGTCATCACCTGGCTGGCGCCCAGTGGGCGGTGCGGGGCGATGATCTGGCCGTCGGGCAGCAGCTCACCGGTGTCCTCGAAGAGCAGGACGCCGTTGCACAGCAGGCTCCATCCCTGCTCCGGGTGGTGCGCCACGAGTCGGGCGGATTCCCGGTCGGCGGAGTCTGCTGTAGGGCACGGCGGCTGATGCTGGCACATTGGTGGGATCTTTCGCTCTGTCGTGATGTCGGAGATGGCTGTCGAGTCTGTGCTGCGGCGTGACGCGTTGTCCATGGCCGCCCCCCGTTGGTTTAAGTCGGTCCCGTCCAGTGTTGCCCCACGGAGGTGAATCCGCAGGCATTTCGGCGCACCACTTCTTCACAGGTTGATGACGCGCCGCCCGCCTGGACGGTTCAGTCCAACCGCACTGTCCCTTCGGGTGGTTCGCCGTGGCCGGATGGGGCTAGTCCATACAGGTCGAGCACGTTTTCCGGCTCGTACGAGCACTATTTCGCTCGTACGAGCGAAATGCTTCCGGGTAAAGCGCCAGGGAAAACGCCGTGCCCCGCCGTCGGTGAATTCGACGGCGGGGCACGAGATCTTTCGTCAGGCGATCTGGCCGAGCAAGGGGGCCGGAGTCACCCGATGGGTCAGCACCGGGAGCAGCTCGGCGACGCGGTGCGGGCGATGCGCCGCGATGCCGGGAGGGGCCGGGGCCAGCGGCACGAGCAGGTCCGTGGCCACCGGGTGGCCGTCCGCCCCGTCCGCCGCGCAGTCGCCGTGCAGCCAGAGGGTGAGCATGTACAGGCTCGGCACCGACAGCAGGCGCGCCTGGTAGGGCTGTTTCATCGTCTCGGCCTGACGCAGCGCCCGCTCGGTGGAGGCGATGTAGGGGCCCTCGAAGAAGTGCGAGAAGGCCCAGCCGTCCGGGGTCAGCATGGTCTCGGCCGCGGCCACCGCGCGGTCGCCGCAGCGGATCAGGAACCGCCAGCCGGCCAGCCGGCTGGCGGAGGCGCCCTCGGGGGTGAGCTCGTCCAGGACGTGCACGGGAAGTGGCAGTTCCGGGGTGGCGGGTCCCTGGGAGCGCAGCAGGGAGGGTGTTCGGGCCTCGCGAACCGCGGTGGGCGAGCCGAGCGCGGTCAGGACGGTGCGAAGTGCGGGCGCGGGAGCCGGGGGGACATGCAACGGCATGGTGGGTCGCCTCTCATTCGACAGGCACGGTGGCGCGAGGGCGGGGGCGGACGGCGCTGTCTGCTCACGGGGCGAGAGAGACGGGGCGGAATCCGGGTACGTGGGATGTGGATGAGACCTGTCGCGCGTCGCCTGACGGCAGGTCTCGAAGACCGGGGGCGCCGACCCTCTGCCTGTTCGCGGAGTTTATACGACATGTGTTCAGACGGTGTTTCGTCTAGCCGTTTCCGGAGCACCCGGCAAGAGCGAATCCGGTCGATGAAACGCGGGAATCACCCCGATTCCGCTCGGCTCGGAGGCGGTGACCTCGGGAAATGCCGGGGGTGCGGTCGGCCAATTCTCGTCGGCGTTTTTCACGAGTTCGTCGCGTACATGAAACTGCGCCGTGCCGCATGCCCGGTGAATGTGCCCGCGGTCACATGTGACCAGAGTAGCGCGCGACCCGCCCGTGCGGGGACGTTACCGATCGCCGACGCTGGGCATTATCCCACGTGACCCGACACCGGCGGCCGGGATCCAAGACGCCGCCCGATCGAGGAGGGACGCTCCGATGGGGGAGAAGGTCGTGGCAGGTCGATTCGATCTGTCCGATCGGCAGCTCTACCGCGACAAGCTCCGCAGGTGCCTGACGGGGCTGGAGCGGCTCCTGGCCGAGAAGCGCTTCGACCGCCCCAGGAACCTGATGGGGCTGGAGATCGAATTGAATCTCGCCGGTGCCGACGGCATGCCGAAAATGCTCAATGCGCAGGTCCTGGAACGGATCGCGAGCCGAGATTTCCAAACAGAACTCGCCATGTTCAATCTGGAAGTGAACATAGCCCCACACCGCTTGCAGGGGCGGGTATTCGACCGGCTCGGAGAGGAACTCAGGACCTCTCTGGCATATGCCGACCGAAAAGCCGGAGAGGTCGATGCGGGAATCGTGATGATCGGCATTCTGCCGACCCTCGACCGGGACGACCTGGTCTCCTCGAACCTTTCCGCGGTCGACCGCTACGCCCTGCTCAACGATCAGATCGTCGCCGCCCGCGGCGAGGACTTCGTGCTCGACATCGACGGCGTGGAGCGCCTGACCTGTACCTCGAAGTCGATAGCGCCGGAAGCGGCCTGCACCTCAGTGCAACTGCACCTGCAGGTCACCCCGGACCGCTTCGCCGACGTGTGGAACGCCGCCCAGGCGGTCGCCGCCGCCCAGATAGCCGTGGGCGCCAACTCGCCCTTCCTGTTCGGCCGCGAGCTGTGGCGCGAGTCCCGGCCCCCGCTGTTCCAGCAGTCCACCGACACCCGGCCGCCCGAGCTGCAGGCCCAGGGGGTGCGCCCGCGCACCTGGTTCGGTGAGCGCTGGATCACCTCCGCCCACGACCTCTTCGACGAGAACCTGCGCTACTTCCCGGCGCTGCTGCCCCTCTGCGACGAGGAGGACCCCCTGGAGGTCCTCGACGCCGGCGGCGTCCCGAACCTGCACGAACTCGTCCTGCACAACGGCACGATCTACCGCTGGAACCGCCCGGTCTACGGCATCGCCGACGGCGTGCCCCACCTGCGCGTCGAGAACCGCGTCCTGCCCGCCGGCCCCAGCATCATCGACGTCATCGCCAACGCGGCCTTCTACTACGGCCTCGTCCGCGCCCTCGCCGAGGAGCCCCGCCCCGTGTGGACCCGGCTGCCCTTCGAGGCCGCGGCCGACAACTTCGACGTCGCCTGCAAGCACGGCATCGACGCGCGCTTCCAGTGGCCGCGGCGCGGGCGCTACGGCGGCATGGCCGAGGTGGACGCGGTCAGCCTCGTCCGCGACGAGCTGCTGCCGCTCGCCGAGGCCGGTCTGGACGCGTGGGGCATCGAACCCGCCGACCGCGATCTCTACCTCGGCGTCATCGAGGAACGCTGCCGGCGCCGGGTCAACGGCGCGTCCTGGCAGGCGGCCACCTTCCACCGGGCCCTGGAGACGGGCATGTCCCGGGACGCGGCGCTGGCGGCCACCACCCGCCGCTACAGCGAGCTGATGCACATGGGCGATCCGGTGCACACCTGGCCGGTGGGCATGCCGGAGCCGGTGCCGCTGGGGTGAGCCGGCGCCTCGGGCGGGAGTCAGCTCGTGCTGCCGCCCTGGGCGCCCGCTGCCACGATCGCCTTCAGCATCACCGACTGGATCTGTGAGGGGTTGTTCACCGACTGGCCCGAGCCGCCGGTCGCGGCGGCGATCTCCGCGGCCTCCTCCTTGTCGGCGTCGGGTCCGACCGCGATCATGATCAGCGGCACCGGGCGCTCGGGGTCCACGAGCTTCTGCAGCTCGCTGATCAGTTCGGCGCGGGAGATGCTGCCGGGGTCCTGGTTGACGCCGTCGGTGAGGACGACGAGCGCGTTGAACTTCCCCTTGGCGTACGACGACGTGGCCGCCCGGTAGGCGGCGAGCGTGGTGTCGTACAGGCCCGTCGCCCCGTTCGCGACCGGCTTCAGCGCGCCGAAGGCGCCCGACAGCCGCTCCCGCTGGGTGCGGCCGCCGCTGCGGTCGCCGAGCCGCGCGGTCGGCACCAGGACCCGGTAGTCCTTGTCGCCGTCCAGCTTGGTGGAGAACTCCCACAGGCCGATCTCGTCCTCCTGCGTGAAGGTGGCCAGCGCCTGCAGCAGCGACGCCTTCGTCACCTCCATGCGGGACTGACCGCCCGTGCCCGGCACCGGCTCGGACATCGAGGAGGAGGCGTCCACGACCGTGGTCAGCCGGGCGCTCTGCACCGTGATCGTCCAGGTGCCGAGGGCCTCCTGCAACGCTTCGTCCGTGGCGGGCTGGACGGCCGGCTCCGTGTACGGCTGCGGGCTGCTGCCGCCCGCCCCGGCGACCACCGCCTCCGGCGCCTCCTCGTCGGAGGTGCGGAAGCCGTACTTCTGCAGCAGCCGCAGCTGGGCCGGCTGGCGCAGATAGTTCATGAACCGCAGTGCGGCCCGGCTCTGGTCGGTCGTGAGCTGCCCGACCATCGCGTAGGGGTGTTCCAGCTGCGGCGAGCCGTCCTTGGGATAGAACATGTCCAGGCCGTCGCCGCCGTCCGCCGAGGTGTTGTACGTGTACGCCGCCTGTTCGCTGAGGATCAGCGCCTGGTTGCGTACCGGGTTGCCCTGCTCGGTACCCGAGGCGTTCCTGGGCAGGGTGTCCAGGACCTGGCCGTCGCTGTCCGAGGTGCGCTGCGACAGCGTCTTCATCATCGCCGCGGCCTGGGTGTCCCCGCCCTTGAGCCCGGCCGCCGCGGTGGTCAGCCGGGTCAGCGCGAGCAGCCCGGTGGCACTGCGCGAGGGGTCGGCCGCGCCGAGCCGGAGCGCGTCGTCCCGCAGGGTCGCGCCGGCCAGCTCGATCCAGCTGTACGTCTTCTTCGGCCAGCCCATCGCCTTGGCCGCCTCGGGCACCATCGCCACGCCGACGGGCGTGGAGGCCACCGCGCCCGCCGGGGTCACCTCGGTGGCGGCGCTGTCGTTCGTGATCCGGTCGACCCACAGATCGGAGTCCGCCACCCACACCTGGACGTCGCTCTTCCGGCCCGCGGCGAGGGTGTCCGCCACCTTGTAGGAGTCCCGGGCGGTCACCGAGACCGCGACACAGCGCCCGTCGGAGGTGATGTTCTCGTGCCGGGCCCGCCCGGCCGCGGCCGTCAGGGCGGGCGCGATGTCCGGCGAGGCGGCCAGCCTCAGCCGCACGGCGTCGTCCTGGCAGGACGATCCGAAGGAGAGCAGCCCGCTCCGCACGGCGACGGCCGTCCCCCCGGCCACCGTCAGGACCAGCACCGTGGCGACGGCCGTCGTGCGGCGGCGTGCGCGGGGGCGGGGGTCGCTGGCGCCCGCCCCATAATGATCGGGCAAGCTGTGACGTCCCATGACGGTGGTGCCCCTCCCTGTCGAACCTCGTGCCGGCAAGCGGCCGTACGGCATGCGGAGGGGAGGTACGCCCCGTACGGCGTCCGTCCCCCCTGACGGCCAAGCGCACGATCTTCGTAAGTTCTTTCGAGACCCTAGCGGGGCGGGGATGGGGATGAGGCGGGATTACTGAATTGGAGTCAGGTGTGCAGGCGGAGACGGGTGCGGTGGCCGATTCTGTTCCTCCCGAGCGGCTCTCGCGGCGGATCCTCCGTGACGAGACGCTGCTGGTTCTGGCGCTTTCGCTCGGTGCGAGCGGAGTGTCCGCCCTGATCAGCTTTGTCGGGTCGGTCACGAAACCGGGAGGGCTCAAGGACCAGGCGGCGACCCTCAACGCCTCTGCCGCGCCGGGCAGGCCATGGCTGGATCTCGCCTGGCAGCTGTTCGGGATCGCGACCGCCCTGGTGCCGGTCGCGCTCGTCGCCCACCTGCTGCTGCGCGAGGGCGGGAGCCTGCGCACCCTCGGCTTCGACCGCACCCGGCCCTGGCCCGACCTCGGCCGCGGCGCCGCCGTCGCGGCCGTGATCGGCAGCACCGGAATCGCCTTCTACCTGGCCGCGCGGGGCTTCGGCGCCAATCTCACGGTGGTGCCCGAGGCCCTGCCCGACGTGTGGTGGAAGTATCCGGTGCTGATCCTCTCGGCGATCCAGAACGCGATCCTCGAAGAGGTCATCGTCGTCGGCTATCTGCTGCGCCGGCTCGGGCAGCTGGGCTGGACCCCGGGGACCGCGCTGGTGGCCAGTTCCGTGCTGCGCGGCAGCTACCACCTCTACCAGGGCATCGGCGGCTTCGTCGGCAACATGGTGATGGGCGTGGTCTTCGTCTGGCTGTACCGGCGCTGGGGACGCGTGGGACCCCTGGTGGTGGCGCATTCCCTCCTCGACATCGGGGCGTTCGTCGGTTACGCGCTGCTCGCCGGGAAGGTGGGCTGGCTGCCGACGGCGTAGGCCCTATGCCAGCAGCTCGCCGTCGATCACCGTCACCGCGTGTCCGCTCAGCAGGGTGCGGTCGCCGCGCAGCTCGGTACGGACCCGGCCGGAGCGCGGTGAGGCCTGCAGCCCGGTCAGGATCGTGCCGCCCAGACGTTCCGACCAGAACGGGGCGAGCGCGGTGTGGGCGCTGCCGGTGACCGGGTCCTCGTCGATGCCCACGTTCGGGAAGAAGCAGCGGGAGACGAAGTCGTAGCCCTGGGCGGGGTCCGCGGCGCGGGCGGTGGCGATGATGCCGCGCCGCGAGTAGGCGCCGAGCGCCCTGAGGTCGGGGGAGAGGGCGTGGACCGTCTTCTCGTCGGCGAGTTCCACCAGCAGGTCGCCGACGTTCGGCCCGGTGTCGAAGGTGCTGCGCGGCTCTGCGCCCAGCGCCTCGGCGACCCCGGCGGGCGCCTCGACCGCGGTGAGCGGCGCGGTCGGGAAGTCCAGGGTGATCGAGCCGTCCTCGCGGGGCGTGGCCACCAGGACGCCGCTGCGGGTGGCGAAGCGCACCGCGCCCTCGTGGGCGCCGGTGGTGTGCAGCACGTGGGCGGTGGCGAGCGTGGCGTGGCCGCACATGGCCACCTCGGCCGCGGGCGTGAACCAGCGCAGTGCCCAGTCCGCCTCCCCGCCCCCGGGCAGCCGGTGCGCGAACGCCGTCTCGGCGTGGTTGACCTCCAGCGCGATCTTCCGCAGCCGGTCGTCGTCGGGGAAGGAGTCGAGGAGCAGCACGCCAGCCGGGTTGCCGGCGAACGCGCGGTCGGTGAAGGCGTCGACGATTCGGATTCGCATGGTCCGACGCTAGAGGGGCGTGGCCTGCGTGACCAAGTCCAATTCGCGGCCGGTGGACCGTTTTCCGGAGCGTGTACCAGGGAGAACCGGTCATCGGCTGACACCCTGTACAGACAGGCGTTGACAGTTCAGCCCCGCCCAGGAGGCCGTCATGTCCCAGCCGTCCGTGCTCGCCGCCCTTCTCGCCGGGCTGCGCAGCGGCGCCGTCGAGGTCGTCGACCTCACCTCGCCGCTCTCCTCGACCACTCCGGTGATCCAGCTGCCGCCCCCCTTCGGCCAGACCCAGACCTTCGAACTGGAGGAGATCAGCCGCTACGACGACCGCGGGCCCGCCTGGTACTGGAACAACTTCCGCAGTGGTGAGCACACCGGCACCCACTTCGACGCCCCCGTCCACTGGGTCACCGGCAAGGACCTCGCCGACGTGGCCTCCGTGCCCGCGGACCACCTCATCGCCCCGGCGGCCGTGCTCGACTTCTCCGAGCAGGCCGCCGAGGACCCCGACTTCCTCGTCGAGGTGGACCACATCAGGGCCTGGGAGACCGCCAACGGGCCACTTCCCGAAGGTGGTTGGCTGTTCGTCCGGACCGGGTGGGACACGCGCTCGCACTCCCAGGAGGAGTTCCTCAACGCCGACGACAGCGGCCCGCACACCCCCGGCCTGTCGCCGGAGTGCGCGCGCTGGGTCGCCGAGGAGTCTCCGGTGATCGGCCTCGGCACGGAGACCGTGGGGACGGACGCGGGCCGCGCCCACTCCTTCGACCCGCCGTTCCCCTGCCACTCCCATCTGTTGGGCGCCGGCAAGTACGGCCTGACCCAGTTGCAGAACCTCGCCGCACTGCCCGCGACCGGCGCCCTCGTCGTCGCCGGGCCCCTGCCCATCGTGTCCGGTTCCGGCGCCCCCGCCCGGGTGCTCGCCCTGGTGGAGCGGTCGTGAAGGTCGCCGAAGCCGTCGGACGGGCGCTTGTCGCGGCCGGGGTCGAACACGTCTTCGGGGTGGTCGGCTCGGGCAACTTCCACCTCACCAACGCCATGGTGGCCGCGGGCGCCCGGTTCGTCGCCGCCCGGCACGAGGGCGGCGCGGCGACCATGGCCGACGCCTACGCCCGCACGAGCGGCACCCTCGCCGCACTCAGCGTCCACCAGGGCCCCGGCCTGACCAACGCCCTGACCGGCATCACCGAGGCCGCCAAGAGCCGTACGCCGCTGCTGGTGCTGGCCGCGGAGGCGACCGCCCAGCGCTCCAACTTCCGGGTCGAGCAGGCCGTGCTGGCCCATTCCGTGGGCGCCGTCACCGCCCGCCTGACCACCGCCCACGACGCGGTCGAGCAGGCCGCGGCGGCCCTGCGCCGGGCCCGGCACGAGCGCCGTACCGTGCTGCTCAACCTTCCGCTGGAGGTGCAGGCCCTGGACGTCCCCGAGGGCGTCCCGCTCGGTGCCCTGCCGCCTGCGGCGCCGGAGCCGGTGGAGCCGTCGCGGCGAGCGGTGACCGATCTCGTACGGGCCCTGGAACGCGCCCGGCGCCCGGTCTTCGTGGCCGGCCGCGGCGCCCGCACCCCCGCCGCCCGGGACGCCCTGACGGCGCTCGCCGAGCGGTACGGCGCCCTGCTGGCGACCTCGGCGGTGGCCCGCGGCCTCTTCCACGCCAGCCCCTGGTCACTGGACGTCTCGGGCGGCTTCGCCTCGCCGCTGGCCACCGAACTGATCCGGGGCGCCGACCTGATCGTGGGCTGGGGCTGCGCGCTGAACATGTGGACCATGCGGCACGGCACCCTCATCGGCCCCGGCGCGGCCGTCGTACAGGTCGACGACGACCCGGAGGCCCTCGGCGCCCATCGTGAGGTGGACCTCGGCGTCGTGGGCGACGTGGCCCGCACGGCCCGGCGCGCCCTGGCGGCCGCCGATGAGGGCCGCGAGGGCTACCGGACGGCGGGCGTCGCCGCCGCCCTCGCCGAGCGGGCGCGCTGGCGGGACGTGCCCTACGAGGACGAGGGCACCCGGGATCGGATCGACCCGCGGACGCTGAGCATCGCGCTCGACGAGATCCTGCCCGCCGAGCGGGTCGTCGGCGTGGACTCGGGCAACTTCATGGGCTACCCGAGCGCGTACCTCTCCGTCCCGGACGAGAACGGCTTCTGTTTCACGCAGGCCTTCCAGTCCATCGGCCTGGGCCTTGCGACCACGATCGGCGCGGCGCTCGCCCGGCCGGACCGGATTCCCGTGGCCGCCCTGGGGGACGGCGGTGCGCTGATGAGCGCCGTGGAGCTGGACACCGTGCGCCGGCTCGGGCTGCCGATGGTGGTGGTCGTCTACAACGACGAGGCCTACGGCGCCGAGGTGCACCACTTCGGCCCGGACGGCTTCCCGCTGGACACGGTCACCTTCCCGGAGACCGACATCGCCGCCGTGGCGCGCGGCTACGGCTTCGAGGCGGTGACCGTGCGCACCCCCGCCGCCCTGAAGGCGGTGGCGGACTGGGTCGCCGGCCCCCGCGCCGCACCCCTGCTCGTCGACGCGAAGGTCACCCGCGACCACGGGGCCTGGTGGCTGGAGGAGGCGTTCCGGGGCCATTGACGCCCGCAAAGGCGGGCCGCGTTCCGCGCGCGGAGCGAGCGGCGGACTGTTCGCGGCCAGGCGTCGAGGGGGAGAAGGGGACCATGACACCACGGTGGCCCGAGGGCCCCGCCGCCGATCCGGAAGCGGCGCGGGAGCGGTACGACTCCGACCTGCGGGCGGCGCGCAGGACGCTGCGCGAGCTGATCAGGGCCGACCTGCCCGCCGCGCACCTCGGCCTGGGCATCGTCGTCGTGGCGAGCGTGCTCGTGGGCCTGTCCGCGGGGCCGGCCACCGGAGCCCTCGTGGCCGGAGCCTTCGCCCTGCTCTTCCTCGCCGCGCTCGCCGTCATGTTCCTTCACGGCCGGCGTGGCCGGGAGGCGGGGCGCCGCGCTTATCTCTTCACCTTCGGCTGGGCCAACTGGCTCTAGCCCC
Source organism: Streptomyces sp. MAI_2237 (assembly GCF_054189285.1). Taxonomy (NCBI): domain Bacteria; kingdom Bacillati; phylum Actinomycetota; class Actinomycetes; order Kitasatosporales; family Streptomycetaceae; genus Streptomyces; species Streptomyces sp. MAI_2237. The sequence continues at coordinate 48,374 of NZ_JAJPGQ010000001.1, read as the reverse complement.
CTGGGCACGGCCTTTCTCCGGGTCTTGTCATCCGAACAGTTCCGATATATCGTTGACGCATCGCGACAGATCAACGATGGAATGGAGTGATGGCGATGCGTTCCCACGGATTCGAACGTGGACACGGTGGACGGGGCTCTCGTGGCCGAGGTGGTCCGGAGGGCCGTCGTGGCGCCTTCGGCCCCTTCGGGCCTGGCGGCCCCGGCGGCCCGGGTGGTCCGGGCTTCGGTTTCGGCGGACCCGGCTTCGGCCCGGGCCCCTGGGGGCCGCGAGGACGCGGCGGACCGAGGGGGAGGGCGCGGCGCGGCGACGTACGGGCATCGATCCTCGCCCTGCTCAGGGACCGGCCGATGCACGGCTACGAGATGATCCAGGAGATCGCCGAGCGCAGTGGCGGGGCGTGGAAGCCCAGTCCCGGCTCGGTGTACCCCACCCTCCAGTTGCTGGAGGACGAGGGTCTGATCACCAGCGCGAGCGAGGGCGGCAAGAAGCTCTTCTCGCTCACCGATTCCGGCCGCACCGCGGCCGACGAGGGCCCGGACGCGCCCTGGGAGGAAGCCTCCCGCGGCATCGACTTCGAGGCGCTCGGTGAGATCCGCCAGGCCGGCTTCGGCCTGATGGAGGCCTTCGGCCAGGTCTGGAAGACGGGCAGCAAGGAGCAGCGCGAGAAGGCGGTGGCCGTCATCAACGAGGCCCGCAAGAAGCTGTACCTGATCCTCGCCGACGAGGACTGAGGGTCGTACGGCGACGAAGGCGCCCCGCGGAGCACTCCGCGGGGCGCCTTCCCGTGTCCGCGCCGGTCAGGACACCAGCCCGGCGAGCTTGCGCAGCGACTCGTTGAGGGCGGCCGTGCCAGAGTCCTTCAGCCTGCCCGCCATCAGCGTGACCGCGGCGCCCGTGAACTCGCCGTCGATACGGACCTTCGTGGCGTCGCCGTCGGGGGCCAGGGTGTAGCGGGTGGCCACGGTCACCGCCATCGGGCCCTTGCCCCTGATGGCGAGGACCCGGGCCGGTTCCAGCTCCGTGACGGTCCACTCGACCTCGGCCGGGAAGCCCATCAGCTTCATGTTCTCCTGGAAGGTCCCGCCCACCTCGAGGGAGGCCGGGCCGCCCTGTGGAAAGCTCGTGTGCGTGGCGTTCCACTCGCCGTAGGCGGGCCAGTCGGTGAGCTGTGCCCAGACCTTCTCGGCCGGCGCCTCGATCCGTGCCTCCGCGCTGATTTCGGGCATGCGACCACCTCTTCGTGTCGGGCTGTGGTGTCGCGGAAAGTAACCGCAGAGGTCGCAACATTCAATACTGATGAACCGTCAGGAATTGTGGAGGGCGACCGCCCGCCCCCGGCGGTCGGCCGACCCGTTCGATCACCGCGGCGTCGAACACGTCGCACGCGCGCGGGAGGGCGCTCTCGTCGTGGCAGTGCCAGGCGTCCCAGAACAGGTCGGCGGGCAGCGCGTCGTCCGGGGCGTACACCCGGTACACGTACTGCTTGCCGGCGACGGCCGGCAGGGCGACCAGCCAGCTCCCGCGCGCCATGCACCTGTCGGACGTGAGAGGGGGCATTCCGGTTGCGTGCCGGGCGCGCGGCGCGAACCGACACGTCCCTCGGGGCACCTCGGCCTGATCTCCTCCGTAAGGAGGAGATTCCCGCGCCCCGGGTCCACTCTGTGTGGGACGCCGAAATGCTTCCCCTCGGGGATGACCGGAGGCGGAGAGGCTGATGGGGTGAGGGGTGTGCAACCCCGTATCCCCCGGCAGCAGGTCGGCGAGCAGCCCGCCGGACCGCGCCCGGACAACGACGCCCGTCTCAGCGCCGAGCTGGCGGCGGTCGTCACCGGTGCCCGCCGCCGGGCGCTGCGCGACGGGGACCGGCAGATCGACACGGCTCACCTGCTGCACTCGCTGCTCGAGCACGACCCCCAGGCGCGCGCCGTCTTCGGCGAGGGGCACGGTCTGGCCCGGCTGCTCGGCTACCTGGTGCAGCGCAGTATCGGCTACGGACTGCGCTGGCAGGGCTCGGTCGAGGACTCCGGGGCCGTGCCCGTGGTGACGGCGGCGGACGGGATGTCACCGCTGGCCGCGGGCGCCATGGCGTACGCCCGCGAGCGCGCCGCCGCCCGGGGTGACGGCGCCGCGCTGGGCACCGACCTGCTGGCCGCGCTCGTCGTCGACCGGCAGGCCCGGGCCGTGGAGGTCCTGGATCGCGCCGGGATCGGCAGCGACCAGATCCTCGCCCGCGTCGAGCGGCCGCCGGCCGACTCCCGGTGACGTCCGGCCGCCGAGTCCCGCCCCCGCGACCGCACGGCACGTCCAGTCGGTGAGACAGGTGTCAACGGGGGTGACGCTCATGTCGCCGCCTGTCATCATGTGCCCGTGCACAGGTCTGAGAACAGTCGGGGAAGCCACGGCAAGGGAGCCGGGCTCGGGCTGGCGCTGGCGTCCGCCGTCGCCTTCGGCGGGTCGGGTGTCGCGGCCAAGCCGCTGATCGAGGCCGGGCTCGACCCGCTGCACGTGGTCTGGCTGCGGGTGGCGGGCGCGGCCCTGGTGATGCTGCCGGTCGCCGTGCGGCACCGCGCCCTGCTGCGCCGCCGTCCGGTCCTGCTCGTGGGCTTCGGTCTGCTGGCGGTGGCCGGTGTGCAGGCCTGCTACTTCGCCGCCCTGTCCCGTATCCCCGTCGGGGTCGCGCTGCTCGTCGAGTACCTCGCGCCCGGCCTGGTGCTGGGCTGGGTGCGGTTCGTGCAGCGGCGTCCGGTCACCCGTGCCGCCGCGCTCGGCGTGGTCCTCGCGGTCGGCGGCCTGGCGTGCGTCGTCGAGATCTGGGCGGGCCTGGGCTTCGACGCGCTGGGCCTGCTGCTGGCGCTCGGTGCCGCCTGCTGCCAGGTCGGCTACTTCGTCCTGTCCGACCAGGGCAGCGACGCGGGCGAGGACGCGCCGGACCCGCTCGGTGTCATCGCGTACGGCCTGCTGATCGGCGCCCTCGTCCTGACCGCCGTGGCCCGTCCGTGGACCATGGACTGGACGGTGCTGACCGGTACCGCCCGCATGGACGGCGACCCGGTCCCCGCCGCTCTGCTGCTGGCCTGGATCGTCCTCGTCGCCACCGTCCTGGCCTACGTCACGGGGGTGCTGTCGGTGCGGCGCCTGTCCCCGCAGGTCGCGGGGGTCGTGGCCTGCCTCGAGGCGGTCATCGCCACCGTCCTGGCCTGGGTGCTGCTCGGCGAGCACCTCTCGGCACCCCAGATCGTCGGCGGCGTGATCGTCCTGGTGGGCGCGTTCATCGCCCAGTCGTCGGCGCCGGCGAAGGGCTCGGGCGCGCCGGTGGCCGGTGGCCGGGCCGCCGCGGAGAGCGGCGTGCCGGCCCGCGAGACCGCCGCCTAGCGAGCCGGGGCGAGGGTCGGAGAGGGACCCTCCCCCGTGAGGTCCCTCTCCTCAGTGATCTGCGTCGGCGAGGCCGTTCGTGTCACACCCCGCGCCGGCGCAGCAGATGCTCGCGTGCGGCGGCGTCCCGCGGGCCGTCCCGCTCGGCCAGCCCCGCCAGCACCCGTTCCTGCACCTGGGGCTTGCGGCCCGCGTACTTGAACTTGGCCCGCACGTCGACGACTTCGAGCCGCAGCCCGCGCAGACCGGACAGCAGCCTGCCGTAGGGCACCTCTCCCACCGCGACCTCCGCCGAGCCGCCCTCCGGCTGGAAGTGCCCGAGCTGACGGTTGAGCAGTGCGGCCTTCTCGGTGGGGTCGTCCACCACGTGGGCGCGGCAGCGGAGTTGCACGGCCGCGTAGTAGCTCGTCGGCGTGCCGTGCTCGGCCGGCTCGTCCGGCGCGACCTGCCAGTACCCGGGTGCGTAGACGTAGTCGTCGACCACGCTCAGCAGCACCTCGGGTCCCGCCTCCAGGACGGCCCACAGCGGGTTGGGCCGGGCGAGATGGGTGAGGACCTCGGCGCGCTCGGCGTCGTAGAGGAAGTGCAGCGGCTGGACGTACGGCGCCTCACCCGGTGGACCGTTCACGGCGAGCTGCCCGAAGTCGTGCACGGCGAGCCACCGTTGCCACTCGGCGTCGTCGTGTGCCGCGTCCCAGGGATGGATGAGCATCACGGCACCGCCAGGTAGTCGGGGAGGCCGATGCCGGGGGCCAGGTCGCCGTCGGCGACGGGGGTCTCGTAGCCCTTGCGCAGCGGGACGACGCCCGCCCAGTGGGGGAGGGCCAGGTCCTCGGGCTCGTCGTTCACCCCGCCGGTGCGGAGCTTGGCGGAGACCTCGTCCAGGTCCAGCCGGATCACGGCGGTCGCGGCCAGCTCCTTCTTGCTCGCGGGCCGGGAGTCCGCCGCCCGCCCGGGCACGACGTGGTCGACCAGCGCGTCCAGCGCCGCCCGCTTCTCCTCGGGGTCGGTCACGTCGTGGGCGATCCCGTGCACCACGACCGAGCGGTAGTTGATCGAGTGGTGGAAGGCGGAACGGGCCAGGATCAGCGCGTCCACGTGCGTGACGGTCAGGCACACCGGCAGCCCCGGGTCGGCCTGGCCGGTCATCCGCAGCGGGCGCGACCCGGTCGAGCCGTGCACGTACAGCCGGTCGCCGACCCGCCCGTACAGCGTCGGCAGCACCACCGGGGCCCCGTCCCGCACGAAGCCCAGATGGCACACGTACCCCTCGTCGAGTATCGCGTGCACCAGTTCCTTGTCGTACGAGGCCCGTTCCGCGGAACGGGTGGGGACGGTGCGGTCGGTCGGCGTGTAGGCGGCGGCCTGCGATGTCGGCTGGGCGGTCCCCTGCATGGCGGTCTCCGTGGTTCCTCGGCTTGCGAAGCGATATTGCACTAGTGCATAATCTCGTTTGTGCTAGGAGGATATCGGATCGAGGGTCGGGGCGCAGCCGGGATTGCGGCGAGCGTCGAGCGCGCGGTGGGCGCGGGGGAGCTGGACCCTGGCGAACTGCTCCCTCCGATGCGGGAGTTGGCAGCGGATCTGGGAGTGAATCCCAATACGGTCGCGGCCGCCTACCGCATCCTGCGCGAGCGCGGGGTGATCGAGACCGCCGGGCGCCGGGGCAGCCGGGTGCGCGCCAAGCCGGCCACCACGGGCCGCGAGTACGTGCGGATGGACGTGCCCGACGGGGTGCGGGACGTGGCGAACGGCAACCCGGATCCGGCCCTGCTGCCACCGCTGGGCAGGGCCTTCGCGGCGGCGGCCGACGAGCACGACCGGCAGCCCGTGCTGTACGGCGAGGCCCTGGTCGACCCGGAGCTGGCAAGAATCGCGCGGGCCCGACTCGACGCCGACGCGGTGCCGGACGGCCCGGTGGCCGTGCTCTCCGGCTCGCTGGACGCCATCGAGCGGGTCCTCGCCGCCCACCTCAAGCCGGGCGACACGGTCGCCGTGGAGGACCCGGGCTGGGGCAGCCTCCTCGACCTGGTCCCCGCCCTCGGCCTGCGCACGGCCCCGGTCGGCGTCGACGACGACGGGCCGCGCCCCGCCGACGTCCGGCGCGCCCTCGACGCCGGCGCCCGGGCGCTCGTCGTCACGGACCGCGCCCAGAACCCGACCGGCGCCGCGGTGACCGCCACGCGCGCGCGTGCCTTGCGCGCCGTCCTTCGTGACCACCCGGAGGTTCTCCTGATCGAGGACGACCACGGCCACGGCATCGTCGACCTCCCCCTGCATCCCCTCGCCGCCGTCACCCGCCACTGGGCGTTCGTCCGCTCGGTCGCCAAGGCCTACGGCCCCGACCTCCGCCTGGCCGTCCTCACCGGCGACGCCACCACGGTCGACCGGGTCACGGGCCGCCACCGTCTGGGCCCCGGCTGGGTCAGCCGCGTCACCCAGCGCGCCGTGGTCGGCCTGTGGAACGACGGCACGTTCGACCCGCGGGCGGTGGCGGCGGCGTACCGCGACCGGCGTGACCTGCTGATCGAGGCGCTGGCGGACCGGGGCGTGGAGGCCCACGGCCGCAGCGGCATGAACGTCTGGATCCCGGTCCCCGACGAGACGGGCGCCGTCGCCCGCCTCCTGCACGCGGGCTGGGCGGTGGCCCCGGGCGCCCGCTTCCGCCTGAACGCCCCACCGGGCATCCGCATCACGATCTCGACCCTGCCCCCCGAAGAGGTCCCCTCACTGGCAGAAGCGGTGGCAAGAGCAGTGAACCCCTCACCCACCCGAAATTACGTATAGGCGGCGACCGTCACCCCCTCAGGGGCGCGGGGAACTGCGCGCCAAGCCCCCTGGCACCCGCACCCGCGTTCCGGCAATTACGTACAGGGGGGCGACCGCCACCCCCTAGGGGCGCGGGGAACTGCGCGACCAGCCCCCTCCCACCCGCACCCGCCAATGCACCCCACCCCCACCTCCCTACGCGCCCCTGCCCCGCACCTGCGTCAACGCCGCCCCCGCCAGCACGATCACCGCCCCCACCGGCGTGGACCACCTCAGCGACTCCCCGAGGATCGCGACCCCCGCCCCCGTGGCGATGACCGGAATGAAGTACGTGACCATCTGAGCCGTCGTCGGTCCGACCTCGGCGACCAGCCCGTACTGGATGAGAACGGCCAACCCGGTGCCCAACGCCCCCAACGCGGCGACGGCGAGCAAGGGCACCACAGCGATCCGCCCCGGCACCGTCGTGAACAAGGGCGTCACCACAGCCAGTTGCACCGTCGCCACCAGCAACTGCGCGCCGGTCAGCGACAGATGCGAGTACCCGGACCCGGCGAGCGTGCGGCGGACGTAGATCCATCCGACCGGATAGCTCAGCGAGGCCAGCAGCGCCATCGCCGTCCCCCTGCCGTCCAGCCCGTGGAACCCCTGCCAGGCACCGAGGACGGTCAGCACCCCCAGGAACCCGATCCCCAGCCCCGCCACCCGCACCCGGGACGGCCGGTCCTCGGACAGTGCGACCAGGGACAGCGCCATGCCCCACAACGGCGAGGTCGCGTTGCAGATCCCCGCCAGCGTGGACGGGATCGTCAGCTCCGAGTACGCGAACAACGAGAACGGCAGCGCGTTCAGCAGGAACGCGGCCACCGCCAGATGCCCCCACGTCCGCAGCCCGCGGGGCAGCCGGGCCCGCTTGACCGCCATCGCCAGCGCGAGCACCCCCGTCCCGAACACCAGCCGGCCCAGCGTGACCTGGAACGGCGCGTACCCGTCCGTCCCGACCTTGATCAGCAGGAAGCTGAAGCCCCAGATCAGGGACAGGGCGCCGAAGCGCAGCCGCCAGTCGAGGGCGGGGCGGCGGACGGGGGCGGGCGCGGAGGTCCGGGCCGTGGTCGCGGTGGTCATGAGCGTAACCATGCGGCACGGCCATCTCGTAGCACAAGCGACATCTGCTCCGGGTATCTCGTAGCATCGCTTACATGTTGAACCTGGAGCGCCTGCGCACCCTCGACGCCCTCGCCCGGCACGGCTCGGTCAGTGGCGCGGCCGAGGGCATGCACGTGACGACGTCGGCCGTCTCGCAGCAACTGTCCAAGCTGGAAAGGGAGGTGGGTCAGCAGCTCGTCGCCAAGAACGGCCGGGGCGTACGGCTCACCGACGCCGGCCGGCTGCTCGCGGAGCACGCGGCCCGCATCCTCTCCCAGGTCGAGCTCGCCCAGTCCGACCTGGAGGCGCACCGCGGGGAGGTGGTCGGCGAACTCCGCCTGGCCGCGTTCCCGACCGCCGCGCGCGGCCTGTTCCCCCTCGCCCTCGCGCAGCTGCGCAAGGCGCACCCGGGCCTGCGCACCACCTCGCGTGAGATGGAGCCCGAGCCGGCCGTGCTCGCCGTGATGCGCGGCGACTTCGACCTCGCCGTCGTCCTGGACTGGTACAACAGGCCGCTGCCGATGCCGGAGGGACTGGTCAAGGCCGTCATCCTCGACGACACCGCCGACGTGGCCATGCCCGCCGGCCACCGGCACGCGGACCGCGCGGAGGTGGACCTGGAGGACTTCGCCGACGACGACTGGGTCACCTGGAACGAGAACGAGTTCTGCCACGAGTGGCTGATCCACACCCTGCGCTCCAAGGGCATCGAACCGCGCGTCGCCCACCGCGCCGAGGAGCACCCCACCCAACTCGCGCTCGTCGGAGCGGGGTTGGGAGTGTGCGTGGCGCCGAGACTGGGGCGCGGACCGGTCCCGGAGGGCGTGCGCACCGTGCCCGTACGGCAGCCGGTACGGCGCCAGATCTACGCCGTCTGGCGCGCGGACGCCGACCGCCGCCCGTCGATCCGGGCGGCGGTGGAGGCGTTGCAGGAGGCGGGACGGACCGTCGGCTAGGCGGACCCTGGGCTAGGCAGGCCCCAGCTTGCGGAAGTCCCAGGAGACGATCTTGTCCGGGGTCAGCCGCACCCAGGCGTGCCGGCCGTCGTGCGGCATCTCCTCCAGGCCGAAGTTCTTGCGCGCGAACAGCGTCTCGGGGACGTCGAGTTCGGCGCACAGCTCGCCGGTGCGCGGGAACTCGCCGACGAACTCGACCGATCCCGACAGCTCGACGCCGCGCAGCTCCTCGTACTCCTCGCCCGTGTCCACCACGATCGCGACCCGCGGGTCGCGGCGCAGGTCGGTCCACCGCTTGCTGCGCACGACGGAGTACAGCCACAGCGACGTGCCGTCCCAGGCGAACCACAGGGTGCTGACGTGCGGAGCACCGTCCTTGGACACGGTGGCGACCCGGCAGGTGCGCTGGCTCACGAGGAACTCGTCCAGCTCGCCGGGCGTCATCATGATCTTCCGGCCCCGACGCTGAGTGACGGTCATGTGTCCCCCTCTTCTCTCACGTCGTGTCAGAGGAACTCGGATGATCCTCTGACATCACGTCAGAAAAGGATGGGTCGTCTTCCGTCCTCGCGCAATGGTGGCTACTCTCGCGCCCGCTGGGAACCCGCAGGCGACCAGGGGGAACCGTGCCGTCGTACGAAAAGCTCAGCCAACTCCTCGACCCCGCCACGACCGTGCTGCTCACCGTGGAGTGCCAGCAGGGTGTCGTCGGCCCCGACAGCGCCTTGCCCGAACTCGCCCGTGAGGCACGCGCGTCCGGCGTCCTCGCCAACATCGCACGCCTGGTCGCCGCGGCGCACGCCGGCGGTGTCCAGGTCCTGCACGCCGTCGCCGAACGGCGTCCGGACGGCCGCGGCGCGAGCCGCAACGCCCGCCTCTTCCGGGCCGCCGAGCGCCTCCCCGTCCAGCAGCTGACCGGCAGCGCGGCGGTCCGGGTGGCCGCCCCGATCGAGGTGGCCGAGGAGGACCTCGTCGTACGACGGCTGCACGGACTGTCCCCGATCCAGGGCACCGACGTCGACGCGCTGCTGCGCAACCTGGGCTGCCGCACGCTCGTCGTCACCGGCGTCTCGGCCAACGTGGCGATCCCCAACGCCGTCTTCGACGCGGTCAACCGCGGCTACACCGCCGTGGTGCCGTCCGACGCCGTCGCGGGGGTCCCCTCCGACTACACCCCCGCGATGATCCGGCACACCCTCGCCCTGGTCGCCACGGTCGCGACCACGGACGAGGTGCTGGACTGCCTGCGACGGCCCGGGCGCGGCCGGGTCAGGACAGCGTGATCGAGTCCCCGCTCACGGTCACCTTCTCGGCCGTCAGCCCCGAGGTCGCCGGGCCCTTCTTCACGCTGCCGTCCTCGACGGAGAACTGACTGCCGTGGCACGGGCAGACGATGACGCCGTTCGCGATGCTGCTCACCGCGCACCCCGCGTGCGGGCACTTGGTGGAGAACGCCTTGAAGGTGCCCGAGGCCGGCTGGGTGACCACCACGGCCTTGTCCTTGAAGATCTTGCCGCCGCCCTCGGGGATGTCGGCGGTCTTCGCCACGGCCTCGCCGCCGCCCGAGCCGGCCGAGGCGCTCGCGCCGGTGTCGCCGGTGGTGCCGCCGGTCGTGTTCGCGCCGGCCTGGGTGTTCGAGCCGGACGAGGCGGAGTCGTCGTCGGAGGAGCCGCACGCGGTCAGCGCGACGGCGAGCCCGGCCGCGCCGACCGCCGCCACGACGGTCCGGCGGCCGGGCGCCGCGGTGGGGGGAAGCGATTCGCTGGTCGTCATGCCGACGTCCCTTCATAGCAAGCTTCGTAGATCTGGACAGGGGTACGGGCCGGAGCCGTTGGTTGTTCAGCCGATGTAGACGATGTCGAGATCTAAACGCGTTCGAGTTCAGGTCGGGGTAAACCTGAGCTGTCGGTTCGCTGTCGGCCAGTAACCTGGGGCGATGCTCAAGGAAGTCATCGCGACCCGGTACATCACGCCCCTGCGCGAGGGCGGCTCGCTGCCGGGGCTCGTCGAGGCGGACGACTTCGGGACGTACGTCATGAAGTTCACCGGCGCCGGACAGGGCCGCAAGACCCTGGTCGCCGAGGTCGTCTGCGGCGAACTGGCCCGTCGGCTGGGCTTCCGGATGCCCCGCCTGGTGACGCTCGACCTCGACCCGGTGGTGGGCCTCGGCGAGCCGGACCAGCAGGTGCAGGAGCTGCTGCGGTCCAGCGGCGGCACCAACCTCGGCATGGACTTCCTCCCGGGCGCCCTCGGCTTCGACCCGCTCGCCTTCGAGGTGAGCCCCGAGGAGGCCGGCCGGGTCCTGTGGTTCGACGCGCTGATCAACAACGTCGACCGCTCCTGGCGCAACCCCAACCTGCTGATGTGGCGCGGCGAGCTGTGGCTCATCGACCACGGCGCCACCATGATCTGGCACCACAACTGGCCCGGGGCCGAGGCCTCCGCCGCCCGCCCGTACGACGCCTCCGACCACGCCCTGAAGCCCTTCGCGCCGGACGTCGCCCGGGCCGCCGCCGAGCTGGCCCCGCAGATCACCGAGGACCTCCTCGCCGAGGTCACCGCCGAGGTCCCGGACGTCTGGCTGGCCGGCGAGCCCGGCTTCGACACGCCGGACGACCTCCGGCGCGCCTACGCCCGGCCGCTGCTGGCCCGGGCCACGTCCGTCCACGAGCGCATCACGGGAATCGAGGCAGGCAAGTGAGCGAGCGCCACATCCACATGGCCGGCTCCGTGGTCGAGCGGCACATCATCCGGGGCAGCGAGGCCAACGACCGGGACGTCTTCGAGTACGCGCTGCTGCGCGTCGTGCCCCGCGCCGAGCGCGGCGAGTGCATCAACGCCGGCGTCCTGCTGTACTGCCGCGCGAAGGCGTACGTCGGCGCCCGCACCCATCTCGACGAGGCGCGGCTGCTCGCCTTGGACCCGCGGGCCGACGTGGCCGGGATCCGGGCGGCGCTGGGCGCCGTCGAGCGGGTCTGCGGCGGGGGAGGAGCGGCCGGGCAAGCCGCCGGAGAGGACGCCGGACGGCGTTTTCGGTGGCTCGTCGCGCCGCGCTCCACGGTCGTGCGGCCCGGACCGGTGCACACTGGGCTCACCGCCGATCCGGCGGCCGAGACGGAGCGACTGCTCGACCTGCTGGTGAGGTAATCGATCACACCGGGCCCGTGTGGCGTTGACACCGCGTGCCAGGGCTTCTAGCGTCACGTGCGACGAAGGTACTAAGCGGTCGCTCACCGCGCCGCAGGTTCTCTCGAGGGCGAGGAGAAGCAGCAATGTCCACCACTGAGCAGCGGGTAGCCGTGGTCACCGGCGGAGCACGCGGCATCGGGGCCGCCACCGCCGTACGACTGGCCGCCGAGGGCCGCGCGGTCGCCGTCATCGACCTCGACGAGGGGGCCTGCAAGGACACCGTCGAGAAGATCACCGCCGCCGGCGGCAAGGCCATCGCGGTCGGTTGCGACGTCTCCGACGAGGCGCAGGTCGAGGCCGCCGTCGCCCGCATCGCCGAGGAACTCGGCGCGCCGACCATCCTGGTCAACAACGCGGGCGTGCTGCGCGACAACCTGCTGTTCAAGATGAGCGTCTCCGACTGGGACACCGTCATGAACGTCCACCTGCGCGGCGCCTTCCTGATGTCGAAGGCCTGCCAGAAGCACATGGTCGACGCGGGCTTCGGCCGCATCGTCAACCTGTCCTCCTCCTCGGCGCTCGGCAACCGCGGCCAGGTCAACTACTCGGCCGCCAAGGCCGGTCTGCAGGGCTTCACCAAGACCCTCGCCAAGGAGCTCGGCAAGTTCGGCGTCACCGCCAACGCCGTCGCCCCCGGCTTCATCGCCACCGAGATGACCAAGGCCACCGCCGACCGCGTCGGCATGGGCTTCGAGGACTTCAAGGCCGCCGCGGCCACCCAGATCCCCGTCGCCCGGGTGGGCGAGCCGGACGACATCGCCAACGCCATCGCCTTCTTCACCGGCGAGGCGGCCGGATTCGTCTCCGGCCAGGTGCTGTACGTCGCCGGCGGACCGCTCGACTAGGAGAACTCCCAGCCATGACTGAACTGCCCGCACTCTCCGGCAAGGTCGCCCTCGTCACGGGCGCCAGCCGCGGCATCGGCTACGGCGTCGCCGAGGCGCTCGTCGCCCGCGGCGACCGCGTGGCCATCACCGGCCGCAACGAGGACGCCCTGAAGGAGGCCGTCGACAAGCTCGGCGCCGACCGCGTCATCGGCATCGCCGGCAAGGCGCACGACCTGGACCACCAGACCGAGGCCGTCGAGCGCACCATGGAGGCCTTCGGCCGCGTCGACTTCCTGGTCAACAACGCCGGTACCAACCCGGTGTTCGGCCCGATCGCCGACCTCGACCTGAACGTGGCGCGCAAGGTCTTCGAGACCAACGTGATCTCCGCGCTCGGCTTCGCGCAGAAGACCTGGCACGCCTGGCAGAAGGACAACGGCGGCGCCATCGTCAACATCGCCTCCGTCGCGGGCCTCGCGCCCTCGCCCTTCATCGCCGCCTACGGCGTCAGCAAGGCCGCGCTGATCAACCTGACGCAGCAGCTGGCGCACGAGTTCGCGCCCAAGGTGCGGGTCAACGCGATCGCCCCGGCCGTCGTCAAGACCAAGTTCGCCCAGGCCCTGTACGAGGGCCGGGAGGCCGAGGCGGCCGCCGCCTACCCGCTGGCCCGGCTCGGCGTACCGTCCGACATCGGCGGCGCCGCGGCGTTCCTCACCTCCGAGCAGTCCGACTGGGTCACCGGCCAGACGCTCGTGGTCGACGGCGGCATCTTCCTGAACGCCGGAGTGGGCTGAGAAACCCGCCCGCGAGGGTAACGATCGGGCACCCGAGGGCGCTGTTTCCTTGACGGAAACGGCGCCCTCGTCGTCGTAGGGAAGGGGTGCGCGGCGATGACAACGTCGTCATAAACAAGCTGATCAAGCCCCTTGTACGCGGCGGGTTCAACCCCCGTTGCCCTGCGGTATGGTCTGCCGACCCTTGGTACGGCAGATCGAGGAGCGAGCGCGTGTTCAACCGGAAGCGACGCCTGCGTCAGGCGGCGGCCATCGCGTCCATATCGTCCCTGGTGACCGGCTGCGGGGTCCTGTCGTCGGACTCCTCCGACAGCAAGGGGCCGATCACCGTCGGCACCACCAGTGCCCCCAGCACACTGGATCCCGCCGCCTCCTGGGACCAGTCCTGGGAGTTGTTCCGGAACATTTACCAAACACTGCTCAGCTACCCGTCGGGCGCGACCACTCCGCAGCCCGACGCGGCGGAGAGCTGCCGCTTCGCGGACAGTTCGAACAGAACGTACAGATGCCGGCTGCGCTCCGGCCTGAAGTTCTCCGACGGGCACACGCTCGACGCCGCGGCAGTGAAGTACTCCATCGACCGCATCAGGAAGATCAACCTCAACGGCGGCCCCGCGGGCCTGCTCGGCAGCCTCGACCGGGTCCAGGTGCTCGGCGACAGCGAGATCGTCTTCCACCTCAACAAGCCGGACGCCACCTTCCCGTTCGTGCTCGCCACGCCCGCGATGTCCATCGTGGACCCGGAGGAGTACCCCGCCTCCTCCCTGCGCAAGGACGACAAGGTCTACGGCTCCGGGCCGTACACCCTGCGCTCCTACGAGGACGGCAAGCGCGCCGAACTCGCCAAGAACGACAGCTACAAGGGCGCCGCCGAGCGCAAGAACGACGCGGTGACCATCCGCTACTACCGGGAGTCGGCCCCCATGGTCGCCGACCTCAAGAAGGGCAGCCTCGACGTCGCCTTCCGCGGCCTCGACGCCGACGACATCGTCGGGCTGCAGAAGCACAACACGGACGGCAGCCTGCAGCTCATCGAGGGCTCCGGCATCGAGATCAACTACCTGGTCTTCAACCCCAAGGACCCCTGGGCCGGGAAGGCCGCGGTGCGCAAGGCCGTCGCCCAGGTCATCGACCGCGGCGCGATCGCGCACAAGGTCTACAAGGACACCGTCGAGCCGCTGTACTCGATGGTCCCCAAGGGCCTGACCGGTCACACGACGGACTTCTTCGACGACTTCGGCAGCCCCAGCGCGGCCAAGGCCCGCAAGATCCTCACCACCGCCGGCATCACCCAGCGCGTCCCGCTCACCCTCTGGTACACCAGCGACCGCTACGGCTCGCAGACCAAGCCGGAGTTCGCCGAGATCAAGCGCCAGCTGGAGGACTCCGGCCTGTTCACGGTGACCCTCAAGGACCGGCCCTGGAAGACGTACGTCACCGGCTACCAGAAGGGCGAGTACCCGGTCTTCGGGCGCGGCTGGTTCCCCGACTTCCCGGACCCCGACAACTTCATCGCGCCCTTCGTGGGCAAGCAGAACGCCCTCGGCACCCCCTACCCGGCGCCCGAGATCACCGGCGTGCTGCTGCCCCGCTCGCGCAGTGTGAGCGACCGCGCCAACGTCGTCTCGGACTTCGAGCAGGCGCAGAAGATCCTCGTCGACGACGCCCGGTTGCTGCCGCTGTGGCAAGGCAAGCAGTTCGTGGCCGCCAGCGACGACATCTCCGGCGCGGAGCAGGCGCTGGACCCGTCGACGATCATGATGATGGGTGAGCTGTCCCGCAAGACCAGCTGGTAGCGGGCGGATCTCGGTGAGCGCGGGGCCGTTGTCAGTGGTCGCCTGTAGGTTCTGAGACCTGGAAGTGACCGCACAGCGTTCCACCGCACACCGTGAGGAAGTTGACGTGACCGACATCGCCATGCTGCCCGAGTCCTGGCGCGGGGTTCTGGGCGACGAGCTGCAGCAGCCCTACTTCAAGGAGCTGACGGAGTTCGTCGAGGAGGAGCGGGCGAAGGGTCCCGTCTATCCGCCGCGCGAGGAGGTCTTCGCCGCGCTGGACGCCACCCCCTACGACCAGGTGAAGGTCCTGATCCTCGGTCAGGACCCGTACCACGGCGAGGGCCAGGGACACGGCCTGTGCTTCTCGGTCCGCCCCGGTGTGAAGATCCCGCCCTCCCTGCGCAACATCTACAAGGAGATGCACGAGGAGCTCGGCACCCCCGTCCCGGACAACGGCTATCTGATGCCGTGGGCCCAGCAGGGCGTCCTGCTGCTGAACGCGGTGCTCACGGTCCGCTCCGGCGAGGCGAACTCGCACAAGGGCAAGGGCTGGGAGAAGTTCACCGACGCGGTGATCCGCGCGGTCGCCGAGCGCCCCGACCCGGCGGTCTTCGTGCTGTGGGGCAACTACGCGCAGAAGAAGCTCCCGCTGATCGACGAGACCCGGCACGCCGTGGTCAAGGGCGCGCACCCCTCGCCGCTGTCCGCGAAGAAGTTCTTCGGCTCCCGTCCGTTCACGCAGATCAACGAGGCGGTGGCGCGGCAGGGCCACGAGCCGATCGACTGGACGGTGCCGAACCTGGGCTGAGCGCTCCCGGGCCGGTTCCGCACCGGACCGGCCCGGTGCCGCCTGACCGCGAATGCCGATCGCTGCGGTTAGCGTCGGTGATCAGTAGCCGACGAGTGGGCGGAGTGCGCGGTGGCCAAGGGACAGGAGCAGACGGCGCCGGACGCCGTGCTGACACGCATCGGACAGGTCGTCATCCTGCACCACGCCGGAGACCGTGAGGAGGCCCGGCACCGCTTCCTCGATCTGTGGGCCGAGATCGGCACGGACGGCGACCCGCTGCACCGCTGCACCCTGGCCCACTACATGGCCGACGCCCAGGACGACCCGTCCGACGAGCTGGCCTGGGACCTGAGGGCACTGACGGCCGCGGAGGAACTGTCCGGGGGGCGCTGCGCCGGGCACGTGAGCGCCCCTGCGGTACGGGCGCTGTACCCCTCCCTGCACCTGAACCTGGCCGCCGACTACCTCAAACTCGGCCGTGACGGTGCCGCCCGCACCCATCTGCGCCGGGCCAAAACCGCCGCCGGCTCGCTCGGCGACGACCGGTACGGCGACGGGGTGCGGGCGGCCATCAGCCGGCTGGAGTCCAGCCTGGGCGAGCGGGGCGCCGACGGGGACGGGTCATGGGGGCCACCGAGACAACGGCCCTGACGGGGCGGGGGGGGGCTTCCGAATATCTCCCGGCGCTGCCCGGCGCTTCCGAATGCTTCCCGGCACCCCGCGGAGGCTCAACGCCCGTACGCCTGCTTGCAGATGACCGACTCCGGGCTGTCCGCACGCCAGTCTCCGTACTGCCGGCCCAGCACGCACAGGTCCTTCGCGTTCTTCGGCACCGACCTGCCCACGTCCGGGACCGCCACGCGCGGCGGCCGATGCTGGTGCCGGTGGTGCGGCTGCGGCGCCCGGGAGCGGGGCGCGGGCGGCCGCTCGGCCGGCGCGGGCGCCTTCGCCACCGGTCCGTGGTGCCGCGGTGTCCTGGGCTCCGCCCGCCGGGACGGGCCGATCATCTCCAGCGCCTCCTTGGCCGGCGCCTGCACGGTCTGCTGCTCGCGCTCACCGTCCGGGCGCGGCGCCGACGGCTGGGACGGTGCCGTCGGCGGCGGGCCGGAGACGTGCGGGCGCTGGACCGTCACACAGCCGGTGAGGGCCGCGACAGCGACGGTGACCAGGAGCGCTGCGGTGGTCGTCGTTCGATGCACCCCGCAACGATGGCGTCTCGGCCCGTCCCGCGGAACAGCGGACGGGCGGAGGATGCCCCGCACGGGTGATCTCCGGCCCCGTACGGAGGGCGCGGGGGCGGCCGGGCTGACGTCAGTCGCCGGTGGCGCCGTCGATCCGCTCGCGGAGCAGGTCGGCGTGGCCGTTGTGGCGGGCGTACTCCTCGATCATGTGGGTGTAGATCCAGCGGAGGTTGAACTGCTCGCCGGTGCGCCGGTGCCGGCCCTTGGAGAGGTCGTCCAGGCCGAACCCGGCCGCGATACGGCGCGCGGCCTCGATCTCGGTCTGCCAGGTGTCCCGCGCCCGCGTCCAGGTGTCCGACTCGGTGAGGTGGAACTCGCCGTCGGGGTCCTCGTCGGTGAAGTGGATCGGTCCCGCGTCCTCGTCCGCGAGGACCCGGCGGAACCAGCCGCGCTCCACGTCCGCCATGTGCCGTACCAGCCCCATGAGCGACAGCGTGGACGGCTCCACGGAGGCGGTCCTCAGCTGGGCGTCGGTCAGACCCTCGCACTTCCAGGCCAGCGTCTGCCGGTGGTACTCCAGCCAGCCCTCCAGCATGGTGCGTTCGTCGGCGGTGGTGGCCGGTTCACGGCGTTCGATCGTCATAGCGGCATCCTCGTTCAACCCGCCGCCCGCCACCACGGGTTATCGGCTGTCCAGCATGCCTTCGAGCAGTTCCCGCAGCCCCGCCCGGACCTGCTCCAGACCGGGCGTCTCGGCGTTGAAGGACCCCGCCACGCAGGAGAACATCAGCCCGTCCGCCCAGGCCGCCAGCGACAGCGCGTGCCGGGCCGGGTCCGTCGAGCCGAGGTCCGTCACCAGTGCCGTGAGCAGGTCGCGGAAGCGGGCGCCGGCCGCGTCGAAGTGGGCGCGCAGTTCGGGGCGGCGGGTGGCCTCCAGCGCCAGTTCGTAGCGGGCGAGGGTCAGCTCGCGGTTGCGGGTCAGGGCCCGGTGCGTGGCGAGGGCGAGGGCGTCGGCCGTCGCGGCCGCCCCGGCCCGCGGGTCGGGCAGTTCGTGCAGGGCCAGCACCCGCGCCTCCCGGTCGGCCAGCCGCCGCACCGTCAGTTCCAGCAGGGCCTGCCGGGTCCGGGCGACATTGGACGTGGAGCCCTGGGGGAGGCCGGCCGTCTCATCGACCGCCCGGTGGGTGAGGCCGCGCATCCCGCGCTCGGCGAGCAGGACGAGAGCGGCGTCGGCGACCCGGTCGGTACGGGAGGCGGTGCGTTCGGGCATGGGGCCCAACCTACCCGGATCACTACGCCTGTAGTACATTCGAGGCCAGGCGTCACTACACCTGTAGTGGCCAGGGTCGGCATCCGGAGGAGTCATGGCTGTGCCGGAACGAGCCGTCGTCATCGGCGGCGGCATAGGCGGACTGACCGCCGCGGCCGCACTGCACCGACGCGGCGTGCAGGTCACCGTGCTGGAGCGGGCCGGCTCGCTGGAACCGGTCGGCGCCGCCGTCTCCCTCGCCCCCAACGCCCTGCGCGCCCTGGACGTCATCGGCGTGGGCGACGAGATCCGCGAGCTCGCCGCCTGGCAGGGCGACGGAGGACTGCGCACCCCGTCCGGCCGCTGGCTCTCCCGCACCAGCGCGGAGGCCGCCGCCCGGCGCTTCGGAGGCCCCCTGGTCCTGCTGCACCGGGCCACCCTCATCGACAGCCTGGCCGCGCTGCTCCCGCCGGGCACCGTCCGCACGGACGCCGCCGCGACCCTCGCCGACCCGGGTGACACCGGCCGCCCGGCCCGCGTGCGCACACGCGACGGCGAACTGGAGGCCGACCTGGTCGTTGCGGCGGACGGCATCCACTCCGCCGTACGCGAGCGTCTCTTCCCCGAGCACCCCGGTCCCGTCTTCTCCGGCTTCACCACCTGGCGGGTGGTCGTCCCGCTCCCCGGCGTCGGGTTCGCCTCGCACGAGACCTGGGGTAGGGGCTGCCTGTGGGGCACGCACCCGCTCAAGGACGGCCGGGTGTACGCCTACGCCGCGGCCGTCGCCCCGGCGGGCGAGCGAGCGCCCGACGAGCGGGCCGAACTCCTGCGGCGCTTCGGCCACTGGCACGACCCGATCCCCGCCGTCATCGCCGCCACCCGCCCCGAGGACGTCCTGCGCCACGACGTCCACCACCTCGCCCCACCACTGCCCGCCTTCCACCACGGCCGGGTCGCACTGCTCGGCGACGCCGCGCACCCCATGCCGCCGACGCTCGGCCAGGGCGGCAACCAGGCCGTCGAGGACGCGATCGTGCTGGCACACCACGCCGACGCGCTCGCCGCCTACACGGAGGCCCGCCTTCCCCGCACGACCGCCATCACCCGCCAGGCGGTCCGGGCGGCCCGGTTCAGCATGAGCACCGACCGCGCCCTGACGGCCGTCCGGGACACGGCCCTCGCCGCACTCTCGCGCGCCGTACCCGGGCTCCTGCTGCGGGGCTTCGCCTCCATAGCCGACTGGCGGCCGCCGCAGCCGCCGTATGCTTCCGGCAGGAGCACGGCAGGCAAGCGCTAGAGGAGAACACCCCGTGAAGGTCGGCTGCATCGGACTCGGCGACATCGCGCAGAAGGCCTACCTTCCGGTGCTCGGCGCCCTGGCCGGGGTCGAGCTGCACCTGCAGACCCGCACGCCCGCCACGCTCGGCCGGGTGGCCGACAGCCTGCACCTCACGGCCGATCGCCGCCACCGCGACCTCGACTCCCTCCTCGCCCAGGACCTCGACGCCGCCTTCGTGCACGCGCCCACCCTCGCGCACCCCGAGATCGTCACGCGGCTGCTGGAAGCAGGGGTGCCGACCTACGTCGACAAGCCGCTCGCCTACGAACTCGCCGACTCCGAACGGCTGGTGGCCCTCGCCGAGGAGCGCGGTGTGTCCCTCGCCGTCGGCTTCAACCGGCGCTACGCACCCGGCTACGCGCAGTGCGCCGACCATCCGCGCGAACTGATCCTCATGCAGAAGAACCGGATCGGACTGCCGGAGGAGCCCCGGTCGATGATCCTCGACGACTTCATCCACGTCGTCGACACACTGCGGTTCCTGGTGCCCGGGCCCGTCGACGACGTGACGGTCCGCGCGCGCGTGCAGGACGGGCTGCTGCACCACGTGGTGCTGCAACTGGCCGGCGACGGCTTCACCGCGCTCGGCGTGATGAACCGGCTCAGCGGCTCGGCGGAGGAGATCCTGGAGGTGTCCGGTCAGGACACCAAGCGTCAGGTGGTCAACCTCGCCGAGATAGTCGACCACAAGGGTCAGCCGACCGTGCGGCGGCGCGGGGACTGGGTGCCGGTGGCCCGCCAGCGCGGTATCGAGCAGGCCGTCCTGGCCTTCCTCGACGCGGTACGCGCGGGCAAGGTGCTCAGCGCCCGGGACGCACTGGCGACTCACGAACTGTGCGAGCGGGTGGTACGTGCGGTCGTGGACCGGGCCGCCTGAGCCGGACCGACCGCACCCCCTGCGTCGCGCACCACACGGCGAGGATCAGGATCGCGCCGTGCACCGGCCAGTCGCCGTAGCGGACGTACGGGGTGATCCCGTGGGCCAGCGGGATCTCGAACACCGCGGACGCGCTGCGGTCCGTCCCCACCCACGAGCCGATCCGCTGCCCGCTCGGACCATAGACGGCCGACACCCCGGTCAGGGTCGCGTGCACCATGGGACGGCCGGTCTCCGCGGCGCGCAGGGCGGCCAGCGAGGCGTGCTGCTCGGGAGCCCAGCTCTGCTGGAACGACGACGTCGCCGACTGCGCGATCAGCAACTCGGCGCCGTCCTGGGCGAGATGGCGGCTCATGTCGGGGAACGCCGACTCGAAGCAGACCATCGGGCCGACGCGCAGCCCGTGCCCGACGTTCATCACGACCTGTTCCGTGCCGCGCCTGCGGTCCTCGCCGGCCGCCTTGCCGACGGAGGTGACCCAGCCGAGCAGCGAGCGGGCCGGTATGTACTCGCCGAAGGGCACCAGGCGCATCTTGTCGTAGCGGTCGCCGGTGAGGCCGTGCGGGCCGACGAGGACGGAACTCTTGTATATGCCGGGCCTGTCGGAGCGCCGCGCGTCCACGTTGACGAGGATGTCGGCCTTCGTCTCCCGGGACAGCGCGGCGATGCGCCGGGCGAGGTCGGGCCGCTGCCCGAGGTCGTAGCCGACGCTGCTCTCGCCCCACACGATGAGGTCGAGGCCGCGCCCGGCGAGTTCGCGGGTCAGCCGCTCCTCGCGGTCGAAGCGCCGGTCGGGGCCGTCGACGACACCGGGCTGCACCACCGCGACCCGCACCCGGCCGTCGACGTCCGGACGCGGCGACCACACCCACGCCACGGAGGTGGCCGCGGCCGTCGCGACGATCCCGGCGACGGCCGGCACCCGCGACTCGCGCACGCACACCAGCACCGCGACGGCCACGTTCACGGCCACCACCAGGAAGCTCAGCAGCCACACCCCGCCGACCGAGGCGAGCCGCAGCGCCGGCTCCACCTGCCACTGACTGGAGCCCAGTACGCCCCAGGGGCCGCCCAGACCCTGCCAGGAGCGCACCAGCTCCACCATCAGCCAGGCCGACGGCAGGACGAGAAGGCCGGCGAGGACCTGCCCCGGCCCGGGCACCCCGCCCAGGAAGCGGCGCACCAGCCAGCCCCACGGCATCCACAGCCCGCCCAGCAGCGCCGCCAGCACGAAGATGAAGACGTTCAGGCTCGGCAGCAGCCAGTGGTGCACCGCCACCATGTACCCGAAACCGCCGCACCAGCCGTCGTACGCCGCCCGTTTCCCGGTCGGCGCGGAACGGACCAGCATGATCCACGGGACGAGGGCGACGTACGCGAACCACCACAGCGACGGCGCGGGAAACGCGAACATCGGCAGGGCGCCGGTCAGC
Organism: Streptomyces sp. MAI_2237; assembly: GCF_054189285.1. Lineage (NCBI taxonomy): Bacteria > Bacillati > Actinomycetota > Actinomycetes > Kitasatosporales > Streptomycetaceae > Streptomyces > Streptomyces sp. MAI_2237. The sequence goes on along the minus strand of NZ_JAJPGQ010000001.1, from coordinate 26,671 downwards.
GCGGCGACGGCCGAGCGGCGCCACGGAGAGGCGAGCCATGGACCCAAGGTCTTCATACGGCCCCTCTCTACCCAGCTCTGCCTCCAGTGTGCGTGTTTTCCGTGATCGGGGACAGAGCGGCCGAGATCATTCGGCCATGGACGCGGGCCGCGGGCCGGCCGTGCGCCGCCACTTCTCCTCGACGACGACCTCCGTCAGCCGCCAGCCGTCGTCCGTGCGCAGCAGGGCGAAGGCGTAGCGCCCGCCGCACACGAAGTCGGGCACGGAACCGTCCGGATCGAACCGCATCGGATTGACGTAGTCGGCCCGCACCCGGGCCGTGTCGCCGGTGTCCTGCTCCAGGGTTCCGAACCGCACCCGGCGGTTGACGATGAGGTGCTGCCGCATCGGGAAGAGCAGCATGCTCTCGGCGAGCCAGCCGGCGACGGTCACCGCGTCTCCCTCGATGCCGCCCGCCGAGCGGTAGTCGGCGCGCCCGTCGGGCGCGAACAGTCCCCGGTACCCCTCCCAGTCGCCGTCGTCCACCGCCGTCGCGTAGTCGGTGACCACCTCGTCGACGGCCAGCCGGTCCATCACGGTCGCGAGCTCCACACGCTGCGTCATCGGCTCAGTGTTGGGCATGAGACGGGCCGGGCCAAGGGGCCTGGCGGCACATTCGGCACTCGTCGTTCCGCGCGGCCCGCACGGCCCCCGTAGCCTCTCTCGGCCGAACCGGACCTCAACTCCCTTACCGCAAGGGCCAATTACCAGGTGATGTCGGGACGATCCGCTTCCTATACTGACCGAATGATCACCGTCCCGCTCAGCGCGCTCGAGGTGGCCATGGTCCAGTCGGGCGCCCCGGCCGTCGACACGTTGCGCGACACCACCGCGTTCGCCCGGCGTATCGAGGACCTCGGCTACGACCGGCTCTGGTACGCGGAACACCACCACTCCCCGGCCATCGGGGCGTTCCCGCCGGTCGTCCTGACCGCCCACGCGGCTGCCCTGACCTCGTCCCTCAGGCTCGGTTCCGGCGGAGTCCTCGCGCCGAACCACGCCCCGATCACGCTGGCGGAGCAGTTCGGGACGCTCGCAGCGCTGCACCCGGACCGCATCGACCTGGGCATCGGCCGCGGCCCCGGCACCTTCGACGAGCCCACGGCCAGGGCCCTGCGCCGCGGGGCGGCCCCGACCACGGACACCGAGTACCGCGACGACGTCGCGGCGATCCTGCGGTACCTCGTGGACGGGGTGGCTCTCGGCCCGCTCCCCGAACCCTGGCTGCTGTCCTCCAGCACCGCCGGTGCCGCGCTCGCCGCCGAACTGGGCCTGCCGATCGCCTTCGCCCACCACATCCGCCCCGACAACACAGCGGCCGCGCTCGGCCACTACCGCGATCACTTCACGCCGTCCCGCTGGTGTGCGCGGCCGCGCGTACTGGTGTGCGTGGAGACGGTGTGCGCCGACACGGACGAGGAGGCCGCGCGGCTGGCGGGCCCGATGGAGGTCGTCAAGACCGGTCTGGTGCAGGGGCGCAGCGAGATCCCGTTCCCGACGCCCGAGGAGGCGGCGGCTCACCTCTTCACGGAGCAGGAGGAGGGGATGCTCGCGGCCTTCCGTTCGCAGCAGGCGCACGGATCGCCGGCGTCCGTGGTGAAGCGGCTGGCGGACGTGGTGGAGGCGACGGGGGCGGACGAGCTGATGCTGGTGACGCCGGTCTACGCGCTCGCCGACCGGCTGCGGTCGTACGAGCTCGTGCGGGAGCACGCCCGGGCGTAGATTCCCCGGGGGGAGATACCTCCGGACCGCAGACCGGAGGGCCAGGGACGGCTAGGGTGATCGATGATCGATCATTACGGCTCCGTTGCGGGAGGTCCCATGAAACGCCTCGTCACCGTCGTCACCGGCGGCAGCAGGGGAATCGGTGCCGCCACCTGTCTGCGGCTCGCGTCCGAAGGGCACGACGTGGCGGTCGGGTACGTCCGTGACGCCGAGGGCGCCGAGAAGGTGGCGGACGGAGTGCGCGAGGCGGGGGCCCGCGCGGTCGCGGTGCGGGTGGACACCTCCGTGGAGGCCGACGTCGAGCGGCTCTTCGATACGGCGGAGCGGGAACTGGGGCCGGTGACGGGGCTGGTGAACAACGCCGGGGTGACGGGCCTGCTGGGCCGCCTCGCGGACACGGACACGGCGACCCTGCGCCGGGTCGTCGACGTCAACCTCCTGGGCACGCTGCTGTGTTCGCGCCGTGCGGCACAGCTGATGACGGCACGGGGCGCCGGAGTCATCGTGAACGTGTCATCGGGCGCGGCCACGCTCGGCAGCCCCGGGGAGTACGTGCACTACGCGGCGACCAAGGCCGCGGTCGACGCGCTCACGGTGGGGCTCGCCAAGGAGCTCGGCCCGGACGGCATCCGTGTCAACGCGGTCGCGCCGGGCGCCGTCGAGACCGAGATGCACGCGGCGATGGGGGACCCGGACCGCGCCTGGCGTATGGCGGAGGGCATTCCGCTTCGGCGGCCGGGGCGGGCGGAGGAGATCGCGGCGGCCATCGCGTGGCTGATGTCACCGGACGCGTCGTACACCACGGGAGCGGTGCTGCGGGTGGCCGGCGGGCGGTGAGGGGCGGCCGGCTTCAGGCCGCCTGGATGACGCCTTCTCGGATCGCCGCCGCCCACTCGACCACCAAGAGCTCGTACTCCGTGCGTTCCTGGGCCGACAGCGAGCCGCCCGCACGCGTCCACAGCGCCCGGATCTGCTCGTTCACCTCGGCGGCAGAGCGCACGGAACCAGAGGTAAAGGAATCGGGGGACATGCGGACAAGCCTAGGGGCAAGCACTGACACTGCGCTACCGGTCGGCTACTGATCCCGTATGTCTTTGCTCACGACTTATTTGATCACATGCGGTTGATGCATCATCTATCCTTCGGGTGTTCCAGAGAGGGCAAGGGCGTGACGGGGTCGCGGTGCTTCGCTGCGGCCCCACGCCGGTGAGCGGGAGTGCACTACACCTGCTTCGCGCCGCCGTCGACGAAGACCTCGGTGCCCGTGATGAAGCTGGACTGGTCGGTGGCGAGGAAGAGGGCCAGGGCGGCGACTTCCTCCGGCCGGCCCATGCGGCCCAGCGGCACCATGCCGGCGAGGGTCTCTCGCAGCTGTGCCGCCCCTTCCTCGTCCGCGGCGAGGCCGTTGAGGCCGGGGGTGGTGATCGGTCCGGGCGAGATGGTGTTGACGCGGATGCCGCGCCCGCTGAGTTCGTTGGCCCAGGTGCGCGAGAAGGAGCGGATGGCGGCCTTCGAGGCGCCGTAGACACCGAAGGCCGGGTCGCCGGAGACGCCCGCGACGGAGCCCGTGAGGATCACGGACCCGCCGTCGACCAGGTGGGGAAGCGCCTTCTGGACGGTGAAGAGGGTGCCCTTGACGTTGCTGTCGAAGGTGCTGTCGTAGTGCTCCTCGGTGATCTGGTCGAGGGGGGCGAACTCGCCGCCGCCGGCGTTGGCGAACAGGACGTCGATGCGATGTCCGGCGTCGGCGACGGTGGCGTAGAGCCGGTCGAGGTCGGCCAGGTTCGCGCTGTCGGCCCGGACGGGGGTGATGTTGCCGCCGATGAGTTCGGCGGCCTGGTCGAGAGCTTCCTTGCGGCGCCCCGTGATGTAGACGTGGGCGCCCTCCTCGGTGAAGCGACGGGCCGTGGCCAGCCCGATACCGCTGGTGCCGCCGGTGATGACGACCGTCTTGCCGTCCAGCTGTCCCATGGTGTGTCTCCCGATCTGAGTGACGGCCTGTCCGGTCGCCGATCCGTGCAACTTTCAATGACCTTAGGAAGAGAAGGATGACGTGTCAACTATGTAAGTGAAGCGTCACCCATCCGAACCTGCCACAGTCAGGGGTCGGGCGCGGGCGCCGTCCCGTCGACGGCGTCCGCCCAGGCCGCCAGGCGCCGCCGGGGCGGCGCCTTCCGTGGCCGCGTCCTCAGCGCCAGCCGAGCTCCGGCGCGACGTGCGTCAGGATGCTGTCGAGGACATGGGCGTTGTAGTGGACGCCCAGTTGGTTGGGCACGGTGAGCAGCAGGGTGTCGGCCGCGGCGATGGCCTCGTCCTCGGCCAGCCGCTTGACGAGTACGTCCGGCTCTGCGGCGTACGACCGGCCGAAGATGCTGCGCGTGTTGGCGTCGATGTACCCGATCTGGTCCTTCGAGTCGCGGTCGTGGCCGAAGTACGCCCGGTCCCTCTCGTCGACGAGGGGGAAGATGCTGCGGCTGACCGACACCCTGGGGGTGCGCGTGTGGCCGGCGGCCCGCCACGCCTGGTGGTACGCCTCGATCTGCTTGCGCTGCTGGACATGGAGCGGCTCGCCGCTCTCGTCGTCCTTGAGGGTCGAGCTCTGCAGGTTCATGCCGAGCCCGGCGGCCCAGACCGCGGTGGCGTTCGAGCCGGAGCCCCACCAGATGCGGTCCCGCAGGCCCTCCGAGTGCGGTTCGATGCGCAGCAGTCCCGGCGGGTTGGCGAACATCGGACTGGGGTCGGGCTCCGCGAACCCCTCACCGCGGAGCACGTCGAGCAGTTGCTCGGTGTGCGCACGGGCCAGGTCGGTGTCGGTTCCGCCCTCGGGCGGGCGGTAGCCGAAGTGCCGCCAGCCGTCGACGACCTGCTCCGGTGACCCTCGGCTGAGGCCGAGCTGGAGCCGGCCGCCCGAGATCAGATCGGCCGCGCCCGCGTCCTCCGCCATGTAGAGGGGGTTCTCGTAGTGCATGTCGATCACACCGGTGCCGATCTCGATGCGGCTGGTGCGCGCGCCGATCGCCGCGAGCAGCGGGAACGGGGAGGCGTGTTGCCGGGCGAAGTGGTGGACGCGGAAGTACGCGCCGTCCGCTCCCAGTTCCTCGGCGGCGACCGCGAGGTCGATCGCCTGCAGCAGCGAGTCCGAGGCGGAACGCGTCCGGGAGTGCGGCGACGGCGTCCAGTGCCCGAATGACAGGAACCCGATCTTTTTCATACCGCTTTCAACAAAAGCTGGACGTGTTCATTCCGTCGGTCGCGCGGAGGCGGTGTGCCATCGCCGGGTCAGGGCAGGGGTGGTCCCATAGGGAGCGAGGGAGCCCTCAGCTGATGTCGATCTTCTCGATGACGGTGTCGGTGATCTCCGCCAGCAAAGTGATCTGGCCGGGCGAGAGATGGTCCAGGAAGAGCCGCCGGACGTCCTCGACGTGCTGCGGCGCGGCGGCCTCCAGCGCCTCGCGGCCGGCCGGGGTCACCATCATGTACGCCCCGCGTCCGTCGTCGAGGCACTCCTCCCGGGCGACCAGGCCGCGCTTCACCATGCGGGAGAGGTGGTGCGAGACCCGGCTCTTCTCCCAGCCGAGCACCTTCGCGAGCTCCAGCACGCGCAGCCGGTCGCCGGGCGCGCGGGTCAGCTCGGCGAGCACCGAGTAGTCGGTGGCGGACAGCCCGAAGTCGCTCTGCAGTGTCCGGCCGGCCTGATGGACCAGCAGGTCGTGCATGCGGAGCATGCCGCGCCAGGCGCGTTCCTCGGTGGGGCTCAGCCAGCGGGGTGGTTCCTCCATGGCCCCACGATAGGAGGTGGTCGACCTCTCTCTCGCCTCACCCTGCTGGAGGGCGGCGGTGAGGCGGGCGGGGAGCGATCGGCCCTCGGCCGTGGTCCCGCGCCCGTGGGGCCGGCCTCCGCCCTGGTCAGCCCGCCGACTCCGCCGCGTGCGGGCTCAGCACGCCCGCCGTGACCAGGCCGATGATGACGATGCCCAGCGCGATGCGGTACCAGACGAACGGCATGAAGCTCTTCGTCGAGATGAACTTCATGAACCAGGCGATGACCGCGTACCCGGAGGCGAAGGCGATCACCGTCGCGAACAGCGTCGGCCCCCACGCCACGTGGTCGCTCTCCAGCGCGTCCTTGGTCTCGAACAGGCCGGAGGCCAGCACCGCGGGGATGGCGAGCAGGAAGGAGTAACGGGCCGCGGCCTCGCGCCTGTAGCCCATGAACAGGCCGCCGCTGATGGTGGCGCCGGAGCGGGAGACGCCCGGGATCAGTGCCGCCGACTGGCACAGGCCGTAGACCAGGCCGTCCTTCACGCCGAGGTTCTCGAGCGTCTTGCGCTGCTTGGGTGCTCGGTGCCGGCCGCCGGTCTCGTCGCGCGCCGCCAGCCGGTCGGCCACGCCGATCACGACGCCGACGACGATCAGCATGGTCGCCGTGATCCGCAGATCGCGGAACGGCCCCTCGATCTGGTCCTTGAACAGCAGCCCGAGCACGCCGATCGGTACCGAGCCGACGATCACCAGCCAGCCCATCTGGGCGTCGTGGTCCTTGCGCATCTCCTTGCTGAACAGCGAGCGCGCCCACGCCGAGATGATCCGGCCGATGTCCCTGCGGAAGTAGATCAGCACCGCCGCCTCCGTGCCGATCTGCGTGATCGCCGTGAAGGCCGCACCCGGGTCCTTCCAGCCGGAGAAGGCCGCCGTCAGCCGCAGATGCGCGCTGGAGGAGACAGGGAGGAACTCGGTCAGCCCCTGGACGAGCCCGAGGATGAGGGATTCAAACCAAGACATGAAGTTACGGCGTCCAAGTGCTCGTCGAGGCAGGCGCGACGGAACGTCACGCCGCCGGGCGTGGAGATCACGGGTGTGCAGCGCAGCCTAGCGTCCGGCGATGACGGGACCGTCACAGGGGTTTCACCGTCCCCGCCCCCGCCTTGGCTTTCGGGTGGTTGACCTTGCGCGGGTGCGGAGCTTACGTTGCAGGCAGGAGAAAGCGCTTGCTGCCCGTCCTCCTCGCCAGGCCGCCGTTCCCGGAGGAGTGCTGATCGCGTCCATGTCCACGTCCGAGACCCCGTCCGGGACGTCCCCGACCCCCTCCACCCCGCTCGCCGGCCGCCGCGTCCGGGCCGCCCTCGTCGGCATCGGCGCCATCGGGCGTGGCTCCCACCTGCCCGCCCTGGCCGAGCTCGCCGAGGAGGGCGAGACCGAGGTCGTGGCCGCCGTTGACATCGATGCCACAGCGGTCGGGGAGTTCTGCGCGCAAAGCGGGATCCCGCACGCCTACACCGACCTGGACCGCATGCTGCGCGAGCAGCGGCCGGACCTGGTGGCCATCTGCACCCCGCCCACGCTGCACCGCGACCAGACCGTCGCCGCGTTGCGGGCCGGCGCCTGGGTGTGGTGCGAGAAGCCGCCCATGCCGACCCTCGCCGACTTCGACGCCGTACAGGCCGAGGAGGGCACGGACGGCGGGCCGTACGCCTCGATCGTCTTCCAGCACCGCTTCGGATCAGGCTCGCGGCACGTGCGCCGGCTGCTGGCCGAGCGGGCCATGGGCCGGCCGCTCGTCGCGCACTGCCAGACCACCTGGTACCGCGACACCGCCTACTACGCCGTGCCCTGGCGCGGCCGCTGGGCGACCGAGGGCGGCGGACCCGCCATGGGACACGGCATCCACCAGATGGACCTGCTGCTGGACCTGCTCGGCCCGTGGAGCGAGGTGCGCGCGATGGCCGGGCGTCTGGTGCACGACGTGGAAACCGAGGATGTCTCGACCGCCCTGGTCCGCTTCGAGAACGGAGCCCTGGCCACGGTCGTCAACAGTGTGCTGAGCCCCGACGAGGTCAGCCGCATCCGCATCGACTGCGAGCGGGCCACCGTCGAGCTCACCCACCTCTACGGCCACTCCAACGCGAACTGGAGCATCACCCCCGCCCCGGACGTGCCGGGCGACGAGGCCGACGCCTGGCGCGACTTCGGCGCGGACGTGCCCAGCTCGCACCTCGAGCAGCTGCGGGAACTGGTCGCGAGCATGCGCGCGGGGCGGCGCCCGCGCAGCAGCGGTGCCGACGGGCGCACCAGCCTGGAGCTCATCGCCGCGCTGTACAAGTCGGCGTTCACGGACACCACGGTGCGCGCGGGCGAGATCGGTCCCGGCGACCCGTTCTACACGGCGATGCACGGGGACGTCCCCGGCTGGGCACCCGTCCCTTCCACCGTTCCCGTCGCCGCCGAGGAGGTCTCCGCATGACGGGCCTGCGCCTGGTCCACGCCCACGGCGACCGGATCACGGTCACCGAACCTGCCACCGGCGTCGAGCTGCTCAGCTACGTGTACGCCCCGGAGGCCGCCTGGGAGGCCCCCAAGCCGTACATCCACCCCCTGCGCACGCTGGCCGGCGACGTCGTCACCGACTACCGGCCCAACGACCACCGGTGGCACAAGGGCCTGCAGCTGACGGCCTCGCACCTGTCCGGCGCCAACCTGTGGGGCGGCAACTCCTACGTGCACGGCGAGGGCTACCTCGAACTCCCCGAGCGCGTCGGCTCGATGGCGCACGTCGCCTTCGACGAGGTCGCCGTGCGCGACGACCGTGTGGTCATCGCGGAACGGCTGACCTGGCACCCGTACAGCGGCGAGCTGTGGGCCGAGGAGGAGCGCCAGATCGAGATCCACGACGTGGACCACGCGTCCGGGTCCTGGGCGCTGACCTGGTGCAGCGCGGTCACCAACCGCCGCGACGAGCCGCTGCGCTTCGGCAGCCCCACCACCGCAGGCCGTGAACTGGCGGGCTACACGGGCCTGTTCTGGCGCGGCCCGCGCGGCTTCCGGGGCGGCCGCGTCATCGGCCCCGACGCCGAGGGCCCCGGCCTGATGGGCGAGCAGGCGCCCTGGCTCGCCTTCTCCGGTGAGCACGACGGCGCCGACGGCCACGCCACCCTGCTGTTCGCGCACGCCCCCGAGAACGACCACGACGGCGCCCACGGCACGCATCCCGCCCACTGGTTCGTCCGCAACGAGCCGTTCGCCGCCGTGGCCCCCTCCTGGGCGTTCTACGACGAGCTGGAGCTCGCCCCCGGGGACACGCTCGCCCGCCGCTACCGGATCGTCGTGGCCGACGGGGCGTGGGAGCGGGCGGAGATCGCCAAGTACCTGGAGACGCACCCGTGGTGAGCGGCGCCGGCTTCACCGGTCTGCCGGGCGGCGTCGCCGTCTCGCACCTGTGCGTCTACGACTGGCCCGCCGCCGACGGGGTCCGCGGCGGCACTCCCCATGTGCACCTGACGTGTGCGGAGGCGTACGTCGTCACCGGCGGGCGCGGCGCGGTACAGACCCTCACGACGTCCGGGTACGAGGTCACGCCCCTCGTGCCCGGCACGGTCGCCTGGTTCACCCCGGGCACCGTCCACCGGCTCGTCAACGACGACGACCTGCGTATCACGGTGCTGATGCAGAACAGCGGCCTCCCGGAGGCGGGCGACGCGGTGCTGACGCTGCCGCCGCGGTATCTGGCCGACGCCGAGACGTACGCCGCCGCGACCGCCCTCCCCGTAAACGCGCCGGAGGAGGAGCGGGCCCGGGCGGCCCGGGCCCGCAGGGACCTGGCCCTGGAGGGCTACCGGGCGCTGCGCGACGCGGACGGCCCCGAGGCGCTGGCCGCCTTCCACCGCGCCGCCGCGGCACTGGTACGGCCCCGGCTCGCCGAGTGGCGCGAGCGCTGGCGCCGGGGCGCGGAGGCGGCCGCGGCCGCCACGGGGGAGCAGCTGGACCGCCTCGAGAAGGGCGACGCGGGGTACCTCGCCGACGCGGTCGTCCGCGCGCAACAGCCGTCGGAGCGCGGGAGGTTCGGGATGTGCGGGCGGCTGGACGTGTACCCGGGGCCCGCCTGACAGCCGCGGGTTTCAGGCCGCCGTGGGGCCCGTCACGGTCCAGCCCTCGGCCTGTGGGTGGGCCGTCAGGTCCTCGTGGTGGACCGGTGCGCCGCAGGCCCGGCAGATGACCACCGGGACCATCTCGTTGCCGCAGGTGTGCTCGACGACCATGGGCAGGTCGACGCCGCCGCGCAGATGCCGGTCGCCCCATTCCTTGAGGGTCATCAGGACCGGCTCCAGTTCGAGGCCCGCCGCCGTGGGCCGGTACTCGAAGCGCTGCGGGCGTTCGCTGTAGACGCGCTTGGTCAGGATTCCGGCGTCCACCAGCCGGCGCAGCCGCGTGGCCAGGATGTCGCGCGGGGCGCCGATGTTGCGCACCAGCTGGTCGAAGCGGCCGTTGCCCAGGCACACCTCGCGCAGGACGAGCAGCGAGTACTTCTCGCCGACCAGCGCGAGGGCGTCGGCGATGGAGCAGGGGCGCGGGTCTTTGGGGGCGGCCATGGCGCCAGTCTAGGGGAGGGTTTGATTTTCCAACGCACCCGGTTATGGTGAGTCCGGATTTCCTACTGACCGGTAGGCAGGCCGGTCGTACCCGTGACCCTGTCGACGTCGTCGACCCCGAACGTCCCGGAGGCCCGCACCATGCGTGACGCAGTCATCGTCGAAGCCGTACGCACCCCGATCGGCAAGGGCAAACCGAACGGCGCCCTCGCGCACGTCCACCCCGTGGAACTCCTCGCCCACACCCTGCGCACCCTCGTCGAGCGCTCCGGTGTCGACCCGGCACTGATCGACGACGTCATCGGCGGCACCGTCGACCAGGTCGGCGAACAGGCCATGAACACCACCCGCTACGCCGTGCTGTCGGCGGGCTTCCCGGACACGGTCCCGGCCACCACCGTGGACCGTCAGTGTGGCTCCTCCCAGCAGGCCGTGCACTTCGCGGCGCAGGGTGTGCTCTCCGGGGCGTACGACATGGTCGTCGCCTGCGGAGTCGAGTCCATGAGCCGGGTGCCGATGTGGTCCAACGTGCCGCCCGGCAAGGACCCCTTCGGCCCCGGAGTCGCCGAGCGCTACCCGGAGGGCCTGGTCCCGCAGGGCATCAGCGCCGAGCTGATCGCCGCCAAGTGGTCGATCACCCGCGAGCGGATGGACGACTTCGCCCTCTCCTCGCACCGGAAGGCCGCCGACGCCTGGAACCAGGGCCTGTTCGACGCCGAGGTCGCACCGCTGGAGGGCGTCACACGCGACGAGTGCGTACGGCCGGACAGCACCGCCGAGGTCCTCGCCGGCCTCAAGCCCGCCTACCACGACCCGGACTTCGCCGAGCGCTTCCCGCAGATCGAGTGGAACGTCACCGCGGGCAACGCCAGCCCGATCAACGACGGCGCCTCCGCCGTCCTCATCACGTCCTCGGAGACCGCGGCGCGCCTCGGCCTGCGCCCGCTCGCCCGGCTGCACAGCTTCGCCGTGACCGGCTCCGACCCGCTGCTGATGCTCACCGGCGTCATCCCGGCGACCGAGAAGGTGCTGCGCCGGGCCGGACTGACCCTCGACGACATCGACCTGTTCGAGGTCAACGAGGCCTTCTCCAGCGTCGTCCTGGCCTGGCAGCAGGAGACCGGCGCCGATCTCGCCAAGGTCAACGTGCACGGCGGGGCGATCGCCCTCGGTCATCCGCTCGGCGCCAGCGGCACCCGGCTGACGACCACCCTCGTGCACGCCATGCGCGCGAGGGGTGCCCGCTACGCGCTGCAGACGATGTGCGAGGCGGGCGGCCTGGCCAACGCGATGATCCTGGAGGGCGCAGCGTAGCGAGCCGCAGGGGCGGTCAACGGCCCCGGATGTGGTGCCGCTTGCGCCACGCCACCACCGCGCCCACCAGGGCCGGCGCGGCGATGCAGGCCATCGCGATCAGGAAGGCGGGCGACGTCGGCGCCGAGGCACGGGCGCCCGCGACGACGTACGCGGCGGTGTTCGGGATGGAGCCGAGCGCCGTCGCGACCAGGAAGGGCACCCAGCCCATACGGGAGACGGCGGCACAGTAGTTCGCCGCCCAGAACGGCACCCCGGGGAAGAGCCGGGCCGCCATCATCGAGCGGAAGCCGTGCCGGCTGAGCTGTCCGTCCGCCGCCTTGAGCAGCCGGCCCCGCAGCAGCGGGCGCAGCGCGTCCTGCCCGAGCAGCCGGCCCAGTCCGAAGGCGATACCGGCCCCGAGGACCGTGCCCACCAGGGTCGTGCCGATGCCCAGCTGGGAGCCGAACAGCGCGCCCCCCGCGAGGTTCAGCAGCGGACGCGGCACGAACGCCACGGTGCACAGCCCGTACGCCCCGGCGAACACCACGGCCGCCGAGGCCCCGTTAAGCTGCGGCGGCCAGCCGTGCGCGAGCAGTCTCTGCGGTTCGAACAGCAGCACGCACGTGGCGGCGGCGGCCAGCAGGAGGACGAGCAGCGACAGCCGCGACCAGGGCGAGAGCAGCACGCGTGTGCCGCGCGCGCCCGGGCCGGACGGGGCGGAAGCGGGGACGGCGACGGCGAGCTCCGTCGCGGCGGCCCGGGGAGAGGCCGTGGCGGTGCCCCCAGAGCGGGTGGTGGCATCGAGCATCCGGTGACACTAACCGACCGGTGTGTGTGATCGCCGTATGGTTCGTCGCATGGGCGCCACGGACGAGGTCACGATGGATGTGCCGTTCAGCACACTCGCCGACACGGTGCTGGAGCGGCTCACCGCCGTCTACGCCGCCGCGGCCGACCCCGAGCGGGCCGCGCCCATGCGCGCGTACATGAAGGACGTGGCCCCCTTCCTGGGCCTGAGCACGCCCGTGCGCCGCGCGCTGTCCCGCGTGGTCGTCGACGGTCTGCCGCGCCCCGGCGAGAGCGACTGCGTGGCGATCGCGCTGCGGTGCTGGCGGCTCCCCGAGCGCGAGTACCAGTACTTCGCCGTGGACTACCTGCGCCGCCACACGCGCGTGTGCTCCTCGGCCTTCCTGCCCGTCGCCCGACACCTGGTCGGCACGCGCTCCTGGTGGGACACGGTCGACCTGCTCGCGGCACACGTCGTGGGCGCCCTCGTGGCGGCCGATCCGGCGCTGACGGCGGACATGGACGCCTGGATCGCCGACGAGGACCTGTGGATCGCCCGCACCGCACTGCTGCACCAGCTGCGCTACAAGGAACGCACCGACGCCGAACGCCTCTTCGCCTACTGCCTGCGCCAGTCCGGCCACCCCGACTTCTTCATCCGCAAGGCCATCGGCTGGGCGCTGCGCGAGTACGCCAGGACCGACCCGGAGGCCGTACGGGCCTTTGTGGCCCGGGAGCGCGGACGGTTCGCCCCGCTGACGGTGCGGGAGGCGCTGAAGAACATCGGGGCGTAGCCGGGTCAGAGCGTGGCGATGCCCCAGACCAGGAGCGCGGTGCTGAGGACGGCGGTGACGATCGCACCGCGCAGCGTCGCCCCCAGACCGCCGTAGGGGTCCATCGGGCTGTAGGGGCTGTCCGGGGAGACCAGGACCGTCATGGCGGAGCCGACCCCGGCCGGGCGGCCGAACGACGCGTTGGCGATACCCGCCTCGTAGCGCCGGCCGTCGAGGACGTAGCGGACGACCGGGGTGAGGAAGTACGCACCCCGTCTGCCGCTGCCGGTCGCCCGGTGGTCGACGATCTCGGCCTGCAACTCCCGTGCCGTCGGCCGGACCCGCCGCAGGGTCACGTGGTCGCGCAGTTCGCGCACCACGGTCACGAGCGACGCCACGAGCACGCCGGCGGTCACCAGCACCCACACCATGGGGCCATCTATAGCGCACCGGGGAAAACCATTCGACGCCGGACGGCCCGTCGACGATGATCGACCCCATGTTCCGGCACGCCTTCCTCCTCGCAGCATCCGCAGTCGCGGATGCTCCGAAGGCTGCCGTCCCGATCTTCCTCGCCGCAGCCGACGGCGCCCGAAGCTGACCCTCTCCGGATCGTCCGGCGGACCCCGCAGGGGGAGGGTCGGCGAGTCCTTGGGGTCCCCGCTTTCCTTCGAAGAGGCTTCGAGGTACTCAGCCATGCCCAAGACGGCGTACGTCCGCACCAAACCTCATCTGAACATCGGCACGATGGGCCATGTCGACCACGGCAAGACCACCCTGACCGCCGCCATCACCAAGGTCCTCGCCGACCGCGGCAGCGGCACCTTCGTGCCGTTCGACCGCATCGACCGCGCCCCGGAGGAGGCCGCCCGCGGCATCACCATCAACATCGCGCACGTCGAGTACGAGACCGACACCCGGCACTACGCGCACGTGGACATGCCCGGCCACGCCGACTACGTCAAGAACATGGTCACCGGCGCCGCGCAGCTCGACGGGGCGATCCTGGTCGTCTCCGCCGTCGACGGGATCATGCCGCAGACGGCCGAACACGTCCTGCTCGCCCGGCAGGTGGGCGTCGACCACATCGTCGTCGCCCTCAACAAGGCCGACGCGGGCGACGAGGAGCTCACCGACCTCGTGGAGCTGGAGGTCCGCGAACTGCTCACCGCGCATGGCTACGGCGGCGACGCCGTGCCCGTCGTCCGGGTATCGGGACTGAAGGCCCTGGAGGGCGACCCGCGCTGGACGGCCGCCGTCGAGGCGCTGCTCGACGCCGTGGACACGTATGTGCCCATGCCTGAGCGGTACTTGGACGCGCCGTTCCTGCTGCCGGTGGAGAACGTGCTCACCATCACCGGCCGGGGGACGGTGGTCACGGGCGCGATCGAGCGCGGCACCGTGCGCGTGGGCGACCGGGTCGAGGTGCTCGGCGCCGGAGTCGAGACCGTCGTCACCGGCCTGGAGACCTTCGGCAAGCCCATGGACGAGGCGCAGGCCGGGGACAACGTGGCGCTGCTGCTGCGGGGCGTGCCGCGGGACGCCGTACGGCGCGGGCACGTGGTGGCGGCCCCGGGGAGTGTGGTGCCCGCGCGGCGGTTCTCCGCGCGGGTGTACGTGCTGTCGGCCCGCGAGGGCGGACGCACGACACCGGTGGCGAGCGGGTACCGGCCGCAGTTCTACATCCGTACCGCGGATGTGGTGGGGGACGTCGAGCTCGGTGACGTCGCCGTCGCGCGGCCCGGTGACACGGTCACGATGACCGTCGAGCTCGGGCGCGACACCCCGCTGGAGCCCGGGCTCGGGTTCGCCATCCGTGAGGGCGGGAGGACCGTGGGCGCGGGAACCGTGACCACCGTGGAGTGAGGCCGGGGTGCGTGGGGACCGCGGGGCTGTCATGGCTTGCCGCGCGGTTCCCCGCGCTCCTTGAGGGCGTCGCTCGGCCGCGCAGGGGGAGTGGCTCGGCCGCACGGAGGGGGAGCGGCTCGGCCGCACAATGAGGGAGTGACCGAACCCATCCCCGTCAGCAGGGCCACCGACCTCGGTGTAGCCAAGCTCATGCCCGACGTCGACCGGAAGCGGGCCTGGCTGCTGACCGTCGACGGGGCGCCGCAGTCCTACGTCGACCTCGACGAGCCGGCGTATCTGGAGTTCGAGTACGCGCAACGGCTGGGACACGTGCTGGACGTCGTCGACGAGCCGGGGCGGCCGCTGGACGTGGTGCACCTCGGGGGCGGCGCGCTGACCCTGCCCCGGTACCTCGCCGCGACCCGGCCCGGCTCCCGGCAGGACGTCGTCGAGGCCGACCGCGCGCTGCTGGAGCTGGTCGTCGAGCACCTGCCCCTGCCCGAGGACGCCGGGATCGTCCTGCACGCCGCCGACGCCCGCGCCTGGCTGGAAACCGCCCCTGACGGGTCCGCCGACGTCGTCGTCGCCGACGTCTTCGGCGGCTCTCGTGTCCCGGCCCATCTCACCTCCGTCGCCTACGCCCGTGAGGCCGGCCGGGTGCTGCGTGACACCGGCGTCTACCTGGCCAACCTCGCCGACGCCGCGCCCTTCGCCTTCCTGCGCTCCCAACTCGCCACGTTCGCCACGGTCTTCGAGGAGCTGGTGCTGATCGCGGAACCCGCCGTGCTGCGCGGGCGCCGCTTCGGCAACGCGGTGCTGGCCGCCTCCCACCGGCCCCTCGACACGGCGGCCCTGACCCGGCTCACCGCGTCCGACGCCTTCCCGGCCCGGGTCGAACACGGCCAGGGCGTACGGGACTTCCTACGCGGCGCGCGGCCCGTCCGGGACGAGGACGCCGTCCCGTCACCCGAGCCCCCCGGCGGTGCGTTCGGCATCGGCTGAGCCGGTCCCGACGGCCACCTCCCTGGTACGGCGCCGCAGGTTCCGTACGTCCGGCACGGTCAGCACGGCCGCCGTGACCACCACGACCAGCGCGGAGCAGCCCCACAGCGACGCCGTACGCCCGAAGGCCTCCTCGGCGGGACCGGCCAGGGCGGTGGCGAGCGGTACCAGGGCGATGGACCCGAACCAGTCGTAGGCGGAGATCCGCGAGAGCTTGTCCTCGGGTATCTCCTGGTGCAGCGCGGTCATCCAGGACACCCCGAACACCTCGACGAGCGCACCGGACAGGAACATCACCGCGCACAGCGCGCCGACGGGGAACGGGACGGCGAGCGCGGCCGACGGCAGGGCCAGCGGGAAGACGCACAGCGTGCCCGCGAGGAGCAGGCGGCGCGGCTTCCAGCGGGTCATCAGCAGCGCGCCGGCCACGGTGCCGCCGCCGAAGCAGGCCAGCGCCAGGCCCCACGGTCCCGCCCCGCCCAGCTCGTCCCGGGCGACGAGCGGGCCGTAGACCGCGTCGGCGGCGCCGACCACGGCGTTGGCGATCGAGAACTGCACCACGATGCCCCACAGCCAGGGGCGTCCGACGAACTCCCGCCAGCCCTCGCGCAGATCCGCGAGCATGCCGCCGCCCGCCTCGCGCGGGGGGATGTGGCCGACGTCGAGGAAGGCCCGCAGCGCGCCCGCGACCGCGAAGGCCGCCGCGTCCGCCGCGAGGACCCAGCCCGGCCCGAGCGCGGCGACCATGGCACCGCCGAGCGCGGCTCCGCCCAGGCCGGCCCCCTGCATCGCCATCCGGAACACGGCGAACGCGCGGCCCGCGTGCTCGCCCTGCACCGACGACATCAGCATGCCCTCGGCCGCCGGGCTGAAGAAGGCCTGGCCGGTGCCGCCCAGCGCGGTCAGCAGCATCATCTGCCACAGCTGCGGATGCCCGGCGAGGACCAGCACGGCGAACGCGGCCTGGGACAGGCAGTTCAGGGCGTTCGCCGCGACCATCACGCGATGCCGGGGCAGCCGGTCCGCCATCGCTCCGCCGATCAGCAGGAAGACCACCAGGGGCAGCGTGCGGGAGGCGGCCACCAGGCCCACGTCACCGCCGTCACCGCCCGCGTCCAGCACGGCGAAAGCGGCGGCGATCAGCGCACCGTTGCCACCGAGACTGGTGACGACCGCCGCGGCGGTCAGCAGGCGGTAGTTGCGCCGGGGCGCCAGGAGGCCGGGGGAAGGTGGGGAGGCAGCGGTCACCGGCCGACTATCCCCGCTGGTGGCGCCGCCTGCCAAACCGTTTCCCGGTCGCCCCGGCCCGGACCTCGGGTCGGGGAAGGCGGTGTGTTCGGTACCGCGAACGATCACCGCACGGATCTGGCCACCTGCGGCTACTCATGGGTAACATCCCGGCATGAGTGCAGACCAGATGTCGATCGGCGAGATGCTCGCCGCGACGGTGCCGATGGCCCGGACCCTGAACCTGGAGTTCCTCCAGACCACGCCGGAGAAGGCGGTGGTGGTCCTGCCGGACCAGAGCGAGTACCACAACCACGTCGGCGGCCCGCACGCCGGCGCGATGTTCACCCTCGGGGAGACCGCGAGCGGGACGATCGTGTTGGCCGCCTTCGGCGACCAGCTCTCGCGGGCCGTGCCGCTCGCCGTGAGCGCCGAGATCGCCTACCGGAAGCTGGCGATGGGCCCGGTCACCGCCACCGCGACCCTCGGCCGTCCGGCCGCCGACGTGATCGCCGAACTGGACGCCGGGCAGCGCCCCGAGTTCCCCGTGTCGATCGAACTCCGGCGCGAGGACGGCGCCGTCACCGGCGAGATGACAGTCGTCTGGACACTGCGCCCCAACGGCTGAGACGGCATCGACGCGGGGCCCGGAGTGCGCGTCGCCCCGGGCCCCGCGCCGCGTCGACTTCCGCGTCTGCGCCCCGGGCCCCGCGCCGCGTCGACTTCCGCGTCTGCGGCCCAGGCCCCCCGCCGCGTTGCTTTTGCGTCTGCGGTCCAGGCCCCGCGCCGTGTCGACGTGCGTGGGCGTCTGCGGCCGGGGTTTCGCGCCGTGTCGACGTGCTAGGCGTCCGCCGTCCGGGTTTCACGCCATATCGTCACTCGGGCGTCCGTCGCCCCGACTCCGCGCCGTGTAGTCGCCCATTGCGTACGCCGCCCCGCCCCGCCCCGCGCCGTGCAGCCGCCCGCGGCGTACGTCTCTTCGGTCCCGCATCCCGGCATCGACCGGAGTGCGCTCCCTGTGCCTCCTCAGCCTGCCTGCCGGCGTCCGCCGCCCGGCCCCCCACCGTGCAGCCGCCCACTGCATACGCCTCCCCGGGCCCCGCATCTCTGGCATCAACCCGGCCCGGCGTGCGCTTCACCTGCCCGGCGCCCCGCCTCCTCAAGCCGCCTGTCGGCGTCCGCCGTCAGCGGCTCCGTCCTCCAGGCCCCTGACGAACGCCTTCAGCCAGGCGACGAATTCCGGGCCCAGGTCGTCTCGGGCGCAGGCCAGCCGGACCACGGTGCGCAGGTAGTCGGCCTTGTCGCCGGTGTCGTAGCGCAGGCCGTCGAAGACGACGCCGTGCACCGTGCCGTCCGCGGCCAGTTCCTGGAGGGCGTCGGTCAGCTGGATCTCGCCGCCGCGGCCCGGCGGGGTGCGCTCCAGGGTGTCGAAGACGGCCGGGTCGAGGACGTAGCGGCCGATGACGGCGTAGGTGCTGGGCGCGTCCCGGCGCGAGGGCTTCTCCACCAGGCCGGTGACCCGGACCACGTCGTCCTCGCCGGTCGCCTCCACGGCCGCGCAGCCGTAGAGGTGGATCTGCTCCGGGGCCACCTCCATCAGCGCCACGACACTGCCCGCGTACCGGTCGCGGACGTCCAGCATCCGGCTGAGCAGCGTCTCGCGCGGGTCGATCAGGTCGTCGCCGAGCAGGACGGCGAAGGGCTGGTCGCCCACGTGGCGGCGGGCGCACAGCACGGCGTGGCCGAGACCGAGCGGTTCGCCCTGGCGGATGTGGTGGATGTTGGCCAGCCGGGCCGGGTCGCGCACGGAGTCCAGCCGCAGGGTGTCTCCCTTGGCGGCGAGCGCCTGCTCCAACTCGAAGGCGTTGTCGAAGTGGTCCTCGATGGCCCGCTTGTGCCGTCCGGTGACCATCAGGACGTCGTCCAGGCCGGCAGCGGCCGCCTCCTCGACGACGTACTGGATGGCCGGCTTGTCGACGACCGGCAGCATCTCCTTGGGCGTGGCCTTGGTCGCGGGCAGGAAGCGGGTGCCGAGCCCGGCGGCCGGGACGACGGCCTTGGTGACGGCACGGACGGAGGCGGGAGCGCTCGTGGCATGGGGGGCGATCATGCGGCACATGCTGGCCCACGCGGATGAGAGCGCACCGGGAGAAACCTCTCAGGACGCTGTGGGTCCGGCCGGGCGGGGCCGCGGAATCTGAAGGTTCTGTGCACCCCTCGCCCTTTTCTCCACACAACTCGGCGGCGGTGCAACCGTGCCATCGAAAACCGGTGCGGATACCGCGGGTAACTTATCTGCACTTCCGTGGTCTTGAACTTGGGTCACTCGAACTCCTTGTTTGCCGTGCGTCAATTGTGCGAAAGTGAGCGGCCTTATAGCGGTCCTGGCACTCGACCGCATAGGTACGCACCAATCAGACCCCTCGCTTTTTGGTGGACCCACGAATTCCGTACGTCGTCCTGCGGCTTGGAAGGAATCGGTTCCGTGCAACCCCCTTACCCCCCACGTCCCCCCTACCCGCCGCGCCCCGGATCCGGCCCGGAAGAGTCGGACCGCCATCTCGTCGCACAACTGAACCAGGGTGCCGCGGGCGCTCGGGCGGGAGCGTTGCTGCTGGTCAGGCACTGGCGAGCGGCATACGGCTACGCGGCCGTCTGTCTCGTCGGCGCGGACGACGCGGCGGCCATGGTCACCGCCGCCGCATTCCATCGCGTGCTCGGCCGGCCGGCAGGCGGCGCACTGCGGCCGCAATTTCTGACGGCGGTGCGGGAGACCGTCAAGGAGTGGGCCGCCGACGACCGAATTGCCCTCGTGCTGCCGGAACTCCGCAAACCGAACGGCGGCCGAGGACTACGGGCCGCACGGTCCGTGACACCCGAAAGGCGGCAGCTCGCCGAACGGGCGTTCAGGGCCCTTCCGGGCGCCTCCCAATGCCTTTTGTGGCACACCGAGGTGGAGGCGGAACCCATAACCATACCAGCCGGTCTGCTGGGGGTGGACACGGCCACCGCGACAGCCGCTCTGGAGCAGGCCCGGGAGCAATTCCGGGCCGGCTGCGTACGCGCCCACCGGGAACTCGCACCCGGCCGTGAATGCCGCTACTACAACCGGCTCCTCGACGTCCCGATACGCCGCGGGGGCGCCCTGCTGCCGGACGTCCAGCAGCACCTGGCGGCCTGCCGCTACTGCCGGCACGCGGCCGAGCAGCTCAGTCATTTCGAGGGCGGCCTGGAGGTGCTGCTCGCCGAGACCGTGCTCGGCTGGGGCGCGCGGCGCTACCTGGACTCCCGGCCCGGACGCGGCGGGGACCGGCCGGCGCGGCCGGGCCGCCCGGGCGCCCGGCCCCCGGGCAGCGGTCGCCACCGCCCCGCTCCCTCGGCCAGGCGTACCAAGGTGATCGCCCTGGGCGTCGGGGTGACGGCCCTCGCCCTGCTGGTGACGGTTCTCGTGGCCAAGGGCTGGTCCGCCGACAACGGTGTCCCGGCCCCCCACGCCACCTGGGGAGCGCAGGTCCACTAGGGCCGCGGGACTGCCGGCGATGCCCGCCGGGCCGGGGGTGGTCCTCTCTCTCAGGACCGTGTCGAAAGGTGGCGTCACCTTGAGCACCACGGTTCACGGCGAGCACCAGTGCGACCTCTGGGACCGCCTTGCCGCCGGCTGACCCGGTAGGCTTCCGGGCGTGCGCCCCCGTGCGGCGCACGCCGGGAACACGGCGAACCAAGGGTCACGAACCGGGAGGAACCGGCTTTGCACGTCCAGGAGTGGCTCGACACCGTGCCCGCCGCGGCCGTCTACGCCGTGGTGGCGCTGGTCATCGGTCTGGAGAGCCTGGGCATCCCGCTGCCCGGCGAGATCGTCCTGGTCTCGGCGGCCCTGCTGTCCTCCCAGCACTCCGGCGTCAATCCCGTGGTCCTCGGCGCCTGCGCCACCCTCGGCGCGGTCGTCGGCGACTCCATCGGCTACGCCATCGGCCGCAAGGGCGGCCGCCCGCTGCTGGCCTGGCTGGGCGCGAAGTTCCCGCGGCACTTCAGCGAAGGGCACGTGGCCACGGCCGAGCGGTCCTTCGAGAAGTGGGGCATGTGGGCCGTCTTCTTCGGCCGCTTCATCGCCCTGCTGCGGATCTTCGCCGGCCCGCTCGCCGGTGTGCTGCACATGCCGTACTGGAAGTTCCTGATCGCCAACGTCCTCGGCGGCATCTGCTGGGCGGGCGGCACGACCGCGGTCATCTACTACGTCGGCATCGTCGCCGAGGACTGGCTGAAGCGCTTCTCGTACCTCGGTCTGGTGGCCGCGGTGCTCGTCGGCCTGACGTCGATGCTGGTCATCAGGCGCCGGGCGAAGAAGGCGGCACAGCGGCAGGCGGTCGAGCCGGAGCCCGTCCCGGCCGCCGACTGACGGCTACGGCTTCTCGTACAGCTCGCCGTGGGCCGTCGCGAGCGACGCGTACAGCGTTCCGTTGAGGGTGACTCCCTCGCGCTCCTCGTCCGTCAGCTGCCGCTTGACCTTGGCGGGGACACCGGCGACCAGCGAGCCGGGCGGCACCTGCATCCCCTGCGGCACCAGCGCCTGCGCGGCGACCAGCGAGCCCGCGCCGATCACGGCCCCGTTGAGCACGGTGGCGCCCATTCCGACCAGGCAGTCGTCGCCGACGGTCGCCCCGTGCACCACCGCGTTGTGCCCGACCGACACCCGCTGTCCGATGCTCACCGGGAACCCGGGGTCGGCGTGCAGCGTGCAGTTGTCCTGGATGTTGGCCTGGGCCCCGACGAAGATCCGCTCGACGTCGCCGCGCAGCACCGCCCCGTACCAGACACTCGCGCCGGCTTCGAGCGTGACGTCCCCGATCACCGACGCCGTCGGCGCCACGAACGCCTCTGCGTCGATCTTGGGCTCCCTGCCGCCGATACCCGTGATCAGCGCCTCGTGCGTCATCGATCTCTCCTCCTCGTCGGTACAGGACGCACGGTAGGCGATGAGCCGAGGCGCCGGCGCACCGGGCCACGTGTCACCCGCCGCGGGTGAATCCCGGCCCGACTGCCGGCAGCGGAGGGGGTGTCAGGTTCCGGCCGTGTTCCCCGGGGCCGTGGGGTGGCTCCAGTCGTCGGCCGGGGGCGCCGTGCCGGGGGGCGCGGGGGGCAGGGTCTCGGTGCCGGTCGTCCACTGCGCCCCCGTCTGCTCCCGGTAGGCGGCGACGGCCGCCTCCAGCGTCGGGAAGAAGTGGGCGGGGTCGATGGAGCGGGTCAGTTCGTAGCGCTCGATCTTGCGCCGCACCGGATCCTTGAGCTCGGCGAACACCAGGTGGGTGCCCCGCGCGTTGAGCTCCTCGTCCAGTTCCTCCAGCTCGTCGGCGGCCGTGGTGTCCACGTCGGTGATCGGCTCGGCCGCCAGCAGTACCCACAGGGGCGGCGGTTCCCTGACGGCCAGCCGCGTCACCTCGTGACGGAAGGCCTTGGCGTTGGCGAAGAACAGCGGGCCGTCGAATCGGTGGATGACCAGGCCGGGCAGTTGCTCGGCCTCGGGGTAGGACCGTACGTCGTGGTAGCCGGGCAGCCCCGGCACCCGCCCCAGCACGGTGTTGTACGGCCACCACGCCCTGCGGAAGACGTTGAGGATCGACAGGCCGACGGCGACCGCGATGCCCGGCAGGACCCCGAGCAGTGCTACGCCGAGGAAGGCCGCGATCGACAGCATGAACTCCGCCCTGCGCTGCTTCCACAGCCGCGTGGTCCCGGGAAGGTCGGCCAGCGAGAGCGAGGCGGTGATGACCACCGCGGCCAGCGCCGGCTGGGGCAGGTTGCGGAACAGCCCCGGCAGCAGGACGAGCATGAGGACGATCAGCCCCGCGCCGACGACGCCGGTGAGCTGGCTGCGGGCGCCCGCCCGTTCGGCCACGGCGGTGCGTGATCCGCTGGTGCTGACGGGAAACCCCTGGAACAGCCCGGCGGCGATGTTGGCCGCGCCGATGGCCGTCATCTCCTCGTTGCCTCGCACCTGTTGGCCGGTGCGGGAGGCGAAGGCCGAGGCGTTGGAGATGGTGTCCGCCAGGGACACCACGGCGATGCCCAGGGCTCCGGCGCACAGCGGAGCGAGATCCGACAGCCGGACTCCGGGGAACGTCAGCGGCGGGAACCCCCGGGGCAGTTCCCCGACCAGGCTCACCCCGTGCCCACCGAGGTCGAAGGCCGAGGTGGCCGCGATGGACAGCACCACCATGACCAGCACGGCCGGAACCTTGGGCAGCCACCGTTGCAACACCAGGATCAGCACGATCCCGGCACCCCCCACCGCCGCCGCGGCGGGCACGGCCTTGCCGTCTGCCAGCCCGCGGACGAAGGCGTCGAACTCGCGGATCAGCCCGTCGGCGTCCGTCTTGAAGCCGAACAGTTTGGGCAGCTGGCCGATCAGGATGGTCAGCGCCAGCCCGTTCATGTAGCCGATCATGGTGGGCTTGGAGATGAGGTCCGCGATGAAGCCCAGCCGGCACACCCCGGCCAGGACCGTGAGGGCGCCGACCATCAGCGCGAGCATCGAGGCGAGCGCCACCGCCCGCGCGCTGTCGCCGCCGGAGGCGATCAGGGGCACGAGCGTCGCCGCGATCATCGGGCCCAGGGAGGAGTCCGGGCCGAGCACCAGGATGCGCGAGGGCCCGAAGACGGCGTAGGCCAGCAGACAGAGCACCGAGGTGTACAGCCCGGTGATCGCGGGCAGCCCCGCCAGCTCGGCGTAGGCCATCCCCTGCGGCACCAGCAAGGTGGTCAGCACGACTCCGGCGACGACGTCCTTGACCAGCCAGCCCCGCCGGTACGCCCGGAGGGTGCGCAGCCCCGGCGGGACGAAGCGGTCCCTGGTGCCGTCACCTCGCATGGTGCTCCTCCGCGGGCATGGGGCGGCTCAGGCGGACGGCAGGGCGGTCGCGGGCCCACGCCGCCGGGCGATCCCCTTGGCGGCCTCCCACAGCCCGAGCAGGGCCAGGGCCGGCAGCAGTGCCCAGCCGAACTGCCCCACGGTCAGGGGAGTGGTGCCCAGTATCCGGTTGAAGACGTCCGTCTGGGTCGCCAGCACGGCGAGCACGAACTCGCCGAACATCGCCCGGTTCAGCTGCCGGCTGTCGAAGGTCGACGTCGTCAGCACCGTCTCGGTCTCGCTGCGGCACTCCAGGGCGGCCACGATCAGGCAGAACGCGAACGACGTGAACGCGATCGAGTTGCCGATGGCGGCGCTGTCGAAGCGTGCCTCACCGAGCTTGATCATCGACAGCAGGCCGATCGTGATGGCCAGTCCCGCCAGGCCCACCGTGACCATGAGGCGTCGCGTCATCACCGGTTCTCCGCGCGGCCGCGGGCCTGCGTTCCATCAGGCCGGGACTGACCCGGTCGAAGCCCAGGGCGAAGCCGAAGGCGGCGTTGACGAAGAAGTGGATCCACAGCACCTGGGGCGGCGTGAACGGCTCCCCGCCCGCGATGTTGAGCAGTGTCGCGCCGAGGAAGGTCAGGACGAACACGACCAGCAGCACCAGCACGAAGCGGATGTACTTGGTGAGGTTGTCGTAGATCTTGCGGCCCTGCTCCACCGCGAAGACGATCGTGGCGAAGTTGTCGTCGGACAGGATCATCCGTCCGGCGTTCTTGGCCACCTCGGTGCCCGAGCCCATGGCGATCCCGATGTCGGCGGCCTTGATGGCGGGGGCGTCGTTCACGCCGTCCCCGGTCATCGCCACCACGTCGCCCTTCTTCTTCAGGGTGTCGGCGAGCAGCACCTTGTGCTCGGGGGCGACCCGGCCGATCACACCGATGCGGTCGATGCGTTCCAGCCGTTCCGCCTCGGAGAGGGCGGCGAACTCGGACCCGAGCATGGCCTCGCCGTCGATGCCGATCTGCTCGGCGATGGCGGCGCCGGTGATGACGTCGTCACCGGTCACCATGCGCACCCGGATGTTGGCCGCCTGGGCGCCCGCCACCGCCTGCCGCGACTCCTCGCGCGGCGGGTCCGCCATCCCGACCAGGCTCGCCACCTGGAGGTCTTCCACGTGCGCGAGCAGGTCGTCGGCGGAGAAGTCGGCCGGGTCCAGATCCCGGGTGGCGGCGGCCATCACGCGCCGGCCCGCCCGCTCCATCCGTTCCATCTGCGCGTGCGCCCGCTTGTCGAGGTCGGCGTCCCAGTCGATGGGCGCGCCGTCGGAGAGGGCGGTGGAGGCGCGTCCCAGCACGGCGGGCGCCGCGCCCTTGACGAAGCAGCGGACGACGGGCCGTCCGTCGCCGTCCGTGGCCGCGTTGAAGGTGGCCATCAGCTTGTACGAGGGGTCGAACGGCAGGGTGGCCAGGCGCGGGAACCGCTCGCGCGTCGCCTCGACGTCGAGCCCCGCCTTGTGGCCGAGGACGAGCAGCGCGCCCTCGGTGGGATCGCCCACGACCCGGCCGTCCACCAGCTTGGCGTCGCTCGCGACCAGGTAGGGCAGGATCGCGTCCTCGAT
The DNA here is from genome assembly GCF_054189285.1 of Streptomyces sp. MAI_2237. Lineage (NCBI taxonomy): Bacteria > Bacillati > Actinomycetota > Actinomycetes > Kitasatosporales > Streptomycetaceae > Streptomyces > Streptomyces sp. MAI_2237. Next base: position 1,141 of record NZ_JAJPGQ010000001.1, on the reverse strand, counting down.
GGCGGGCGAGCGGCCGGCGGCGTGGTGCACCCTGCCCTCCAGCCCGTAGCCGGTGCCGGAGACGGTGTAGCGGTCGAAGGCGTCCACGACCTCCACCGCGGTCATCTGGTTCAGCGTCAGCGTGCCGGTCTTGTCGGAGTTGATCGCCGAGGTGAAGCCCAGTGTCTCCACCGACGGCAGGTCCTTCACGATCGCGTGGTGGCGCGCGAGGTCGAGTCCCCCGAGTGACAGGATCGTCTGCGTCACCGTGGGCAGGGCCTCGGGGACGGCCGCGATCGCCAGGGAGACGGCGCTGACGAACAGCGCGTCCCAGGCCTCGCCCCGGCCGCGTCCCAGAACGAACATCACGATCATGGTCAGTCCGGCGGCGCCCGCGATCCACAGTGTCAGCCGGTCGAGCTCCCTGGTCAGCGGCGACGCCTCCCGCGGGGTGGTGGACAGCATCCCGGAGATCTTGCCGAGTTCGGTGCCGGAGCCGGTCGCGGTGACGATCATGGTGCCGCTGCCGTGGGTGACGGGGGTGTTCATGAACGCCGTGTTGGTCCGGTCGCCGGGGCTCAGCCCCTCGCCCCGCACCACCTGGGTGTCCTTGGCGGCGGGTGTGCTCTCGCCGGTCAGCGCCGACTCGTCGATCTGCAGGGCGCTCGCCTCGACCAGCCGCCCGTCGGCGGGCACGTCGTCCCCGGCGGTGATCAGTACGACGTCCCCGGCCACGACCTGCTCGGCGGGGATCTCGCTCTCCGTGCCGTCCCGGCGGACCCGGGCGGTCGCCTGCATCATCGACTTCAGGGCGTTCATGGCGCTGGCCGCCTTGCCCTCCTGGCGCATCCCGATGACCGCGTTGACCACGGTCAGCACCAGCAGGAGCACGGCCGTGGACCACTCCTGGATCAGCAGCGACACGATCGCCGCGGCGACCAGGATGATCTGCATGTAGCTGCGGTACTGGTCGAGCACCCGGCGCCAGCGCGGCGGCGGCTGCTCCTCGGGGAGCGCGTTCGGGCCGTCCCGGGTCAGCCGCTCGGCTGCCTGCGCCGAGGTGAGGCCGACGGCCGGGTCCACGCCGAGCGCCACGGCCACCGCCTCGGGCGACCGTTCGTACCAGGCGAGGGCCGGCCCGGCGTCGTCGCTTCGCCCGCCG